>JAFGSK010000067.1 GCA_016934635.1 Caldifarciminota bacterium
CTGCTTTTGCCCACCCAGGCTGTGACCGTTGGAATGCCTTTTCTGAAGCTCGGTGTTGGGACCCGACCTGTTGCTATGGGCGAGGCGTATACCGCGGTATCAGACGATGCAAACGCCATGTTCTACAATCCTGCAGGTATAGGAATGATGGGATTGCAATTGGATGCTTCGGGTATGATAATGACCCTGTTTGACGACGTAACTTATATCAGCGGGGCTGCAGTATTCCCGGTTGAACGCAAGGGCCGGGCTGGTCTGGGCTTAGCCGGAGCCTATCTGACGGCTAACGATGTAGCGCGGGATGAGGAAGGGAATGACGAAGGATCGTTCAATATCTACGATGTTGTCGGAGCGGTCGGGTTTGGCTGGCAGGTGAAGCGTTACCTTTCGTTAGGAGTCACCGGCAAGTTCGTGCGTTCCAGGATCCAGAACTACGCGGCTCACTCGTTGTTGGGTGATTTCGGTCTAAAGGTTGCCCCGACTAAATACGTATATTTCGGTCTTCTTCTCCAACATCTGGGTACCCCTCGCCGATTCATAACCGATATCGAGCTGGCCCCGACAACCGTAAGGGGGGGGCTGGCACTTCACTTCCCCTCAGGTCGGAGTCATCTGTTGTTTGCATCGGATCTCATCTGGCCCATTGACGCCCCTCCCAGTCTGTCGATAGGTGCGGAGGCCAAGTTAGGATTTGGTAATGTAGAAGAGCTGGGTGGTTCTTCAGGGTTTATTCTCCACGGCGGTTACCGTTCCGGTTACCACCTAGGCGAATGGGGAGGATGGAGCCTAGGCATCGGGTACGAGTACGAGGCAACGGAGGTAATTCACATACTTCTTGAGGCGGTATACTTTTCGTATGGATACCTGGGTTCCTCAGAACGTCTTTCTCTCGGAGTAAACTTCCGCCCCAACTGAGTGCGGTAAGGGCCGGCAGATAGTTTCCGGATGCGTTCCATATAAAGAAACCCGAAGCGCCTGCATTTAGGGAAGCCACCATCTGGTTAAAGATGTAGTCCGGACCATAACCCGGGGCTCTCCAGGAAAAGCCCTGCACGTAGGTTACGACTCGAGCGTCAGTCTCACCCATAAGCTTGTATGCACTTCTCACACTCTGTGAGTAGACCCAGAACTCCCGGTTCTTCCATCCTTTAAGAAACTGCGGAGAAAAGTGAGATGGATAGAGCATGGGGCAGATGTAATCCACGTTTGGCGCTATCCTTTTTAACTCCTGTCCCTCAAGCTTCAATGTGCGCCATGCCGCATACCCGAAAACGTCCACTGCCAACGGAGCCTTTACGCTGTCGCGCATCACTTTACAGAACCCCTCGATGGCATCTTCCTTCTTTCTTCTCTTAATACCGTAGAATACGCAGTTCCAAACGTCTCCGTCGGTAGGAAAGCGCACGTAATCCAGTTGAATCTCATCGAAGCCGAAGTCTATGAGTTCACGGCCGATCGAGGCCAAATAGTACCAGGTGTCTTCGTTGAATGCATTGAGCCAGTGAGCTTCACCTTCATCGGCCCAGATTCCTCCTCCGGATCTATACACAGCCCAGTTTTCCTCATCCGTAACCATCTCGTCCTTGAAACAAACCAGTCGGGCGATGACTCTTACCCCGTGAGCGTGCATACGATTCAGAAGCGATTCCACATCGAAGTTCGGCTTCACAGCACCGTGCCTTTTGGCAACCGGGTTCTGGGAAGGGTAGCGTAATATCCCCCAGTCGTCCTTCATGTCCACCACTACAGCGTTGAGATCACCTCTATCCGCAGCCTCTTCTATGCTTTTGAGCAGCCACTCCTGGCGAGTGCTGGAGGGAGAAAGGTATATCCCCCGTATATACTCCTCAGCTTTAACTGAGGAGAGGGCAGTTAGTACAGCAAGGATCACTGCGGCAATGCTCCTTGCCCAGACGTACGATGAGGGCATGGTACTCATTGTATACATCACTCCTTTCAGGAAATGCTTTCTCGAACATCAAACGGATATCGTCGTATAGTGCGTTGGCCTCGATCATCTCGTGCCTTGTAAGTATGCGTCGGGTGTAGGCATCTACAACGAAGCAGGGCAACCCGAACCCGTAAAGCAGGATCGAGTCTACGGTCTCCGGTCCTAATCCCTTGATCCCCAGAAGCCTTGTTCGCCATGTGGATGTTTCTTCGGGGCTTATCCTCCACGGGGGCGGTCCTAGGTTTTTGTCGAGAAATTCTATCAGTCTTCTCAGTCTCGCCGCTTTCTGGCGAAAGTAACCGGAAGACCGAATCCGCTCCTCAAGCTCGGCTTGCCCGAGTTCAAGCAAAGCCCTGAACGAATCCCGGGAGTCTTCCAGTAGACCGGTTTGTTTCAGGTTGGCCACGGCTGAGGCGGCGTTATTCCAGTTGGTGGCCTGGGTCAAGAGAGCTCCTGCAACTATTTCTATTTGGGAATCTCCGGGCCACCAGTGCTGTGATCCCCATCGTGCAAAAAGTTTTTCGTAGGCATCAAGAAGATCGAAGGGCTGCAGTGTTGCAGAAATTCTATGCTTCTGGACTGAAACCTGTTTAGCGAAAGGATACTCCTTTACTGCCAGGTAGTATCGGCTTCGATTACGGTCGTTAGTCCTGCACCGTAACCTCTGCGGTCGAGCTTGAAGAAATCTTCTCTTGAACCGCCTCGAAGCTTCAGGTAGCGGTGAAGCTGACAGGGCATTGTAGGTTCGGTGCCTTCAAGGAAATATTCCTCCCTGGATTGAGGGCAGTCAGAAGTGGCGAGTTGTCCGGTATAGGTGCAAATCCTGCGAGAGATGATGCCTTCGGGCATCTTGAAGTTGGACTGAGGCATATCCTTGGTTGCCTCTTTCATGAACTCAGCCCATACAGGTGCGGCGCACGAACCGCCCGATGCCCCGGGGTAAATGGTTTGTTTCTTGTCGAACCCCACCCAAACCGCACACGCAATCTCCGGTGTGAAGCCTACGAACCATCCGTCCGTAAAGTCGTCGGTGGTTCCGGTTTTGCCCGCTGCAACGCGGTTGAATCCTCGTCTTCTTATAACCGTTGCGGTTCCTGAAGAGATCACGCTCTGCATCATCGACGTTACAAGAAAGGCGGTCTGGGGGGAAAGCGCCTGCTCACCCGGTTGGGGATACCATTCCTCTATCATTTCTCCGTCGCGACCAACAATGTAGCGGATGAACGTGGGCTCTACTCGATAACCTCCGTTGGCTAAAGTGCTGAAAGCGGTCGCCATCTCGAGAGGACTAACTTCCACAGCACCGAGACTTATGGATAGAACCGGCTTCAAGGGTGAGGTGATTCCCATCCTATGGGCATACTCCACCACCATTTCAGGACCTACGTAGCGGGCCAGCCTAACCGAGACCAGGTTTCGAGACTGGGCTAAGCCCTCTCGCAGGGTCATCGGTCCGAAGAATTTGCGGTCCCAGTTAGCCGGAGCGTAAAGGTAGCCGCCGGTACGAACCAGCACCGGTGCATCAAACTCGATATCACCGGGGGTGAAGCCATTATCAAGGGCTGCCGTGTAAACGAAGGGCTTAAAAGATGAACCTGGCTGACGCTTGGCCTGTACTGCACGGTCGAACGAGCTCTGTTCATAATCCCTGCCGCCCACCAGAGCCAAAACCTCACCCGTGTGTACGTCAATCGCTACCAAAGCACCCTGTAGGTATTTGGGAGCAGGGCTTTCGTCGGTAAAGACGACAGTATCGTAGTCAGCCTTGACTATCTTTAGATTTTTACTCGACTCGATACCTAAGAGATGTTCCTCCATGGCTTTGTTTGCCGCGCGCTGCATCTCGAGATCGAGTGTAGTGTATATATAGACACCCTCCCGGTAGATGAATCCCGAACCGTATTTTCGTTCCAGGTAACGTCTAACTTCTTCTACGAAGTAGGGTGCCTCGTTGGGGGGTAATCTTCGTGGAGCAAGCTTTATATCTGTGGCGAGTGCAGCATCCCTTTCTTCTGCGGTAATCTCTTTTATCTCATAGAGGGCGTTGATGAACTTATCGCGTCTTTTTCGAACCATCTCAGGATTGTCGTACGGCCTGTGGTAAGGGCCGCCTCGGGGTAGAGCTGCAAGGAAACACAGCTCGGCTGTCGAAAGCTCATTGAGATGCTTGTCGAAATAACGTTGGGCCGCCGCCTCGACACCGTAAGCGCCGTGTCCAAAATTAACCTGATTAAGATACATTTCCAGTATTTCTTCTTTAGAGTACATCTGTTCAAGTTGAACCGCGAGTACCGCCTCCTTGATCTTTCTGATGAGTGATGTTTCGAAACTCAGAAACATGTTTCTTGCAAGCTGTTGGGGGATGGAACTCGCTCCCTCCACTATTCGTCCGGCCGCGATGTTGCGCAACAGCGCCCGGAGAACGTCGGGCAGACTCACGCCCCAATGCTTGTAGAAACGCTTATCCTCAACGGTCACGAAGGCAAGTACCAGATCAGATGGGATACTGTCAAGCGGTACAGGGTCGCGGCGCTCGATATAGAATTCAAAAATAAGATTGTCGTTGCGGTCAAAGACCTTGGCGGTCAGGGGAGGCTTAAAGGTCTGAAGGGAAGCGGGTTCGGGCAGGTCCTTCTTGGCCGCAGATATAATGATAAGACCTATACCTAGTAGAAATGCATAAAAGAAGCCGGGAATCGCCAGCCCGAAGAAATATATATCACTTTTAGTAATAATGTCGAATAACCCGCGCTTGCCTTTTTCCCGAGGCCCGGCCTTCTGCGCCCCGGAAGGGACTGCCTTCAGTTTAGGCGGCGGTTCTCTGGCAGGTAAATAACGCTTATCGTCCATTTGCTCCATCCTGGTTTAGACGCTTGCTATCTCTAAAGAGTAAACGTTGTTCTTTCCACGCTTTTCACATTTTTAAATACTGAAGTCTAACCTGAAGATGCCGCATGTCAAGCCCCGAACTAACGCGTATAGATTCTAATCCCCGCCTGAGGAGCACTTGATGATATGTTCCGAGACCTAAGACCAACTTTTTCAACCATTCGACACTTATTTGAGACTCATCCTGCTTGACAAGTCAGTCTCGTCGGTTATATTATTGTGATGTTTAACCTGCCTTTAGGGAGGCAATGTGAAACACAAGGTCTGGTTCGATAGCGAAAAAGATGTGCTGCGAGAGAAGTTTGTGGGGAGTTTTACCGAGGATGATGTAGGTGAATATCTGAGGATGATGGAGGATGTATACTCAAGCTGTAATCACAAGCACGTCATGGTCGACCTTTCCGAAGCCGCCCATCCCTTTTACGATCACAAGACGAGGCAGGCGCTCATAGAGGGTTCCGGCAAATTGCGCTACTACGACGAGAGGGTAGCCTTCGTAGGAGGAGAGCGGGATATTCGGGAACTTATGATGGAACTGGTTGAAGGGATGAGGCACATGGGAAAGCAGTTGAGGATTCAATTTTTCTCAACCGAGGAGGAAGCTTTGAAGTGGCTGAAGAGGGAGGATGAAGATTAACTTCAATGGAAAGTAGTCGGTACTTTCCTCCTTTATCTATAAAACTCAGGATAAGACGTAATGATCGATTACGAGGCGGGCTGTAAGGCCTGGGAACGTTAACCCTCCGGGCCGCAAGCGTAACCCTCCGGGCCGCAAGCGTAACCCTAGGGGTCACAAGAGTAATACTTCAGGTTCCGAGTACGGGATGAGACATAGATTTCGGTTTAACGAGACCGGTAAATTAATCTTTCAATCTGTGGGTGAACCGCAGGCAGCAGAGGTGAAATAATGCCTTATGAGGTTAGTCATGACCGTCGGATAAATTTGGTTCGTGTCAGATTCACCGGTGAGGTAAGTGAGGAGGAATACGGGCAGTTTGCTGAATTCATCAATTCGTTACCACCGGCTAAAAAGATGCGTTACCTCGCGGATATTTCCGAACTCAAGATGCCCTTATGGGCAAGGAGAACCCGGAAATTGATGGCGAATAAAACGGAAAGGATTCCTGGGAGTCGCATTGCAGTAATCGGAGCCTCTTATGTGGGAAGAATGTTTGCTAGGGCGTTTTCAACTGCAATGGGGAAACAGGAGGAGACGGATTTCTTCAAGAATGAGGAGTATGCCCTACGCTGGCTGGACGGGAATATGCCGACTTTAAAAAACACCGAGATTGAGGAGGGTCTATGAAACACAAGGTATACTACGACGAAGACATCGATGCTGCAGTCCTTGAACTCGAAGGTGAATACACTTCCGATGAAGCGCACGAGACTTTTGACGAGCTTGCCGAAATCTTTGCCGGAAAGGATCATTTCCGACTGATAATCGATCTTACGGGGACGAACGTCGTACCAGGCCGCCAGGCTCGGAAGGTACTTGAGGAGAGAGGCAAAGCCGAACAGCAAAACTTCCTGATGGCCTTCGTCGTTACCAACCCCATGGCCCGAATGACCGCCAAGTTCATTGCATCTGTGATGGGTAAAAGGGAGGTTACAGGTTTCTTCAAAACCAGAGCCCAGGCTGCAATCTGGTTAAAGGAGTCAAAATGAGTAAGAACTATGAGGTTTGGCTGGAGGAAGACACTCAAACCGTCTGCCTTAAAACTTACCGCACGATGACCGCTGAGGATGTTCACGAACTCATGAGCCTTGCAGACAAGGAATTCGCTGGAAAGGAGATTAACTATTGCCTCATAGACATGTCCGAGGCTACCTCGGAGCCGATTCCGAAGGAAACACGTCAGGCATTTAAGGAATATGCGGAAAGTATCTCTTACAAGAAGGTAGCGATCATTGTAACGAATCCTATCACCAGGATGCTTGCAAAGGTTGCTCTGGTCGTGACAGGGAAACCGGGAACCTCACGTTTCTTTGGCTCTTCAGAGGAGGCAAGGGCCTGGCTTAAGGAGTAACCCATCGAAGAACGGATCCAGATTAATTTACCTGAAGCTACGGCTGACACTGTTAACCTCCATGAGTCGTTCAGATAGCTGAATATAATCAGATGATCAACCGGCTAAAATTACCTGCCTCAGAGATCAGGATGGGATTGCGGATATCGGTTTGGGAAGGGTCGTTCGCGATGGTTCACATCCAGCTTACCGCAGGCGTGTTCTTAAGCGGCTTCGCACTTTTCCTTAACGCCGATCACTTCCAGATCAGCTTGTTGTCGGCAATACCTGCCCTGCTTACCCCTCTGGGATTTATTTCCGCATATTTTATCTCTACCTTTGGAAAGCGCAAGGCTTTGGTACTATCTACCGTGACGGTTGGCAGGAGTATATTCTTTATTCCGGCATTCATTCTTCTTCTCGGGGGCAAGATGAATATTACCTCACTTTTGATCATCATCTTTGTCTTCAATGCGATGATAGTTCTTACCTCCAACGCTTGGACCTCGTGGATGAGCGATCTTGTTCCAAGAGAAAGATGGGGAAGATACTTCGGTGTTCGCAACACATTAGTGGGCGTGGTATCCATGGCGGTATCCTACGGCGGCGCCTGGTTGTTGGACTGGTTCAAGGATCAGGGGAGGCAGGCTCAGGGGTTCGGATGGATATTCCTGGCTGCGTCAATAGCTTCAACGGCAGCCTTAATCTTACTGGCGGTGCAACCTCATCCTACTCGCGTTCCTCAGCCGTACAAACTTCACGAAAACATCACTGTTCCCTTGAAGGACAGATCTTATCGCCGTCTTCTGATTTTTCTTGCCTTCTGGTTCGTAACCTCCGGGATCGCGTCACCCTTTTACGGTGTTCATATGCTCGGATACCTCGGAATGCCATATTCCCAGGCTGTTCTTTACGGTTTAATAGCAGGTGTTATCTCTCTAGGATTCCAGCTTATCTGGGGAAGGGTTATTGACCGGATGCACGCCAAACCTGTTTTGACCATAAGCTACTTCGGTGTGGCCTCTCTGCCATTTCTCTGGCTGTTTGCAAGGCCCGGATTCCTTCTTCCCATCTGGATCGACGCGGTTATGACCGGCGTATTCTGGACCGGGGTTAATGCGGCCCTGTTTAACATCGTTATCGGATCGGCAAGCGATGAAAGATTTAAGGAAAGTTATCTTGCCTTGTTTACCGCAGTAACAGGACTCGGAGGATTCGTTTCCGCCTCACTAGGAGGAGTTGCCGCTCAGGTTCTCGAGAATTTCCAGATAACCTTCATGGGACAGACCTTTATAAACTACCATGCGCTTTTTCTTTCGGCGGCGGTGTTCAGGTTCGCGAGCCTGCCCTTGCTTGCAAGGGCGCGGTTTCACGAAGCCCGGAGTGTCAGATTTACACTGGCGGCAATGGGCTCTTATACACTGAGTCGTCTGACACCTGCCAAAGGTATCAAATTAAGATCCTTCCTTCTGGCCGCCGGTCGAAAGAAAAAAGCGAAAGATGCGAGTTACGACGGCTGAAGATCGTCCCCATCTCGATGGTTTCCTGACAAAAAACTTCCCTACTCTGCGCAATCCCGAATCATAGATGATAATTTAATAGGAGAACTTTAACTTGACACATCCTGAAGAATTTCTATTATTAATATAAAATTCAGGTTAGGATTGACCGCCCTGGAGAATGACCAAAGATGTGTGGGTAACTCTTACGTATGGGACAAGCAAAAAAAGAATCTATAAAGGTGAAGAGTTATGAGATATGTGAGTTGGTTCACAGTTAGGGAGAGACTCTTGACTTGTTGAAATATGAGGAAACAGGAAGTGAAGCATCAAGTCTTCTATGATAAAAAAACACGTATCCTGAGATTGAGTTTTATCGGGAAAGTAGAGATTGGGGAGCTTCAGGAACTGGTGCACAAGCTTAATTCAATACCTGGTGAGTACAAGCTTTACACACTGGTTAACCTCACTGAAATGAAAATGCCTAACTGGGACAGACAAACGCGCGAAACTCTTGCTTCGGGACTGAATCAGGAGGACTATCCCAGGGTGGCTATAGTTGGAGCCTCGCCAGTCATCAGAATGCTTGCACGCATGTTCACTCCCTTTCTGAACCGTAAACAGGCCATTGCCTTTTTTGAAACCGAGGAAGAAGCCACGGCTTGGCTGAAATTATTGTAAGAGTCGCATTGATAGACACTTGGGAAGCGCCCGTTTAAACCGTACTTCCTTTTAAGGATTCGTTATGGTCATACTTGACAAGCAGGCAGTACGAACTATTATTATTGTGTTCCCGGAAAGTGTGTCAGGGTTTAAAGGGTTGCGGATAGGTGTTAAGGGGTTATATGATATGTAGCGGGGAGTATTAGACCTCTGGAAAGTGTGTGAGGATTTAACACACAGACACCAAGGAGGTCATTATGTTGGCATGTGTAGTGTGTGGGTGTGCGTAGATGAAGCGTCTCATCTGCTTTGACGAGAAGCGCAGGGTGTTCTATTCACAGATTAGAGACGATATAACACTCCGAGACTGTCAAGAAATCAGTACTTAAATGATGGCCTACCCGGACCGTGAGCAGTCGGAAACCCCCCTGGAAATATCAGGTTCACTGAGGAATGTTCCCGAGAGTGAAGCCTGCGCAAGATTTCACAAATCAGCCTTACCTTCTTCAATCACATTAGATGATCTGACACACAGTTCTATCCAGGCAGTCTCAAACCCGATGTTTTCATGTCGATTCCTGGAAGAGGATGCTAAGAATCGATCGACGCCTCCACAGGAAGCGATTTTTTTCAAGACCATAGAACAAGCCCTTGCGTGGTTAGAAGAACGAGAAACGGGTGAGTCAGAAAGTTCGTACTTCCTCTCCGTTTTGATGGATAGTCGATTCTTCTGTTCTAAATCCCAGGTCTACCTAAGAGGGGTTTTGGAAAAGAGCGGCATTATATAAGGTGATTTTTTATCTTAACATAAATTATAAATACTACACAGCAGATAGTCATCACTTTTCGAGTTGACTATTATTTAGATTAATTATCAATTTATTTGACAAGTATCCAGATTTGTATAAGATTGCAATCAACTTCCCCTAAAGTGTGGAGAGAGTAGGTCCAGGGCTTTACTGGAATACGGATTAATGGCGTTAAAGGAGATGGACTTGACTTTTACGGTTAAGCGGGACTACGCGTACTGCGTGCTGAAAACCCTTGGCAATCCACTTTATAAACAAGAGTGTAGATTCTTCACAACTATTGACATACCGCTCTGGCTGACAGGAATTGAGAAGGAAGACGGCACTCGTTATCACCAACCCGGGAGTAAGGGTGATTGGAAAGATCTTGATTTCCACCTTGGGGGACGGCAATGCATAAAACCGGAGAAGAAGCGCTCAAATGGCTGAAGGAAGGTTGAAATTGAACTACGAGGTTTCATACAGTCAGGACAATCGGGTGATAGAGATCGAGTTTTCAGGTAAGATCAATACCGATACCTATACATGGCTTTAGATGTGAGGTGAAGTGATGTTAAATGAAGTCTGGATAGATAATGATAATCAGGTTTTGCGTCAAAAGCTGATTAACGACGCAATACTGGCCGAGGCCCCTGAGTACTTTACCGAGGTCAAAAGGCTTATAGATACATTGCCTCGTCGCCTTGCAATCGTTGATCTTGCAAAGGCAGATGAGAGTAGACTTCTCAAGCGGGAATCGCGGAAATATATAGTCAAATACAGCACTACCGTGGGGTATAAAAAGCTGGCGTATATCAATGTTTCGCCTTCACTGCACATCATTGCTAAAGTCATAAATAATATTGTAGTAAAGAAGTCCAAAGACGAGACCGAATTAGCTATTTTTGACACCGAGGAGCAAGCACTTGACTGGCTGAAAGGAGAAGAATGAACCACCGGCTTAGATATGATGAGATGGATAAGATTCTTTTTCTACAGTTGGTAGAGGACGTAAGTGAGGATGAGTATCAGGCGATTGCAGATACTATCAACTCATATCCTAGTGAAAAAAGGATGCCGATAATTGTCGACGCGAAGAACTCACTCAACTCAGCCTTAATGAATCGTAAAACCAGGAAGATTCTTGCCGAAGGAGTTAGGACCGTGCCTGGAACCAGATTGGCAATGGTCTTGTCAAATCCTGCCCTGCGGATGATCTCGAAGGTATTTCTTACGTTCTTCAGGGGTAATTCTGAGACACGTTTTTTTGAGTCGTAAGATTCAGGACTTGCCTGGTTGAAAGGAGATTGACGTGGCTCCGCCACTTATCTGTAATCCCAAATATCAAATTGTTAAATGCAAATCTACGAACTATATCTAAAGAAATTCGACATCTATAGTCCGATGCAATCTAATAAATAAACGTGGAGAAATGAAAAATAATGTATACACTACAACGCTGAAGCGAATACGGCAGTTTTGCAGATAGTAGGCGACTTTTAAAAAGATACCGAGCAGGTTATGAAAACGCTTAAAGAGTAATTTCGAGCCAATCCAGGAAGCAACTTGCTTGCCGATTTCTCTCAAATACCTAACGCAAGCCTTGATATGAAAATACGGACGATGATCCAGGATGCTGCATTTTAGCTGGAATTCAAGAAAGCGGCTCACATGGGTGACTTGCCTGTCACTCGGATGACCGCAAAGATCGTTTTGGCTATTATCGTAAAGATAAACGAATGAAAATTTTCCAAAACCAAAGAGGAAAAAGTTACTAAAGTTGAAAGGTGAGTAGTGAGGCTGAATTTCACTTTCCAGTCAATTTCTTTGTATACGTTATTCACCGATATTATGTGTGTAGATGTCGACCTTGAGGTTGATTTTCTCCTCCGCGTCAACGTCTGCAGGTCAGGCAGACCTGTTCTGGCACACGACTAGGTTTGTCCTACAGCATTGGCGCAAGCCGTCAACTGTCCGCCAAGTATTTGTCGGGCTTTTAGGTAATTTGTCAAGGCTTGACAAGACCACAGTTTGGACTATGATAATACATCTCCCGGAAAAGTGTGACAGGGCGCGTGGGCATGGATAGGTGTAAGATGGCGGAGTGAGTGGCTGGAAAGTGTGTAAGGGAAAGCTTGATATGTTAAAGATGGCGTAATAGACCTCTGGAAAGTGTGTGAGAGCACATACAAAGTATGTACTCCATGGGCGTTCGAGACCTGTAAGTGTGTGAGAGCACAACACACTGACTTTAAGGAGGTCATTATGATGGCATGTGAAGTGTATCGGGGAGGGTAGATGAAGCGAGATATTCGCTATAATAAAGCACAGGACGCGCTTTACGCGCGTATATCGGGTGAAATTGCTCCGAGAGAATTCCAGGAGATGAGTCAAGTGTTCATGTCTTTCCCAGCAGGACAGAGATCACGAATCCTTATCGATATTGCCGGATTAAAGATGCCAAAATGGGATCGTGAAACCCGCAAACGCCTTGCCGAGTCATCTCCTGTCCTATCCGAAAACAAGGTTGCGCTGATAGGTGCTCCTCCAGCCTTACGTATACTCTCCAAGGTTTTTAGCTATATTTCACAAAAAAAAGCAAAAGCCAAATCGAAGCAGCCACAGGAAACCATGTTTTTCAAGACCGAGGGAGAGGCGCTTTCTTGGCTGAAGGGAGAAAAATCATGAAACAGAGGGTCTGGTATGATGAGGAGGCGGGCGCTGTACGCCTTAAGATAATCGGTTCAACAAGTCCGGATGAAGCATATGAAATCATGGCGCAAGCGAATGAGTTATTTAAAAAAGTCAAGACCGCCACTATGTGATAAGCGATGTGTCAGAAAGCAGTAAGATTATGAGTAAGCAAACCAGAAAGGCATTCCAGGACAAGGATGCTGGGGCTACTTTCGATAAATACGCGGTTGTTAGAACGATCCCTGCGACTCGGATGATGGCCAAGATTATACTGGCCGTGCGGGGGAAGTTGAAACACACCCAATTCTTTAAAACAGATAAGGAAGCTGTAGCCTGGATAAAAAGAGAAGCCTATGTGGAATCACGAATTAGTAAGTAGTGCAATACGTGATCTTATGAAGAGCCCTTTGGTTGGCTGAGGGGGGGGTAGATGAACTACGAACTAAGATATATAGAAGAACTTCAAGCGGTACACCTGAAGGTAAAAAACATGCTGACAGCGAAGGATGTGCGTGGAAAAACGTCTGCTTGTATTAAGATGCTTGACCGTGGAAACCATCACTGTGTCCTGAACGATGATTCTGAAGCGAAGGGAGTACTCGAAGAAGAGACTCTTGCCTGGCAGAAAGGATGAAGCGATGAAGCATGAGTTCTGGTTTGATGAAGATCACGATGTCGTTCGAGTGAAACTATCAGGTTCGTTTACGATGCAGGAATTATCCGAGATTATTTCCATACTCAATGAGCTTTTAGAAGACAAGAAACATCGCTGCATACTGGTCGATGTGTCAGATTCTGCCCGCATACTTTCTTCAAAAGAAGAGCGAAAAGCCATGGCTGAAATGGCCAAGGGGTTGGACTGGGAAAAGGTGGCCGTACTTGGTGCGGACCCCATACTCCGAATCTCTTCCAAGATAATACTCGCAGTCATGGGGAAGGGTAAGGAAGCTCAATTCTTCAAAACCGACGAAGAAACGCTGCACTGGTTGAAAGGGGACGGTTGATGCCCTACAAGTTGCACTACGATGAGTATGGAATCGCCTACCTTAAGATAATTGAGAACCTTACTTCGGAAGACGTGGAGAAAGTGATGGGGTTTATGAACTCGGAACACGGTGGCAAATCAAGTTCCTTCCTTTTATGCGACTTACAAGAAAGTCCGAAGATCGTTCCGGATAAAGCCGTCCGTCAGGCGTTAAGGGAACTTAAGGGGACTTTCCGCTGGCAAAAGGTGGCGATAATCGGAGCCGACAGGATAGCGCGTATGGCTGCAAAGCTTGCATTGACCGCACTGGGGAAAAGACAGTTGGCTAGATTCTTTGAAACCAAGGCCAAAGCCCTTCGCTGGCTGAAAGGAGAGGAGAAATGAAGTACAAGGTTCAATATAAGAAGGATCACCAGATGATTGACCTTAAAGTTTTCGATTCGTTGACGAAGGATGAAGCGTACGTATTGATTGATATCATAGAACAATTAATTGCCGGTAAACACTGCTACGGTATGCTTGTCGATTTGTCTAAAGATAAGGCTAAGAAGGGGATGAGTAAGGAGGTACGGCAGGCTTTTAAGGATTCCACCGACAAGGTGGAGCTAAAAAAAGTCTGCGTGATAGGAGCCAAATCGGTCACGAGGATGACTGCCAAGATTATGCTTGGTCTCATGGGTAATACCTCGACACGCTTCTGCAAGAGTAGAGAAGAAGCCATAGAATGGTTGAAAACCAATTAGTTGAGAGGAGTAGAATGGAACATAAGATTTACTACGATAAAGAGCTCGACACGGTATGTGTCGATGTAATCGATGAGTTCAAGCTGCAAGATATTGACGGGACGTTTGAAGTAATCGATAAACATTTCCAGGATGCTGATTACTACAGGTTACTCATAGACCTGAGCCAGTCAAACGGCGCCCTTTCCACCAAGGCGCGAAGAATGCTTGGTGAAAAACTAAAAGCAAAGAATTCGGCCAAGATAGCTTTCGTCATCACCAGACCTTCCAGCAGAATGATAGCTAAAGTCGTGGTTGCCTTATCTAAAGGTTCAGACGAGAAGGGGTTTTTTAAAACCAGGGATCAGGCCCATGCCTGGCTGAGGGAGAAAAGATGAACGAAATCCATATCAACGATCTTGGAAAACGGCTGGAAAGAATTGAAGAGGTACTCGCTGCAGCTGCGGCAAATAATTTCAGCGTTCAGATTGAAATCGATTACGACGCATGCGATGAGTTGACCTCGGTTGAGACAGGGATAGACCTTCTTATTAGGGATTTACACGATGAGATGATCGAAAGAAGGAAACTAGCCGATGAGCTTGAGAAAATCAAAAAAGGATAAACCACTTGGGTTTCTTATACGCTTAGAAGGAGAAATGTCGTGAAGGTTTATAATCCTCGCTTTAGCGATGAGCAAGGCGTGTTATACATTAAGACTTACAAGCAATCTGCACTTGTTGATGTAGATGAAATGAACAGACCGGAACGCAGGTTTCAGAAAGGCTATGGAGATGAAGAGAGATGAAACACAGGATTAATTTCGACGAAGGACATGGAGTGCTCAACATCCACTTCGTCGGCGAAATAACACCGGAGGAATACATTGCACTCAATGAAAAGTACAAGTCGTGGCCGGGGGAGAAGCCCAAAAGGATACTCATAGACTTGTCGGAAACCGATTTGTCTACTTGGGTGCCTTGGGACAGGGAAACAAGAAAGAGGGTTAACCGGTCAATAGAACCGTTCTCCAAGGACACTAAAGTTGCAGTGCTGGGTGTCACTGCAATATCTAAAATGGTTATGAAGATAGCTTTCAATGTTTTGGGAGTCATAAAAACATCGAAATTTTTCAATACGAAGCAGGAAGCCATCTTCTGGCTGAAGGAGTGAGTGAATGGAAAAATACAAATTGTCTTACAATGATGAAGACGATATCCTGTGCTTGAAGATATTCGGAGTAATAACCGGCGAAGATCTACGAGAAATGATGCCCATGCTTCAAAAGATTTTAGATGGGAAACCACGTCGCTATGTACTCATAGATATGTCACATTCCGTTCAAGCCGGTCCAAATGTAATGACTAAAGAAATGCGGGAAGCTTACAAAGAAATGACTGTTTTAATGGACAGCGATAAAAGTGCCATATTTGGAGCTTCTCCTGTGGTGCGTATGGCCGCAAAGATTGCCTTGGCTGTAACGAAGAGATGGGAAAACACCCGCTTTTTCAAAACCGAGGAGGAAGCGGTGGCCTGGCTGAAAAAAGAAGATTCAGATGAAGCATAAAGTATACTTCGATGAGACTCAAAACATACTTAATATCCGTTTTGTCGGGAAGGTGGATGCTTCAGGCAACAGGGACGTAGCCCCGCAGGTCAATGTACTGCCGGAAGGGAAAAGATTGCGGATAATAGTTGATCTTTCGGATGCCGTCGCTCCTTTTTGGGATCGCAAGACCCGTCAAGTGCTTGCCGATGGTACAGCGCGGTTGGATACAAGACTTATGGCGGCGTTTGGTGCTTCTCCCGCAATTCGAGTAATTTCAAAAATGATGGTGATTGCACTGGAGCATAAAGAAAGAACCAAGTTTTTAAAACCAGAGAGGAAGCCATCTCCTGGCTGAAAGAGGTTGTATGAAACACGAGATTTGGTTTGACGAAGATAACGAAGTTTTGAGATTTAAGCTGATCGGCCAGTGGACAGTAGAGAATTTCAAGGAAGCCATGACTCGTATACAAGAGCTGTTTGAGGGCAAAGAACACAGGTATCTTATCGGAGATGTTTCCCAAGCTTCTCCTCAGAAATATACAAAGGAATTTCGCCAACTCGTCGCAGAGGAGGGTGCAAATGTCCAACTGGATAAAGCTGCCATAACCGGAGCCTCGCCTGTCCTTCGAATGATGGCCAAGATGCTTATTGCTGCAGGCAGGGTTGCGCGAAAGATCCCTATGGAGACAAGATTTTTTAAAACCGATGAGGAGGCCGTGGAATGGTTGAAAGGAAAAGTTACATGGAATTTCCGGTTACACGGATGATTGCCAAGGTAGCCGTTGCCACGACGGAAAAATCGGATAGAACACAGTTCATTGGGACCATCCCGCAGGCCATTAATTGGTTTGTTGAGAAACAAACACCGACTCGAGTAACGAGTCAAAATGATGCTTTATGGAGAGAAGCATGAAGGAAGACGTAAAGGATGTTACGGCATCCACGATTTGGTCAAGGAGTGTTAATCCATGAATACGTGCCAGATAGATGATGTAAAGAAACGTCTGGAGAAGATGGAAGAAGTACTTGCAGATGCTGCAGGAGGTTTTCTCTTGGCAAGGGTTCCGGTCAAGACTCAAGATATCGATTTACTGACCTCAATTGAAGTTGGAATAAACATGATCCTTGCGGATCTGGAGCAGGTTACCTCAGAAAGGCTTGATTTGACTGAACAACTTGAACAATTAAGGGGTGAAAGGAAATGAAACACCAGGTTTTACTGGAATCCTCACAGGGAATTTTGCACTTAAAACTCGCTGACGTGTTGTCCGATAATGATTACGATGAGTTAGCCGATCAGGTGAATCGTATCCTGGCTAAAAACTGCTGCAAGATACTTATCGATGCGCAAGAATTTTCGGCAGATAATTCGAGTGACGCATCAAGATTCAGTCAAAAGGTCCAGCTTAACGACTGTCGGGCAGCGGTAGTAAACGGGTTGCATAAATTAAAGAGTTACAGAAAGAAGATACTCGAGATGTTTGCAGGAGACTACGAGGTGGCTTTCTTTGAAAGCGCTGAAGATGCGTTAAGGTGGCTTGAGGATTTGGATGATTCTGATTGCGATTGATAGAGTTAACGCAGTTGACATGATTTCACGATAAGGTTTATAGTCTACTTAGTACAGGAGAAGGCATGGATAGAAAGTTCCATAAAGGGCGTTTAATCGAGGTGTTGAAATGGGAAAAAATTCATTCAGGATAGCGATTTTTTCAAAGGTCTTAAGATGAACCTTGCCAAGGTTATTGGATTGACAGGAAGTATTATGGGTGAGAAATTATGAGGAGTTCGGATGAAGAAGTATCATATCACGTATGAGATAAATTCCAAGATACTCTACATTTACCTTTTCGAGGTTCTTAAGGAGGAGGATATGGAGCCGGTAAGCAGCACTCTGGAGTGGGCGATAGGTGAGGGAAAGCCGACAAGCTCAATAGTAGATGTTACAAAGATGAGAGGCTTTCCGGTGATGTCCCGTAAGGTGAGGGAGAGGCTGGGCCACATGAACAAAAAATATCCATCGATTCGACGCACCGCCTTGGTCGGGGTATCCTCTGCGGCTCGTGTGGTGGCTAAGGCTATAATGAACCTCTTCAGGGGAGATCGCAAGGATGTAGAGTTTAGTTTCTTTAAGACAGAAGAAGAGGCCCTTGCCTGGTTGAAAGAAGGTTGAGTCATCAACATTGTGCAGTGCCAAACATGAAGCTAGAGCTTTCTTATAAGAAAAATTAATATGCAGCACCAGGTTACCTTTGATAGAGTCTTGGGGGTAATGAAGGTCAGGGTAATAGCTGGGATAACACCTCAGGAAGTGGCTGAGATACACAAGAACGTCAAAAGCTCAGAATCGGATAACATACCGAGATTTTTCCTTTGTGACTTGACTAAGGCCAGGTTAGGAAGCCTGTACCCACAGGAGACTCGCAATGCTATCGCGGATGCGGTCAAGGGTACTGGATACGAAAAAGTAGCTATCGTGGGTGAACAGGTGATATTAAAGGTGATTATTAAAATTATTCAAAAACTCCTGGGAGAGGTTATTGAAGCCGAGCATTTTAACACCGAAGAGGAAGCGTTGAGCTGGTTCAGATACGGTGTAAAGTTCTGATCTTTATACTTCTTAGAATTCAACTTGACACAGTCCAGAAATTTTCTATAGTGAATATAGTGGGTTTAGAACCACGTGATGGTTCTTTCCTTAAAAGCGTTAGATCGTTATAGATAAATGTGGAGATAAGAACTCCACGACGCTTTAAATAGAAGTAGATTTATAGGAGACACAATGGAACAAAAAAAGACAAACAATTCTCGCAAGGGCATTGATTTCGATATTTCAATAGCCTGGTATAATCCTGGCGGGTGTCCCTTGCGTGTATGGCCTACTTTTGAAAGGATAGAGGATACGGGAGAATATGGAACGGGTAAAGTTTTAGTAAAAGAGATCCCTCCTTCATAGTATAGCCTGACCCTTTAGCAATTCCCCCGGTGGTTAGATGACTGCCGGGGTTTTTTGCAACTCTCATAATATATGCTACTCAATTCTCGATTAAGCGAGGATGTATTACGGTACCTGCTGCAGTAAACGAAGACGAGCTTGGTAGGACGGCCTTAAAGGTTGGCCCGATTGATAAGAAATAACTGAGGGGAAGCGATGCTTGATAAGTCGTCATCTATAACTTACCATAAGTAGTAAATTTAGAGTTAATTAAGTTCATCGAAATCGCTTGACACAGGTTGGAAAATGACTAGAATTAGACCCAATTATGAAGACCGTGTGTCCGCAGAAAAACCCGAGGAGACAATCTATGAAAGGTGGGTGGGAGGATTACTTCGATATATTGATGAGGAGAAGAATATGAGAATAGGAGTATACGTTTGTCACTGCGGAGGTAATATATCCGAGGTGGTAGATGTAAAGAAAGTGGCTGCATTGATGGGCGAACAGGCTGATGTCACTCTGGCGCGGGATTATGAACATATGTGCTCTGAAGCGGGTCAGAAAATCGTCCTGGACGATATCGCCGAACACAACCTAGACCGGATAGTCATTGCTGCATGTTCACCCCAGTTTCACGAAAAGACCTTCAGGGCAACGCTTGTAAAAGCTGGACTGAATCCCTATATGCTGGAGATCGCCAATATCCGCGAGCAATGTTCCTGGCCGCATTTCGATTATCCTGATTACGCAACCCTGAAAGCCAAGGATTTGACCAACATCGCTGTTGCCAAGGTAAGGTTGGATGAACCGCTTGGATCTAAGGCTATCCCAATCGGTAAACGAGTACTAGTTATAGGAGGGGGAATAGCCGGCATCCAGGCGTCTCTCGATTTGGGTGATGCAGGCTTCCAGGTTTATCTCGTAGAAAAGGAACCCTCTATTGGAGGAAAGATGGCACAGCTGTCCAGGACCTTTCCAACAGAGGATTGCTCGGCATGTATCCTTTCCCCAAAGATGGCCGATGTCCCGGCTAATTCCAACATCACCATGTTGACCAATTCCGAAGTCGTGAGTATTAACGGCTACGTGGGTAACTTCGAGGCCACCATTCACGAGAAGCCTCGCTACGTGGATGTCGACAAGTGCGTTACCTGCAGGGTGTGCGAGGAAAAGTGCCCGGTCAAGGTGCCTGATGAGTTTCAGGAGGGTATGAAAAACCGCAAGGCTATCTACGTGCCTTTCGACTTTGCAGTTCCCTACCGACATCTGATTGATGAGAGTGTTTGTTTGAGATTAACCAAGGGAGGCGAGGTGTGCGGCCTGTGTCAGAAGGTCTGCCCTCACGACGCGGTTGACTTTAACCAGCAACCCAGGACCCACGAGATAGTCGTTGATACCATTATCGTTGCCACAGGATACGATGTATTCGACGCAAGATTGAAGAAAGCGTATGGATTCGGAAAGTACGAAAACGTAATAAACGGTCTGCAGATGGAGCGCATTATTTCCTGCGACGCGGAAGGCAAACCTCTAAGGGATATAGGAAAAAGGATTGCGTTCATCCAGTGCGTGGGCTCCCGTGACGAACAGGTCGGCAACGAGTACTGTTCGAGAATCTGCTGCATGTACGCGACAAAACTCTCCCAGCTCCTCAAGCGCGCCGATCCGTCCCGCGAAGTATACGTGTTTTACACAGATCTACGTTCATTTGGGAAAGGATTCGAGGAGTATTACAAGCGCGCCCAGGACACCGGCGTTAAGTTCGTGCGCGGACGACCGGCTGAGTTGACAGAAGACCGCAAGACCAAAAAAATAACCATTAAGGTTGAGGATACCCTTTCCCGCCAGATGCTGGAATCGGAATTCGATCTTGTCGTGCTGTCCACAGGTATGGTTCCTTCCCAGGGAACTGAAAGCATCTCCAAGATACTAAGATTAAATAAAAGTCCTGACGGATTCCTGCGCGAGGCCCATCCCAAGTTCAAGCCGGTAGACACCCTGCAGGAAGGGGTGTTCGTGGCGGGAACTGTGCAGGGACCCAAGGACATCCCCGACACCGTTGCTCAGGCCTCAGCAGCTGCCTCGCGAGCCATAAGACTTATGAACCAGGGCGAATTGGAGGCAGAGCCCATCACCGCGCAGATTAACGAGGATCTATGCGGAGCGTGCGGAACCTGCGTCTCGGTTTGTCCTTACGACGCCCTTAAGCTGGTCGAGAAGGAAGAAAAGAAGGTTGCCGAATGCAACGAGGTTCTGTGCAAGGGCTGCGGTTCGTGCGCCGGCGCCTGTCCCACAGGTGCGGCCCAGCAGAAGCACTTCAAGACTACTATGATACGCGCCATGCTCGACGCAGCCTTAGGTGTTGACGCAACACCAGGCAAGGAGGCATGATGAACAATGATGATAATTATGGAAACAACGTACCCCAGATAGTGGCGTTCTGCTGCAACTGGTGCTCCTATGCTGGAGCCGACGCTGCAGGAACATCCCGGCTGCAAACCAAGCCCCACTTTCGAATCATCAGGACGATGTGCTCATCCCGAGTGGAACCGGATTTGATTATGGAGGCGTTTCGCAAAGGAGCGTGGGGTGTTCTGATCCTGGGATGCCATCCCGGGGACTGCCATTACAAGAACGGAAACTACAAGACCGACCGCAGGATAAGGCTATTAAGGAAAACCCTTGCCCAGTTCGGGATCGAACCCGAAAGGCTGAGATTGGACTGGGTGTCGGCAAGCGAGGGGGCAAGATTTACACGCATCGTCGACGAGACTATCGAAGCTGTCCAGAAACTGGGTCCCTTGAACTTGGCTGTTCCTTGCGAGGTTATCCATGAGTAAACCAAAGGTCAGCAAACCAAAGGTAGCGTTCTACTGGTGTGCGTCTTGCGGAGGGTGCGAGGAAGCGGTGGTCGATTTGGCCGAGGATATACTCACCGTTGCAGATGCGGTGGATATCGTTTTCTGGCCGGTAGCGTTGGATTTCAAAAAGAAAGACATTGAAGCCATGCAGGACGCTTCAATCGCCGTCAGTTTCATCAACGGTGCGATCAGAACCTCCGAGCAAGAGGAGATGGTTAACCTGTTACGTAAAAAATCAGGACTCGTTGTTGCGTTCGGCTCCTGCGCCCATCTGGGCGGCATACCCGGTCTGGCCAACTTCTCAGACAAAGCAGGAATATTCGAGAGAGCCTACAAGCTGGCGCCCACCGTGACTAACCCCGACGGTATCTACCCTCAGACCGAAACCCAGGTTCCTGAGGGTTCCCTGACCCTGCCCGTTTTCTACGATACCGTGAAGACCGTTGACCAGACCATCGACGTTGACTACTACCTTCCCGGATGCGCACCCCCTCCGGATTTAATTCTTAACGCGGTGACTGGAATCCTCGAAGGAAAACTGCCTGGGAAGGGCGCGGTGCTAGCCCCTGACAAATCCCTTTGCGACACATGCCCCTTAGCGGAATACAAGCCGGAGAAGATTTCCATAAAAGATATCAAACGGCCGCATGAGGTCGTGCATGATCCTGAACAGTGCTTCCTGGCAGAAGGCATTATCTGCCTTGGCCCTGCTACCCGGTCCGGATGCGGTGAGCGCTGTATCAAAGCAGGCATGCCCTGCCGTGGATGCTTCGGGCCGACCAGGGACGTGAAAGATATGGGTACCAAGGTGTTAACCAGCATCGCCTCCCTTATTGGGATTGAAACCGAGGAAGAGATGAGCGAAGAAGAACTCCAGAAAGTACTGGCCAAGATTGTTGATCCGGGAGGACTTTTCTTTATGTACAGCCTTCCCTCCTCCGTGCTGAGAAGAAGGAGGATCAAGTGAAGCGTATTACCATCGATCCTATCACCAAACTGGAGGGACACGGGAAGATTGAAATATTCCTAAACGAGGAGGGTAACGTAGATCGTGCCTACTTCCAGGTTCCTGAGTTGCGAGGATTCGAGAAGTTCGCCGAAGGACGTGCAGCCGAGGAGATGCCCCGGATTACGCCAAAGATATGCGGGGTGTGTCCTACCGCACACCATATGGCCTCGGGAAAGGCCTTAGACGATTTGTACAAGGTAGATCCGCCCATCTCGGCGAAGATAATAAGGGAAGTTATGAACTCCGCGTTCATGATGGAAGACCACACCCTTCATTTTTACTTCTTGGGAGCGCCCGAGTTCGTGGTAGGGCTTGATGCTCCTGCAGCCGAACGTAATATCCTGGGGGTAATAGCCAAGGTGGGATTGGAAATCGGCAAAAAAGTCATCGACGCCCGCAAGCGCTGTCGGGATGTAATCTCGTTGATCGGCGGTCGGGTTATCCATCCGGTATGCAACCTCCCAGGCGGGGTGTCAAAACCCTTGACTGAGGAGAACCGCGAGCAGATACTTGACGCGGCCAAGAATGCGGTGGAGTTCTGCAAGTTCTCCTTGAAAATATTCGACGATGTTGTTCTTGCCAACAAGGAGTACGTGGATGTCATTCTTGGAGACGTGTACAAGCACCGAACCTACTACATGGGTCTGGTCGATGAGACGAACAAGGTTAACTTCTACGACGGCAAGATAAGGGTGGTTGATCCTGATGGCAATGAGTTTGCCAAGTTCACCGCCCAGGAGTATCTCGACCATATAGCCGAACACGTCGAGCCATGGACATATGCGCGCACTACCTATCTAAAAAAAGTCGGTTGGAACGGGTGGAAGGACGGCAAAGACTCGGGTATCCTCAGGGTGGCGCCGCTGGCAAGGCTGAACGCAGCCGACGGTATGGCTACTCCTCAAGCTCAGGAATATTATGAGCGCTACTTTGACATACTGGGCGGTAAGCCGGTTCACAACACACTGGCCACCCACTGGGCAAGATTGATTGAGGCCCTGTACGCGGCTGAACGGATGCTTGAACTGGCCTCTCATCCTGAACTTACCAACCCTCTTGTTCGTTCACTCCCGACCAAAACCCCGGTGGAAGGCATAGGTGTGGTTGAAGCCCCGAGGGGAACGCTTTACCACCATTACCAGACTGACGAACGCGGAGTAATTACCATGGCCAACCTTATCGTTGCTACCCAGAACAACGCCGGCGCCATCTGCCTTTCGGTGGACAAAGCCGCCAAGATGCTAATTCACAACGGTGAGGTTTCTGATAAGCTTCTCAATATGGTGGAGATGGCGTTCCGAGCCTATGATCCTTGCCTTGCCTGTGCTACTCACTCCCTTCCCGGTCAGATGCCGCTTCGGGTGAACCTTAGAAATTCTGATGGGGAAATTATCAGGACGATAACGAGATAATGAAGACTCTGGTTCTTGGACTTGGTAACACCATCCGTTCAGATGACGGGGTAGGGGTCCAGGTGATTCGCGAATTAGCCCAAGGATTGGGTCCTGATCCTGACGTTGAGTTCAAGGAGGGCAGCGTGGGCGGGCTGGCCATTCTTGACGAGATAGCAGGCTTTGACCGGCTGGTACTTGTAGACTCGATAAAGACCTCAGGCGGAAACCCAGGAGACCTTTACAAGCTGAGCGAAGAGGATTTCAACACTTCGGTACACCTTTCAAACTCACACGGGGTTGATTTTGCGACCGCGGTGGAGTTGGGTCGCAGATTCGGGTACAAGATACCAGCTAGGATTGAAATCTACGCGGTGGAGGTAGATGACAACACAACCTTTAAGCACTCATGCACCGCGAGAGTAAGGGAAAGAATCCCCCAGATCGTTCAAACCATAAAGGGAGAATTAACATGCCAACCAATACGGTAATTACAGCCGCCAACGAGGCCTTTTTACGCAGGATCAACGAGTTGAGCGGAGAGAAGGTAACTCGCTGCGAACAATGCGGTATCTGTTCGGCGGGCTGCCCGTTGGTAGCGGAGATGGACAGAACCCCGGCGGAGATGATGCGAATGGTTCAACTGGGCGACGAGGATATAGCAAAATCAAAAACTATATGGATCTGTGCTTCCTGTTTTACCTGTACCGTGAAATGTCCGCGCGGACTCGATCCCTCAAAGGTCGCTGAGGCGTTAAGACAGCTCAACCTGCGTAAGGCAGTTGACTACATCGACTTAATGAACATTCCTAAAGAAGAGATGGAAATACTACCTCAGATCGCACTAGTAAGCGCGTTCCGCAAACTGACAGGTTAGGAGGCCTTGTGAAGATACCTTACTATCCAGGATGCTCCCTGAAGACTTCTGCAAAGAATCTTGAGGTTTCTGCGTTGGCTGCGGCCGAGAAACTTGGTATCGAGATGGTGGAAATGCCTCGCTGGAACTGCTGCGGTACGGTTTTTTCCTTAACCTCCGACGATCTGATGCACCACGTGGCATCAGTCCGTAACCTGGTTCGAGTGCAGGAGATGAGTGAGAACGGCTCAGTTGATACCACCAACAAAATGGTTACCCTGTGTTCGATGTGCTTTAACACCATGAAGAGTGCAGCAAAAAGGGTTCGTGAAAACGCCGAAGATCTGGTAAAGATAAACTCCTTTATGGACACCGAACCGGACTACAACGGCAATGTCCAAGTCCTGCACCTTTTGGAGATTATTCGCGATATGGGATTCGACAAGGTTTCAGCGAAGGTAACCAGGCCTCTGGAAGGCTTGAAGATCGCCCCATACTACGGATGCATGTTGATCAGACCGAAGGAGATAGGTATAGACGACCCTGAAGATCCAACCATCGGCGCACAGCTTTTTAAGGCTCTGGGAGCTGAGATCGTGGACAACCCCTTCAAGAAGGTCTGCTGTGGCGCCTATCATACGGTCCATAATAAGGATACGGTCATTGAGCTTGCCCACGACATTCTGACCCATGCCCAGGAAGAAGGTGGCGAAGCAATATCAACCAGCTGTCCGTTGTGCGCGTTCAACCTCGACAATCGTCAGAAGGAAATCAAAGAGAAGTATCTGAAATTTAAGGAGATGCCGGTGTTCTACTTCTCCCAGCTGATGACCCTGGCCTTCGGCCTTGGTGAAGATGCTTGTATGTTTGAAGCGAATTACGTAGACCCCAGACCACTTCTTAAATCCAAAAACCTTTTATAAGGAAGGGCCATGGAAGACAAAAAAGATATCATGCAAATAATCGCCGACGCAAACAAGTCGGTGACAACCGGAATCGATTCGGCCGACATCGAGCACTGGGTGTGGATTCACATCATGGGCCGAGCTTACCAGGTTCCGGCCGGGTTGACCATAATGCAGGCCATGGAGTACGCCGGTTACAAGTTCATCACTTCGGCCGGATGCAGGGCCGGATTCTGCGGGGCATGCGCCACCATGTACCGCAAGGAAGGGGAATATAAACTCCAGACCGCTATGGCCTGTCAGACCAGGGTCGAGGATGGGATGTTTCTGGTGCAGATACCGTTCGCACCCGCCCAGGAAGCCACCTACGATATCACAAAAGAACCGTACGCGGCTTCAACCCTGCTGGAGCACTATCCCGAGATTGCCCGATGTGTGGCTTGCAACACCTGCACCAAGGCCTGTCCCCAGGATCTGGAGGTTATGGACTACATCCAGGATGCGTTGCGAGGAGACTATAAGAAGGTGGCTGAGCGGTCGTTCGACTGCATCCAGTGCGGTCTTTGCGCCGTTCGGTGCCCGGCGGAGATTACCCAGTTCAACGTCGGGATGCTTGCTCGCAGGATGTACGGAAGGTACGGAATGACCGAACCCGAATACGCAAAAGCAAGGCTAACCGAGCTCGATCAAGGCAAATACGACAAGGAATTCAAGAAGCTTCTCGCCGCGGATGTCGAAGAACTCAAGAAACGATATGCGGCAAGAGAACGAGAAGCCGATTAAGGAGGTATGATGGCTGAGTTGAAATTCATCGGCGGATACCCCGAATATATGCGCGAACTCATCGAGAAGGTCAACAGCACCCGCGCCCAGAGGAAAGATTATACGCCTCCGGCCATGACCCCACAGCAACGCGAGGAGGTACTCCAGGTTCATCCCGACTTTGCGCCCGGCGGAAAGCGGGCCATCTCCATCGGCGTCAATAAAGGAGACATCGGGCCTAACGAGGTTATCGACCTGCTGGAAGCCTATCCCTTGGTTACACCCAAAGAAATAGACATCTCAAATGTAGACTATGAGGTCGATCTTCTGATAATCGGCGGCGGTCTTGCAGGAACCGCGGCCGCGTTGTGGGCCAACAACGAAGGCGTCGCCACCGAGAAGATACTTTTAGTCAACAAACTCCGGCACGGCGACTCCAATTCCATCATGGCCCAGGGTGGAACCCAGGCCGCGGACCGTGCCAACGACTCTCCTGCCATCCATTTTATCGACGCCATGGGCGGCGGTCACTACACCAACAAACCCGACGTACTCAAGGGTCTGGTGGAGGATGCCCCGTATATCATCCACTGGTTAAAGGAAATGGGTACGATATTCGATAAGGAACCCAACGGAGACTACGTAGAGCGCTGGGGCGGCGGGACCTGCCGCAAGCGTATGCACGCCTGCGCCGATTATACAGGTCTTGAGGAACTGCGCGTTATCATCGACGAGTTCCGTACCCGGGGAATCCCGGTTCTCGAACACAACCCGGTCATCGAGCTTCTTACAGACGGAAGTAAAGTAACCGGAGTAGTCCTCTGGAATCTTGAAACCCATCAGTACAAGATCGTGCGGGCCAAGGCAACCATCCTGGCCACCGGCGGATTCGGACGCCTGCACATCCGCGGTTTTCCTACCACCAACCACTATGGCGCTACCTATGACGGTCCGGTTATCGCCTACCGGGCGGGCGCCAAGCTTCTGGATACCGACACCGTGCAATACCATCCCACCGGTGCGGCCTATCCCCAGCAGATCATAGGTCTCTTGTTGACCGAAAAGCTTCGGTCCATGGGCGCCCAACCTGTGAACGTTGATGGCGAGGCGTTCGTGTTCCCGCTTGAGCCGCGGGACGTTGAGGCTTCTGCCTTCATTCGAGAATGTTACGTTCATGACAAAGGAATTGTGACACCCACCGGAATGAGGGGAGTGTGGCTGGATACCCCCATGATCGAGTTAAAGAACGGCCCGGGTTCCACTGCAAAGGCTTTCCCGGGAATGATCCGGATGTACAAGAGGTTCGACATCGACATGATCAAAGACCCGGTGCTTGTGTTCCCGACCTTGCACTACCAGAACGGCGGGGTGGAAACCGATCCCTGGGGCTGCACTAACCTGGAAGGCCTTTGGGTCGCAGGCGAGGTCTCGGGCGGCGTGCACGGCAAGAACCGCTTGATGGGCAATTCCACTCTGGACTGTTTGGTTTACGGACGCCGCTCAGGAATGTCGGCTGCAAAGTATCTCAAGAACGGGGCTAAATTTGGAAAACTGTCCCTGGACCATGTTGACCGCTACGTTAAAATGCTCAAGGATGCAGGAATCAAACCGGAACGTAAAGCGCCCATTATCCTTCCCGAGTACCGAGGCAAGGCGGTGCTAGCGAGGATGATAGACCTCTAAAGTTTTAATCCGCAGAACACATAGATTTCCGCAGATTGAATTGAACGGCCAAAGCGGTCCTTCCCTTGCAAATAGGCCTTGACAAAGCACTCTGGATATCTATGATATATACTGTAGATAATTTGGAGGGAAAGATGAAGAAGCTCTCAACATGGGTCATGCTTACGGGGTTGATCCCTAAAACAACTGGTTGCAGCATTGAAATCGCCGACGGCGATATTGACCTCGACACAACCTACTTCCCATTCGGGTTGGGATATGAGTGGTGTTATGAAAGACACGATTACGGTTTCGAGATTACCGACACCATTGAAGAATGGGATTCGTTTGATACCGTGATTATCAAAACCTTGGATTCCTTGTGGGTAGATGGTGAACTCCTTTTCCAGATCGAGAATGATTTCTATGACTTAGGAAATCCTGTCAGATTGTATAAAAACAAGATAACACTTTCGACATACTTAGATGATGAAGTCAAGGTTATTCCTGAAGAAGCCGAAAAGACTGAAACCACTGGTGATGATTATTACCAAACCACAAAGACTCTGAAAATATCGCATCTCCAAGATACATTATTAATCTCATCTTCTTCCGCTTCTTCAATAACCAAGTCTGGAATTGGTGTAAGACGTATTATCGGAATCGGTACAATTGTACAATCATCATCAAGTGAAACCTTTTTTGGAATTGGAGCAAACGAATACGAACAAGATATATGTTACCGCCTCCTCTACTTCTACAACGGGCAGGACACCGTTTACAAGACGGACTAAAGTCCCTTCTGTAGGAGAGTTTGGAGTTTTGCAAGTGTGGCTTATTTGATAACAATCCCTTGCACTCGATGATTGGCGTTATATATTTATAGCTAATGATTCGGGATAATCCAGAATTCAAAGTTGACAAAACCTAGTAGACGCTTACACTATATTATGAGCAGGTTAAGGGTCGTGATGCTGGGGATGCTTGTTGGTTCAGGTGTTGTTTGGGCAGCCCAGACAGGTGTTATCTCCGGTTTTGTACGGGATAAAGAATCAGGGGAGTTCCTGAACTACGTTAACGTATATCTGGAAGGTTCAGCCATAGGTTCTCCGACAAATAAGCAGGGCTACTACGCGCTTTCAAGGGTTCCCCGAGGCAATTATACCTTGGTTGTTTCCATGATCGGCTACCAGGAGGAGCGGATCGAAATCTCAGTAAAAGCAGGACAGAAGCTTCGCCGGGACTTTTACCTGAGGTATCAGCCTTTAGGTGTGGAGGGGGTCGAGATTACCGCGGAACGAACCCGGTTCGAGCACGAGGTGGACATCGGGGTCAAAAGAATGGATCCGAGGCAGCTTAGGGCATTGCCGGGCTTCATTGAGCAGGATTTGTTCCGCTCACTCGCGATGCTTCCCGGTGTGGTTACCATCTCGGACTACTCATCCGCACTATACGTCCGCGGAGGCACCGCAGATCATAACCTGGTGCTTCTGGACGACATCCCGCTCTACAATCCCTACCACCTTCTGGGTTTCTATTCGACGTTCGTACTCGACGGTATAAAGAATGCGGAGCTTTATACCGGCGGTTATCCTGCACGCTTTGGGGGGGGGATATCTTCCGTGTTAGACGTTGAGATCAAGGAAGGCAATCGGGAAAAAATCGAAGCGTCGGGAGAAGTGGGGCTTCTGACCTCAAAGCTGATGATTGAAGGCCCTTTGCCCGGTTTGGAGGGTTCGTGGTTGGTTTCCGGACGCCGCACTTACCTGGATGCCATAACATGGAGCATCGATAAGATGACACCTATGATCGACGTATACCTGCCTTATCATTTCTACGACATTCAGGCTAAGGTCAACTTGGAGGCATCGGAACGCTCTCAGATAACCTTTTCAGGGTTTTCAGGCGACGACATTCTCGATTTTCAGCGTATGGCTGGATTCGATAGGCTCGATTTCCGCTGGGGCAATCGCATCCTTGGTGCAAGGTGGCGTTACGTGATAAGGCCCAACCTGCTTTCGGTTCTGGGTCTTCATGCAACACGTTATAGGGTAAGTACGGAGATTGTTGGGGTGGAGGATGATTCTTGGTATCCTGAGGAAAAATATACATATAATTTGCACAACAGCATAGGTGAACTAGGTGCACGCTGGTCTTTTTCATGGTTTCCAGACTATAAGCATTCTGTAATGTGGGGTGCCGAGTACAAGCATATTCAGATCTTAAACTCATGGGAAGAGATAGACGAATACTGGGATTTTTACGAAACGGAGGAGGGAATGTGGGGATATATATTGGTGAAGGATACCTTTAAGGAAGAGTTTCGTGATAGATTTCATCAGACGGCGGCCTGGATTGAAGATAAGTGGGAACCCTCTGTTTGGTGGGTAATAGAGGCAGGGCTTCGAGGTACATGGTTCTCAAGGGGCAATTACGCGAGATTCGAACCCAGGCTTGGTATCAAGTACCGACTCACTACAGACTTAGCCCTGAAGGCAGGCGCAGGCCTCTACTATCAATATCTCTTTATACCTATGCCCCGGGACGAGATGGCGCTTAAGATACCGGTGCAGTTCTTTCAGATGTGGATGCCTGCCGGAGAGGACTTTCCACCGCTTCGGTCGGCACTTCTTACCGCAGGAACAGAGTACAGGTTCAAAAATGGTTGCGACCTTTCTTTTGAGGCATACTACAAAGACATGGCCAATATCACCGAGGCGGATTGGTTTTTTGACGATGAACCGTTTTCAGATACCACATCGGTAATCACAGGTGAAGGATACTCATGGGGTGGGGAATTTCTCTTCAAATACGGTTCTTCCTGGGTTTCCTACTTCTACTCGGTAACGAAATACAGATTCGGTGATGCCGATTGGTTCTACCCGGTGCACGATTCCCGTCACAACGCGAACATATCCCTGACCCTACCCATAAGCGAGACCTGGAGTTTTACCGGCTCCTGGGTCTACTCATCCGGGTTTCCTTTTACCGGACTTTTGGGTTGGTACCAGGTTATGAATCCTGACGGAACAGTAAGCTGGAAGCCCATCTCAGGCGCAAGAGGCGAATTCCGCTATCCTGCATATCACCGCCTGGATATTGGACTCGTGAAGCGGTTTCCCATATTCAAACGTGGCAACGGTGAGTTTTACCTTCAGATACTCAATTTATACGCGCGAAAGAACATCCTTTTCTATACATATTATATAAATCCGTATTCACGGGTGATGGATCGGGATGCCCAGTATATGCTTCCCTTCCCTGTACCTAGTATAGGCATAAGGGCGAGGTTCTAGATGAGAAGGGTAGTTCCAATCCTGAGTCTGATGCTTATAGGTTCGTGTGATCTGAATCCCGACGACTACCAGCGTGAACCCAACATCTACTGCTTCCTTTCGACAGATTCGACCAGTGTAGAGGTTCTTGCAGGTCAGACCGCGGCTGTGGGTGATACGATCCCTATCGAGTTTGTCTTTGATACGACGGTATCCGTCGATCCCTTGACCGGCGATACATCGTACTACATTAATACCTTTTGGTACTATGCATGGAACGGTGTCGAAGATGCCCGGATCAGGCTTTCCAATGAATACAGCGGGCAGCTTTTAGCAGGTAATTCCGACTCAACAGGCCGTTTTTTTGCCGATTCCATCCGGGTCAAAAGGGGTGAGACCTGGACACTAGAGATAATATACCCGGAAGGTGATACCGTATTTGCTCAGACTACCGTACCTGATAGCTTCGAGATTACATATCCGGAGGGGGATACGATTGGAGAGGAAGATTCCCTAGCGTGGAATTCAGCCATGGGTGCTGCGGGTTATGCAGTTTCATACCTCGTCTGGTTCTGGGCGGAGAATAACGATTCAATATACGTTGATACAGCGTCCTTCAAGTATATTTATCTTTATCCTGGAGAAAGTCGATTATACTATGACTGGTGGATTACCTGGATAGAAATAGTAGATTCGATTGAGTTCTCTATAACCGCGCTGGATACGAATGCATGTGATTATTTCTGGTTTGCTAGGAATGCATATTTTTATCTGAACCCCGACGATTACATGCACATTCCCGGTGCAGTGGGGTTGTTCGGTTCTGCGACTACTGTTAAGACCAAAAGATATGTGGTGAAACACCTACCGGACACGGGCGGTATCCCTTTGCACATGCTTGTTGACAAATAGACCGGTCATCGTAGACTTCAGGATGGGTAAGCTTTTCCGATCATCTCATTCAATGAGAAATGTCGCAGTGAGAGAGTCATATGTGTGAAACTTTTCTTACGCTCGATGCGTCAGGTTTTCAATGTTGCCTGTTATCTTGTTTGAGTTGAATCAAATACCGAGAAGACATCGCTATGGTTAAGCTCAAGCTGATACTTACAGGTCTGATCTTATGGACAGGTCAGGCTTGGGGGGCAAAGACAGGCCTTGTCTCAGGCTTCGTTCGGGATTCAGAGACAGGTGAATTCCTGAGTTACGTAAACGTCTATCTTGAAGGAACCACGATAGGTACACCAACCAATAAACAGGGATTCTATGCCCTTGCAGGCATACCCGCGGGTACCTATACCTTAGTAGTATCAAGGATAGGTTTCGAGGAAGAGCGTGTCGAACTGAAGCTAAGTGAAGGTCAGAAACTCAGGCAGGATTACAGCTTGAAGAAGCAGGCAGTAAGTGTTGAAGGTGTCGAGATAACAGGTGAGCGAGCAAGGTTCGAACACGAAGTGGACGTAGGAATCAAACGGATGGACTTTACCCAGATGCGTCAGATCCCGGGCTTCGTGGAGCAGGATCTGTTTCGATCACTCGAGATGCTGCCAGGAGTGGTTTCGGTCTCCGACTATACCTCTGCACTCTATATCCGCGGGGGAACCGCCGATCAGAACCTTATCCTACTCGACGGTGTGACATTATACAATCCATACCATCTTTTAGGTTTCTTCTCAACATTCATAATCGAGTCCTTGAAAGGGGCCGAACTTTACATGGGAGGTTTCCCTGCAGAATTCGGGGGTGCGATATCCTCTGTACTTGATGCGGAAATGAAAGCAGGTAACTCCGAACGTATTGCAGGCTCGGCAGAAATCGGTCTTCTAACCTCGAAAGCGGTAATAGAAGGCCCAATCCCCTGGGGAAAGGGCTCGTGGCTCCTGGCGGGAAGAAGAACGTACATAGATGCTATAACCTGGTCCATAGACAAGATATTCGAAAAGCCATTGGAGAGAGCGGGGGTAGGATCCGTATACCTGCCTTACCACTTCTACGATCTTAACGCTAAGGTTAACTGGGACGCTACGGATCGTTCACGCTTCACCGTATCCGGTTTCTTCGGCGACGACGTGTTCAATCTCGACATTGAAGATGAATCGAGTCTCATTTTCCGTTGGGGTAACGGTACCCTTGGTGCGCGGTGGCGGTATCTTTTTACGCCCCAGCTTTTCTCAGTTCTGGCCTTCAACGCCTCGCGTTACAGAATTTTCTCAGATATCCACGAGGAGTGGGGCGGAGGCGAAGGTTTATTCGAAAGTGACAGCGGCACGGCAACCTATAGGTTAAAAAGTAGTATAGGAGAACTTGGACTGCAGTGGAGGCTTACTTGGTTCCCGAGTCCTTCACATACACTGGAATTCGGGCTGGAAGGTAAAGGAGTGGAGATCGGTAACTCATATGAAGAGAATGGAGAGCGGTTCAATCCGGATTCCACCTGGGATACCGTATACGTCAATCAAAGAGATACCTTCTGGCTTGCCTCAGCCTATCTTCAGGACAAATGGGAACCTACGCCCTTCTGGGTGATCGAAGCCGGTGTACGAGGGGACTACTTCTCCTCAGGTTCTTACTGGCGTGTTGCCCCGCGCCTGGGCATAAAGCGCCGGATAACCGCAGACTGGGCTTTTAAGGCAGGTGCAGGCCTTTACTACCAGTACTTCTACGTACCTATGCCCCGCGACGAGATGTTACTCAAGATGCCTATCCAGTTTTTCCAACAGTGGACCGCAGTTGACGAGCGATACCCGCCCTTGCAGTCCGCTTTGTTCACACTCGGCACCGAGTACCTTATAAAGAAAGACATGAGCGTTTCGGGCGAGGTTTACTACAAGGATCTGCGCAACCTGCGCGAAGGCGATCCATTTGGGGGAGATGGACCCATAGCCGATTCCGAGGACATTACGCCCGGGCAGGGATATTCCTACGGTGCAGAGGTTCTGTTCAAGTATCGGGACTCTTGGCTGGGTTATTCATACTCTCTAACGAAATACCGGTTCGGGGACACAGATTGGTACTTCCCCTTGCACGACTCACGTCACAATCTGAACTTCAGCTTTGCCCTGCCTTTGGGTAAGAAGGGCTGGGAATTCACCACCGCATGGGTTTTCTCCTCAGGATTTCCGTTCACTGCCCAGATTGGATGGTTGCAGTATATCAGCGAATACGGACACATTGTATGGGTTCCCATTTCCGGCAAGAAGGGGGGATACCGCTATCCGCCTTATCACCGTCTGGATGTGGGCTTCACCAAATCGTTCAAACTCTTCAAACGGTACGACGCGGAGTTCTATGTACAGGTTCTCAACGCCTATGCCCGCAGGAATGTACTTTTCTACGAATACTCCGAACCCTATGAAGGCGTAACCGAACGTGAGGCAATTTACATGCTCCCCATACCCGTACCGAGTTTCGGGATAAGAGCGAGGTTCTGATGAGGCGTGGATTTTACACTTTTACATTTGCGATTCTCATTACGGTAGGTTGTGACCTTACACCTAAAAAATATCCTGGAGAACCGAACATTCATGCAATCATTTCAGTCGACTCTACCCTTGTTCAAATCATGGTCGGGCGAACCGTATCCGTCGATGATACGATGAGGCTGGATACCGTCATCGATACTTTCATCCAGATCTGGGACGGTGATACGATAATCTGGATAGACACGTTTACGTTCATCCCGTGGAATGGCGTATCCGGGGCCGACGTAGATCTCAACCAGGGCAACATGCGGGTTACTGCTACAGAGGAACAGGATGCCCGAGGATACTATAATGCCGCCGTAACTGCTCCTGCGCCACGCCAGACTTGGACGCTTGAGATAACCTATCCGGACGAAGTCGTAATTTCTGCTCACACGACAGTACCAGGAGATTTTGAGACAATCTCGCCACTCAAGGATACGATTTGCGAAACGGATACGTTGAGATGGACGCCTTCCCAGGGCGCCGCGGGGTACATGGTTGGCGGAATCGGGTGGTACACCTGGGAAGAGGAGGATACGCTTATCGTGGATTCTTCCTATCTCTTAGATGTACTCCTCTCGTCGGATACGACATTTCTCGTCCTGTGGTTTCTAGAATATTCACACTTCGATTCCTTATACCTCCTGGTTTCGGGCCTGGACACCAACGCATACGATTACATGAACTATGAATACAATTATTGGTGGAATGAGCAAAGGATAGAAGATTACATGCACATCGACGGGGCGTGGGGTGTATTCGGGTCTAAGAACACCGTGCGTTCCAAGGTTTTTCTTATGGAGCCCCCCGAAGACATACACCAGTGATGCCCGTTAATATAAGTTGTTCTTATCTTTTTAGTGCACCCTCGTAGATCTCGAGGAATCGTTTTCCTACATTATCAGGACTCATCAGCCGTTTGATATGATTGTGTAGCCGTAACCGGTCGTATTTTCGCCAGTTGTCAATCATGAACGCCAAACCTGTTATAAGGCTTTCTATGTTTTTTCTCTCAACGAGGATACCGACCTGCGGTGTAACGAACTCTTCAGGGCCACCGCATCTCGTTACAACTACAGGAACCCCATGTGCAATCGCCTCAGCAATTGCAACGGAGAATGTTTCGTAGTTGCTGTTAAGCACGAAGAAGTTCGCCTTTGCAAACCACTTATGCAATTGGTCGTTGGGTACGTATCCATGAAAAAAGACCTTTTTGTTCAAGAGACCCAGGTTGTGCGTTAGCGTGGTGAGCTTTCCTCTATCCTCTCCATCCCCAAGAATATCCAGTTGAACATTTGAGTGCTTGCGTGCAACCTCCTTGAACGCCTGGATCAAACCTGATATATTCTTGCTTCCATCGTGCAGTAACGATACGGTCAGCGCCCTGACGGTATGTACATCTTTCTTTTGTCGCCTGAGTTCCTCAGGAATTTCAACAACGTTCGGCACCACAAGGGGCTTTCGGTGAACCAGATGATGACTTATCAAAGAACGAGCCAGATAATCAGATACGGCGGTGACCGCTTTTGCTTTTCTAAAGATGATCCGGATGATATTTTTTGCGAAAACAGGGGTTTTCTTAAACCTGCCAGTCTCGGCTACGTACCCTGACCAGTGTTCGGAAACGATGTACGGAATTCTCTCAGTAACACGCAGGTACAGAGCCGTAAGGCCGGCAGGCCACGAGACATTGAGATGCACGATATCAGGTTTTCCCCATCTCTTACGTATCTCCTTGAACCCGAGCATGGTTCCCTTGAAATACCGAACCAGATCGATTAAGTACGAGAGCTTTGGCATTCGTGGCCTGGTCATTTTACACCTTACCCTTGCTATATTCAAGCCGTTTTCCTTGACAACCTTTAGGTAGTACTTTTTCCCTTTACGGTCGGCGCTAAAACCCACCGAAAGTACGAAAAGATCGGTATACCTTGCCGCTGCCATGGCATGTTTTTTGATGAACAATCCGGCTAAAGGTTCGCTCTCAGTGGGAAAGAAGCTAGGCAAAAACAGGACTTTATGCATAAAATGCAGTTTTCGTTTGGTCTGACATGGTTACCTATTTCTATGCCTGGGTCTTCTAAGCCACGAGGCGATGGCCGCTTTCTCTTCTGGGAGAAGGAATCTTAAAGACAGGAGATGGCCTGCGTAGCATGCCGTACCCACCACGATCTTTACCGCAAGACCTGTTAACGGTGAAGAGAAATTCCACCACGAAAGGGCTGCGGTTATGGTTAATGCAGTGCCTGCGGTAATGAGAATCCTTCTTTTCTCGAAAGGGATAGTAATCAAGCGTCCGGTCAAGAAGAAGGTTGCCGTAAGCATGGCGGTGTATGATGCGAACATGGCGATGGCAGAAGCCCAGAGTCCGATTACCGGCAAGAGTGTTAGGTTGACAAGCACTGCCACGGCGGCAGAGACCAGGGTGGTTATGGTAAAGTACACCGTTTTCCTCTTAATCGCTATGACTGTCCCAAGAACGTTACAAGCGCCGCCCACGCACATCCCGAGAACGAGGACAGGAATGAGAGGAGCACCTTCCCAGTATTCGGGCAGTTTGGCAATGATCCTGAGGATCTCACTTGACGTCCCGCCAAGAAGAACAAGTGCGAAACCTGCCGCAACCAGGAAGTATGTCAGTACCCTTGAGATAATCTTGGGTAGATCGCCTCGATCCTTTATGGAGAATAGATAGGGCGCCCAGGCCAGGCCTAAAGGCACGACCAAAAGGAAGTTGATGACCTTTGGAAAGTTGAGGGCGTATGAGAATATCCCGACTTCCCTTTCGGTCAGGAAGGCCTCGATGAAGAACCGGTCGCCGAGATTGCGTAACCAGCCGAATGCCGCGGTCGGGATTATCGGAAGGGCGTATATAAGCATGCTGCGTAACGTTGAAAATGAGAACTTGATTCCCTTTGTTTGCACATAGACGAGGATTACAAGAACCGGGAAGGTGCAGACTGCCAGCAAGGCGTCAACCTCGTAAAGTCCCTTGAGTCCCCTTTTCAAGAACACGAGGGCCAGGATCATTAGCCCGACCCTTAAAAGAGTGGTAACAAGTGTATATACGCTATAGGCCACGGGGCGTTTTGCGCTGCGGAGATAGGAAAGGAAGATCATGACCGGTGGAGTAAACGCAGCGTAAAGGGAGAATAGCTTCAGGATGGAGGTCGTCTCGTTTAATTTCAATCCCCAGAGACCCGAATCAGGTGGGGAACCGAAGATTGCAAGTATTTGAGGCAGGAAGCTGGCGATAACGAAACTCACAGCACCCCAGAAAAGGGACATAATGACACTCAGGGTAAAACCGGTGGATACAACCTTGCGCCGCTCTTTCAGCGAACGAACCTTATAGTAGTCGGCAAGAACCGCCTGATCAAGCGCCCAAAGACTCAAAATCTGCAGGACTTCATAGATGGCTACTGTCAAGGCACGTACACCGAATTCGTCCGCAGGCAGGTATGCAGCATATAGGGGCATGAGCAGGATCTGTACCGCGTGGGTGCTTGAACGCCCGATGCCGTAGATCAATGTGTCCTTTGACAGGAGCTTCAGATCGGTGAGCCTCATCAGGATGATCGCTCGGAATTAACCGCTACGCTGGATCTTGATCTTACCGGTTGTAAATTGATAAAGACACCTGAAATAGTTATGAGCGGTGCCCTGGATTCTTCAGGCATTCGGTATCATAAAAGGAATTAGCGGCATGTCAAGACTGAGTCGGAAACCCTTAATTCAAAAGGATACAATTTACTGTTAGATCGGGGATTGTCCCGCTCGCTGTTGAAATTGGACAGCGGACCGTAGTTAATAGACGTAATCATATTACGCGGCACCTTCTTTGTCAAG
>JAFGSK010000068.1 GCA_016934635.1 Caldifarciminota bacterium
AACCCGTCTCCCGCTTTCCCAGAAAGCAAACTAAAGGGGGGCGCGGGTTCGACCGCAGGTTGACGACTGCAGGGAGTCAACCGGAGGGTATCGACCGCAGGGAGATACACGAAGTGAAGCGACGACAGGAAGCTCCCAACCCGTCTCCCGCTTTTTTACCCCACAAAATTGCTTCGCACTTTTGCGGGGACCCCTGCCGAAGGAGAACGACTGCAAGGAGTTCTAATCTCGACTTCGTCGAGTTTTTAGAAGTTCGATGAATCGAACTTCATCATAATTTTACAGTCTGTGCGCTGAGAGATCGTTACAAAGTAATTAAGAACCCGGGGATCTCAATTAAATACAAAAAGAGATCTCTCGCATAAGAAAATTAACTGCCAGGGATTATACGCCATGAACAGGAACGAAGCGTGAGTAAGGTCAACTTTTTATCCTCTAGACCATAGGCCATAATCTACATTTATTTCTCATCAAAGGATTATATCAAATAAAAGTGCATGCCGATCCTTGCCCACTATTTTAATCACTCCCATTCTCCTCAAGGTATAAGTGATGCGCCTGGTCTGGTAGATAGAAACCCCGGAAGCCATGTTAAAGTCATCGTTGGTGAAAGGAGTGGTAAGAGAGTCAGGGATGAATTGCAGGAAGTCCTGGCTTCTTGTAAATCGATGGGATTCTAAGACCTCCAGGAGTCTTCTGTCTTTTATGCTTATTCCCTTGCGTCGCCAACTACCCTTTCCGTCGGCGCAGCGAATCTCCTCCGTCTTTATCATAAGAACTTCAAGGGTAAAGTTAGGATGATTGATCAGTTCCGGCATGTGCACGAGTTCGTCGAAGACCTGGACAAGTTTGCCTCGTTTCGGTGATCTCTTCCTGCCCAATATCTCTCCTGAGTCCGAAACCCTGATTATCCAAGTTTGTGCCGGTATAGGGTATAGGACGAGGAATTTGTTGTGATCTATGAGTTTCTCGATCTTTCTGCGCAGCTTTGAGAAGCTGCCTGTCTGTATCTCGATAAGCAATGGACCGCGGACAATATCGATTACTGAACCTTCTACCTTGACCTCAAAGCGATCGCCCGGTCTTGAAAACCAGTCCTTGATCCCGAGATGCAGGGTACTTTCGTTAAGAGAACCTATTCCATCGGATAAGGACATATAATATTCTAACTGGTTTTCTGTAATTAGGCAAGTCTGTCGAGCCAGGGGTGGTCAGGAGATGAGAGTTCGATTGAGGAAGCAAGCCAAGTGCGGAACTCAGGATCGAGAAGATTAACTGTATTATTGAAGTCTTCTTCATCGTAAATTTTAGGGGCCTTGGCTTTGTAAAGAAACACTATCTCCGGAGCCAAATAGGGTATGCCCTCTCTGTTATATAGAATCGTGCTGGATAACTTATGTTTTATTAGGTGGTTACGCCGAAAAATCCAGTGGGTGGAATCACATTCGTTCAACAGTATCTCCAGTTCCGACAAATTGAAAGATGCATTACGAGTACATGCATGGATTTCATGGGTCGGTGGGCGAAGATACTCGCCGTCTCTCCACGTTTCGAGTTCTCCAGGTTTCTCAGTCGAAGACTTGTTAATCTTCTTTAATTCCCACTCTTTCAGATGACTCTGAAGGATGAGTTGATCTTTTCTGAATATTCCGATCTCTACATCCTTATGTTCACGGGTAACCCGATTGAGGAAAAGATCCACTGCCCATCCACCAGCAATAAACCAGGGGAAGGTTGTCCCTTTCATTATCCAGGCTACTTTTAGAGGTAAATCAAACTGGTTTGACTCAGTCATTCTACTTCCGTGCAATCATCATTACGACCCTTGAATAATGTCCCATCCCGTACTTATCGATGCGGGAACCGAACCTGGACCAGGCTTCATCAAAGGTCGGAGTCGTGATGCCGTATAGCCTCTGTACGTTTTCGCACGCGAAGTGTATCTCCTCCTTCGCCTGCGCTGTAGTGAGCTTCTTGCCTGTATAGTAGGTTTTTCTGGAGACGGACTTTAATCCATTATCCCGAAGCATCTTTTTGTAATCCTCTGCCGAGAGCCATGTTGCGCCGCAGAGCCAGGAGAAGACTTCCACTTCAATCCGCTGCGCTTCGGTCTCGACTTCCTCAGGAAGCATTACCGTAAAGCAGAAATAGCCTCCTGGTTTAAGGACTCGCGCGACTTCACAGAACGTTTTTTCGACACCCTCCCTGCCTCTGGTCATATGGATGTCCTCAAGACCCAAAAAATTAGCTACCATGTCGAAACTCGAATCAAGGAAGCCCATATTCGCCGCATCCATCCTCCCGATTTTGATTCGGTCGCTAAAACCGCAATTGTCAATGTTCTCTCTCGATTTGCTGACATCTATCTCCGATATGTCTATCCCAACTATCTTAATATCGCTCCGGAACCTTGCTATTTCAATCGCGAAGTAGCCATAACCTGAGGCAAGATCGAGAATCCGCATTCCAGAACTTACAGGGATATGGGCGGCGATCCTGGTTCGCAAATCAGCTAGTTTTTGGAAAAAACCTGAGTGATCCTCACGTGAGAGGTAATTCTCGCGCATCGAGCGTCAGAGTCCGAGCTGAAGACTAAGGGTCTTCGAAAGTGATGCAACAAGCCATTCCTTAACAGGATCTTTCTGACCCAGGATAGCTGCGATTTGCTCTGCGTCTTTTGTAGGCTTCTTATCTGCAAGGAAGGCTTGGAGAGCGTTCACGACCTCCTTTAACCGGGGATAGGATGGTGAAAGGGACAGGTTCCGTGAATGGGCTGTAAAAGGTATCTCGGGTTCAAGATCACCTCCTATTCCTCTCAGGACCGTGATAAGGTTGGACGGGAAGTTCCAGTTGCAGGGCTGAAGGTGATCGATAGCTGAAGCTAAAGTCAGCTTGACCTCACGTCCCCCTACCTTGTCTTTGATAACGGTGTTTATGGTCGCACCTCGGTAGTGGGCATGCTCTTCGTATTTATCCGGATATTCGACCATCTCGTAGTACCGGAACTCGGGATCGAGGAATGAGCGTAGCTTGGCGCAAACCTGCCCGACCTGCCAGACCTTGAGGGGCGTTCGTTTGCCAAGGAAGTCGAACAGATCCTGTACCGCGATTCCCCCGATGCCGAACGGCGGCACATCGTAGTGTTCTTCGTTGATCCAGGCTGTCATGCTTCCTATAACCAGTTCGGTAAGGGCTTCTCTGGGATGGATTTCTCCTATCGGTCTCTTGCCGGGCTCTTTTCTGACCTTACCTTCCCCGATTGCCTGAATGATGAGTTCAACGTGGCGCTCCGCCTTATGATGGCATAATTCCAACCTTGAGATGAGGTTTCGTATCTTGACCGTTTCTTTATCCAATTCACCCAGGGAGTCCTCAAGCTTGTCGATTGCTTCAACCTCGGTATCTTCCGGCCAGGTCCGGTCTACCGGACCGAAGCAGTTGCGCCACCACTTGCGTTTTTCCGTACTCACATGCTCTCCTTTATTATACCCCTAAAGATACCTATCACCCGGCTTGTGTCAAGACTGCTTCAGTCTGATTACCGAGTTCCCTGAGCATTCGGTAAATCCACACTTTTCGTAGAATCCTCGCAAGTTTTCCTGGGTCTGCAGCAGAATATTCTTGACACCCAGATCGAAGGCTTTTCCTTTAATTCCATCGAGCAGGACCCTACCGTAACCTCGCCCCTGAAAACACTCTTTGATCTCAACGGAGAAGAGTCTGCAATAGTCCCCAAGATTTGCGCAATAGACCCAACCCACATGCTCCTTGTCTTTAAGCAGCCGGTAGGACCTAAAGACCTCTACGAATCCAAGATGAAGTGGCTTAAGCTGGCTGTAATATTCATCATTGAAAAAGTCGTACGCGCTTATCAACTCCCTGTACCATTGGATGTACTCATTCTCAGTCGGCGAATACAGCTCGAATCCAGGAGCGAGATGAGTATTGGACACAAGTGAAGAAAAGAAGATCACCTCATGCATACTGTACCCTCTTTCTTCCAGATATGGTGACCAAACCGCGGAATCCAGGGTAGGCGGTGCAATATCGAAACGATCGGGCTTCTCCAGACCTTCCGAGGTGTGAATATCCTGCACTTTTTTAATGACCTTCTCGAACGATTCGAAGTCGGTTATCTTTACGCCAACAGCGCGATTGAAATCACCACCCCACGGTACGTGAGGATTGTAAATATGGATGAAATTCTTGTAATGGACCGCATGCCCCCCGTTTGCCTCGGATAGAGCAATCTCCGATGCAAGCGCCCTCCTGTTCCAATCAATCGTTTGAGTCATAAGGATTCTCCGACCTAGCCTTCCTGAAAACCTCCTCGATGAAGTCGGTTTTTGCATCTGTGTAGCCGAGGCGGTCTCGCCCGTACCTGTCGGCCAGGCGTTTCTTGAGTTCGAAGTACTCAGCCGCTACTTCAAGGTGTCCGCGCAGGTAATCACGGAACAGGATATGCTTATTAAAGAAAGGACTCGGATACTTCATGAGGTGAAGATGAAAACGCGGAAAAATCCCGGGTGTCTTGCCCAGGCAGTAGAACCACTCGGTATGGCCTGGCTGTAATGTGATATCGGTATAATCTAGGGTTTGCAGAATATCAACCGACTTGTCGGCTGTACCCTTTCTATCCACCCCAACCACAAAATCCACAATGTCCTTGGCCCCCAGGCCCGGAACCGACGTGCTTCCGATGTGCTCGATGGCCAATGCCTTATCACCGAGAATCTCAAGGACTCGTTTCCTCTCCTCTTTGAACATTCCAACCCATTGAGGATTGTATGGCACTATGACAACCGGCGGTTTCAAATTTAATCCTTAGATGACCTGAAGTACGTAATATACATTACCTAACTCGCCGCTTATAGAGGTCTCCAGTGGTATCTTGTTGAACCCCTCATCGTATATCGCGACCAGCTCAAGCATTCCGGATTTTTTGATAAGCGCCTTCAAATCTTCATAAAGCCAGAGTCGCAAAGTATGCCTGTCTTCAATGAAAAGCTTCTTGCCGTGATCGTCTATCTCCATATTACAAACCTGGTAACTGAGCTTCTTCAGGTGATCTTCTCTCTCTACTCTCCAGATTGTTCTCACGCGAACTCCATCCCTCTCTATTACCCATCCCGCATCACCCGTAACCTCCAGCTTGTTCCATGCACACGCAAGATGGATGATGTAAATCCCACCTTTCTTTATCGAATAAGCCGTATTACGCAGGTGAGTAAGGATATCTTTATCCGAGGATAAATAGCCTATGCTGTTTATTGCGTTGATTGCCGAGTCGAATTCATTATCGAACCTTGCCGATCGCATATCCCTGACAACCGCTTGTGAAGTATCCTCAAGACCCAAGGCGAGGATTTTTTCCTTTGAATATTCAACCATCAAAGGATTATTGTCGTATCCTAAAACTTTATACCCGCACCTTGGCAGACTTACAAGGAACCGACCCGTTCCGCAAGCGGGTTCGAGAATTCTGGTTACTTTTAACGGAACGAATTTTCGAAACATCCTGCCAAAGAACTCTATCTCCTTCGAATTATCCCAGGAGAAGGCAATATCGTAATAAATCGGAAGGTCGTAAAGGTTATCTTGCATCTCCATCACCTTCTATTTTCTTGATCTGCCTGGGACAATTACTCTTAATGATGACTACCGGCAGCTTCATGATCGGAGTTTTGTCGCGATTGCCATGACGTTGCGCCCCAGCACCTCGGCCTGCCTCAACCTGTCGGGCTGTTTAAGGATGTCGCCTGGGTCCAGTGTCTTTGCGGTTACCCCGTTAAGTTCTCCTGGAACGCATATCATCCCGCAAGAGAGCATCCAATTGTAGATAGCCGTGATCGCAATACTTTGGCCTCCGGCAGTTCCGGCCCCGACTGCAATCGCACCGCCCGGTTTGCCTGCAAGTGACCTGTCCTCCCTGATCCCGTAATGCCTGTCCAGAACCGCCATCATCTGGGCCGAGATGTTGCGGGAGTAGACCGGAGTGGAAATAATCAATGCATCACACCAGCGCCAGGCGTCGTAGATAAGGTGCATGTCGTCTGACTGGATGCAGGGGTTACCTTTACACTCCTTGCAACCGTCACATGCCCTGCAAGGATGGATAGTCATCTCCCGCAACCGAAGATGCCTGACCGACCAGCCTGATTTCGTAAAAGGTTGCAGGGAATACTCAAGCAGTATGTCGCTGTTACCGTTCTCGCGCGGGGTACCAGATATACCAAGTACGTTCATACGCACTCCTTAAATTCTTTTCAGACATCCTTCCACGAACTCTTCTGCCTTGTTAAAATACTCGTCTCTAGCTGCTTTATCGAACTTCTCAAACTGACCGGAGTTGAGACCACCGAAATCTGCGGTTCCTGTTACCTTGATTCCCCGTTCTCTAAGGATCGTTTGCAGATCATCCAGGCTAGCGCCCGGCTTGTTGATGTAGGTGCAGAAAAGCCCGATATTTTTGGTCTCCACCTGTTTGCAGAATCTCGTTATTTGGGAGTGCGCCTGTTGGAAGCTGACCGGTGTGCCGATTACAACCAGATCTGCATCCTTACACGCCTCGAGTGCAGCTGCAAACATCTCCTTTTCCTTCTGCTGTTCTTCCTTGGTACCTCTCCCCTTCTTTTCCAGAAGATTGACAGGGAGAGCCTTTGCTTTAAGCTTTTTTGCTATCACCTCGGCAATTGCCTTAGTATTTCCGCTCTTTGAGCGGTAAACGACTATTGATTTCATTTCTCCTCCTTGATATTACGAAGGCCGAGCGATCGAAGGTCAACTTTCCCTTCATCCCAGCAATAATCGCATGGTGGTACTTCATGTAGATAATCTCAGCCTCACGAAAACCTGCCTGCTTAAGCCGCTCGATATGGAACGCCGGAGAATAGAACTTTACTACACTTCCTATAGCCTCCCTGTCGACCCTTGATTCAAACTCCTTGCTCGATGCAAGCTCTTCGTAACCCTTTCCGGATAAAGGTTCGGTCCTGACTTCGTTGAGTTCTTCTCTCATCTTCCTGAGTATTTGGTCCTTGCGCTGCGGAACAACGGCCTCGCCTATGAGGACAACCCCGTTCTTTTTCAATATGTTGTGGAAGTTGCTGTAAAGCTTCGCATAATCCAGGAAGGTCAACCTCATCGAATTCGTAGTGCAAATCGCATCGTATTTGCCCGTGAACGAATAAGTGGAATTGTCCTTTTCAACGAGATGGATGCGATTACCGAACCGCTTGGTTCTTTTTCTCACTACCTCCAGCGTCTCGGCGGAAACGTCGGAGGCATCCAGCGTGATTCCTGGCAACTCCTTAAGGAGCAGCTCGGCTAATATTCCGGTTCCGCACGATACATCGAGGACACGCGCCTTTGAAGGTAACGTCAGTCTCAAAACGTCGGTGATATAGTTGGCCAGATCGAGATAATACGGCTGACCCATAAGATACTCATCGCGAACCTCGTATTTACATGCAATCAGATTACTGGCCGTCTCAAGGTTCCTAAGTTGATAGAAGATATCCTTTTTCAATCTTCTCCTCCGTTTGTGAAAAATTCTATTGAATCCCCGGATAACTGTCAAGTTATGACTTAACAACCTGATTCAATAATCGGCTCACTCTTTCAGCGTTATCGAACTGTTGACTTCATAATTCTTCCTCCTTGTAAACGAAAAGCGCGCTGTCAGGCGGCGCCCTCTTACCTCCAGTCGATTGGTAGAGCTTCATGGCCGCGGCGTTAGCCTCGTCGGTCAAAACGTACATCTTTGATACGTTGCGTTCGGCGCAGATGCGCTTGAGTTCAGAGATCAGACGCTTGCCTACCCCCTGCCTGCGGTATTCGGGAAGCACGTCGATGGAGTAGAAAAACATCATCGGTTCTTCGCGCTCAATCCGGTCAAGCTCGTAGGCGTAGGCAAACCCGGCGAAGATGCCGCCGACGTATGCGGCAAGCAGGTAGTTCGTCTCCTTTGACAGAAATGCATGATTGAGCTTCTTGCCGGACCAGAACTTATCAATAATATCCTGTACAAGCCCCTCGTCGCCTTGCTTCAAACGCTTAACTTCAATCATTTGCGATTAACCTACCATTCAACGATCCTGGGCATCTTTCGGGCAGTGGCCACAGCGTTTGCCGCTTCCTTGGGTGTAGGTGGTATACCTTCAAAATCTGTTTTTTTGATGTAACCGCTGAGCCGCTCGCGTATCTTTTCAGGATCCCATTTTGCAATCTCTTCCCATGTATCAAACCCGGCATCGTGATACAGTCGGGCTCGAACGGCTTTGAGTCCTGAGCTTCGTGCCAGGTTGGATAATTTAACGAGCTCAAGAATGCCTTGAGAAGGAATTCCTGTTTTGTCCGATAGTTCTTTTCTGCAATTAGGTGTTTTGCCAGCCTCAATCATTTGATTAATGTCTATGATCCCAAGCATACTTAGTTTCTTAATATAATCGACATTGACGCCCATAAAATCCCTGAGTTGAAATACCTTCCGTGTCTTGGCAGTCTGCGATTCTCTCAGCTTACCTGCCAGTTGTGTCATCGTCTTGCTGCCTGAAAAACTGTAGTAAAGCATTATTCCCCTGACCATAATCTTGGTTGAGCCCTTCTTTTCGGCTTCACACGCAAGGGAATAATCCTGAAGGTCTTTTTCGGATGCATCGTCAAGTTGCTTGCCCCTTTGATGCAGGTATTCTTCAAAAAGACTAAGTGAGTTTACAAGACCTTCCACTACGTGCGGTTTCTTGCCTCGTTTCTTCAATTCACTTCGGAATTCTTCTTTTGTCATCTGCCGTCCTTCTTTAACTTCTTTCAAGACCACGCTCTGAAGATACACCATAAGCATTTGCAAGTCCAACATAAGTCAGACCCAGCAAAGCTTGACAAATCATATTTTTGCGCATTCTCACCAAATGAATCAATCTTCGGGTTCCATTTTTTGAATTCCCATGCCTTGTAAATAAAAGCGTACTCTTTTATCCCGGCTTGTCAAGCTTCAAAAGTCCTGCCTCAAGCTCTTCGCGGGCTTCGTTAATGAAAGGTCCCAGGCTAGCAAGCCAGTTTCTCCACTCCGCTGAATCCAGAAGTTGCGGATTCAGACGCAGGTGTTTAGCCTTCCACAACTGCGCTTTCCATACCCCCTGGGCATTACTGACACCCCAATCTGCGGCCTCGCTCTTAGAGCTTAACCTGTGCTCCTTCAGAAATAAGAGAAGCCTTGCGCTCGTGAGCAACCAATCAATATCGTGTATGTCTCCATTGGGAATGGCAGGTACACTTCTGCAGAAATTCGCAATATCTTCAAGAAGGAATTGGCTGCTGGCCGTTGGGATTTCTTGTTTCAAATCCATGCCATATATAACCTTCCCACGTTCCCGGATGACATGGAGTACGAGCCAACCAAGCTGATTGCTGTGCCAGGGTACCTCCCTGGTAGTTCCCCACCATAACGCCCTGCCTTTAATGTCCGGGGAGAGCATCTTCCGCGGAAGAAAGGCACCTTCAAGCATGTGGTCATATATTCCTGAAGTCTCTGAACGCAAGGGCTTACGCATACCGATGAGGGACTCGAAGTCTTCTTCGGAAAGATCATCGTCAACAACGGCGAGAAAATCAAGATCTCCATAACCGGGTGCAAGATCGTCAAAAATCACCGACCCGTAAAGGATTATAGAAAGCAACCGATCTCTAAAGAAATCGCTTAATTCTTGAGTAAATCTCCTAAGCGTACCCTTCAAAAGGGGTTCTTTAAATTCTAAAACCTGTTTCGACTCTCTCCAATTCATATGCGTAGAGGAATCCTGCGAAGGCGCCGTCTACATATGCTGCGAGGAGGTAGTTGGCATCCCCTGCGAGGAATTCGGGATTGAGCTTGCCTTTAGGCCAGAATCTTGAAACAATTTCTTGCGCAAGAGCTTCGTCGCTCCGTTTGAGTCTTTTAACTTCCATCACGCAAGTATTCTACTTATCCACGAATCAACTTCAACACCTTTTGCCCGGACTTCTCTATAGAAATCCACATGCCGTCCGTTAAGGATTCCGAACTCCCATCCTCCGGTAGTGTTGTAGCACATATTGTGCCAGAGACAGGCGGCTAGCCACTCTTTGACAGGCGTACGGCCCTGGAACGATGTAGCCTCGGCATACCAATCTGCAGGATTTCGTTTCTGCTTGGCTGGCGTGCGATCTCCGCCGAGATGGGCATAGACTCGTAAGACTTCGTTCTTGATATCTAATCCAAGATCGATGTGTCCTAAATCGAGCAAAAGAAACTGCATAGGGATGCCTAGGAGCCACTTATCTAAAGCTAAAGCATATCCGAAAAGCAGCTGCCTCAAACGCTTGCGTTCTGTGCCGTGGATTCGCGAGGAGATAACTGGTTCGCCTGTACCGATGCCGTAAATCCAGCGTTCTATCTTGCGGAAGGTCGCGTGGTGACAGTCGCACTCCAAAGGTACTCCGAGCCGCATGGTATAAGCGATGCGGTAAAGATTCTTTTTTGCTGGATCGGTAAGCGTCTCCATATTCTTTTGATAAATTTCCCAGTCCACATTAAGATCGGGTAAACCTCCCAGTGTTGCTATCCCGGCATCGAGTCTTGAGCCTTCTCCCTCGTCCTCAAAGCATCGTTTAGTAACTTCTCCTCTACTTGTGTTGCGACGAGAAAAGAAATCAAAGGGCAGAAGCAGGCGTTTTAGCATAAGTTCCTGAAAGTCCGACAACTCAGAACGAGGACCGAGCCACTCGTATGTTCTTTCTACGAATCCCTTGGCAAACGGGTACTTTGACAGCATTTCTTCCGCAGGTTGTCCGTCTAAATAACTGAGGAGGGCTTCTTCGATAACGGCCATTGCCTCGGCCTGCCTCGGCTGGGTGGTTCGAGTGCCCTTGGGAAGCCAGCAGCCGGCGTAGAAGAAATCCCTGGGAGCCTTGCCTGTGCCTATACTTGCTAAAAGTTCGTCGACCGTCACCGGGAACCCGCTGTCGCAGTGGACCAACGATGCAATCTGGGCGCGGATGCGGCGAACGTCGTCGGACAGCGGTCCCAGCTTTTCCTGCATCTCGTTGATGTAGCGAATAGCCAGATACTTGGGCGAGGAGTCCCATTCGGATTCGTGAAAAGCATGCGACCAGAGCGACCATTTGTTGTAGATGTTGCCTTTATCGTCTGCAAACTCCCCTTCCTGAAGAACAAAACCTGCCCCGTCCGTTGATTCTCCTACTTCTCTGAGCTTTACACCCTTCTTGAGTTTTTTTCCTATCCACACCGCTTCGTAACCTGGTTCTACGAGCTCGAAGGGCACCAGAGTGTCTCTCTTTTTTCCTGCCATGATTGCGTCTCCTCCGTCTGATAAATATAAGTAGAAGGATGCATATTATGCACCGCTTTACTTCCAAGTCAACCCCTGTATACGCGATCAACTTGTTTGAATCGAATACCGTTGACAACCCCCTTGATATCGACATAATCCAAGGCATGTGGTCTCTGGTTTTGTTGGGAGTCTTTATGAAAGTTGATGCGTACGAGTTGGAAGTAACCTTTGAACCCGAAAGATCGTACATGGAAGGGAAAGCAGTCGTCGAATTGACGGGTGAGATGGACAAGGAGCTTGTTTTTTACCTGCACGGCGAGCTGCAGGTGGACTCGGTTGATTCCGATCTGAAATTGACCGGGATCAAGCAGGAGAGGGTGTTTTGTAAAGGAGAGTATTCCCTTATCGCCACCAAGGTAACACTAGGTATTGAGGATTCCTGTGAATCCGAACCGATTGAAATATATTATTCCGGATTCTTCAACCCGTCCTGTGCAAGAGCGCTATCGGACTACATGGGGATAATGCCCGGAGAGGTGTTGCTGAGAAGCTTCGGGTATTCATTGTGGTTTCCCGTGTTCCTTGCCGACGACCAGGACGGATACAAGACCGACTTCAGAAAGGTCACTATCAATACGCCTGCGGGGCTGACCTCAGTGTTTGTGGGCGATAAACTGGATGAATACGTGGAGGACGGCTGCAAGGTAACCCAGTGGCAGGCCCTGGATACCGATCTGCTCGATGCCCAGTGCACGGCAAGGGAGTATGAGTTAAAGAGCGGCGATAACTGCTTTGTGTACCATCTGCGGGATCAGAAATCGGCCGAGAATGCCGGGAAGGTGCTTGAATTCGCAGGCAAGATATCCGCTCTGTTTGCCGATCATTACAGACCCGAAGCCGATCGGAAATCACTCCATGTACTCGAGATGCCCCAGTACGGCGACATATCCAGCGGCAACGTTATTGGGATAAACGAAGATTCGTGGATGATGTTTACTGACGACAGGAACTCACAGTTCCTGATTGCCCACGAACTGGTTCATTCCTACGTAAGAATAGACGTCAGCAAGACCAACCCGCTCGCAGCGCTTGTAGTCGAGGGATTTCCAAGCTTTTTCTTCCTGCCTGTGCTTGCCGACATGTGGGGTGAGGACTGGTACAACGACTACATGGAAAGGATTGAGAAGTATTACCTGGGCATCAAGGAAACCGGCAAGACCCCGAGGGGCTGGCCTGTTCCTGATGAAAAGGCCATCTTGGAGTTGACCTACGAAGATATAGGCAGATACAAGGACTGCTTTATCTTAAGCGACAAGGTTCTGCTGTTTTTCAACTACCTGCGTAAATCGATGGAAGCTGAGAGGTTCTATGAGTTTTCGAAGCGCCTGTTCGAGCTTGAGGATATCGATTACGTAAAATTTGAGGGCTTGATACTTGAATACTTACCCGGAGCGGAATCCGACCTGGATATCTGGCTGAACCAGACCAAATATCCGGAAAGGTTTCGTTTGAAGGACTAGTGCATCTGCTTAAGGCAAACCCGGAAGCCCTGAAGTAACAAGTTTCACCATCAGAAGATTAACTTACGATCTCGATCTTGTACTTTTCAAATAAATCCTTCCACTCAATCTCGAACTCATCCTTCAGTTTTCCCTTTTTTTCTTCAGGCATGAACGACGCCTCGACGCCGTTCAGGCTCAGGCGCTTAAGCTCTGTCGGAGTAAAGTTGAGATCCCGGGCAAGAACCAGATACTCTTGGGAAATATCGGTATTGAACATGGTTGGGTCGTCTGAGTTAACGGTCACCATCAATCCCTCATCGAAGTATATACATATGGGATGATGCTCGATTGAGGAAACTACCCCTGTCCTCAGGTTGCTTACCGCACACATCTCAAGAGGTATCTGAGTGTCTCGGAGGTATGCAAGGAGCTCGGGGTCCTCAAAGGCCCTTACACCGTGTCCGATGCGTTCAATTCCAAGCTCTTTTATCGCACCCCAGATGGAAACAGAACCTGCTGCCTCTCCAGCATGGGCGGTGAGACGGAATCCGCGCTTTTGGGCTTCGGCATAAACCGGAGCGTAAGGTTCCGGAGGATATTTCTGCTCGCTGCCACCAAGCCCGATACCGATCACCCCCTTACCTAAAAAAGGGGTAACCTGTTCGACTCGCTGCATCGCTTTATCCACTCCGTCACCCCTGATAACGTCCATGATGAGCTCGCAGCCGATGCCGAAATCTGCAGCCGCCCGCTCCTTTCCTCGGATGAGGTTTTCGGTTATCTCGTGAACGGTCATCCCCAGATGTTCGTAGTCGCCGGGCGAGTAAAATGCTTCTATGTACTTCACGTTTTGCTCTTTCAGGCTGTGCAGAACCTGGTATGCGATCTCTTCAAAGTCACTGGATTCGGTAATAAAGCTGTTCTTCCATATCCAGGTCTCTATGAAATGGTGGAAATCTCTGTAACGAAGCCTGGCTCTAAGATCTTCAAGCGTCCTGATGGACGGCTCAGTTCCCTTTTTCCGAATCAGAGCAAACACCGTATCAATCGGTATTGCACCCTCGAGGTGCAGGTGAAGTTCGACCTTGGGTATCTCACGCACGAACTTGTTCATATCCAAGTTACGTCTCAAGCTATCCTCACATGGAAAGTTAACCGTCAATCCTCTGCGCTACTATTTTATTGATAGGATGTCGATGCTTCGGACTTCCGGGATGCTCGTCTTCAAGCACATAGCTTTTTTGGAGAATTATCTTCCAATCAGCGTAAAACTCAAAAAGTTCGGCTTCCTTGAACAAACCAACGGTAAACTCTGCCAGATCAGCAGGAGGCGGGATACTATCGGTAAAGACCGCTATCACGTTGTACCCTCCTGATATTGTGTTGTTTTTTATCTTCTCAATCAAACTGGTCCAGTCTTCTCTCTCAATCAGATGCAGGTTGCCGTGAGATATTATGAGATCGTAGAAGCATGTAAACATATATTCTCTCATGTCCTGAACTTGCGCATTGACCTCAACACCTTTTTGAGTTGCAAGTACCCTCACTTTATCAATCGCATTCTCGGATATATCCACAGCTGTTACATCAAATCCGTGCTCAGCCAGGAACATTGCATTCCTCCCATCGCCACAGCCCAGATCAAGAACACGAGCACCCTTTCGTAGTTGTGTAATTAGTTCGTAAAACTCCAGACTCGGTTTCCCTGCAGCAAAGGTATTACCCGGGCCTTGAGCTTTATAGGCATCCTCCCAAAACGGTTTCTTGTTCATTCCATTACCTACCACTCAACGATCCTGGGTATCTTTTTGGCTGTAACCACCGCGTTTGCAGCTTCCTTAGGAGTGGGGGGTATTCCTTCAAAATCTGTATCTTTAACGTATTCTGCGATTTTCTCACGCATCTTTTCAGGGTCCCATCGCGCGATCTCTTCCCACGTATCGAACCCGGCATCGTGATACAGCCGGGCACGAACGGCCTTGAGTCCTGAACTACGGGCAAGGTTGGATAATTTTACGAGTTCGAGAATGCCTTCTCGAGGGATACCGGTTTTGCCTGATAACTCTTTTCTCAGCTGTGGGGTCTTGCCCAACTCGACCATCTGGTTCACGTCTATAATCCCAAACTTACTCAGCTTCTCTATGTGATCGAGGTTAACTCCCATAAAATCCTTGAGCTGAAAAATCTTACGTGTCTTGGCGGTCTGTGTTTCCCTGATCTCGTTTGCCTGCCGTGCCATCGACTTGTTGCCTGTAAAGTCGTAGTACAGCATTATTCCCCGTACCCTGACCTTGGTAGACCCTTGTTTTTCGACCTCACACACAGCGGCGTAATCTCCAAGATCGTTCTCAAAAGCGTCTTCGAGTCCTTTTCCTCTTTGACGCAAGTAATCTTCAAACAACCTGATTGAGTTGACAAGTCCGTCCACCACGTGCGGTTTCTTGCCGCGGGATTTAAGATATATTCGGAAACTCTCTTCATTCATCCGGTTTCCTCCTTTCAAAAATGATGTCGTCCACTGCTTCCTCAAAAGGTATTCCTATGAACTTGACCTTGCCTTTCCCGTCCGCGTGGAATGATACCCTCATCTTCCCGGTATTCCTGCGGATGCTTTTGCGCTGCATAATCGTCTGGAAAACGTCATCTTGATAATGCTCCACCTTGTAGTTAAATATCTTGTATTTCAGGTACAATCGATCTTCTGTCATGGATATCCGAACCTGTCCGTAGCCTGAATGAAAGTACTCGCCGACGTAGGCTTTCAGAGGTTGTGACGGTTTGGTGCCCGGCTTCCGTTTGGGAGTTTTCTCCTTTTTCTTGACCTTGAGCTTTTCTGTTTCAATCCTTTGCTTCTCTCTCGCGTTCCAGTTTACTTTATCAAACCCCATCAGCCGGTCGTAAACCTCAAAGGTGAGGATTTTTCGCAACGGTGAGGTCGGGGTGTTGATTAAAACCACCATTCCAATCTTTGCTCTGGGCAAGAATGACACTTGGGCGTTGAGCCCGGCAAAGGTGCCTCCGTGATAGATGTGCTTGTAGCCACGGTAAGATTGAATGAACCAGCCCATGCCGTATGATATGTCAAGGAGTTCCTTGCCGTTAAACCAGAAATGCGGAATCACCACCTGCGGTGTATGAATCTCGGAAAGGTTCTCGGAAGATATTATGGTGCGTTTACCGAGGCTGCCGTTGTTCATCTGAAGTCCTAACCAGCGGCACAAATCCTTGACATTCGAGACGATCGTACCTGCCGGGCCGCTCGGTCCCTGGGCTGTGGCGTGATCTATGTTTTCCACGTAGGTGCTCCGCCAGCAGGCAAGCTTTGTACCTTTTGCCAGATAATCGACCGCGATCTTCTCTTCGGTACCCTCATCGGTCATGTACAGCGTATCCTTCATGTCCAGGGGAACGAGGATTCGTTCCCTGACGAAATCTTCCCAGGTTTTACCACTAACCTGTTCGATCAGGTACCCGAGGGTTATATACATGAGGTTATTATACTGGAACTTGCTGCGGAAATCGGCGGTCGGTTCAAGAAAGCGTAATCTCTTGACCACTTCCTTTCTCGTAAGAGTTGAAAACAGCCAAACATAATCATGTCTGGGCAGGCCGGTGCGATGGGTCAGGAGATCGCGGACGGTTACACGCCGGGTAGCGATCGAATCGCGCAGCTTGAAAAAAGGGATGTATTCCCGAACCGGTTTGTCCCACTCCAGCCTGCCCTCATCGACGAGAATCCCTATGGCGGTGGCTGTGAACGATTTTGTGCAGGAACCTATGCCGAAAAGCGTGTTCTCGGTTACCGGCAATCCACGCTTTATATCGCTCAGGCCATAGCCCTTGGCATAAATAACCTTGTTGTTTTTAACGATACCCACAGCCACACCGGGAACATTCCACTCCTTAAGCATCCGGCGAACGAACCTGTCGAATCCTTTAAGAGGCTCTGATAGATGCTTAGGCAACTACTCCTCCTCTATTCTTGGGGTTCTGCCACCGCTATCAGACCTGCCCGTCCGCGCGTTCCCGGTCCATTGGGCAGGATTTTGGCATCAAATCTCTCGCACAGATCAAGGAACTTATCGAACGGCTCATCGGTTTCACGTATCATATCGACCGTTTTTACGCCGCACAGATGGGCAAGGGAACCAAAACCCCGGCACTCGAGCACGTTCATATCGAGATTGATCAGGATATCCTTGAACTCGTCTAACATAAACGCCTTGAGTGTACCGAAGTAGTCCTGAGTCATTCCCTTGGTAAGCTTGTACGAATCCGGGAAATTGCCCTGGTGCCAGATTCCATCTTCGAGCGTTTCGTAGAGGGCCGGATGAAGATCTCCGACAGCAAGCATACACCCCTCCACCTAGCTGGGAATCGTGCATATCCGGTTGGTCACGGTGACAATGAGTTTCTTGCCTGTTACACGACAACTTTCGCGAAGCGCCTGTTCGGCCTCGGAACCGCAAAATGAAATAGCGCCGTCGGTATTGAGTACAAGATCGAATGAACGGTCCTGAAATCGTGAAAGGTCCACCGCATTGGCTTCGACGAAGGTTATGTTGGCAAGCTCTGCGGATTTTTTCCTTGCCGCATCAAGCATAGCCGGAGAGAAATCGAGATGGGTAACCTGGAAGCCCCGTTTAGAAAGGGGTATAGAGAATATACCTGTACCCGCCCCAACGTCAAAGATGGTCTTGATACCATCAAGATTTTTGTCAATCACCCGCCAGCGAAGCGCACGGTTTACCGCTTCGTCAAACATTTCCTGTTCCTCTTTGGGCGCCTTGGCATTCCACCACCGGCGTTCCCTCGCAAAATCCACCTGTTTCACTTTACGGATTCTTAATCCCCTTGATCGCTTTCTCCATGTCCTCTGCCGCGGCAGCCATCTCGTTCCTGACCTGTGTGATAACCTCGGTGTGTTCTTTCTGCTTCGCAGCATCACCGACTATGTCTTCGTAAAGCCAGTGACCGTCGTCTTGCTTGATCGCATACGGTTCGAGAGTGGAGGCGATTTTTTTGTAGTGCTTGGTTATCGTTTCGAGCAACGCTTGTTCGGATGCCGAGTAGTCATCTTCTCGCGCTTCGAGATAGTCGGTGATGTTCTTCGCGCCGAAGTATACGGGCTGTACCGTTGATACTGCGCACGACCAGCTGCGTTCGCCGCAAGCGGGACAGTACGGTATCCTGTCCAACTGTTTGATCCACATATCCATGGCTCCAAGACCTGAAACATGTTTCTCACCGAGTAACGGTTCTTCGGTTCCGTAAATTCGTGCTATGCCCCGACGCAGCATCCGGATGTCGGCCTCTCGTTCGGTTATGGCAGGCTCGGTTTTGAATACCGCCCACATGGGATATGGCCACTCGATAGGGTGGTTCTTCTTTTTGTTAAGGGTTGCACCCAGGATGGTGCCGTCAGGTTCGACTGAGGTAATAATCCCCCAGAAGCACCACGGAGCAAACTTGCCCGAATCCGGAGGAAAGAACTTCCAGCCGCCAGCGGTGATTACGACCTCGTCGTTATCGAGTGTTTGTCTTACCTTCTTGGCTGTTTCGGCGAGTATTTCAGATTGTCTACCCTCCAATTCTTTCGCGTCGACAGGAATATCAATGTCGAGTTTATTGAACGACAGTCCGAAACGAGCGCCGACCAGTTCAAGTGCACCTCCGGCAACCATGTTCCACCATGCGGTACACGACTCTTCAGGATTAAGCACCGGTGCAAAGCAGTTTGAAGACATGGCATATACCGTGCGGTAGTCAAGCTTGATCCCGAGTAACCGTGCCGCCGCCTGGATTACGAGAGAAAATGAATCCTTTGTATGCCCCCATCCTTCTATCTCCAGATTTGTATAATCGATTGCCATTTGACCTCCTCTACGGTCTACTATACTTTAACATAGAAAACCCGATTTGTAAACCCCTTACTTCCGGATATAGGAACCGGTATAGGTGAACGACTGCGGCTTGAGTTTTATCCATATCCCCTGATCTGAACCTACTATATTGCCGCACTGGCATTTCACTTCTTTGCCTTCATGTATCGAATGATCCTCGATTATACGACGAGGCCACAGGTGCAAGAGTCTGCCTGAACCTATTTTCTGGTACTTGAACAACTTGCGCTTGCACCTTGCACACTTAATTATCAGCAAAGGAACCTGAACTTACCGCCTGGTCTTATAGGATTCCAACTTCCGAATCATGCCTCTGCCCCATCGTTCCAGAAGCTCGATGTAGTGCCGGGCACGGAAGGTTAGGTCATCGGTAAGCTTGTACCAGTCCCGTGCAACTATTACGACCTCCTTGTCTATTGGATCGTCAAGAACTTCAACCATCTCGGTCTTGGTATTGACGAATTCACCTTGAGTCATAAGCAGCCACGATTGAAGCGCATAGAAGCAGTTCTTGAAGTGGTACTTGAGTTTGTGCACGACCTTGGGAAGATCGTGCGGGAATAGAAGATAGTGACGGGCAGCATGAAGATTGTCCGAACCCTTCAGGCGAATGTCCTGGATATAATCCTCTGCCTCCGGGGGTTTGACAATGCTATCGATGGAGCCATGCAGCACCTTTCTTCCATGGAAGAACTGGTTTAGTTCAAACCGCGGGATCTGCCTTAACTCTGCAACAGACATAATAATCCCGCTACTCAACTTTTCAGATTCAGGCATGGAGTGAATAATATCCTTAAAAAATGGTAGATCTTCATCTTCGATGTGGTCTATGACGACCATGCAGTCGATGTCGCTTTCAGGGCGTGGCTCTCCCCTGCCCCAGCTTCCGTGGTGACCTACCCAGACTAACCTCTTACCGAACGCGTCGGAGAGTTTGGTCAGTAACTCAGTGAGCCACATGTCGACCTGAGATTGATCAAGCATTCCTTGTGCCCCCCCAGGCTTTGGCCACAAAGGCTTCGATAAGTTCACGATCGGACTCTGCATCGGCCTTGCACATATCTACCTGAAGAAACGGACCCGGGTACTCGTGTTCAGCAAGCTTATTGCTTAAATCCTCGACCTTTTCCTCGAATTGCTTGTAAGAAAAGTTACCTTTTGCGATGTGGCTCTGGTTGGTTACATCAATTGCGAGTGGTTTACTTTCATTCAACAACCTTATTACCTCGATGGTGAAAGGATAAAAGGTGAAATCCATGATGTCACCCTGTCCTTCACCTTCAAGCGTACCTTGTAGATCGAGAAATGCTTCCTTATGACTGGATCGTTCCCTATTCACCTACAGAGAACAACTCTTCTGGTTTCGCTGAAGTTACCCGACTGAAGCCTGCAAAAATATACACCGGAACTCAGCTGCCGCATGTGATTATCTGTTCCATCCCAATGAGTCTCGTATTTTCCAGTCTGTTTCGTCTCGTTGATGAGTGTTTTCACTTCCTGTCCAAGGGAGTTATATACATTGATCTCAACGTGTTCCGACTTGCCGAGTTGGTAGACGACATTCACTGATTGCGTGAAAGGATTGGGGTAAAACTCCAAATCCACCCAAGTCTGAGGGTCGTTTTCTTCAATCGCATGGTACAGTTCGATCGGATCACCAGGGGTTAAATCCCTGCCCTCGAATGCAGGGAAGTCGGGTGGGTAACGTCGAATCTTGAAGACGTGGTTAAGAGCAGGCGGAATGGTATCCCCTTGATAGACAATTCCAAAAGGTGTAACAGGATTTACGTAACGCCAGACTTCTTCATCCGATGGTGTAACTTCAAAGAACGTACCTATAGAACCTTCGCACATAAGGGTATTACCGTTAGGCAGACGTTGTGCGCCTGAGAATATTTTTGAGAAAAATTCGGGTTTTGTATATGTCCAGCAAGGTTCCTCAGGACCGTAGATAGGACCGCTGAATGAATAGTTCCCGAACTCATCGACCGGCGGTTGAATCTCGTCAACAGAAGTGTAATAACGTTCTAAGAAGGCACTGCCGTTGTTGAACACAAGGATATGACCTGCTCCCGCAAGACCTTCATCTATCCATTGGGCATCGTGTTGCGAAAAGAACTGCTGATCGTCTCTTGTGCCTTGTCGGTACGACCTGGGGTTTCCCCATCTGTAAAGGATATCACCACCCTTAACGTACTTACCGCCGGTATGTCCTCGAGCTTCTTCGGTGGTCGTACTGTGATCAATAACCCATATCTCGTCAAAATGACGGCTTGAAATGATGACCTGGTCAAGGGTTTCATTGTACCTCACGGAGTTAAGGTGAATCCAATCGGTGATTCCAGGATATTTGACGTAGTTGAGATCTATCAACCCAGGGTTGTCGCTTACTACTCCGTAGTTCTCCTTCGTGGAATCAAAATCCTGGATAAGGTGATCCCACACGTGCCATTCCCAGACGATAGTTCCGCCTGAATCCGAGGTCGGTTCAACCTCGATTATGTGATCAGGCCACAGTCCGTCTTCATTCAGTGTAGTGGAGTCACGACCAGCTTCAACGGCTTCGGTAAATCCTATGTACTCCCAGGCAATCATCAGAACGTTTCCGTTAGGCATGATCTCGATATCGTGATGCTGACGATAATCGTTGCTTGAGTATTCGTAGTGCCATACCACATTGCCGTCCCAGTCGTACTTTTCCACTCCTCCGCCATATTCCTCAAACCACTCTGATGCCCCTACAGTAATTGAACGATAAAGATATCCGTCAGCCGAGAGATAGACTGACAGTCCGGGTGTAAAATGACTTTTCCAGGAATGAATCAGCAGCCCTTCGTTATTAATAAGATAGGTGGTACCCTGGAAAACATTCGGGGCAAACAAGGTGTAACCCTCAAACGAACCTTCTTTATTCACTATCATTCCGACCGTTCTTTCCTGGGCATAAGTTGAAATGGACGCTAATAAAATAACAACCACTACAAGAAATGTCCTTCTATCCATTATTCATCCCCGCCAGTATTTGTTGACAACTTCCTACCTTAATCGAAGGATCCTGGCTTTCAGGTTCACGTTACCGGACTCAAGCCTGCAGAAATAAACACCTGGGCCAACCGCTAAGCCGTGGTCGTCGGTTCCGTCCCAGGTAATGTCATAGCAGCCGGATGATTTGGGCTCGTTTACCAAAGTACGAACCTCCTGACCCAATGCGTTGTAGAGCTTTAAGGATGCCTTTCCGGACTTGCTGAGGTGGTAGGAGATGTTTACGGAATGAGTAACAAATGCGGGATGGATTTCCAATTTGATTCGAGGCTCGATCTCGGCAACCGGTTCTATCGTGTCACCAGTATATCGCTCGACAGGCTTACCCGGAGTCATGTCCCTGCCTTGAAACCCCGGAAAGTCAACAGGGTAGCGATACATCTTGAAAACCGAGTTGAATGCAATGGAATCCCCCTGATATACCGGACCGCCGTCTGAAACCGGATTGATGTAATGCCATACAATATCGCCTCCCGGGGTAGTCTCGAAAAACTCGCCTCCAGGGGCGTCCGAGAAAAGGGTGTTGCCGTTGGGCAAACGCTGCGCCCCGCAGATAATGGAGACGAAGAAATCATAAGGATTCGGGGCAGTGTAAGTCCACACAGGATCGGTCGGACCCCAGGGCAGACCCCCTTGATAATTCCCTTCCTCGTCGACCGGAGGATCGATCTCGTCTATGGAGGAGTAATTACGTGACCCGCCGTTGTTAAAAATTATGATGTCACCCACTCCGGGACAATCCGGCTCTACCCAATTTGCGTCGTGCCCGCCGTACAACTTCTGATCGTCAACCGTGCCGTGATCGTAGAACCTGGGATTGCCCCAGCGGTACAGGATGTCGCCGCCTTTACCGTATTTGCCGCCGGTGTGCCCGGAAGCCTCTTCGGAGGTCGTCGAGTGGTCAATTACCCAAATCTCGTTGTACATGGGGGCGGTCAGAAGAATCTGGTCGAATTCCTCGTTGTAATCGACCCCGTTCAGATGGATAAAATCTGAGATCAGAAAGGCGCGTGCGTTGATATCGATTAGTCCGGGCTGATCGGAGACCGAACCGAAGTTGTCGAGCGCAGGATTGCGGTCCTGCACGAGATGGTCCCATGCGTGCCACTCCCAGACTATATTGCCGCCGTTCGCTCCGATGGGTTCGACCTCGATGATGTGATCCGGGTACAACGCCCTGTAACCCAGCGCGTCTTTATCGGCACCGGCCTCTAGGGCTTCGGCGTTACTTTTTATCTCCCAGACGATCATGAGCACGTTACCGGAAGGAAGCACCTCGATATCGTGATGCGGAAAGTAATCGTCACCTGAGTACTCGAAATGCCATACCAGGTTGCCGTCCCAGTCGAACTTTTCGACCCCGCCTGTTGCTCCTCCTCCACTCAACACCGGATGCGCACCTATATATATAGACCGGAAAAGGGAGCCGTCATTCGAAAGGTAGGCGATCCCACCCAGACCCGGGATATACTCGGATTCCCAGGAGCGAACGAGAAGCCCCTCATTGTCGATAAGATAGGTATTATACCAGTAAGCGGGAGAGAACAGGGTATAACCCTCACACGCATCTTCGGCGTTCAAGAACAACCCTACGGTCTGTTTATCTACGGCAGCCGGAATTGCCGTTACGACTAAGGCCATCGCGATCAATATCTTTCTCATCCATGCCTCCGCGATCTTGTTTCATCGACTCATCACCTTGATTGACAAACTGCAAACCCGGTTCAATAATGGGTATCAGTATAGTCCTAGTTGTAACCTTGTCAACGAATCAGATAACTTCAAAGTAAATTATACTTAAAAAATGTAAAAAAAGGGGCATCAGCAAGCGCCCCTTTCTTGTTTGAGCAATATTGAGTTACTTGGTGAGAACTATCTTTTCCTTAAGGCTAAGCTTGCCCGTTTTCAGCTTGATGAAGTAAACCCCTGCACTCAGCCGATGGCCGTCCTCGTCTCGTCCGTCCCATGTAAGTGTGTGACTGCCGGATGCTTCAGTCTCGTCGACCAGGGTGCGGACCTCCTGTCCCGCTGCGTTGTAGAGCTTCACCGATACGTGTCCAGGATCGGATACATGGTAGGAAAGGATGGTGGAGTTTGCGAAAACAGGCGAGGATATATCGAAGTCGACATGATCGACAGGTTCATTCTCCACTATCGATTCAAGCTCGATTACACCCTTGGGACTCATGTCCTTGCCGTCGAAAGCAGTGTAGTCGAGCGGAAACCGGAAGGCTCCACCTATAGAGTTGTTTTCGATTATCACGTTCTCGGGCACTGGACCGTCCTCGCCTACAGGATTGACGTAGCGCCACACCATCTCGCCCGCATCGGTAACCTCGAATATCTCGCCGGCAGGATTGTAGCCTACCAGGGTATTTCCGTTTTGCAGGCGACGTGCGCTTCCGCCGTTATTGGCGTAGAAGTCCTCCGGAACCGGTGCAACGTAAGTCCAGAAGGACTCATCCGGTCCATAGCTGCTGCCGGTCATCGAATAGCTACCCATCCCGTCGATCGGAGGCTCTATCTCCACGATGGACGAGTAGCCCCAGAGGCGTCCGTTGCTGAACATCATGAAGTGACCTTCCCCTGGATAGCCGTCGGGAATAACCGAGGGTGAGTGAACGTTGGACAATTTCCGATCGGCACTGTCGCCCTGATCATACATCTCTGAATTGCCCCAGCGATAAAGGAAATCACCGCCTTTGCCGTAGGTTCCGCCCGAGTGTTCTCGAGCTTCCTCGGTTGTGGTGGAGTGGTCGATGACGTAAAACTCGCTGGTATGACCGGCGGAAACGAGTATCTGATCGAACTCCTCGAAGTAATATACCCCGTTCAGATGCGGCCAGTCTTCCTTCTGTTCCCCTTCATTGAGGTCGATGAGTTCAGGGTGATCGGCTATGACGCCGTAGTTGTCCTTGGTCTCGTCGAAATCCTGGATGACGTGATCCCAGAAATGCCATTCCCAAACGATGTTGGCCTGGTCAGTGCCGACCGGCTCAACCTCCACCAGGTAGTCTGCATAAACCTTGCCTCGCTTGAGATTGGCCGGGTTCTTGCCTGCCTGGATGCACTCCAGGGAATCACGTAACTTATAGGCGATCATGATTACGTTGCCGTTGGGTAAAAGCTCGGTATCGTGATGGCGTGAAAAATCTTCACCCCAGTAGTCGTAATGCCAGAGCACGTTGCCGTCCCAGTCCAGGGATTCCACCCCTCCAAGGGCTTTACCGAACACAGGGTGGGTTGTATCGTAGTTGAACGCCTGGTAGTAGATTCCGTCTTCGGTTAATGCAGTAGGTGATCCACCGTTATCGTATTCCCATGAATGTATCAGCTCACCTTCATTGTTGATGAGATATGTCGCATTGTAGGAGCCGGGCGCAAACATGGTATACCCGTCCCAGGCGTCCTCTTCGTTGATGAAAAGACCTACGGTACGTTCCGCCGTTACTGATGTAACCAGCAATACTGCTAGCAGTAACAAAACCTTTTTATTCACTAGATCCTCCAGTAGGTTTTTAATATTTCTTTTCTCTGATCTCCTTGAACAGAGTAGACCTACCTTATAAAGGTAGGCTTTGCTTCCACGAACGCTGAAAAACAGCCAGGAAGTGTACGCGTAATCCATTCTTAGTCAACCTGCCAAGATCATAGACGGCTTTCGCAATAACTGTTTTCTTGGAGATTGAACTCCGATGTTATCTTAGAATGGTTAATCTTTCCGTTCTCGTGAAATTTCCTGATTTAAGAGTACAGAAATACACCCCTTGGCTTAAATGCTTACCTGTATTGTCCGTCTTATCCCAGGTAATATGATGGCCACCTGAAGATTCAGCTCTATCGACGAGTGTTTTTACTTCCTGGCCCAGGGTGTTGAAAATCTTAATCGACACAGATCTTGGTTTGTCGAGTTGAAATAAGATAGTCGTTGATTCGACTAAGGGATTAGGGGAAATACTAAACTCGACGATAGTTCCAGAAGGTGAAACGGGTTCTGCAATTGTGGTATATTTCTCAATCGTACCTTTGGGAGTCAAATCCCTGCCTGCTAAACCCGGATAATCAGCTGAATAGGTTCGCGTTTTAAAAACGCAATTGAACCCACTCGGCTTAATCCCCTGTTCAACCGGACCATCATAAGTTACAGGACTGACGTAGCGCCAGACTATTTCCCCTTCAGGCGTAACCTGGAAGAAATCCCCATTGACTCCGTCGCAGATAAGGGTATTGCCATTGGGAAGACGCTGGGCACCTGAAAGATTCGAAGCAAAGAAATCCCCGGGATCGGGCGCTGTCCATGACCAGATTGGTTGCAAAGGTGCATACGGAAGTTGAGTTGCGTAGAACCCGTCGGCACTAACCGGAGGATCGATCTCGTCGACCGTGGAGAAAGCCCGGTTTTCCTCTATATTTCCGTTATTGAAAACCAGAATATTCCCGGCGCCTGGAGAACCGTCTTCGATCCAGGAACCATCGTGAGCGCCGTACAATTGCTGATCACCCTGCCCCCCCCAGCCGTAAATCTCGGGATTGCCCCACCGGTAAAGTAAGTCACCACCTTTCATGTACTTGCCGCCGGTATGGCCCCGGGCCTCTGATGTGGTTGTCGAGTGGTCTAATACCCAAATCTCATTCCAATAAGGAGTGGTAAGCATGATCTGATCCAAGCCTTCGTTGTAATCGACAGAATTGAGGTGAATCCAATCCTCCTGTACCCTTTCCTGTGAATTGATATCCATAAGTTCAGGCGATTCGTCAACATCTCCATAGTTGTTTCTGATGGAATCATAATCTTGAACAAGATGATCCCAGAAGTGCCATTCCCACACGATATTCCCTTCAGTAGCCCCTTGCGGTTCGACCTCTATTATATATTCTGAATAAACCTTATTGTGTACCTTTTCAGGATCAGCCCCTGCCTCAACCGTCTGAACCGAATCTTTAATCTCACAGGCAATCATAAGAACGTTACCTGAGGGTAGAATCTCTATGTCATGGTGAGAGTTTTTGAGTTCGTAGTGCCAGAGTACATTACCGTCCCAGTCAAGCTTTTCTACGCCGCCACCCAGCGGTACAATCGGCGTATAATCTGTAACGATGGAACGATAAAGATACCCATCCGGAGAAAGGTATGCCATAAGTCCCGGACGATACTCGCTTTCCCAGGAATGAACAAGATTACCTTCATGATCAATTAGGTAGGTTGTCGTGTAAGACATCGGTGAGAAGAGTGTATAACCGGGGTATGAACCCTCTTCACTTAACAGCAAACCCACCGTTCGCTCCCCGTAATCGGCCTGCATTACGGAAGCAAAGACCGTTAGTAATACAAGAACTGCTCTGTTCATATATAGTACCTTAGTTTAGAGTTAACAGATCGTAGCTCTTGCTCTCCGTCCACATCGTTTTTCTCCCTCCTACTCCCCCACAACTTGCAATCTAAGATTCTCAAACTAATATCGCACATATTATAGATATTGCAGTCTGCATGTCAAGGTAATTATCGACGTAAGTTGCTGATTTTAAGTCATTTACTAGTTAAGCGATTTTCAAATTACTAGTAAACAAGGTCGATTTGCATCCGGATAATAATACTTGACACTTCTTTTTCTCTGTGTTATTATTTCCAAATCAAGTAAGAAAGGGGTAACTATGAATAAGATCGTGTTGATATCCATTGGCGGATGGCTATTCCTCTCGATGCTTACTTGCGCCAGTGTAATCCCTGTATCGGTAAACTCGGTGGCGATTACGCCTTTAGGAAGTACGACCCAAACCGCCTTAACCGCCGAAATCGAGGCCGAAGGTGAAGGTATTATAAAGGTAGATTGGTTCAACGCAGCCTATGATACCGTGAGCCTGGTCTTCTCTGACGAGATAGATGTGGACGGAGGTGGAACTTACTCTTCGGTATTCGATTCCGGGCTGGGCTGGTACTGGATTGACGTTTACGACGAGAACGATTCCCTGTTATGGCATACCGATTCGGTATTCTGCGGTTCTGACTCCAGTATTCCTGAGGTCAGCTTTAAGGCCGAACCAACCGAAGGAAGCGCACCCCTTACTGTCAAATTCAGCATCGATACTGACTCCTACACCTCTGCCTTGTGGGATTTCGGTGACGGTGCGACTTCGACCGACTGGGAGCCTGAACACATATATCAGAATCCTGGCGAATACACGGTTAAGCTAACGGTAACGAAACTTGCAGGCTCTCGAAAAGACTCAACCGTCGTATCGGTCGGCGAATCTGCATCAATCAGTTCGGTAGGGATTACCCCTCCAGGAGATACCACGAGAACCACCCTTACCGCTACAATCCAGGTCGAAGGTAAGGGTAATCTCGAGGTTCAGTGGCATAACGCAGCCTACGACACGGTGAGCCTGGCTTGGACAGATGCAATAGAGGTTTCCTCAAGCGGAAGCTACGAATCCGTGTTCGAATCTGAGGTCGGCTGGTACTGGGTAGACATATATAACGAGGTTGACTCTCTACTGTGGCATACTGACAGAGTTTTTTGCGGACCGGATATCCTTCCTCCAGAGGCTGTCTTTTTCCCGAATTGGGAGTACGGTCCTCATCCTTTGGACGTAACTTTCTTTAATGAAACCGATTACGAGGCTTACTCCTCCGCTTTCTGGGATTTCGGTGACGGTGCGACTTCGACCGACTGGGAGCCTGATCATACGTTTGAAAGCGCGGGACAATTCAACGTCGTTTTGACGGTTTATTACATAACCGGCACCTCGCAGGATTCGTCCGTTATCTTCGTGTGGTAAGTTTGCCTTGACACCTTGATTCAGGTCTCTATACTAACATACCTTTTGGAGGTCAAATTATGCAGAGATTGAATGTCCTACTGATCCTGGGGGCGCTCGGGTCGGGCTGCACCAACTCATACGTGATGAATTATACCCCTGAATATACGACCGGTATTCTGTTCGAGGAAAGGGCGAAGATTGAGCTTGACGCGAGGGACCAGCTGCCCAGGGGAATTCCGGATTATGCAATAACTGAAGATCTGAAAACAAATGTGTTCGCCAACAACGTTGAGTCTGACCCTGAGATGATATGCAGGGTGGAAATCACCCAGTTCAAAAAGAGAAGTCAGGCTTGGGGCGCCGCCTGGCTTATTCCGTTTCTTGCAGGAAGCTCGGCTGTTGAGTTATCGGCTGACGAACAAACTCAAATAATGGGTCTTGGTCTTATGGGGGTGTCATTTGCAGGAATGTACCTTCTCCCCTCGAGGAAGGATATCATCGACCTTGACATGAACCTGGACATATACACCCCTGACAGACAATTGGTCAGACATTACCGGCGAACCTCACATACAAAAAAATGGGCAGGAATGATCTATAACAACAAACCAGGCAAGAAGCCCGAAGAACAAGCCTTGAGGGATGTAATGGACGCCTTCAAGCAGGATTTGAACCTTGACAGGCAGTTGATACTTGCGTCTTTGGGAAAGGCTGAAAGCCCGATTGTAACGCCCATGACTACCATCGATACCTTAACTACCACCCTTGCAGACCGACCGGAGTTAAGCTTCTCTGTAAAGTTATTGGATTCGGACTCAGACGAGCAGTTGGAGGGAGGCGAAGACGCAACACTTGAGGTTACAGTGACCAATACGGGGAAAGGTACGGCGCAGGAGGTCTTTGCAATACTCGCCGGTGACGAAGACCTGGTTGCACGTTTTAATGAAAACATGGGTTTCGGTGACATAGGACCTGGAAAAAGTGTAACGAGACAGGCATCCACTCGCCTGCCTTACGACATAAAGGCTCGTACCGCAAACATAGACGTTCAGGTCTCAGAGAAGAGCCTGGGTCGACTGCCGAAGATAGAAAGGCTTTCTGTTGCCTGCATCCCGGCGCAGGTTGAGGTGGTTGAAACGCAGATATCTTCACTCGTTGAGGTCGACGTTGTCCCTTATTTTTCCACCCCTGACCCGAACGCCTACGGCGTAGTGATCGGCATATCAAAATACCGTGAGGACAACATACCTGCAATCAGCTACGCCGAAAACGACGCAAAGATAGTCGCCTCATACTTCACCAACGTCCTGGGTGTACAACCTGAGAACCTTTACACCCTTTACGACGAACGGGCGTCATATAGTGATTTTGAGGATCTCTTGCGTCGGATTCTGCCCAACTCGACTCGGGGCGGGAAAGTCCTTTACTTCTACTATGCAGGTCACGGCACACCCCTTTCAGACGAGGAAGGCCAGGGTAAGGCCTACCTCGTTCCTTACGACGGGGTACTCGGCTCGCAGTACAAGCTTTACCCCACAGACACCCTTTACGCCGCGCTCGGCGCCTTGCCTGTCGATAACGTCGTTGTGTTTGTGGACGCTTGCTTCTCCGGTACCGGTCGTTCAGCTTTAGCATCGGGTCAGCGGCCCCTGATTATGACCGAGATAGAAACCGTAACCTGGCCGTCGAAACTGAGGGTGATCGCCGCCGCCCAGAGTACCCAAACCGCACTGGATTACGAGGAGGTCAAGCACGGTCTTTTTACATACTATCTTCTGGACGGCCTTCGTGGTTCAGGCGACGCGAACTCAGACGGCTATATTGAGTTCGGTGAACTTTACAATTACGTACACGAAAACGTACTTCGCACTTCAACCAAGACCTTGCTCAAGCGCCAGGAACCCATTGCATTGCCTGAAGGCTCAAGGGGAGATTTGAAGCTGGTCGAGGTTCGCTAAAAAGTCGTTGCAGTTACCTTCAGGTCTCTAACAGAACCCCCCTATAATATCTTCGTGATACGCAAGTACCTTCTTACAAACAGCAGGGAGATGTTGAACCTGTCGAGAAACAAAAGATATCTTCGTGAACATCTTGACGCACGGTTAATCTCGATTTTTCTATGTGGTATACAGCTATCTTGTAATAACAACCTTCTGCGCTTTTGATAACCCTTCCGAGACAGGAACGATGAAGTACACTCCGGCTGGTATTGCGTCACCGCCTGTTACGACTGTTACGGGCCAGGTAATACTGCCGGATGTTTCGCAGGTGTGCAACTCGTCTACCTTGCGACCCGAGGCATCCAAAACCAATGCGTGAAAGCCCTTGGGAAGATTCTCGTAACGCAGCACGATCTCGGTGCCGACAGGGGTAATTACCTCGAAACCGACGGCGTGTTCGGCAACAGGCTCCTCATCGACGGCGATACTACCCGCAGAATCGGTTTTGATGAGCCAGATATATTGCGAGGCGGTCGTATCTTCGTGAGACCTCCAATCCCCTACGACGATGTAACCTCCGTCTGAGGTCTGTTCAACGAACTTGCCTTCCCCAGCCGACTGCTCATCACCGAAAATGCGTATCCATAAAGGATCGCCTCCTGATTGACCGAACCTGAGAAGCATGGGATGGCGAAGAGTATCCTTTCCCAATGGACTTCTAACAGTGCCTGTGACAACAAAGCAACTATCCGAGGACTCTTGAACACATACGCTACTTGAACCCAGTTCAACAGCGGAGATATACTCCCAGATGCCCCCACCGGATGCATCGATTTTACTCAGAAGAAGCTTTGAATTGCGCGCGACCACAATTGAAACATTTATAGTTCCCGTGACTACATAACATCCATCAGAGGTTTCCTGAACAAAGCTTCCTCGATCCCGGGATATATCTCCACACGTATATGTCCAGAGTTCATTGCCGTTTTCATCGGTCTTTATTACCCCGACGTCCGTCTCACACGTATCTGTCCATAATTCCGCCGCAATAACGTAGCCTCCATCCGAGGTCTGCTGGACACAATACCCATCCCCGTATCTAAATGTGCTGGTCCACATGGTATCGCCCTGATCGTCGGTCTTAACTAGCCATACGCCGTAAGCACTAGGAGCCACTAATACATAGCCTTTGTCCTGCGTCTGCTGGACGTAGGTGGGAGTATAAGGAATTTGCCACTCGATTTCCCCCAGGGCATCTGTCTTTATGAGGCCTGGTGTCCCGGATACGATGTATCCTCCATCGGCTGTCAGATTCAGGCATAAAGCGGTGTCATAATCTTCATCTCCAAATGTTCGTGTCCAGATCGTATTACCAAAGGCATCGGTTTTTGTGAGCCAAAGATCTTTACCTCCAGCACCAAAGGAGGTAGTGGTTCCCAGAACAATGTAACCCCCGTCATCGGTTTGACGCACACAGCGCCCCTCGTCTTCATCGTCTCCTCCGTATATGCGTGACCAGCCCGCCTGAAGAAAATGAGGCAGCATCAGGAGAGCCAGGGTTATGCAAGTCATATTGAAAAATCTGGTCGATCTCATCTCGAACCTCCTTTCTCGTGTCCGCTTCATATAACAAATAATAATAAGCTAAAGGAGGTTGTCAAGATTTACCGGCGGGTCTCTCCCCCATTTGCGCTGAGGATTCCACTTGACAACCCCTGATTCATGGCTAGTATTATTTCAGGTTGAAACCGCCGAGGAGGTGATAGATGAAGACATGTTACATGATGGTTGGGATGATGTTGCTAGCCGCTACGGTAAGAGGGAATGATCGACCATCAAATCAACGGATACCTGAATCATCAAATCCTTCTATAGAAGAGGAGCATCAGGCTTCTGAAGCTTCATTGGAAGGGACTCATTTCGTGGGTAAATTAGATCTTACTTCTCTTGTTCCGCAAAGAGATACGTTCATAAGCTTCATGTATATCTACGAAGACGTAGTGATCTTTTCCTATGCAGACGATAATTACTGCCGGCTTTTGACCGAAGACGGCCAGACCGTCTGGGAAGACACCCTCCAAAAGGACGGGTTCGCTTATGTAAACCAATGGCCTACAGGCGAGGCCATTGACCTCGGTGTTTACCAGGTAATTGCCGACAAGAAGTTTACCGCACTCAGCGGAAATGTTGTATATAACTCTTCCAACTGGCATGCGGTTGACCGGGACGGCAGGCCTATAGGGACCTACTTCTTAACGGCAACTCACACTGATCGTCCCGCGGTTATCTTTTCATATCAAGACAATATCCATGTGCTGGTTAGAAACTTAAGAAATACAAGCATTCTCTGGGAAGGTGATCTGGACAGCGTCCGTTACTATCTTCTGGAGATACCCTCCGACGACACGTTGCCTGTGATCTCCATCAAAGCCTCAAAACCGGTATCGGTAATGGCTTCATGTGGGGTAATGGATACGTATATCCCTACCTTTTCAGGCAGTTACACGGGACAAGATTTCATCATGGGGGGGTGTGGAACCCATGTAATAAACATAATCCCGTGGGAAGATAATACTACCGTGACCGTTGTTAATCTTGACGATCCGGCCGACACGATCTGGACAAAAACCCTTGAAGACCGAGGTATACTTGAGACAAGGTTTTTGGCTGGAAGCAAAGGTACTCTTCTGGCCGTATACGTTCATGCCGATAAGGACATATCCATTTGCCAGGTACCTTATCTAAGCAACGGTGAAACCTCTTTTGCCGAATATCTAATACGGGGCATAGATCGTGACGGCTTGGGTTTGGGAACGGAGTTTTATGTACCGATGGTAAGATCTAAAGCCCCCACGATGTCTGAATGGTTCTCCAAGCTTCATGTTTTTTCCAATAATGAAAACACCCACGTCAGGGTTAAAAGAATCTCCAAGTACACAGGAGAAGAAACTCAAGTCTGGGCCGGCTACCTGGACAGGGGTGAGTATTTCGAATACTCCACTCCCTCTAATGGAATCATCCACGTAACCTCCACTAATAAGGTTGCCGTCCAGGCCTGTTGTGGATTCGACGACACTAACCCCTTTTATGGTGACTTTTACAGTGTCGGTGCGGATTTCATGCCGGTGTGGGGGGACTTCGACGACTCGATAATAGTGCGACCTGACACGATAGGTGAAGGTCTGCCTCGAGACACCCTGACATACGAACTGGAGGTCCTGAACTTCACCTACGACGACGACGTAATCGATATTATCACAACTACCGCCCAACCCGGCTGGTTCCACGAGGTCACCGACTCTTTGGGCAATCCGCTTGCCGATACCGACGCGGACGAGATGCCAGACGTTGGTCTCCTGCCTGCAACCGTGGGACAGACCCGACTCCGGGTCAGGGTAGGCATACCCGAAGGAACGACCGCTGGAACCGAAGATACGTTTACTATCTACGGTATATCATCAAACTCCTTCAACCTTTACGATTCTGCGTTGGTCAGAACCAGGGTGCTCAAGCAGGGTTTGATCTTCGTGAACCCTGACCAGACCCAGGACGTGAGTCCTGATGCCCCGTCTGCACTCTACCTTCTGGAGGTCCTCAACGAGAGCAACTCCGACGAGATAGGCGAGATAACGTGGGACGGAGACTGGCCTTTGAGGGTTTTTGATTCAGGCGGTGAAGATGAGCTTGCCGACTGCAACTACAACGACGTACCCGACGTGGGCAAGGTAGAAGCATTCGGTGGCATATGTTCGCTGTACGTGGAGGTTGAGGTTCCTGAGGATATTGATCCTGCATCCGGTCAGTTGGACACACTTCGTGGTCCTCGAACCGCGGCCGATACCACCATGGTATGGGTGCATGCCGCATCGGACGGCATCGTCTCGGATTCGGCGACATTGGTTACATCTTTTATCCCTGGTCTTTCCGTACACAACTTCCCGAACCCGTTTGATACAGAGACCAGGATAGTGTGGAGCCAGCCTGACGAAGGGGAGGTTACCATCAGGCTTGCGGACCGCTCTGGACGGCAGGTAGCGACAATCTACCAGGCAGCCTGCGATGCAGGCTTACATACGTATCTTTGGCAGGCGCGAAGCGCTTCAGGTTCCGCACTAGCCCCCGGTGTGTACGTATTGATTTTGAATTACAACCCGCAGGAAGGACCTGCAAGACGAACTACCGCCAAGTTGCTCTGTACGGGGAGGCAGTAATGATATGTTTGATCTTATTACCTTTGACCTTTTCAGCCACCCCTTATGAGACTCCACCTATGGTTCTCTGGTCAAAAAGCTACGGAGGTTACGCAACCGACATAGGCCATTGCGTTTTGGAAACCCCTGACAGCGGTCTCCTCGTTGCAGGATGGACTTACTCCTTTGGGGCGGGTAAGGATGATGCGTGGCTCTTAAAGACCGATCCATTTGGCGATACCCTGTGGATGAAAACCTACGGGGGAGCGGAAGACGATTTTGCCCGCTCTGTCTTTCCCACCTCGGACAGTGCTTACGTGGTTGTAGGTTACACCTCGTCATTCGGGGCAGGCAACGACGACGTTTGGCTCTTGAAGATAAACGAGATGGGAGATACCTTGTGGACGAAAACCTACGGTTGCCCCTATGCCGATTACGGTAGAGCGGGGTGTGAAACTAGTGACAGCTGTTACGTTATCGCAGGATCAACAACGGATCCTTTTACTATGGAAAGTAATATCTATATCATAAAGACTGATAGAGATGGAAATACCGTGTGGACAAAAACCTACGGTGAGGCAGACATTCCGGAACAGGGGTACTCGATTTGCGAAACTCCGGACAGCGGATATATGGTTGTGGGAACAACCAAACCATCCGTTGAGCGTGGAATCGACGTGTGGCTGTTGAGGTTAGACAAAAAAGGGGATACACTATGGACAAAAACCTACGGGGGCAATAAGGATGATGTAGCTTACTGTCTTCGTGAAACCTCTGACGGCGGTTATATCATCGTGGGATGGACATACTCCTACGGAGCAGGTGAGAGTGATATCTACCTCATTAAAACCGATGAGTCCGGTGAACTGGAGTGGCAAGAAACTTATGGAGATTATGATGTAGATGAAGGTTATACCATTGTAGAGACTTCAGGCAGAGGTTATATTACCGGTGGTTATACGTTTCATATGGGGGTCGGTAACCAGGACGCATATCTACTCGAAATAGACATTTATAGTGACACAATGTGGACGAAAACCTACGGCGGCGATTACAGCGAATGTGCTTACAACATTTGTCCCACCTATGATGACGGATACATAGTTACAGGATTTTCGACCTCATCTGAAGGGGGGCGTGATCTTTGGCTTGCAAAGTTGAGCTGGGAGGAATCCATAGTGGTAAAACCCGACTACAGGATGTCGGCTTCACCCGAGCGGATTATGGATTATGAATTATATGCACTTAACTATACCCAGATACCTGATGTGATTGAGATATCCTACGGCGAATCCAACTCAAGCTGGTCTCATTGGATCGCCGACATTAATGGAGATTCACTTACGGATACCGATTCCGACTCCTCACCTGATGTAGGTGAGGTAGATCAAGCAGGAGGCGGGGTCAGGATTCTTGCCATGGTGGAAGTTCCGGAGGGTGCCGAGGAAGGTACTCGAGATACGTTTATAGTCTACGGACGTTCTTCTAATAACGAATCCCTAATGGATTCTGCCGTGATTATCACAACCGTACTCGGACAGGCAACCTTATGGATTATGCCTGACCAGGAAGGATTTATCAGCCCTGAAAATCCGAAGGTGCGGTACGGACTTGAGGTCATCAGTACAATGGTTTATACCCAGACGGGTGAAATAACGTTTAATAGCACCCGCGGATGGCCTACAAGGATCCTTCAGGAGGGAAGCGATCGAGAACTTGAAGATACAAACGACAACGATACTGTCGACATCGGTCAACTGACACCCGGAGCGATGCGGAGAATCGATGTGGAAGTCGAAATGACGGAAGGGACTCTGTATCCCGGCCAGGGTACATTGGATACCCTGGTCAGCAAAGCCGTCGGCGTAGAAACCACCGTGGTATACGTTAGCACGGCTTCGGACGGGATGGTAAGGGATTCGGCTGTACTGGTAACTTCCGAATACGCCCTCAGTGTGCACAACTTCCCGAATCCTTTTGAGAACGTGACCAGGATCGTGTGGTGTCAGCCTGAGGATGGAGAGATTACGATAAGATTAGCCGATCGTACGGGGCGCCTTGTGACAACCGTCTATGAAGGAACCTGTCAGGCTGGACTGCACTCCCATCTCTGGAAAGCTGAAATGGCTTCAGACGAAGGACTCGCTCCAGGGATTTACGTCATCATTGTAGATTTTAAGACACAGACTGGAACACGAATGCACACCCTGAGTAAAACAATACACACAGGGAGATAAGCTATGTTACTCGCAGGGTTTTTGATATTGGTTACGGGGGTTACGGAGCCCCAAACACATTACGTGAGACGGCTTGATATGCCTTTGCCCCAGGAAGATTCCTTTACTTCCTATGTCTACGCATTCGGCGACGTGGCTGTCTTTTCCTACTCAAATAACAACCACGTTAGACTCCTGACACATGAGGGTGACATCGTATGGGAAGGAACCCTTGGCAGGGATGATTACCGGTTAATACGGGAACTGCCCTCCGGCGACAGCCTGCCTTATGGACCCTACACCGTAACCGCCGATCGCATGTTCTCGGTTCTCGCGGGCAACGCAACACCTTCCACAGACGGATGGACAGCTGTAGATGGATACGGTCAACCTCAAAGCACAAAGTATCTGACCCTGGGTCCGGATGCCAGCAGATATACCTACGATAACTATCAAGTTCAATCCTGCATTGTCATATTCTCTTATCACAACGACACCCACATTCAGATACGAAATCTTGATGACTCGACCATCATCTGGGAAGGAGATCTGGACAGCCTGGAGTATCATTTGTGGGAGGTTACGCCTGAAGATGACGTAACGGCTGTAGCAATCGAATCTTCAAAACCGGTATCCGCAGTGACCTGCGGCGGAGGCGTAGGCATGTACGCTCCCGCATTCAACGGAACCTTCACCGGTAAGGATTTCATAACTTATTTAAATTACTTCCACCACAGACCCACCGACAAACAGGGCTTGAATATAATACCGTGGGAAGACAGCACAACCGTGACCGCATTCAATCTTGATGATCTTACTGATACTATATGTGAGGTTTTTTGTGATAAGCAAGGTGCGGTAAAAGGAAAAATCATCAACGAGGATGAAGTAGATCCACGTGCCATATATATCCACTCCGATAAGGATATCTCCATCTCTCAATCACCATTTCTATATGAAAAAGACAGCTCGGATTTGTGGAATATAGGCGAGTACTTGACTCGAGGAATCGAACGCTCGGGTCGATATTTCGGAACCGAGTTCTATCTTCCAATAATCTACACAGGTGGAGGGGAATATCTTTATGAAGGTTCGAGATTATGTGTCGTTGCTTACAACGAAAACACCCACATAAAGGTTACCCAGACACCCTATGAAGGTGGAGATGAGTTACACATCTGGTCGGGCTTTCTGGACAGGGGTGAATACTATACTTATCTATTTGACACTTTCTGGACTTCACCTCCAGCTCCTTGCGTAATCTGTCACGTAACCTCATCTAATCCGGTATCGGTCTGCAACTGGACGGTAATCTCAACCCCTTTCCCGATCGATTCAGGTTTCGTAGCTGGTGCGGATTTCTGGCCGGTGTGGTCGGAGGAAAAGGCAAAGCCCATCGAAGTCAGGCCTGATCAGATCGGAGAGGGCTTGCCCATGGATACCTTTACCTGCGAACTTGAAGTAATCAATAATACCTACGACGATGACGTAGTCGAAATTTTTACAACCACTACTCAAAACGGCTGGTTACACGAGGTTCTGGACTCGGCAGATAACCTCTTAGGCGATACCGACTTGGACGGTATGCTCGACGTGGGTCTTTTACCTTCTGACGGCGGTTTAGCCAGGCTCCGGGTCAAGGTGGAAATTCCGAAAGGAGAAATTGCACGAAGAGAAGACACTTTCATCGTCTATGGGCGCTCCTCCAACAATGCTGTACTATACGATTCGGCGATTGTGATAACCAGGGTTCTGACCGGAGGTGAACTTGTAATAGAGCCGGATCAGGAAGGTGAGGTTTCGCAGGACACACGTGATTTAAGATACATGCTGAAGGTTATTAATACCGTCAACAATACCCGAACCGGTGATATAACCTGGCTGAGTAGCATGAACTTGCCTGTAGAGATTTATGAGACAGATGGAAAAACAGAACTTACCGATCACAACGCCAACGGGATTCCTGACGTTGGTGAACTGGATGCCTTTACCGGAAGATGTACGTTATGGGTAGAAATCCAGCTGCCAACGGATTACGATCCCACCCTAGGACAGATTGACTCCGCAGGACCACCAGGATCAGCCTTTTCTGACACAGATACAACTGCGGTTTACGTTTCTTCTGACGGACAAAGTGCTGATTCGGCGGTATTGATCACATCGGTCATGCCCGGGTTGAACATGCACAACTTCCCGAATCCTTTTGAGAACGAGACTAGGATAGTGTGGAGCCAGCCTGAGGATGGGGAGGTAACCATCAGGCTGGCGGATCGTGCCGGTCGTCCTGTGGCGACCATTCACGAGGCAGACTGTCAGGCTGGTATTCATTCACACCTCTGGCAAGCAGAAACATCATCGGGTGATACCCTAGCGCCCGGCGTGTACGTGATTATTTTGGAATATCAACCACAGGATGGGTCGAAAAGGCGCATCCTAACAAAAGCCCTCCATACGGGAAGGAGGCAGTAATGAAAAGAACAACCCTATTGGGCATCAGCGCAGGTTTAGCGTTGATATGTACCCTATCGGCTGCGGACGTTGGGAGTAATGCGTTTGCGCTCCTGCGTTCAGGTTACGGAGCATCCGCTCCGGCTGTTGGCGGAACAGGCACCATATGGACCACCGACGCTTCAGGTATGTGGTGGAACCCTGCTGGACTGGAAGGAATCAGCAAAGGGGAAGTGATGCTTGGATATCGTGCCTGGTTTGCCTCGATGCATGATGAATTCGCCAGCTTTGCCTGGCCCTGGCGCAGAAGCACGCTGGGGGTTGCTGCATTCTATTCGGTTACCGCGGTTCAGGCCTGGAGTGAAGACAACGAACCCACCGGGAAACTGTATCCCCAGAGTGGGGTGCTTGATATAGCCTGGGCCTACTCCTTAAAAAGAGGATTGTCTTTAGGCTTAGGCTCCAAAATACTCTATGAAAACCTGATTGAACTCAGCGGTATAGGCGCTGCGTTCGATGTCGGTATCATGTGGCGGTTTTTAGAATGGATGTCAGTGGGTGCAGCATTGCACGATCTGGGACCTGGTGTATTCTATCAAGACTCACGTGTCAGTGTTCCGTGGGCTGCAGATGCCGGCTTGAGCCTTTCATTAATCCCTATGACAACCATTTCCATCACCAGCGGTTACGTAAGCGACGCAGGAATCGAAGGCAATCTCGGGGTAGAGGTTAGTCCTCATGAACTTATTTCCATACGAGTAGGAAGCCGAATTAACTCGAACATCTCAGAATGGAGGTTCTGGTCCGTGCCTACAGCTGGATTGGGACTTAATTGGAAGGGGTTCAGGCTCGATTACGCTGTCGTTCCCTACGGTCCATTGGGTACTACCCATTCCCTATGCATATCACGTTACTTAAAGGAACGTCGTCCATCGGCTGACGTTTTGGTAAAGGTCGTGGACTCTCGCGACAGTGCAGTACTTGTATCCAATCTGGAGATGTCAGGAGCGATCGTTGATACGACCGAGGTGAAAGGTCAATATCGTCGTGATTGGGTTAACCCCGAGGATCTAACTGTAAAAGCTGAAGCCGCCCGTCACTATCAGGCTGAGAAAACAACCACCCTTGAACCAGGACGACTGAATGTTATAGTTGTGGCCCTCGATTCCATCCCCTATGCACTGTTAGCAGGAGCGATTATGGATCAAGACTCGAAAACCCCTGCCTCTGCAACCATCTTTTTCAAGGGGGAGGTTGCCGATTCGATTCGAAGCGATCCTACATGGGGTACTTTCAAGAGCAATCCCTTGCCGCCTGGGGAGTATATGGTTCGTGTTGTTCCCGACGATGAGAAGCTCCAGGCTTCCCTTACCCGAATCAACCTTCCACCAGGGCAAACAGTTATGCAGGACCTTTACGTCTATCGCGAGAAGAAACCCAACGTACTTATGACCTTGTATTTGAGTTTTGAAACAGGCAAGGCGGATATACTACTCGCTCATGCACCTATACTGGACAGTATAGCTCCCGTACTTCGCGAAAACGCGGATCGAGGTCTTACGATCGAGATAGCAGGACATACAGACAATGTGCCGGTAGTGTATTCTCCTTTCGGGGACAACCAACATCTATCCGAGGCCAGAGCCGAAGCCATTAGGACCTATCTCGTAGAAAAGCATAACCTCCCCGAGAAGATGTTTGTCTGCAAGGGGTACGGCGAGTTTGAACCTCTGACCTCCAATGAAACCGCTGAAGGTCGTGCGATGAACCGTCGCATTGAGTTCCGAATGATTACGAAGGAGGAGTAGTAGACGGTTAAGAAGTAAGGTTATCTTCAGAATCGTTGATCTTAAAGGAAAAGTTTTAGAGGGAAAAGGGTAATTCGCGATGGATAGGGTAATTTAGAATCGACCAGACATTTAAGGTGTGTTTATAATTGTCTGTTACCCCTGTATCTTAAAATAGTTAGTAGCCTGCATAAGAAGTTGGCACACTTTTGGGGCAGTACGAGAAAAACACCCCTGCTGGATTAGCTAAGTCGCGCAAATAAAGCGCGCCCGGAGGGACTCGAACCCACGGCCGTCGGATTAGAAATCCGATGCTCTGTCCGTCTGAGCTACGGGCGCGTTGATTTCATTAGGTTTGCTGGACTGCCCTTCTGAGGCTTCCTCGGATTGCACCACCTTTGCACCAAGTTGGTCTACAGCTGCCCTTAAATGTGCCTCGGAAAGGTGCATGTATCTCTGAACACAGGACAGGCTCTTATGACCTGTCAACCGCTGTATCGTAGGTACATTGCACTTCTCCATTGCAAGGTAGGAAGCGAAGGTATGCCTGAGATCGTGAAAGTGAAAGTCCTTGACACCTGCTTCTCGGCACGCACTTTCAAAGGCTTTACGCCAGTTGCCGTAAGGCCTGCCATCAGGCTTTGAGAATACGTGGTGCGCATGAGGGTAAGCATCCCTTAAGGCTTGCAAGACAGGTAACAACTCTTGACATATCGGAATAACCCTGCGCTCGTTGTTTTTTGTTCTCGTAAGGGTTATCTCCTCACGCTCAAAGTCAACGTTATCCCAGGTTAGCTCCTGAAGTTCACCTTTACGCATACCGGTCAAGAGAGCGGTCAGGACTATTCCGTACAGGACTTCGCTGCGGCTTTCAACGGCGTCAAGCAACCTCTCACGTTCTCTGTCCGAAAGCCACCTTATGCGGCCTGGGGGTTCCTTAAAAGGTTTAACCTTTTCGCAAGGATTCTCACCAAGATAGCCCCAGTCAATAGCCTTGTGTAACATGTGTCTGAGTAAAGCAAGCTTGCGGTTACAGGTTCCAGCCTCTAAAGTCTTTTTCGACGATTGCATGTACCGGTCTACGTCTAGGCTCGTTATCTCAACAAGCTTCTTTTTTCCGAAGACCCTTGTCAACTCTTGCATTCGGGACTTCTCTGTACGAACCGTCTTGGGTGCCTTGTTAGCCTCTGCCCAGGATGCGTATTCCTGTGCAAGCTTGGTAAAAGTCAATCCTGGTTTCAGCCCCTGAGCTTTAAGCTCAGCCGCCTGGACAATCTCACTGCTTTTCAAAAGAGCCTGGTCTCTGTCATACTCTCCTGTAGAGAGCATCCGTCTTTTCCCGTTCAACGTGTACCTCACATACCAACGACCGTTTGACCGTTGGAAGAGTCTCACGTCAACTGCAATCTTACCACCCTTTGTCTGAATGTCAAGCTTATGCCAATCCCCGCTTCGGATACCCCCTCTGGACGCCTTTACAGGCTTTTTTAAGCCCTCCAAAGAAGGGATGCAGGGGTTATCATACCTGTCTAGTAGTCTTTTCGGCACGCTGATTAAGGGAGGACGCTCAGGTCTGAATTCCTTGAGAACGTACCCTATCACGTCCGGCGTCTGGATACGCTGCGTATTCACGCATACCGCGTTGCGCTCCAACGCTTCAGGGCTGCATCCGATAGTCTGTGCCCATGCCTGCCGGATTATCCTATCAGTTACTTGGGAATCACGCTCTATAAGGCAGTTCACGTGAAATGCTTCCCTGCCCTCTACGGTAGCTATGCTTAAAAGCCCGTTATCTTCGCAGTCGGTGCCGCATACCAGGGCGTTAAGGTTGCGATAGAAACCCTTAGCATTCCCTGCAACCTGGGAATAATCTGAGGGTCTACCGTCCGATATGATTCTACTCCTCGTTGACCGCTTGGCGTCTTTCCTGGGAGGGTATGTCAAAACAACGTAAGTGCCGCCGCTGAGGTGATCCCAAAACCTCCTAAGATATGACTCCCACCAAGACCGATGATTGTTATTCTTAGTTGCCAACACCTCCTTAGTGTTGGTGTTTATCTCTTGTGTCTTTGAGTGGCCTCTTTGCCACGTTTTTTTTATTAAACGAAGATTCTCAACCTGTGTAGGCAACACCCCCCGATAGCATTCTAAAGGCTATCTTCTGTATCATCCTCAGATTCCCTGTACTCAGGGGTGTTATAAAGCTTGCCTGTAACCGCATTCAGACTCCATTGCTTCACGTTGCTACCAACGTACTTTTTTTTCCTTTCCTGTACATCATCAAACCTACTTAACCAGTAGTCTATACAGGTAGACCTATAACCAAGACGGCTTACCCGTTCGGCTCGGCATCCCGTTAGGGCTAGTAAACCAAGCCGGTTACTTCATCAAACCTTCTTCTCTTTCGCTTAGGAATTGCGCTTATACTCCGCCGAGTGTTAGGAGGCTAAGCAACAATTCCTGTTATGAGCCTTTCTTATGTTTCCCATATCCAGGTCTGTTTCCTCCTTAAAGAAGTTAGATTGTGTCCAAGGCGGTGAGACCTTGGACACATGGAATAGTACGGGAAAATAAAGTACTATTCCATAACATTAAGAATACACATCTAATCGGACTTGTCAAGTAAAATGAATACAATTAAGGGGAATCGCATTGTAAGTACTCAATAAATCGAAAGTTACACAGAAGCCCTACTCTTTCATTAAGGTTTCAAACCTATCCCTAACAAGGTTCCTTTCAGGGGCAGGATTGAGCTTACGTCTGTCCCTTTTTTAGGGACTGAAAAAATACCTTACCCTTAGTCACGTAACGCTCTATAAATCATAGACTTGCACAATTTAGTTTTCTTAGTTTTCTGGTTTAGCCTTCTTTTTGATATTCCTCTGTCCGTATTTTTTCCTTACCTTCTGCCCCAAAACGCATTCTTGATACCTCTACGTTGATTCTAGGGGTATTGTGGAAAGTACACTAACAATATTAACTCCACAACGAAATCAATAATTCTATTCACTGCTTCCCACTGCTACCAGTCGTTGCTTTCCGTTGTTCTCAACGAATTGACCTGTTAATGCCTGTTACCAGGTGATTCAATGCTCCCCTTTTTAGGGGGTGGCATAATTCATTCTAAGTCAAGTTTACGTAACGGGCAGTTATAGTCATTCTGCCCATAACAACGTTACGTATTCAACCCTTCGGGAACTTGCCTTGACAAGGCCTTTAATAAAGGATATATTACGCCATGACATACGGAGGAGTTGAGTAATGATAACCTCAGAGAACGAACGCTCTTTTCAAATTAAACTTATCGGATGGCTTAACGAGATTCTTATAACTGCAAAGCACGTAGTAAATGAGGCAGGGGGTGAGAAGGGTGTAAAGGTTGGTGAGAAAAAGACCAACTTCCCTGACGTAATCCTCTGGTTAAATAAAGCGCAGGAGACAGCCGTTGCTACAATAGAACTTAAAGACACCAACACCTCCGTAGACGACACTAAGCTTATCTCAAACGGTGTCCCCAAAGCTAAGGCACTCAAGGCCAAATATTTCCTAACCTGGAACGTAAGGGATACAATCCTCTGGGATATATCCGGCTCAAAACCTGAGCCATTGCATCGCTACCCTCCACTCCTTACCGTTCGCACTATTGAGGACATTAACGTCCCTCAAACCCAAGAGCAAATTCGTGAACGCGCAAGAGAGATTCTTGCCGACCTTGACGACTATGTGCAAACAGGACGCCTGCATCCTCACCCCTTTGACTCGCTTGCCTTTGCCAACTCACTGCACTATTCCGTTGACACACTAACGCCAAGCATTAAGGATTCACTGCGCAAGAAATATTCTAAGGACAAGGCTTTCCAGAAGGGCTTTGCACTCTGGACTCGTGAGCAGGGCATTGAGCATTACGACACAGAGGCATACTTCACTACAGCCGCCCGTCAGGTTATCTATAAAACACTTGGCCGGATTCTCTTTTACTTCGCCTTGCGACGTTGCAAACCTGACCTGCCCCAGCTTTGCCTTGACGACACTAACCTTGACCGCGCTCAGGAGATTCTACAAGGGGCTTTCGAGGAAGTGAGAGCAATAGACTACCAGGCCGTATTCGAGCCTGACATAACGGACGCCATACCTTGGAGCACTGACTCCGCAAGGATTCTTCAGTCCTTGCTTACGAACCTTGCCTACTACAACTTTGACAAGATTCCGCTTGACGTTATTGGGGCAGTTTTCGAGAATCTTATACCGCCTAACGAGCGGCATTCCTTGGGGCAGTTCTATACGCGTGAAGACCTGGTTGACTTTATTGACGGCTTTGTGGTTCGTTCAAAGGATGATACTCTCTTTGACCCGACTTGCGGTACTGGGACGTTTTTAATGAGGGCTTACAATCGTCTTTACTGGTTATACGATAACAAGCAACACCAAAAGCTCTTGACCCAGCTATGGGGAAACGACATAGCTCAATTCCCTGCCGAGCTTGCCACAATCAACCTCTACGTCCGAAGGTTAGAAGAGGCAAACAACTACCCCCGCATACTCAACCGTGACTTCTTTGACCTAAAGCCCTCTGAGCAGGTTGAATTTCCGCATCCTTCAAAGGGGCTTGACCCCCAATACAAGATACATGTACCCCTGCCCCGATTTGACGGCATGATGGGTAACTTCCCTTACATACGTCAGGAGCTTATTGAGAAGGTCAAGAAAGGCCACAAGCAAACGCTTGAGAAGCTTCTCGCTTTTGAATGGCTTGCGGAGTACCCTGAGCTTTTCGAGAAGCTGCCCAAGCATTCACAGTTAGTTCTTGAGCACTGGTTAGAGAACGGGGCAAAACCTGACGCGGCAGCGGCAGGCAAGCTTTTTGAGGAGGCAAAAATCAAGTTATCGGGGCAGGCCGATATTTACGCCTATATGTTCTTTCACGCGGCAAGGCTCCTAAAGTCTGGGGGCCGCATGGCGTTTTTGACCTCCAACTCCTGGCTTGACGTTGCCTACGGTTACGAGCTTCAAAAGTTCTTTACTTCAAAGTTCAATATAATCGCCGTGATCGAAAGCCGATGCGAACCCTGGTTCCCTGACGCGGCTGTCAACACCATAATAACCGTTCTTGAGCGTTCGGATAATCCAAAACCGGATCACCCCGTCAGGTTCGTAAAGATTAAGAAGCCGCTTGCGGAGCTTTTGAAGTCAGACCCTTCGCTTGAGTTTCACAACCGGCATTTAAGGGTAAATGAGCTTGTTGCGAGAATAGAGGAGGAGGGGGACAAAGGCAAAGAGATTGCAAAGGGTATTTATTCTTATGAGGATGACAACTTCCGCATAAGGACGCTAAATCAGGAAGAGCTTAGGCGTCAACTTGAAACTGAGGGGAAGGCCGTCAAGTGGGGCAAATTCCTTCGCGCTCCCGATGTGTACTTTGAGCTTATGGAAAAGCTTGGAGACAAGCTTGTACCACTTTCCACGGTCGCAGATGTCAGGTTTGGAATTAAAACGGGAATAAACGAGTTTTTCTACTTAACTGAAGAGAAAGCCAGACAATACGGTATTGAAGAGGAATACCTTAAGCCTGTAGTAAAGTCTCCAAAGGAGATTGAAGGTCTTGTAGTTGACCCGGCAAGGCTCAGGCAGAGGCTTTTCCTATGCAATAAAAGCAAGGAAGAGCTTAGGAAGTTAGGACACAAAGGCGCGCTCAAGTACATTCAGGACGTAGGCGAAAAAGGCGCAACCAAGAAAGGTGTTAAGTGGCCCGAGGTTCCAAGCGTCCAGGGCCGCAAACACTGGTATGGGATTCAAGACCGTGAACCAGCCCAAGTCTTAGGTCAAATGATAACAGGTGACCGTTACTTCGCAGCTTTGAATCCCTCAAAGGCGTATATAGACCACAATCTCTTTGAGTTCTTTCCATTCGAGGTTTCGCACGAACAATTATGGTCTTCTTTGAGTTTTGTGGCTTCGTTTCTGTACAGAGAGATTAACGGACGTTCAAACCTTGGAGACGGTGCCTTGAAGTTTGAAGGAATAGATTGGGAAGCTTGCATGATACCCGATCCAAAGCTTTTGCCAAAATTGAAAATTCCAAGCCGCCCAACGCCTTCAATATTTGACGAACTGAAACGCAAAGACCGTCAAGCCTTTGACAGTGCAATCCTTGAGGCATTAGGGCTTGACCCCAGGGAGTGGCTGCCCCGAATATACGCGGGGCTTACCGAGCTTGTTAAAGAGCGGCTTGACCTGCCCAGGATGCGGAAAAAACAAAGGGAGGTTCGCAAGGCGCGCTCGACCGAGCAGGTTATTAACGACCTCGTTAAGGATAACGAAACCGGAATAAGAACCTTTCCCCAGGACTTCTTACCCTCAAAAGTCAAAACCCACAAAGTTAGCTTGCCTGCCCCGAAGTTTGAACGCCTGGTTGATATGGGTATGTTCCCCTATCTTGTGGCCGAAGGGAAGCAATATGACTTCAAGTCAGTACACGAGGCAAAGTTCGCTTTCTACGCTCAAAAGTCTAGCATCTATGTAATTGAAGTTCCTACCGACCCCGTTATACTTGCTAAAGTTATCAAAGAATATGAGCTATGGGCTAATACCCTACATGAAAAGATTCACGAGGCCGCTATGGGCCGCGTTAACGAATACGCCCAGGCCGTAAGAATCACTGAGCAAGTCCTCGAAAGACTTGGCGTGAGGGTTTTACCGTAATCCTTCTGCACCATAATTGCACCACTTTTGCACCACATTGGTAGTTTTTAGCGTGTTATCCCCCAAAGTTAACCAAGCTAATTCACCACCACAACCTTCCTAGAGAGCGTCGTGCCCCCCGCCTCCATCCTCACGATATAAACGCCAGAAGGAATCTCGGCGTTGAAGGTAGCCGACCCGTATCCCCTAACTTTCCTCGCGTCCACACGCCTGCCCGAAAGATCGAACAAGGTCAGGGTGCCGGTGTGGTCTTCGGGCAGGGAGTAGGAAACCTGGAGAGGCGTAGTCATCGTAGGTCTAACATCCAGGGTGAGGAGTTGGGGGTGTGTTACGGGCGGTTCGGCGATTGCGGTGAAGTGCAGTTCCTTGGTCTTCTCGTCGTCTGCGTCGGATTCATCGGGTTCCATTACGGTGTAGATGCGGAGAAGGTAGGCGCCGGTGTCCTGTGGTATGAACTCAGAGAAGGGGATAGTATCCTCGGTGTCTGCGGGGAGAGACCAGTCAATGGAGTCG
>JAFGSK010000069.1 GCA_016934635.1 Caldifarciminota bacterium
ACAACTGCGTCGTCTTCACTCGTTGCGATCTCCGTCAGCTCGATGGAGACAACTGCGTCGTCTTCACTCGTTGCGACCTCCGCCCGCAACTCGTGTTTTTTACATCTTACGACGAAAGGAAAATGATAGCCGCTATCGCAGCAACGATACCCACGATACGTTTCCAGGTCAGGGGTTCTTTCAAGAATATGGTCGAGAAAAGCACGATAACGAGCACGTACTGAGACGTTAAAGGGACCACAACGTTCGCGCGTCCTCCGACCTGCAAGGCCCTGTTGAACGCAAGGGTAGCAATGTTTGCCCCTATTCCTGCGACACAAGCATATAGAAAGTACTTGTCAAAGGGAATCGGCGTGTGCCCGAACCGCATTCCAAGAAACGGGCCCAGACCTACAACAAATATCATAGGAAGAATTGCCAAAGTGCCGAGAAAGATATACTGACCCAATCGTGGTGTCGTGTGGGAAGCCCACATCTTTAATAAAGGCTCAATCCCAATTGTAAACACAAAAGGAAAGGAAATCAGGGTAGAGAGAAAAAGAAAAATCCTCCAATCGAGTTTCTCAAGAGCCAACTTGGAAACGATGCCCCATACCCCCCATCCGATGATAGCTATCGCGGAAAGCACCCGCCAGTCCGAGAGTAAGGCTTTCACACGAAGATTCTAATCAATAACTTACCTTTAGTCAAGGATTAAACCTTATTGACGGCATCGTGTCTAAACATGTATCAAAATGAAGGAGGCATCATGGCCAAAGCGCGTTTTTTCCTTTTTAAGGGGCTTATCAAGGTGGGCAACTCGTTGTTCGGGATCTTGACAAGGTGCGAGGAAAAGGACGTATTCCCGAAGACGTCCCGATGGTTGAAGACGATGGTGCTGGCGGGTTTCATTACGGCGATAGGTACCTTGAGTGCGGCAAGCATTTTAAGCTGTGCCTGTTATTTTACTTCTTACCCCCCACCTGAAATACAGACTTCCTCTGTAACACCAAACCCCACACAAGGCGCTGATTCAGTTGCCGTTAAAGCAAGTGTAGCAATTGTTGACCCTATAGAACCTGGAAAGAAATATGATGGAGAGGACGTGTTTATTCAGTACGCGGAAGCAAGATATAATAATACTACGACTACGATGCAAGCAACGGACGGTGAATTGAATGAACCGAAAGAGGACCTCTATGCCAAGATTTACGTAGGGAACATGGAGCCTGGTTCCACTAAGGTGCATATCGAGGTCTGGAGTAATCACGATGATAAGGATTATGGAGAACTCGACCTTGAAATATCCGAGGAGGAGTAATGGCCAAGGCACGTAATAGACTCGCAGACCTCCTGTCCGGATGGAGCAAGGGTCTCTTTAACTGGCTAACCAGACACGAAGAGTACTCGGAGTTCGCCAGACGGATAAAGCTGCCGCTCCTGGGTTTGTTCGTTATCCTCATCGGTTGGATCAGTACCGGGGCAATTTGTTGGAATAGCTGCTACCTGCCCATACAATCCGAACCGATAATCGAAGAAGCCTCGGTTGAACCGAATCCCACTAAAGGATCAGATACGGTTACCGTCAGAGCTGAGCCGAGGATATCGTATGACCCTGAAGAAAGAGCCTATTCGATAGAAAAAGGAATATGCATATTAAATGGTGACACGACTGAAATGGAATTAACCAAGGATGGATTCCACGGTCCGGGCAAACATCTGAGGATCAAATTGTACGTCGGGGACCTCGACCTTGGAACAAATTACATTCGTATTGAAGTCTTCAACGATATCGACGAGATGGCTGACACTACACTTAAATTAAATGTTACCGAGGAGAAATAATGGCAAAGGCACGTGGTAAGCTTGCAGACATCCTGTCCGGATGGAGCAAAAGGGTTTTCAAGTATCTCTCCGACCATGAAAGTCAATCACGGGTTGTACGATGGTTAAAACATCCGATACTAGGCTTTTTTGTTATCACAATCGGTTGGCTTTCAGCGGGATCGGTTTTAACTGGTATTATTTGTTGTTATACGCCTATAATGACTGAACCCCACATCCTGGAATCATCTGTCGAGCCAAACCCAACTGCAGGCGCCGATACGGTAACAGTAAAGGCAAATGCTGTCATTGAAGAAACTCGAAAGGAAGCCGACACCTTGTATATCAACGAAGGTATCTGTATCGTAGGCTTCAGTGATACAATTCAGATGGAAGCAACGGACGGCGCCTTTGACGAAAAGGAAGAGAACATGGAAGGTAAAATCTACGTTGGAGACCGGGAACCGGGCAGCAAGGTTAACATCGACCTCGAGGTCTACAACAACGCAGACGAGTGTGATTCCCGGGAATTCTGGGTTGACGTAACCGAGGAGGAATGATGGCAAGGGCACGTGGTAAGCTCGCAGACCTCCTGTCCGGATGGAGCAGGATGCTTTTCAACTGGCTCACCAGGCATGAGGAGCACTCGGTACTCGTCAGCAGGATAAAAATGCCTCTGCTGGGGATATTCGTGGCTCTTATTTCATGGCTCAGCATAGGCTGTCCAATCGTCGGCTGTTACGTACCCATAGATTCCACACCAGTAATCAGGAATACATCAGTTACTCCGAATCCAACAAGTGGTTCAGATTCAGTAACGATCTCAACCTCAATTAACATGTACAATCCACCTGACGATTGCTACATTACACGGGTAGTCTGTGTTATTAACAAAGATTCAACTGATATGGAACCCCTCGGAGAACCGGATCACAACTATGGTGACGGATTGGATGGAGAACCTTATTCCATTTCGCTATACGTTGGAGATATCGAACCCGGAACGGTTGAGCTGTTCATCAACGCCTGCAACACACTTGACGAATGGGGTAGAGACGATATAGTAAACCTGGAGGTGACCGAGGAATAAAACAGACCAAGGAGGGTATATAGGTATAAAGGAGACGTAATGGAAAAGGCGCGCGGGTGGATGGTTAAAAACCTTGAAAGAGCGGGGAGTTCCGCCTTTCGGCTGCTCTCCGGGTTTGAAGGACGGAAACGCCTCTTCCCTGTCATTTCCTGGCTTAAGCTGGGACTCCTGGGTCTTATCTTAACCTTGATTTCTGCGTGCTCCAGGAAACCTGAATCTGTCAGAACCTGTTACATACCGGTGAAGGCCACAACGACTATATCAAACGTATCCATCTCCCCGAACCCGACCCAGGGCGCCGACTCGGTGAAAATCGATGCAACGGCAAGGGTTTTTCGACCTGAGATCGAAGGCAATCACATAACCGGTGCCACGGTAAGCCTGGATGACATGGAAATCCCCCTTGAGCCTTTGGACGGAAAATATTCAAATCCCTTTGAGGAACTTCAAGCCTATCTGGATGTTTCCGGGCTGAAACCGGGCACAACCTTGGTGTATTTGAATGCCAATAGCTCCGACGATGCTCCAGGCATGAGTTACCACTACCTTATTATAACTGACGAACCTTCAGAGGAGGAATAGATGGCAAAAGTCCGCAGTCGTTTTGTAAGAACCTTGGGAAAGCTCGGAAGCAGTATTCTCGGATTACTTTCAAACCTTGAAGAACGAAACACATTTAACCCGTTAATCAGATGGTTGAAGCTTGGACTCCTTGGGTTGCTGGTAACCGTAATTTCTGCATGTGCCAGAAGGCCTTATCCTGTCATTACCTGCTACAAGCCGGTGATGACCCTGCCTGCAGTATCGGACGTTACCTTCTCGCCTAACCCGACCGATGGCGCGGATTCGGTAAATGTACGGGCTACGGCAAAGGTCTTTAACACCGCCCTGGAAGGTAACCGTATCACTGCGGCGTCTGCAAGCCCTGCTGAAGGTCTGGAACCCACCCCCTTGCATGCGGCAGACGGCTCCTTCTCCGACACCCTTGAGATACTGGAAGGTTATCTCGACGTATCGGAAATTCCCCCGGGCACGACATGGGTCAACCTGAACGTAGCCAGCCTGAACGAAGGCACGGTAATCAACACCTATCCACTTGTAATTACCGAAGACTCGACCGGGGAGGAGTAAATGGCAAGGGTTCGCAACAGGTTTGCAGAAGACTTAGGCAAGCTCGGAAACAAGCTCCTTGGATTTCTATCAAAGATGGAGAACCAAGGCCTGATGCCCGGAGTAACCAGTTGGTTGAAGGTCACGATCCTCGGGCTGATAGTCTCCTCGGTTACCGCCCTGAGCTTACACGCTCAGGAACCAAAGGTTCTCTGCTACATTGCAATTCCGATCCCCGAGGCCGAAATATCCGAACTTACGGCATCCCCAAACCCTGCAGCCGGAGCGGATACTGTAGTTGTGAAGGCTAAGGCGTCGGTAGTCGACCCGGACCTCGACTCCAACTTCATCTCCTCTGCGTACCTTCAATTCGCAGCGGATACTATCTCGATTCCTGCCTGGACTTCAGACGGTGCTTTCGACGAGGCAGAAGAGGATATCGAGGCGCGAGTTTATATAGGCGATATGGAGGCATGCACGACCTGGGTCTACCTTTATGTCAATACGTCTCGGCACGGCTGGGCTGAACAGTGCGTTCAACTGATCATTACCGAACCCGATTCGACATCAGAGGCGGAATAAAATGGCAAGGGTGCGCAACCTGATTGCCCGGATGCTGGGTAGATTCGGGGATTCGATATTCAGTACCCTTTCCCGCTGGGAGGAACGCGGCAGATCACCGGGATTGACGCGATTCCTTAAGCTCTCCCTGCTGGGTACCCTGGTTACGTTGATAACGTCCGTCTCGGCACAGGGGATAGAGCCTGAGGTAACATGCTACAGGGTCGCTTTCGTACCGGATATAGTTCTCTCGGACGTATCGATAGAACCGAATCCGACAGAAGGCGCGGATACGGTTACGGTCAAGGGAACGGCTCGAATGGAAAGCGTCGGGTATCACATAACAGGCGGCAACGTAAGACTCATTCAAGATACCACTAATAAGGTTTTGTGTCCATCGGACGGAGAATTCTCAGACACCATTGAGAATTTTTCAGCCAGGTTATATGTAGGGGGTATTGAGGCCGGAACAACGTGGGTTTGGATTCAAATCGATCCCAACATTGGCGAAGAAACCGTCACGTCGGTTCCGTTCCTGGTTTCTGAACCTGAAGAACAGGAATAAACATGGCAAGAAACATCGTCGCTAACGGTCTCTGCAAGGCAGGAAAAGGAATCTTCGATCTCCTTTCACGCTGGGAGGAAAAAGGGGTACTTCCGAGTTTATCAAGGTTCCTCAAGATCTCACTCCTGGGGCTTCTGGTTACCGCTATTGCCTCATGCTGTAAAGGCGGTATTCCGCCTTTAGTCACCTGTTACAAACCCGCAGTTGTTTACCCCCAGGTTATAGAAATGCATCTCTCTCCTAACCCGACGAACGGAGCAGAAAAGGTTAAGGTTACCGCCAAGGCTGAATTGATTGATACGAAACTCGACTCCACAGCCTACATAATCTCAGCTCGGTGCACCCTGGATACCTTTGACGTAAAGATGAATGCATCAGACGGCGCATTCGATGAAACCGCAGAAGAGCTGGAAGCAGAGGTACCTTTACAACTCAAACCTTGCACGACCCTGGTTCACGTGTTCGTAGAGTCGAACGTCGGAAGCATCGGAAGCGATGCCGAGTATCTGTACGTAACATCTAAAGATTAGTAGTAGGAGATGTAATTATGGCAAGAAAAATAATATCAAACGGTCTGGGAAAGGTCGGGAACGGGATATTCAGCTTCCTCTCACGCTGCGAGGACAAAGGGATATTACCGAAGCTCGCGGCAGCGCTCAAGGTTTGGCTCCTAGGTATTCTGGTTACTGCAATTGCCTCATGTAGCAAAGGCGGTATCCCGCCTTTAGTCATGTGCTACGAACCTGTGGCGGTATATCCTGAGGTTACAGAACTCGAGGTCTCCCCTAATCCAACTAACGGCGCCGAGAAGATAAGTGTAAAAGCTAAAGCTACGCTGAAGGATCTGTACGTGGACTCGACGACTTACATAACCTCGGCCCGGTGTTACACGGATAAGGACACTGTCCTGATGCAAGCCGTAGACGGGGCTTTTGACGAAACATCGGAACTCCTTGAAGCTGAGCTGCCTGTCTCGGGTCTGGAGCCAGGCACGACCTCGGTACAGATTACGGTCGACTGCAGCTGGGGAAGCATAGGCTACGACTTAACCGATCTCATCGTAACAGATAAGGAAAAGTAATCTAGCTTTATTTCAATACATGGGAAGCCTATCGCAATACATTGACATCACGTCTCTTGAAAGTATATTAATCGAGAACTGGAGGTAATAAATGGCACGAGTGCGTAATGAAATATATAGGGTAGTTAACAGGTCGGGAGAAAGTATATTCAGATTCCTATCCAGTTGCGAAGATAAGCGAGGATTATCGAAACTTGCACGATTCCTTAAACTCTCCTGTCTCGGATTTCTGGTAATTGTTATCTCAGCCTGCGGTAAGAAGCAAGCTCAGCCGGAAGGAATTACTTCCTGTTATATGATTGCCGAATCCTATCTCAGGATATCCGAGATATCGGTCGAACCAAACCCGACAGAGAATACGCCACAGGTCAAAATCGATGCCATCGCATCGATAGAAGGGGATACCGCTGGATCGTTCGTGAAAGAAGCCAACGCCTTCATCGGAAAAGACACGTTGATATTGAAAGCCGCGGACGGTGCATTCGACAATCCCAAAGAAGAGATTACCGGGAAGTTTTTCGTCGGTAATTACAAACCCGGTAACTACGAACTTCACATCAAGGCCCAGGCAAATACCGGTGCCTGGGACGAAGAAGGCGTCAATCTCAAGGTCTCGGATTAGAAATGGCTAAGGCAAGAAACAAGCTGGCAAACCTCCTGGCAAGAACGGGAAGTTTGATATTTAAGGCCCTGTCCCGCTTCGAAGATAGAGGCTTTCTTAAAGGTGCATCGCACTTCCTTAAGCTCTCCTTACTCGGGGGCTTAATCACGCTCATCGGCGCGATCTCTGCCCAGGAACCTGAAGAGTTCGCAACGTGTTACGAGATAGCTATAGTTCCCGACGTATACATAACCGAGATTGAAGCAGACCCCAACCCGACCGACGGCGCGGATTCTGTAACGGTAAGAGCCAAGGCGACGGTGCGGGACGCCTTGACTGAAGGAAATATAGTTACAGAGGCTTTCTGTAAGACCTATGTCGACAGTTCTGCAATGATCGCCCTGGACGGTGCCTTCGACGAACTCGATGAGTTCATTGAAGGACGCCTTTCCCTTGAAGGACTCGCGCCTGGAACCACCTGGGTGTGGCTTGCTGCAACCGCCTCAAAGGGTGTAGAGGGCGTATTCGCGCCGGTGTATGAAGCCTTTACGCTTCACGTTACCGAGAAATCCGATTCAACCGAAAAAGATACAACTGATAGGTAAGAGAAGTAGAGATGGTAAAAGTACGGTATAAATTCGCTGAATTCATAGGACGGTTAGGAGACAAGGTCTTTTCAAAACTATCACAGTTGGAAGAGTGCGGAATATTTCCCCATACGTCCCGTTTTCTTAAACTTTACGTACTTGGATTCCTTGTGGTTCTCATCGATTCGCTTACTGCGCAACCAGAGGTAATCCAGACCATGTGCTACGACTTGACCTTCATCCCGGACGTTTACGTAACACACATAAAGTCGGAGCCCAATCCGACAAACGGCGCAGATTCAGTAACGGTTACGGCCGAAGCATCGGTTACCGGGGAGAACACGGAGGGGACCTATATCTCAGGTGCCAGCATTCGTATATCGGAAGATTCTATCCCCTTTTTAATGAAGGCAGTCGATGGTGATTTTGATGAGGCCTCAGAAGAACTCGTCGGACGAATCTCGGTTGAGACGCTCGAACCCGGTACAACCTGGGTATACGTTACGGCTGTCACATCTAACGAAGGTTCTGAAACCCAATGTTTCTGGCTTCTGGTTAATAAAGCTTCGGAGACAACGCAGTAATGGCAAAAACACGCAGCAGACTTGCCTCCTGGCTGAGTAACCTCGGAGATAGGCTGTTCAGTCTCTTGTCTGGATTCGAGGAGCGCGGTGTATTCCCGGGTGCTGTTCGTTACATTAAGCTCTGCGTGCTCGGCGCCGTGATTGGCGCTATCACGACACTTCTGCCACAGGAAGATTATCCAATGGATACCTGCTATATCTACGTACCTACCCCCTATTTCGAGTTTTTTGATGTCTCTGTAGAGCCTAATCCGACCGAAGGCGCTGACACCGTAACTATAAAAGCCACCCTTGATTTACTGGACGCCGACTACGACGAGTACATCGCAGGTGCGGCCTGCATTATCGCCGGAGACACAATTGAGTTAGAACCGGTAGACAGCGTATTCGATGGATTGATTGAAGAAATCACTGGCAGAATCTCAGTTGAGGAACTCGAACCTGATACGTACTGGGTTTACATCTCCGCAATAACGTCAATGGAATGGTGGGAGGAACATGTCGCCAGGCTGGTTGTTTCAAAACCCGGATCGAAAGGGAAATAACTTGGCAAGAGAAAGATTGGCGGACTTCCTGGAGAGACTTGGCGTCAGGCTGTTCAGGTTTCTGACAAGACTAGACGATAAGACCGTGATTTCCGGTCTGTCACGTTTCTTGAGGTATTCCATTCTCGGGATGTTCGTGATCATAATCAGTTTATTGATCCCACGACCATTGCGCGCTGAGCATACTTGTTACGTACCTGTTCTTGATGAATTTGACTGCGACGAACTGCTCCAAAGGGTATTGATAACCGAGATATCAGTAACGCCTAATCCTACCCAGGGCGCTGATTCGGTAACGGTAAAGGCTCATGCGGAGGTAATTAATTCCAACGAGTACGATCCCTTCGTAGGTGCAAAACTCCGGCTAGAGTCTGATACGGTCGATATGCAGGCAGTTGACAGCATATTCGACGAACAGGAAGAGAATATTATCGGGAAAATCAGCGTAGAGGGACTTGAACCTGGCGAATACTGGGTTTACGCCTCTGCCACGACGTCCCTGGGATATACTGCAGCTAATGGGATCCCGCTCCTGGTCACCGAACCTGATTCGACTCAGGTCTCAGACACGACCGAAAAAAAGGAGGAATAGATGGCAAAGGTAAGGATTGCAAACTGGCTCGGCAGGATAGGAAGCAGATTGTTTCGCTTCCTTTCCAGATGGGAGGACAAGGGTGTCTTACCCCGATTATCCTGCTGGCTGAGGCTGTCAATCATCGGTGTCATTGTAGTTTTTATCTCAGGATATGGCAAAAAAATTGAGAAAGCTTCGATAGATCCCATGTGTTACATGGCGGTTCCACTAGAGGAAATCTCCATATCCGACGTAAGAGTCGAATATCTCCATTCAAGAAAGGAAGGAACTATACAAGTAAGAGCCAAAGCTGAAATCAAGGATTCTAGTTCAGCCCATGGGAAGGCGGCTGAATCTGCTTACTTGACTCTTAATGGATTGACGGTTCAAATGAAAGCCGTTGATGGCAGTTTTGACGAAGCTGTTGAGTTGATAAAAGGTAATCTCTCGTTGAATGATGCTGGACTAGGGTCAAAAGAATTAAGGGTTTATGCCCGAACGGATCAGGATGGGTGGGGTACTGTAATGCAAGAAATTCATATAATAATATAGGTTGAGGGTAGTTTCGATGGCAAAGATCAATAAGCATTTTACTGATTGGCTTAGCAACCTTGGAAGCAGGCTGTTCCGGTTCCTGTCCAGATGCGAAGATAGAGGGGTGATCCCAAAAGCATCGAGATGGTTGAAACTCTCACTCCTTGGGATAACGGTCGTGATTATCTCGGCGTGTGCGAAGAAGGAACCTGCGGTTACCTCCTGTTACGCGGTTGAGTGCGTTCCTGACATAACCATCTCGGATATCGAGGTCAAGCCGAATCCCACAAGAGGTGCGGAGTACGTAACTATAACCGCCCACGCAAAGGTCAACAACACCGAAATCGAAGGAAGCATCATATCCAGGGTAACCCTGAGGTCGATAAAAGATGCCGCTGAGATCCTTATGGAACCTTTAGACGGTGAGTTCGACGATACCCTTGAGATCGTAAAGGGGAAAATTTCAGTCGCCGGCGAGGAACCCGGTACCACTAATGTCCTGATAAGGGCTGGAACACCCCAGGGAGGCTTCGGTCAGGAAGCTCCGATGCTCATAGTAACCAAGAAGAAAGAAGACTAGATGGGAACCGGAGACGAGCAGCGCCAGCAGGTAGTAATATTCGAGGCAACCCAGCGCTGCAATCTCAAGTGCCGCTTCTGCTACAACATCTGGCACAAGTACCCTGAGTCTATCCACGACGATTTGTCACCCAGAGAGACCCGCGAGACGCTTGCCAAACTCCTGGCAGAGGCAAGGCCTTACAACTTCACGGTAAGCGGCGGCGAACCGACCTTGCGTGCCGATATAATCGACATAATCCTTCAGGGAGCGCTGTCAGGTGCAACGGTCTATCTTATAACAAACGGGCAGACCTTGGACCGCAAGTTCACCCGCAAGCTGGTAAGGGCCGGCGTGAACACCTTTGAGATACAGCTTCTTTCTGACAGGGCGGAAGAACACGAGAATCTGCAAGGGTGCACAGGAAGCTTCCCCAGGTCGGTTGACGGCATCCAGGCAGTATTGAAAACAAAAGCAAGGATGATTGGGGCGCTCGTTCTTACAAAGAAAAACCTGCCAAGGCTGACTGAAACATTGGGGTTTTACCGCGAACTCGGGATCCACGGATGTATGCTCAATCGCTTCAACCCGGGCGGCAGGGGAATCGAAAACCTTGATGAGCTTTCACTGAGTCCGGACGACGTACTCCAGATGCTTGCAATTACAGAGGAGTTCTCGGCAAGGTATCGCTATCCTATTAGCTGCTCCATCCCGATCCCGATGTGTCTGGTAAACATGAAGCGATTCCCGCATCTCGGTTTCGGGTTCTGCTCCGCAGGCGAGGAACTGAGTTACCCGACTATTGACTCTGTAGGCGACATGCGTCCTTGCAACCACTCGCCCCTGGTCATCGGTAACATACGGGAAGATAGATTTTGGGAACTGATGGCATCACCGATACGCCGCAAGTTCATCGAAACCATCCCCCAGATATGCCGTAAGTGCAAGTACATCTCCGAATGCAAGGCCTCGTGCCGTGCGGCTGCGGTCGAGTGCGGCGGCACCGAACGGTTCGTTGAGGAGATATTGAAGGCTAAGGGGTGTATCTAGACTCCTGCAATCCCCCCGTTGACAAGTTAAATGTCGGACTGGAGAGTCCGCCCTCCTGCTATGTGTTTTTCCTGCCTTTTGGTAATCAATCCTATAGTGCTTTGAATTTCTGCATACTCTGTGTTCTCCGTAATCTCTGTGTTTCAAACTCTCTTCCGCAAGCGGTTAGCGGAAAGCGGCTAGCGGCAAGCTGTTACGGCTTGAGAAGTCCCCTGCGATCCTTGGTCAGCGAACCGCTGCAGTAGTTAATCTCACAATCGGGCAAGGCCTCGCGTAACGTATTCAACCCTTCAACGGATATGTCTGTACCTTTCACGTCCAGATACCGCAAGTTCGTCATCTTGGAAAGATCGGGAACCGAAGCATCGGTAATTTTGGTCGCACTCAAGTCGAGCAGACGAAGTTTAGACATCTTGGTAATCTGTTTTAGGCCTTCGTCCGTGAGGTCTGCACCGTGCAGGTTCAGTTCATCCAGGTTTCCAAGTTTTGCCAACGAGAATGTACCCGCGTCACCGACCTTGTAAGGCTGACCACGCATCACCAACGTTTCAACCTTGCCTGCAGGGGTACGGAAAAGATTGAGCGAACGAAGGTCTTCCAGCCCCTCAAGGTAGGTGAGTCCCTCGTCGGTAATCTCGGTACTCTCAAGATCCACCGAGCGCAGATTATTGAGGCTAGCAAGGTGTTTTAAGCCCTCGTCGGTAACATTGGTATAAGAAAGATTCAACACCCTCAGTTCGGTAAGGGACTCGATATAAGCCAAATCTTCACTTGAGATCTTGGTATATGCCAGATCAAGGGCACGCAAACCCTCACAGTCTTTGAGCCTGGCCAGATCGCCTTCCGAAATTCCCACCAGGCTGAGAGCCACGAGGTTCGGAAATTTTTTAAGATCGGTAAGGTTTTCAATGTCGGTCTGAACGGTGAGTATCTTCGATTTGTCGAGAGCCTCCTCCGCAGAACGTTCGAGTAGATTTAAGCCGACCACCTCAGCGTTTACCTTGAGCTCGGCCAGATGTATCTCGTAGTCAATACTGTCTTCACCTCGCCAGGGAAAATAATAGGAGTATAAGTACACAAAGTCGTCGAAAGGTTTCCAGTCGGTAACATCCAATCTGCACCTGTAATACTTGCCGTCCTCGGTTATGCTCAACATCTTTAAGTCTTCTGGTTGAGCCTGAAGTGAAGACGCCGCTCCCAGAACAACCAGTATGAGTAAAACAGCTAAGATTGTCTTTTTCTTCATCTTAACCTCCTCCTTTCAAGGAGTCTTGATTAACCATATTCGACTCAAGAATAAGCGGGTTTTCATGGAATGTCAAGGCTTGAGGAATCGATAATGGCAATCTGGAAGGACTGGAGAGTCCGTCCTCCATTATCAGCCGTCAGCCCTGAGCCGCATGTTGTATGCGATAGGCTGTTAGTGGTGAACGGTTTGCGGTCAGCGGTTACCGCATCAATACGAACTTGGATGCGTGGGTTCCGTACTGGGTTGAAAGAACCGCAAGATACAAACCCGACGCAGCAGGTTGACCTGATTCAGTCAACCCGTCCCAGTATGCGCCGATAGTTGCCAGGTCGTCAGGGGTAATGTAGGTTCTGACAGGTATCTCACCGACATCGTTCGGAGTCAGTGGAACGAGTTCCCTATCCAGGATCTTCTCGCCACTCAAGGTAAAGATAGAAAGCCTTACCCGCACCGAAGCCTTGTTCAGGCGAAACGGAAAGTTAATCCTGGCCTGGGTCGAAGGATGGTAGGGATTTGGAAAAGGCGGCAGCAGCTCATTGCGGAAAAAGGTGTCTATGTCTCGAGGTAAAGGTTTGATAGCCTCTAAGACGTCAGGGATTCCCCAACCCAAGGTATCGTTTGGAGAGGAGGCAAGGGTCGCGGATTGCTTGAGCAGCGTGATTATCGTATCCGGATTCCCACGATATTCTGGATGAACCTCGAGAATAAGGGCGGCTGACCCAGCGAGAAGAGGAGCGGCATAGGAGGTTCCGCTTCCATAAAAACCGAATCGAGTAGAGTCATCGACGTCTATTACGTAGACACCGAGGGCCGGTGCAACCAAATCCGGCTTTATCCTCCCGTCGACGGTAGGTCCTACGGCACTTCCCGAGTTGTCGCTGGATTGTTCCCACCAGTTTCCAAGTGTATCCACACCACCTGCAGTAAGGATGCCCTCCGCATCTGCAGGCGGCAGGATATATGGTTCTCTGGACGTCACGTTTCCTGCAGAATTAACTATCAAAACCCCGCGTTCTGCCGCCATGGTAGCCGCACGGGATGCAGGGGATGTCTTTCCGTCCCTCTGTTCGTAAGTATACCAGGAACCGTAACCCAGGGATGAATTGACGATGTCTACCCCCTGACGCTCAAGCCATTCCAGACCTTCTATCCACATGTCTTCTTCCGCCCTGAGTTCGTAAGTGCTTCCGTAACGATTAACGTGCTTTTCGGTTTTGGCTACGTATAGTTCCGCGCCTGGCGAAGCACCGATGTACCGAAGCCCCTGGTATCCTACAGCAAGTGCTGCGGTACGCGAGCCATGGGCAGGATGTGAATTCTCGTTGACAGGGTCTATACCGTCTTCCGCCGGATCGTAGTCGGTATCATCGTCCCCTCGCCTGGACCATACAACCTCGAGATCTGTGTCAACGAAGGCGCAGGGTTGATAGGAGAACTCCTCGGCTGAAATAGCTTCCGATTCACTCCAGGAGTTCAGAGTCGAGCCGGTTTGAGACACCAGAAATATCTCGCCAGCCGACTCGAAGACCACGTGCAGCCTTGAGTTAAAGGAAACAAGATCCACTCGATCGATTACGTCGAATAATTCCGGATGTGCGTAATCAGACCAGGTTAGGCCGTCTGAGGTCTCAAAGACATGTAACCTGAATCCACCTGAGGATACATCTATCTCTGCGGTAACCAGATAATTTCCTTCTACGTCAAAGGCTACAACCTCGGCCTGGGAAGGTGAGGTTATTTCCGTAAATGTTTCTGCGTTGTCCGTACTTCGAACGACATGAAGCTCCCCTTCTGACAGATCAAGGGCTACAATAACAACCGTATCTGTCGCGATCAACGCCTTAGGTTGATCAAGGATACCTCCAGGCGAGATAACCTCTTTAGCCCCCAGCCATGTAACGCCACCTGCATCCCATTGGGCAAGGTTCATGAGAACCAGAGAATCATCCTTTACGTAGAAAAGCCAGGAGGTGTCGCCCGTATCTATTAAGTAAGGGTTACGTGAATTGACATCTAACGTAGAGTGGGCCTCGTAATTTCCGCCGCTCAATATTCCCCAACGCAGGTCTCTCCGGGAAAGTCCGGATTCAGTCCCGCCGCTTTCTGCAACCAGGAGTAAATAATCCGTACCGCTGACAGCGAATGAACGTGTTATGTCCTGCATCGATGCTAGTCCTGAAAGAACAAGGGTATCCGACCATGCTCCTTGATCCCTGTGAAAGCCGTAAAGCACTCGAGCGGATGCACCTACCTCCTCCACCGAATCGGCGATGAAGAAAAGCCAATCGTGATAAACGGTAGGCTGCTGGATCATCTCGTAGTTGGAAATGGTTGGAATATATGAGGAGGTGTTTTTATCCCACAGCATTATGTCATCACCGGTAATAAAATCGTGCTCTGCACCCAGTTTCAGGGTTTTGAACACCGGGTGATCTCGCTTGAGACCGGTATCCAGAAAACCAATCTTCGCTCCTTCACCGAATATCCCCATGTTGTGGATAGCAGGGATGTTTAAAAGGTGAAGGGCTGCATAAGTTTCACCGAAATAAGCGGAATCGATCGGTTCCTTGCGTTGTATACTCGATTTGGAGACATCGGGAATCACGTCGTAGTGCAAGGCAACCGGTTCAACAACCTTGACAAACTGAAGTGTGCGGGCATTGGAAAGCTGGGCTGCCGAACCTTCAACGCTAACCGCGTTGAGCCATCGAGAACGGGCTCTGATTCTGAATCCTTCGATCTCGAGCAATCTGATGTATCTCGGATGCAAGGAGAGATCTTCAATCCAAAAAAACTGATCTCGGCCTGATGCATGGCGTCGTGCCGCTGATGATGCTGAAATCCTCACTGTTTGGGGAGAACGTCCTTCCCCCTTATCGGTAAAATAGATCCAGTTCGGTTCCGCCGCCCATCCTGTCAAAGCCAAAAGTGTCAGGAATAATCCCTTCATTGTTCCTCCCTTATTAGGGTTAGTAATAATAACCTGATGCGATCGCCGCGATGACGATACCTATGATTATCAGTAAAACAAAGATCCCGAGCCCTATGAAAGCCAGGATCAAACATACGTTGCCTACCCTCTTTGTTCTTTCGGTAAGTGAACCGGTTTTAAGAATGATAGCAATAACGATGCCGATTATCGGCATCACAAGTGACGTAACGTAAAGACACGCTAATCCTAAGAGGTAGACAATATCAACGACCGTCTCAAAACGCATTCTTTTTTTGTCTTCAATTGTGTGTTCTTGGTTCACGATTCCTCCTTAAATAAAACTTAGGCTGTTTCATTTCCAGCAGTTTAATTAATACCCGGCATAGGAATCGAACCTATAACCTACGGATTAAGAATCCGCCGCTCTGCCTAATTGAGCTAGCCGGGCGAGTCAAAGAGAAATTATAAAGCGCTATTACTGTCTGTCAACCGGATTTGATCTGTGTGCGGGAAGATAGTTACCAGGTCAACTCCCTTTTGATTCAACACGGAGGGCGTCTGAGCTGTGGACGTAGTTCTCGGTGAAGGAAGGCGACGAAGTTGCCTCCAGAATGCATAGAGGGCACAGAGGTTTGAGAAAAATCTTCGGTTCATTCTCTTTCTATGTTCTATGTGATTGAATGTATCTTAGCCCTTTCTCCTCCGCAGAAGCTTGCGAACAACAAGGTTGAAAGATCGCAAGGAATAATTTCACAACTATCCCCTTTTCCCGACGCTTTGAGTCAATCCCTTCACCCAACCGGGGTAATTCGCCACCAGGGAAGGGGGCGCTTAAATCTGAATGTAGGAAATCGTGTTCCTGCAACAATGACACGGTGTTAGCATTCCAAAAACAATCTGCGTTACCGAAGGAGAACGACTGGAAGAAGTTCTAATCTGCGGTAAAGGCTTCTCGAAATGACAATTATTGTCCTTTGGGTAAAATCTCTGCGTTCTCTGTGGTTCAATGTATCTGCATCCCATCCTGGTAACGATGTATTGACCATGGACAATTCGGTCCCTTTTCTGTCTAGCCGTTCAGAAGGTAAGTTGTTTCTGAATAAAACCCACTGGAAGGTTTGCATAAAATTCATCAAGTCTTGAGCTAGTCATGAATAGTCAGTAGTGGACTTGACAAAGGCAAAAATTCCACTATCTTTATACCAGATAGTTAAACACGGAAAGTTGAAACACTAACCTTCTCAACCGCAATAAGAAAGAGAGGCTAAAGTGAAAGGAAAATTCTTTCTGTGAGAGAAAAACAGTATTGGCAAGGAGGAGGCCATGAATAACGGCTTGACTCTTAAAAATACAGCGTTAAAAGCTGCGCTGTTATTAATGTTGACAATGGTATCCTGCAATAAAGACGAGCCATACCTTGTCATAACCCAGGAAGGTGCTCTTCTAGAAGAAGTCGATGTTTCTGACTGGGAAGCAGGTGAGGAATTTGTTAAACTCTATCCTTTCTACTATCCATGGAACGGTGAAATGAGCATTGACTGGCGTTTTAGCAAAGGATTTCTTTTTGTTGAAGGAAGGATAGTTGGAGTAGATCTTGAACAAGTTGATTTTACTAAGATCCCAGAGCCTGAACGGATCATTACAATAAATACCTCAAGCAAAAACCTTGCCAAATTGAAATGGTTCCCCAATCTTATTGCGGTATCTGTTGAAGGAGAAATAACCGACGAAGATCTCCGTTATCTTAAGGACCTCACTAATCTCAAGGCCTTGTATTTAAGCTGGAGTTCGGTAACTGATAAAGGTCTGGTTTATATCAAAAACCTTGAGAATCTCCAGGTCCTGGAATTGCTGGATACGGATATTACCGATGCGGGTTTGCGGCATTTAAACGGACTTTCAAAACTCAGAGTACTGAATCTTACTGGCACCGATATAAGTGATGTTGGAGTAGCGAACCTGGCAGCCTTCCTTGGTGACCTTAGGGTATTGTATCTCGTCGGAACCAGTGTCACCGACCAAGGATTAGCCCTTTTAGGAGAATTCGATCAGCTTCGAGAGTTGTATCTACCTGTTACGGAAATAACCGATGAAGGGCTCGCTCATTTCAAGGAACTCGAAAACCTGCGTGAGTTGTACCTGCCACTCACCAATGTTACCGATACTGGGTTATTATACCTTAAAAACCTAAAGAATCTTGAAGTCCTATGGCTGGGTGGAAATGATATTACCGACCAAGGCCTAAAATACTTAACCGGACTTAAGAACCTTCGAAGCATCTCATTGGGAAGTACAGCAATAACCGATACCGGTATCGCCTATCTCAAGCGGAACAAAAAATTGAGGACAGTATGGCTTCATGACACCAAGATTACCGATGCCGGCATTAATGATCTTTTGAGTCTGCCCCATCTTAAAGAATTATCGCTAAACGATACTCGTATTACTGACATCTCAGCGGAAAAACTTGCGCACATGTCCGATTTAAGGGTTTTAAGAATCGTTGGTACAGATATTACAGATTCTACAATCCTACGGTTGAAAAAGGAATTACCTAATTGCGAGGTATTCTATTGAGGAACCTGACATAAGGAGATCATAAACCGACTTGAAAATGCTTACCAAAGGGGGCAAATTTAAAACTAACAAAGGGCGGATAGTTTTAAGGTCGGAGCTAGAAAGGAAGTTAAGAAAGATAAGTATAGGAGCTAAGCCCTTTATGGGCTTTATGTGCCATTGACAACCTTATCCGACATCAGTATGATTTTTTTTGAGAAATTTTCAACCCTCTATAAAGGAGGAAAAATGAAACGTATCGTAATCTTGGTAGTACTTGTGTTTGGTGTTTTTCAAGTTGGAGAAGCTAAGCAAACAGATTCAAATAGCCGGCTGAAGGATTACTTCGATGCTGGTTCGTCAACATCTTCTGTAACCTTACCTGAGGAAAGCTCCAATTATATAGGAAAACTGAAGCTGCCCTTCGCGCTTCAGGAAAGGGACACCTTCGCAACCTTCGCGTACACCTATGGAGACGTAGTTATCTTTTCGTACGCAGACGATAACGAAGTAGAACTCCTGGATTCTCTGGGCAACCTGGTTGCCGATACAACCTTGATGTTGAACGAGTATCTTTTCAAGGATGAACTCGTTTACGGCGTATATCAGATTATTGCAACTAAACCCTTTTCGGTTCTCAGCGGAGACCCTTTCGACCAGGGTTTGGGTTGCTGGTACCCGGTTGATGAACACAGCAGACCCCTGAGTACAAAGCTCCTGAACGTCGGCCCGAAGTTTCCACCCAACCCTGGCCAAGAAGACGCGATACATGCGGTATTTGCGTATCAGGATAATACTCACATCGTAATCAGAAATCTGAATACCGACGCAATCGTTTGGGAGGGAGATAAAAACGCCGGAGAATACTATATGCAGGATTTCGGCGATCCTATACCTCAGGTTTTCTCTATCGAATCATCATATCCCGTATCGGCAAGAACTGCATGTGGTGTCAACGGCAACTATATCCCGTCCTTTAACGGAACTTTTACCGGTCTTGAGTTCTACGCTTATCAACACAGATGGGGAGGAGACGCCCAGCACACTATGATTACCCCATGGGAAGACAACACGACTGTAAGGATGTGGCCGATTACAGCCGATCCGGAGCATGACAGCCCGATAAGAACAGAACACTGCGCAAGAAGAGGGAACCTTACAATGTTCGCAATCCCTGAACGTACGGCTGTATATATTCGCAGTGATAAACCAATCTCACTTTCTCAAACTCAATGGTCCGGACCGAGTATTATATACTTTTACATGGTTCGAGGTATTGACGAGGATGGCTTGGGGATGGGAACTGAGTTCTTCATTCCCCTGGAGTGTACGGGTGGTGAATATCCCAGTCGACTCAACGTAATCGCCTTTTCAGATCAAACCAACATCAGGGTTACACGGATAGATCGATACGACTTCATTGAAAACAGGCTGATTTATACCGGTACTTTAGATAGAGGCGAATACTTCAGATATACGTGTGGGGCGGCGGCAGTTGACGTTGCCATCTATCGAGTTGAAGCGGATCAACCTGTATCCGTAATAGGCAGTTGCGCCGACTTCAGGGGTTCGGATTTTCTCCCGCTCTGGTTTGCCATCCACCCTTCAGTAGCGGTGCTCCCTGATCAATTCGGGCAAACAGAATGCCTTATCCCCTATCCTTACGAGGTTACGATCGAGAACAACGGCAACACCTGGGATATAATAAATATGGATACAATGAATACCAGGTGCACCGAATTCTCCACCGAACTCTCCACCATTCTGGGCGGTGCATTACCAGATGCTGACGGGAACGGTGAGCCTGATACCGATACACTTGGCCAAGGTGGAACCTACGAGGTCCTGGCTGAAGTAACCCCGGTAGACAGGCTGCCCTTTGGTTACACAGATACCTGCTATCTTTCGGTCCTATCGGCACGTAATCCTGACAGGCTGGATACGGCCATCCTAGTGACGACCATCCGCGAGATAGCGGTTTCAGTTGACTCCAATACGACGCTTCAAGCCTATCCTGGCAGCGAG
>JAFGSK010000010.1 GCA_016934635.1 Caldifarciminota bacterium
CCTGACTGCGCATACATCCGCATCGAGCAGAACTACCGCTCATCGCCCGATATCCTCGACTTCACCAACTCCGTAATCTCGCAGGCCCAGATCGGCTACCGCAAGCGCCTTTTTTCCAAGAACAAGCGCAAGGGTAAGCCCGAGGTGCGCGGCTTCTACGACCAGACCTCGGAGGCCTCCTTCATAGTGGATAAGATACTCGAGCTTCGCGAGGCGGGCGTTCCCACCGACCAGATGGCCGTGCTTTACCGGGCGACGTTCCACGGCACGTTCATCCAGGCGGAGCTTTTGAAGCGTTCGATCCCGTATGTGGTGTACGGCGGCATCCGGTTTACCGAGCGCCGCCACGTAAAGGACATGATTGCCTACCTGCGCATCATCCTGAACCCGCTGGACGCCGTGTGCTGGAACCGGGTCCTCAAGCTAATCCCGGGCATAGGCTCGGTGACCGCATCGAAGATCGTCAGGCACGTGAGGGAACATGGCGGCAAGTTCGAGTTTGCCGACTTCGAGCGCTCAAAGTACGGGGTAGACCTGGTGGAGCTTGGGGACGCCCTGGGACGTGCCGCTGACCCGCATCTAACAGTAGCATCGAAGATAGAGCTATTGCGCGCGTACTATGCGCCTGTACTGGCACAGATCGAGGCCGACCACGAGGTGCGCCTGCGGGACGTGGGTGTGCTTTACGAGCTGGCCTCGAGGTACGAGGACCTGGAGCGCTTTCTATCCGATTTCGCCCTTGACCCGCCCTCGAACCAGTTTCAGGACCGCACGACCCCGCGCATCGACGAGAGCGAGGATGCCCCGGTGGCGCTTTCTACCGTGCATTCGGTAAAGGGGCTGGAGTGGAATACGGTGTTCGTTGTGCACCTTTTGGACGGGCTGTTCCCGACCGACAAGGCCGTGGGGAATATTGAGGAACTGGAGGAGGAGCGCAGTTTACGTGGCCTCGACCAGGGCCAAGGACCGGCTGTACATAACCTTCCCCTCGTACGTGCAGTCATGGGGGTCGTTCTTTACGATGCCATCACGCTTTTTAGTTGAAGTGGACAAGGACAACTACCTGATAAAGTAATTGCATAGGGTGTCCAATTTACTGCGAAGCAGGAAAGTGCCAAAAGATTCCGAAGGATTCTTCAGACACCGCAAGGGGTTTTAATTTAGAGCACCTTGTAGGTTTTAGCTGGAACCAAAATGAAAAGATACAGGATGAGCGTGAGAGGCTTTAGGTCTCTCTTTTTTTGAAATCTCTTAGAATTCTATCAAGCTGCTCATCAAAGTCTTCATCTACTTTCTTTTCTCTACTTGACTCTCTTGGAATGAAAACATTCTTTGAAACACAACGCAAGTCAGCATTTATATGTGCAGCCATAAGTACACTGGTTCGCTTGACAATCTTTCGATAACGACCTATTTCAGTCATAATCATTGAGAAAGGAACTGGTTTTTTTGTTCTTTTGTAGATATTCCGCACTATTTCGGTGACTGTGTCAAAAAGGGACTCGGTAGGCCTTTCGTATCCCCAATCTTTAAAGGCATAGATACCTTTAGCACCCACCCATACTATACCATTTCTCCCTCTATTTAGACTACTTCGAATATTCGAATCCTTCAGTGGAGAATTTGGAAAAAGTCTATTGTAAACTTGTGTTACCTTAGAGTAATGAGCCGGTCGTCCAATGGCTCGCAACGCAAGCCAAACCCGAGTCTCCAGTTTGATATTCTCTTTTCGGGCTTCCGCAATTAACCCTGCAAAATACCTCATTTGTTTCTTGCCAAGTGTTACTTGAGCTTCTTGATCCAAACGTTTTGAAATACAATCAGGGTCTAACTCAGCTTGAATAGTTTCAGGTGTTTTCATTAAGGGTAAAGGTGGTTTTAGATACTTCTCAAGATACTTATTTGAAGTTTGTGTTTTATTATTGGACCTCCCTTCTGGACAAAAGCCAATAATAGACAGTTTCAATTCTGTGAGATCCACTAAAGGTAAACCACAAGCCTTCGTTGAAAACCTTAGGTTTGTTTCCGATGAACTTTTATGTAAAAGTAATTCACCAGCAACACGCATAAACTCGTGGAAAAAAACAAAAAGGAATGGTTTTAAGTACTTTGAAGGGGAATTCTTAATCCGCTGAAAGAAATGTTCGTGGATTTGACGCGCACGTTCCCGCGTTACACCAAGGTGTGATCCTAACTTGGTATAAGTAAACGTCTCATCCCCAAAAATATCAAATAGACCTTCACGAGCAGCTACTACATAAGTAGTTCTTTGACCAAATTTAGACAGCCCCATCTCAATTAACTCCCTAATACGTTCTATATTCACTTTTTCCCAAGCCCTTTTTTCCCCAATTTCATCTAAGACCGATTTAGCTATTTCAAATGCATCATCAACAAAATACGAAAGCGTATGCGCCAGTGGAAAAACATAATACCCTTTCGAGTAGGAGTTCAAAATAAAACCTATTGATTTGCCCCATTTTATTAATTCAGAAGGCGTAATATCCCATTGCCCTTCTTTACGAAGGTAGCTTGAGACTAAAGCCAATTGTCTTTCAGAAAGCCTATATTTAAAAGCCTTTGCCAATTTACAGTTCAAATTAGCAAACCATTTATATAAAGAAATATCTAGTATAAAGCGATCTTCATCGAACGGAGTGGAATTAAAATAGACAAATCGGGGGTCCCTCAATAATGCCTTTCGTAGTATCTTCGTATCCCTTGTCGAGCCAATAAACTCAGATATTTCCTTTAAGGTAAATGCACGACCCCACGAAAAAAAGAATCCATATTCCTCAACTAATTGCTCGGTATCCATATATTGTTAATCTAGGGTTAAACCTTTAACAATTCTTTCAGCAGACCTCTTTGGTACTTTTGAGCATTTACCCCAATTTAATCCTTTAGGTATAGCTGACTCGGTAAATATATATCTTCTGAATATTATTATTTTTTCTAACCATTTGCGTCTTACGTTTAAATCTCGAATCAAGTGTCTATAGACACCATCAATTTGAACCCCCAAAGCCGCTAAATCATCCTTCAATTTAAAAATCTTATCTCCGACTTCCCACGCCTTACGTGCTGAAATATGAGTATGAGTTTCCCTTGCTAACTTCATTTCGTTAATATCCTTTCTCATCTTTTTAATATTCTTTTCATATACTTCAGTTGCTTTCTGTAATAAGTGTTTAGGCTCTACATCTTCTCGTAATGCAAAATCAATTGATAAAAAACCTTTGAACTGGCCACCACTGGTTTGTTTAAATGATACAAATGGTAGATGGCCCTTGTTCATTTATGCCCCCAAGCAGCCATCATTCTATCCACAAACATCAAATCTGGTTTTTCCGCTTCACTACCCAAAAATCTTTGAATTGCACTACCTATAGAAAATAAATTGTGTAGCCTTCTGGCAGTATTGTTAGATTGAACCTTTCTGTATACTGAATGACCAGAGTTAATGATAATGTTACCCCCTTCGACCCATGCTAATTCGTTTCTATCTGGCACTTCTGCAAACGAGATCTTAGGTCCACGCCGAGAAGTTCTACTGATTGGTGCAGCTCTCTTTTCTCCATCACGGTTTGAAACAAGTCTTTCACCTGGCTCGTCACCAGCATCCAAAGGACCTGGAGTTTTCCCCCTTACACCTTCCCCATCAGGAAAAGTCCTTTCTACGCCTTCTTCGGTAACAGTATTAACGTGTCCATTTTTGTTTTGTGATAGGATTTTTTTCTTATCCCTAAAGCCAAAGAATTCTCCCAGTTCAGGTACATCGTCTAATATTTTCTTAAGTTCTCTTTCTAGCCTCTTTGCCTCCTGTGTTTTAACTTCCTCAGGTATTTCTACGCCTAATTCTTTTAGCCAAGTTCGAAACTCGGACCTAATGGGGCCGTATAATTTCTCAAATTCCCTGTGTTTTCTACTTTTTATGAATTCTGTCTTAGATGTCGTAATGAAATTAACCAACCCAGGAATTTCAACTACGCCGAAAAGTCGTGGGCCAAATTCTCCGGGAAATTGGTTGAATAACTCCCCTTTGATAATTTTTCCATACGTACATAATAAAATGCCACAAGTCTCTGGGGCGAATGGATAATCCTTATCGGCAATTCCCATGATTCCGTAACCGTACAATTGTCCTCTTCGCTCAGGAAATAACTCTTTAACTTTTTCAAGAGCAAATTCTTCTCTAATAAGAAAGGGTTCGATGGTTACCCCATTAATAACAAACCTAAGTTCATTTGAGTAGGAAACCTGCGTCATCTTAGAGTAAAGTTTAAGAAACTTGCTATCCATTAATGGAAGATAATGACGACGCAGAAGCGCTATCAAAGTCTCAGTTGTTCCGTAGTTCAATTTAACTTTATCTTTGAAATAAACAGCTACTCTCGTACCATGCCCCTTTAATTCCTTGGGTTTAATCTCCTCCCATACAAGTTCCTTTTTGGTCTCTAATCTCCAATCAGAACCACCTTCAAACAGTTTACTACGTGTTTGAGTAACGACTCTTTCCGCCACATTAAAGCTTATCTTAGCACCAACACCTGCAAAACCTATTCCCGTTCCTCTTCTTTTTAACCCGGCTGCGAAATCATGATACTCATCAAACTGTGACTCATCCATACCTTGACCGTTATCTTCAACGCTAAGGATACGTTTCTCAGGATCAAAATCAATGGAAATTCTCGTTGCTTTAGCATCTAAAGAATTTGCCACAAGTTCAACAATAATCACTTCAGGAACTTCAAAAGGATACATGTCCGCAAGATCGCGGATCAGATTTTGGAAATTTACACTACTTTGGTGTTTTGTCACAATACCCTCCAATTTTTTGGCAATCCTTTTTTCAACTGACGCCCATAAAATAACCATACGCCAAAACCCACCCTTGTCAACCCCTTCTCTTTTTATTTCCCCACTAAAGGATTTACACCCTAACAAAACGTAACGCGACAACCCCACGTAAACGCTACACGTTTACGCGGGGGACCCCGTGCGTTGCCGGAGGCAACGCTTTAGGAGTTTTTTCACCCCACACGCCTGCTTCGCATCCGTGCGGGGACCCCGGGTTTGTCGCTTCTTACGAATCGTCAAAACTCCACCCAGGTTTCAGGCAACGTAATTGATCCCCCCTTACGCGAAGCGACGCTTGCGTCAATCCCTCCTTGTCGAAAAGTGGTAGGCGCTGGAAGCGCCATGCGCCGAATGAAATTCGGCGGGCAAATTTACCCCTTGACAACTATCTGAGTTTCATTATATTTAAATTGTGCAACACCACTCCTCCTCGTTGCACATCGCTTTTTTTGTTGTTTGTTTGACCCGCCGCATTTCATGCGGCGGGACTTTATTTAAAACCCCGGCGGAGCAGTTAAGGTCGCGCTTAAGCTAAGGCTATCCCCTAACGCCGCCTGCGGCGGCGTTTTAGCGCATGTTCGGCAGGCGTACCTGGCCCGGGCATTTGTCTCAGTCATGCCTCATTCAGGGCTTGACAAACGGAATTTTCACATTAAAGTATTTACATTTGTGGGGCATCAGCCTCACTTTTCACACAATCCTGTCCCGCCGCCTTGCGGCGGGACTAAATTTATCACCCTTAACATACGCTACGCGTCTGTTAAGGGAACCCGAAAGAAGGAACGGAAAACCCCTTGTCGAAAGCAATACAATTATGATACACCAAGGAAGCAGTCAAAGTCGGGTTTTCAGTTAAGCGGCGTACGAAATCAAATAAGACTCAAAACCCTTGACAAGTGAAATTACTTTTGTTATAGTTATTCTTCCTCCCTTATATATCCTGTTCCGTCCCGTTTTGGGGCGGAACTTTTTACACCCCAACGATGCAGTAAAGGTCGTGTCAAAGCGGTTGCCGCGATCAAATAGTGTTCAAAGACCTTGACACGCCTCAATCTCTTACTATAGTATATTCCTCCTCCCTCACATATCCTGTTCCGTTCCCGTCCTGGGAACGGAACTTTTTTATACCCCATGACGTTACTTCCTACCGTCATGGGGACTAGGAGTTTTATCGCTTCTTACGAATCGCCAAAATTCCACTCAGGTTCCAGGTAACGTGAAGAATCCCCAACACCCTTGACAGAAGGAACTACCTTACTATAATAAATTAGTTTTAGCGAACGTTATGATTTCCCAAACTGCCCTACCTTAAGGCAGGGCAGTCTTTTTTACCATCCCGACGCTCGCTTCGTAAATCCCCGGCAAAGCTTTATGCTGCTTACTAGATAGCGTCGTGATATCTTGACAAATTGTAAATCTTATGATATAGTTAGACGTTCCCTCCTCCCACACTTATCCTGTCCCGTCCCTATCCTGGGGCGGGACTTTTTTTACCCCAAGAAAACGCTACGCGTTTCCTTGGGGATCCCTAACGCCGCCAAAGGCGGCGTCTTAGGGGTTTTGTCTCTTCCTACAAATCGCCAAAACTCCACTCAGGCCATAGGTAACGCGAAGAATCCCTAATGCCATTTCCCACGGTGAATTTACACCATACGCCACCCACTTCACGATTGACGTGGGTGCCCGACCGCCGCCTGCGGCGGGGTTCGCGCAGAAGCATTGACATCAGCGCACTTTTGCCTATCCTAATCCATGTCTCTTCTATTAATCTTTCTAGGGTTAGGACTCGTCGACACAGCCGATGACAGCCTTGCCCAGGTTTCTTCGTACGCGAGTAACTGGCTGCCCTTGCTGGTATCTATCGATCCTTTAGACCGCATCCGTGCAGCATGGTTCTTGCCCGAGTTTTCAGTCAAATTCGACACCCTGACCGTTGCGGCGGGCAGGCCCCAGGATGTGCGTATCCTTTTTGATGACGCCCCGCTCTGGGACCCTCAGACCGGTGAGAACACGGTAAAGCTTCCTCAAAACCTTATCGCCGATGCGGATCTCGTAATAACCGGCTCCAGCCTTACCCCGGCAACGGCCCTTTACTCGAGGAGGGAAGGCCTGCATGCGGAACTTTCAGGGACTTACCCCTTCTTTCTGGACTTTGAGAATCCCGAAGGCCATGCGGAAGTGATGCTGAACATCCCGGTGGCTAAGGTTGCGAACCTTTCCCTTGACGGTGCAGCGATCCTGAAGGATAACAGCCTGCGGACCAACCTCGTTCTGCCCTATCAAGGAATCGCAGCGGCCACCGGCGGCGCGTCGGTAACCCTTACCCCTTCCGATGACATGCTGGTGCGAATCCGATACCTGTACATGTCTGAACAACGCGACCATTTTACGCCTGCATGGATATTCAATCCGTCCTCGGCTCCGGCCAGGTTGACCGAAACCGAGTTCGCCCTGTTCAGCTATAACTATCGAACCGACGCCCTGCGCTTAAAGATCGGGTTTTCCGGTTACACGAGCTTCCTTTTGGAAACCGACCGCAAGGAAGGAGACCTCAAGCTCTTTTCCTGGTTTGAAGAACAGGATTCTGCACTATTACGTGCGGCACGGGACGTTGATAACCCGTTCGGTGTTAAAGGTTTGTTCTACTCCCAAGGTGGCTATCCATTCGAGATCGCCCGGAACTCCTCGGCGAACAGAGCCTTCCTGACCGGGATGCTGAACGTCGGAGAAATCAATGAGATACATTTTGACGCCAACTACACCACCTATAACATTATTGCGGACATTACCACCCCTGAGTACTACCTCAACTACCAGCGCACACCTAACCTGACTTCTGTATATGCCGGCGACCGTCTTCGCTTACACGGGCTCTGGGTAGAACCCGGTTTAGGGTTTCTTTATCTTCAGACCGAGGAGAAAACCGATACCGGCGGTTCGGAGATTACATTTAATTCGATAGCGCTTCAACCGCGTCTGGAAGCAGGGATACTTCTCGGAGAAACCGTGATCGGTGCTGGTACTGAACTGGTTGCATCCTTGCCCGGATTCGAGTACTTCTACGATCATTGGGAAGAGCCTTCTAACCCTGACACGCTCGTTTTAACGTCCGATGAGCGTCCCGGTTTTGAACGCTCGTGGCGGTCCTGGCTCGAGATAGAAGGAACCTTGAACGATAACATATCTCTGGGATTAAAAGGCTTTGCCGGATTCGGCTACAACCTCATATCCAGCCGACTTAATCCTCGGGACTCATCGGATACCGTACCTTCGGCAGGCGTCTTTCTGGATGCAAATGAAACTAACTTCGGTTTGTGCCCCTGGTTCGAGTACAACGCATCCTGGATCTGGGTGCGCGCCGCATATCGCTTCGCGTCGGGTAAGGGTACGAGTGCAGGAGTACTTAAGGATTACGAGGCCTTGCTTTCTGGGGCATCGGTGGAAGAGGCCCAACGCCTTCCCTTCGACTCCCGGCACAAACTTGTAGCCGAGTCGAGGTTCCTTACCCCGGCCACTTTACCATTCTGGGCAAGGGAGTTCTTCTTGGAGCCGCGTATTGCCCTTGCATCAGGTTTTCCTTCGGAGGAAACAGATGAAGGTGCCGCACCCTGGTGGGCGTGGTGCGAACTGGCCGCGGGAAGAACAATTACGATAGGCGGTTTTCAGACGGAGATAACAGCGGAACTCTTGAACCCGTTCGGCTGGACAGAACCTATATTGGGCTCCGTTGCCGAACCTGCGCTACCCACGGAAGAGGATTTTCCGGAAATGGTAACGCTCTCAGACCCCGACTACCACCCTTCACGTGACGTGAACCACGACGGCTACATCACCGCTGCTGAGGAGGTGGAAGCCTACGCACGCGCCCGTGCCTACTACGACGAGGTAACGCCCTCTCCCCTGCCGGGCCGGAGCGTTGAGTTGAAACTGGCAGTCAGGTTTTAGATTCCAAGAGGACTATAACAAATGTGGAGGATAAGTGTGGAGGACACCCTCTCAGGGTGTCAGGATTCAAAACGTTTTCTGATACCCTAACACAACGTGCAGCCCCCGTATATCCACCCGCGGCCCCAGGTAAAGTCCGCGCCAGCCCACGGACGCCTCGGCAAAAGGCACGACGAGCGCCGAGGATGTGTCTCCCCAAATCTTAAGTTCGGTGCCAATGCCGACGTTGAACGTAGGACGGTTGCGCCTGGTTCGCACGTGAAAGCCCTCGCCTTTAGTTCGTATCTCGAAGCTAGAGCCGATATCGTAATGATACTGTTTGGCTAAGGCCTTGCCTTCACCCAAATCAGTCGGCAGAAGGCTCGTGAAATCGAGCCTGCCCTTCGAGTAGTCGAGCGAAACGATTGCCTCAGGCCACCCGTCCCAGAGCGTTTCGGGAACGATAGTGTCCGGGTGTACGTATACGGTTTCCGGCTTTACCTCTTTCCACACCACTCGTTCATACCAGCGCAGTAAGGTGTCGGAGACTATTTCGGTCAGCCTGATTGTATCTGTAATAGATGTTTGACCTTGGGGCTTACTTCCACACCTCATCCCCGCAACGAACGCGGCAACGATGAGTACGAGTGATGCACCCAGGGTAATCCAATCCCTCAGCTTCATGCATAATTATGAGCGTGCTAATGACGTTGTCCATACATAATTGACTGTTGAAAATGAGATTAATCGGTTGTCTATTCGGTTTCCATCGGCCTGCCCGGCAGTGGTACGATGTACTTGCAGCCTGCATTTTTGCACATCCGGGCTATCTCCATAAGCCTGAACCATGGAATTGCCCCGTCAGCCCTTACCAAACATGGTGCATTCTCTTCTTTAAGCCCCTTTGCCACCAGGTCGGGCAACTCGGTTTCTTCAACCACCTCTTTGTTAAACTCAATCTCGCCGGACTCCTTGAGGTATATACCACCCTGAACATGCTTTTCAATGCTATCTATTTCGAAGATGCAGTCTGAGATTCCCCCAACACCTAGCATTTTCACCATCAAACGATCTTTATAATTCTCCGACACGTATAGACTCCAAGCTCCGGACTCTTTAAGACCGTTGAGGATATTTAACACTCTTTGCGAAGGTGTAAGTGGAGCTGCCTTAATTACGAACTCGTTGTAGAGTTCACTGTTCTTCAATATGAGATCCTTTATCCTAATTTCCCAATACTCAACAGGATAGACTATACCCTCGGTCGTAAAGCTCCCGTCTTCGGAAATCTCAATCAGGAAATAAGGACCATCAAGGCAGAGATCGTGGGCTGTTTCGGAAAGAAGAGCATCAAGTAATGGGTTGATTGAGTCTGATTCGTCAATCATTGCCTTAAGTTCGAGGTATGCTTCCAATTCATCAGAATAGGTCATGTGCTTTTTCGAATATAACTGGTGCGTCTCGTTGAAGGCCTCGAACGTAACATAGTGGGATATACAGGCCTTTTTGACGATGTCGAGTACCTCTTCGTCAAGGGGCATTACTGAGAGTTGTTTTTGAATCTCTGATCTTATTATAAGGTAGTTGCTTTTATATATCGGCTCAACTTTTTCACCTGAACCGAAAGAAACGGATAAAAGAACTGCAAGGATCGTAAGTAATGTCTGTTTCATGCATCCTCCTTTGATAGTCACGCATGTTTACCGCACGTATGACACTGGACTATCGGAATTTGTCAAGTGGTTTGACACGGTGTTTGTTCCAGAGAATAGGTGAAGGTAATCTCTGCCGACCTCTTTTCCAATTTCGAGGGTTTAAACTTCCATTTCATAAGGGCTTTTTTAAACTGATTATCCCACCGAGAGTAACCGGCGCTTTGTCTGATAATAATCAAGGAATCTACCTGCCCATTTGAATCAGCTGAAAACTTGAGAGTGCCTTTAATCTCATTTATCTTCGGACCATATACATTAGGACCACGAGGTAAATAGTAAGAGACTATATCGTCCAGACTCAGTTCGCCGGTGATGGTGAATTCCGGACTGCTAGCTGAGGTGTTCGGGGCGTTAGGTTTTCGGGGAATTGCCACTGTATCAGTAGCTTTATCATATGCAGATAGAACCTTGGGTACGGGTTTGCTTCCGCAGCCTGCGGCGAGGAGTAAGGTTAGAGCAATTGTCATTCTTTTCATCTTCTCACCTAAGCTATCGTATGAAATAAGGGTTCGTGTAGAGCATCGGAATATGCCATGATACCTCCGTATCTTGCGGCAGCCAGGCAGATATGAAAAAAAGTCCTGCAAGATACATCTTCATCTACGAGAATGAAAGTCATCGGATGTTTCTTATCTTTAAGATGACTTTCCAACAAAGAATCGATACTTACTTTTGAGACGTCAATCTCCTTTTCATCTACTATAATCCTCTCGTCATCCGGTATCTCGATGAACACGCCGTTCTCTAATGCAGCTCTTCTCATATATTCTTCATAATCAACGCGGCCAATCGGAGTTGAACTTGGACTCATAACGAGCAAGATTCGAGATAACTTTTCAGAGATACCAATACGTTGAGCGCCACAGTAATATACGGATTCAACAGTCGTAAATAAGGATTTTATTGAAAGTTGAGGTTTGACCGTGATATGAACAAGAAAACCGACTTCGGCTTTTGCAGTAGTTTCTTTTAATGCCATCTCCCATTCCTGAGACTCACCTTTCCACCATGCGAGTCCTTTCTCATCTACTTCTATGAGAAACCGAGGTTCACCGTTCAGGGGTAACCCCAAATCATAGGCTAATTGTGCAGCCCGCTCTAACTCCAAAGAATCAGCAATGGAAGGCAGAATTTGAAAAGTATTGTAAGGGTGCAGTGCTTTGACATGTTCTAGGACCTCGTCTTTTCCTACAACCTTTTTAATCTTCGGATAGAGTTCCTTGAGTAATTTTCCGAGTTCCTCGCGTTCGGCTTGATAAGTCAAGCCTAATCTTCCGAACTGAGCGTGTGCCCGGTTGAAATCTTCGTAAGATACACCAGTCTTTCTGCAAGCCCTACGTATTGCCTTTCGTGTAATTCGGATCATCCTGCTTCGGCTGAAGGGCACGGGATTTGGTGACCTTTTTTCGCTTTTCCGTATTATTATGTTAATGCCTTTCCGCACCTTAATAAACCAATCGGGATTACCATAAACTGGCCACCCACCATGTTCAAGCTTAACCGGGGTCTTTCTCCATCCGATCCTTAGGATTACACCTTCCGCATCCTGACGAAGTCTTTCTTTAACCAACGACATAACCTCTCTGTATTCCTCTTTGCTGATTCCCTCAGTTTCCTTAACCCCGCAGCCTGTGCCGAGAAGGAAAACCGATAATCCAAGTATCAAAAGGCAAACCAAAGGTGTTTTCACCAATTCCACCTTGCCTGCATCTTGATTTGTGGATTTCGTACTAACGTATCACTTGTGAGTACAATCAAGGGCCGAGCGCCTATCCTGTTAGCCAGCAATCCGAATTTAACAAGCTTCCCGCACGAAGAACTATCGTGAGCTATAATTGTAAAACCCTTTCTCTTAGCCCGTTCAAACGTTTCATCGACGATTGAAACCAGAGTACCCTCGGAAATATCAATCGGTTCATTGTTGATTATAATCCTATCGTCTTTTGTAATATCAATACAAACCGCATCTCTCGTTCTCCAATCCTCGAACGTTTCCGGACGGTATTTTTGCCTTTCTTTGTTGATCCTAAAATGAATTGCCTCTGAGAATTTGTTTGATACGAATATATTCCAGGCTCCGTAGGCAACCAAACTATCTACAAGATGAAGGAGCTTCGAGGAAGGGAGTTGAGGATCAGGAATAAGATGGATGTAACGACCAAGGGGTTCTACCTGAACCATTTGCCTTATTGCCTCCCAATGAAAGGTTTTTCCGTCCCATAATGCATTTCCCTCCTTATCCACTTTGATTACTATTCTAGGTTTACCGCCCAAGGGCAGACCCAAATCAATCGCTAACTGTGCGATTCGCTCAGTTTTTCGAGCATCGAGGTTTAATCTCGAGTTAATCCTCACCTTTGTCTGGGAAGAGAGGTCTTTAAGGTATCTTCTTATCTCATGAGGTTGCACTTCCTCTTTAACTATCCTTTTAACTTCAGGTTCAAGCTCGGCAAGTAATTTACATAACTCGTTCCACTCATCCTTGTATGTCAAACCAAGTATGCAGTAAGTCGAATGAGCCTGATTGAAACTCCTGAAGGGTACGTTTGACTTTCTGCAGGCCCTACGAGCAATACTCATATTTCTGCGTATCCGGTTGTGAAACATAGGCATTAGGTGAAGGTCGTACACCACCGATTTCGTTTTAAGATCAATATTGTGAGTTCGAAAACGGTTCTTTTCACCCAGATGTTTAATTGTTACCTCCCACCCGTATGGGTACTGGGTTTTAAACAGTTCATGTTCGATTGTTGCCTTAACTTGATCGTATTCATCCTTACTTATCTCCGTAACAAACCTGCAGCCCGCGGCAAGGAGGAGTATAAAGACAATAGTTAGAACACGTTTCACCTAAGCCTCCTTTTTTAATTACTTAAAGGACCACGTGCAACCGGCACCCCCTGAAACCGGTTGCACTAACGATCCGCCTTACTATCGGAGGAGCAATGAGTTTAAATTCCATGTATACCGCCTTCAGCCGTCGCCCCTTGAAATCTTCAACCTCGATCAAGGGTACCGTAAGCCCCAATTTCAGATTCTCCGGGTTTTTCATCAAACGCCTTCGTTAAGGTATACCACCTAAACGGATGTTTATTCCCTCGGTAAAAAAGCCGGCGGGAACCGCCGGCTGTGAAGCATCTTTTTATGCACTCTAGAGTCAGATCGTCTATTATATAGACGAAAAAAACTAGCCAAACGTTGCCATGTTCGGCTTAATCGTCAGGGGATTCTCGCTTGGAGAAGTAGATTACATCGTCGTGCCGGACGTAGCCTAATTTTAGTGCCAGCTTTATACTGGCCTTGTTATGAGCCTCGACCAGGAGGGTGATAACCTTTATCCCGTGTTTGCGTAGGGCGTCCTCTGCTGCAAAGGAAAGCTTCTGCGCGATGCCTCGACCTCTGAACTCGGGCGAGACCGCGATGCGATTGAGATAGCCTTTACGTCCGTCGCTTGTAGCAACGATCACGCCGGCTAGCCTGCCTTCGACCTCGGCTCCGAGGAACAAATCCGGATTCTCGCGCATCTGGCGGATTAAAGCCCCGGGTGCGTCCCTTCCCTTTGGCCTTATTGAAAGACCTGCTCGTTCCCAAAGTGCGATTATATCATCGTTCTCTTCAGGTTTGAGCCTTCTTATTATTACTTCTGACATGTAGGAATCTAAGTTAGAAACAGGTATCTGTCAAGGCTGCGTTTTTAGGTTCAGTTTGATCCTATCCAATCGGGATTCGCCGGGGTCCCCGCGCGAGTGGTGGTCGTGTCTAAAGGACACGCCCAATCGCGTGGGGTGTAACACAAAAAGTTGTTTACATTTCGGGAATTCCGAGTATACTTCCCATGCATGGAGATTTGATGGAATATGAACGTAAAGAATATGGCAGTGTGGATTCTTACCAGAGGGGCTTCTATCTGATTACCCTTCGAGTTAGCAAGAGGGAATTTCTGCTCGGGGGCGTCGTTGATGGGAAGACCGCCTTAAACGAGCTTGGCGATGTTGTCGATAACTACTGGAGGGAATTACCCAAACGCTATAGTGCGGTAAAGCTGGATGAGTACGTAATCATGCCCAACCATCTGCACGGAATTATTAATCTGGGAAGGGTAGCCGAGCCTATCCTGGAACCGACTAATGGTCCGGCACCCGACAATGAGGTTCCTTATAACGCGTTTATCACACAGATGATTTCGTGGTTTAAGGAGATGACCGCCAAGGGCATTAACGAACTGAGAAACGAGGTTAAACCCTTATGGGAAGCTGGATATTGGGAGCATAAGATTCGAACCAATATAGCCTTAAGACTCATACGCAATCATCTCCGGCGCAATCCCAGCCGGTGGTATTGGGACAAGGAAAACCCGACCCGAGAAGGAATGATGGCTTTCGACAGGTTCGTCAAAGAGGCCTTTGAGGACAAGCATGAAGAACATCGGGTAGTTACCGGTGAATACAGTAGATACGTCAGGGGGTATGTTAATGAAAAAAAAGAGAAAGAAGACCTTGAATACGACCCCTGGCAATACGGATAACCTGACTTCCGAAGTCGCTTCTAAGATTAAAGACCGGATAGATTCACTTTTCACTATGGGAAGTTTTTTTATGAGCGACAAGACTGTATCGCACGGGGAAATTCCGGTATTCAATCGCTTCAAGAGTGGTTGACAAGTAACCTTAGCTTGTTTAGAATAGCGGGTTCTAAAAAGTTGCATTCGCGGCATAGTGAGAACGTAACGGCGGCATAGCCAAGTGGTAAGGCGGCGGTCTGCAAAACCGCTATTCCTCGGTTCGAATCCGGGTGCCGCCTGTGAAACCTCAAGAAGTTACGCCGAACATCTCGGTGACCCGGTTCTTACACCTCAGAAAAACGCTGCGCGTTTTCATGGGGACCACTTAAAGAACTCATGTTTTACACATACTAAAGCCTTTAAAAAGCCATAGTTCCGTCTCCACTTGTATGTGATGGAATCGTGTAGTCTCTTCATAAGAAGTCAGATGGAAATTGCATTGACAATCTCATAAATCTGAAGAAACTACAAAGGTAAAGTTAGTATGGATGCTATAACCAGAGAAGAAGCAAGAATGCTTATTCGACATGTGGGTCTTAGCGAGCGTCTCGTTCAACATGCGGAGGGTGTTGCCAGAAGAGGTGAATCTGTATGTCGATTGCTTGAATCTTCAGGGCACACCGTGCACGCAGAGAAGGTCATAATCGCATCTTTAGTTCACGATATAGGACTCAGTCGTCCTCATGGTCTTGACCACGGTGAAACAAGTGCAGAGGTTCTTGAAGAATTCGGGCTGAATAATCTTGCAGATCTTGTTCGTGAGCACGTCTTTCCAAAATCATCCCACCTCTCTTTAGAGGCAAAAATACTCATCTATTGCAATCTAACCACAGGTCCAGACGGTGAGGCAATTGATGCGAAGACCAAGCTGGACTTCCTGCACCAGCTAGCCTACAACTGGAAGAATGAATACGAACGTACCCGTGCCCTCAATGCCCTTCAGATTAAACGCAAGATCATTTCAGAGATAGAGGCTCTTATCGAAAGTGCAATTGTCAACAGGTAAGATAAGATATACGTCCTCATTATTAATTATGGCGCTAATTTCAAACCCTTCAAGCTCAACTGTATTAACCTTGCAATGAAGTCAGTGTTTGACATCTTAACTCGGCTCAATAGGATACGGTTATGAGTGCGAAAAGCTCTAAGTCGGATGGAAAAAATTCGCTCATACTCAAAAAGTCGCATGATTTTTCGGAGCTTTCGCGGAATATTCTAAGGCTTGCTAACCGTGGGATGCCAAGGATTGAGTTCCAGAGAGAGATCTCCAAGATGCTGATAAAGTTTTCCGGATGCGATGAACTCGAACTACGCATCACCGACGGTAAGCTTCATTATCGTTGGGAAGCAAGTATAAAACCCAAGGAGAGTTACCGTTTCAAAAAGCTTCCCTTTATTCAGAACGAGAAGGGTATGCCTTTGCCCTGCTTACCCGACGGTTCGGGTCTGGAGCAAACCTGCAGGTTGTTGTTAGGGGGAGACTTCAATCATTCTTCTCCTTATTTTACAAAAACAGGCAGCTTCTGGACCGGCAATATAGAGGAAGTTCTGAACTTCCAAGCCAACAATAAAACATCCCTTGATTTGAAGTCCAATGGTGATTTTTACTCATTGGCCATGATCCCGTTTGTAATAGACCAAAATAATAATGGGTTGATCATGTTAAAAAAGAGGGAAAAAAGCTTCTTCTCAATCGAAGAAATTGAGTTCTATGAAGGCGTAGCCCAAACCTTGGGGATAGCGATGGCAGGACGCAGGGCACAGAACGCCCTGCGCGAACGGATTAAAGAACTCTCCTGTGTTTATGGGATAGCTCAACTTGTAGAACTCCCCGGAATTTCACAGGAACGGATCCTTAAGGGAATAGCCAATCTACTTCCCCCTGCAATGCGCTACCCGGATATTGCTTCGGCTCGTATCAGTCTTGACCTTAAGGAATACTGTTCCTCTCCATTCCACGAAGATAGCCGTTACCGTCTGACCGAGGAGATAATCATCGATGGAGAGAAGAGGGGATCGGTAGAAGTCTTCTATTCCGAGAACCGCCCAGAACTTGAGGTTGGATTGTTTCTTGCCGAGGAACAAAGCCTACTTGGTGCTGTAGCCAGCCAGATCGGACTCATCATTGAGCGCAGACAGTGGGTAGATGAAAAAAACCGTTTACAGGAACAACTCCGGCATGCAGACCGACTGGCGACCATAGGACAACTTGGGGCGGGGGTAGCCCATGAGTTGAATGAACCCTTGGGGGCTATTCTTGGCTTCGCTCAACTGGCTGCCAAAACTGAAAGCTTACCCGAGCAAGCAAGGAAGGACATTGGGAAGATCGAAAATGCAGCTTTTCACGCCAGAGAGGTGGTAAAGAAGCTTTTAATCTTCGCCCGTCAGATGCCTACAAATAAAACCCTCGTAAATCTCAACCGCATTGTGGAAGAAGGCCTCTATTTCCTTGAAAGTCGCTGCGTCAAGGAAGGGGTCAAACTTGTGCGCGATCTTGCCGACGAGCTACCCGAGATCACGGCAGATCCTGCTCAACTGAATCAGGTTTTGGTAAATCTTGTGGTCAATGCGTTGCAGGCCTCTTCATCCGGAGACAAACTCACCATAAGAACGAAGCGTGATGAAAACTCGATTCACTTGGTTGTTGAAGATACAGGTGAAGGAATGAACGAGGAGGTACAGAGGCAGATATTCGTGCCCTTCTTTACAACTAAAGAGATAGGCCACGGAACCGGTCTGGGATTACCGGTTGTACATGGAATCGTAAGCTCCCACGGAGGAATAATAGAGGTGGAAAGTAAGGTCAGTAAGGGTTCCCGGTTCACCATAAAACTCCCGATCAAGGAGACGCCTGCAAAGGAGAAGACAAATGACACCTCCGCTTAAAAAGGAACGTATACTGGTTGTTGATGATGCAGTCGATACCCTTGAGGTTCTTGAGCGCAACCTTACTTCTCAAGGTTACCAGGTTTTTACGGTTCAAAATGTATCCGAGGCCTTGAGACTACTCGAAGAGACCGAGGTTGATTTGGTAGTGACCGACCTGAAGATGCCTGGCGCTAGCGGTCTGGATCTGGTACGATACGTGCGCGAGAATCTTGCAGATACAGAAGTAATGATGATTACCGGGTATGCATCTATTGAAGGTGCGGTTCAGGCAGTCAAGCAGGGGGCGGAGGAGTATCTATCCAAACCGTTTTCCGACGAGGAACTCATCCTGGCCGTACGCAAAGCCCTTGACAAATTACGCATGCGCCGGGCTGTAGAACATAGATCCGAAGATGTTCCTGCACCTTACGGGATAATCGGTTCCTCAAAGTCTATGCGCGAAATTTTTAGGGCAATCGAAAAAGCGGCTTCAACCCCTGCCACTATCCTAATCACCGGGGAATCAGGAACAGGCAAGGAGCTGGTTGCGCGCGCTATCCACTACTCGAGCCAGCGGGCTTCGTCTCCCTTCGTGCCGGTCAACTGCGGGGCTATACCCCATGAACTCCTTGAATCCGAACTCTTCGGATACGTCAAGGGTGCGTTTACAGGCGCTGCAACCACCAGGGCAGGTTTCTTCCAGACTGCGGACGGAGGAACCATCTTTCTTGACGAGATCTCCGAAACCAGCTCTGCCATGCAAGTCAAGCTCTTGAGGATCTTACAGGACAAGGAGGTGTTCATGGTCGGGTCCAGGAAACCTGAACAGGTTGATGTAAGGATAATCGCAGCGAGTAACAAAGACCTTTTGAGTCTGATTCACAAGCAGAGTTTCAGGGAAGATCTTTACTATCGCCTCAACGTCATTACCATCGACCTTCCGCCGTTACGGGATCGAAATGACGATATCATCCTATTGATCCGTCACTTTGCTTCGAAGTATGCCGAAGATCTAGGAAAACCCTCGCCCCGCTTCTCCGATGAGGCTTTAGCCGCGCTCAAGCAATACCACTGGCCCGGTAATGTTCGTGAACTCGAGAACGTTATTCAGCGGCTGGTGGTTATGGTTGAGAAGGATGCGGTGGAAGTAAGCGATTTGCCCTCACTGATGCGCTTCCAACTCCCAAAGGACCAGGGGCTGGACAGGACCCTGGCCCAAGTGGAGGCTGAGTATATCCGCAACGTACTTGTAAACTTGGATGGGAACAAGACCAAGGCAGCCCAGATACTTGGAATCGACCGAAAGACCTTGCGCGAAAAACTCAAAAAGATAGAAGAATCCGAACCTCCACAGCAGAATAGCTTGTAGGACAGATACTCTTGTCTGTCACGTGAATGATCCCTAATCTGCTAACGCCTTCCGAGGTGTCAATTCGCGGATTTGAGTATCTTACCGACAAGTTCAGAAGATGGGGTATATCTCCCCGGTGGGGTCAATATACCTATCATTCTATGCCCCAGATATTACTCGAATCAATATTATTCAATCCGTTCGATATTGTAAGTTTAGATTTTACGTACCTTAATCCCAGCTGTTCTCTCTGATATTATCTTGGCACGAACATTGCTAAATCTAGTGTGATTAAGAGAAACGGTTCATTGAAAACCTGAAAGAAATTTTAAAAAAATAAGGAGGATGTCATGAAGACATCGACAGTTAAAGAAACCAAAAAAGCTACAAAGGTCGAATATCAAGGCCTTTGCTCCACATGTAAGAACGCAAAGGACTGCGTGTTTCCTCGCTCGGTTGAACACCCGATAATGCACTGCGACGAGTTCGTAGGTTACGAGGGTCCCAGGACCAAAGCAATACCCAGGATTGCCAAACCCTCTTCAAAAGAAGAGGTTGAGTTCAAAGGTCTTTGCCGTAACTGCGAGAACCGTCATCATTGTGTGTTCCCTAAACCTGCAGGCGGTGTATGGCACTGTGACGAGTATCGTTGATAAGGTCAAGATTGTAAGGAAGAATTATGAATACGGCTGTTAGAGAAAAAACCGAAACCAGGGCAAAGAAGAAGGCAAGTGTTTACGACAATGTAACCAGGCAATTTGACAAGGCTGCCGATCTCATGAAACTTGACCCGGAGATCCGCAAGATACTTGCCAAGACCACCAACGAGGTAATAGTACATTTCCCGGTCAAGATGGAAGACGGACGTGTTGAGATGTTTACCGGTTACCGTGTGCAGCACAACAACGCATTGGGTCCTTATAAAGGAGGACTTCGCTTTCACCCAGCGGTAGACATCGATGAGGTACGTGCTCTGGCCACTTGGATGACATGGAAATCGGCCATCGTAAACATACCGTTCGGCGGAGCAAAAGGGGGTATCCAGTGTGATCCGTTCAAATACAACCAGGCTGAGCTTGAACGCATTACCCGCCGTTTCACCTACGCCTTGGGTTCGAATATCGGGCCCGAATACGATATCCCGGCACCTGACGTAAATACCAACCCCCAGATCATGGCATGGATCCTTGACACTTTCCTTTCCACCATGCCTGCCCATGAGCGGCAAGCTTCGGTCCATGTGGTTACAGGAAAACCCGTTGAATCCGGCGGTTCGATAGGTCGTGACAAGGCCACGGGCCAGGGCGTGGTGTATACAATTGAAGAATGGTCTCGAGACAACAAGTTCAACCTTGACGGCGCCACCTACTTCGTGCAGGGTTACGGTAACGTTGGTTCATGGGCATCTCGTCTCTTAAAACCCCATGGCTCAATACTTCTCGCTGCCCAGGATGTGAGCGGGTCGATATTCAATCCTAAGGGGATCGATCCCGACGACCTCTATGAGTATACACAGAAAAACAAAGGCCTTGTCGGCGGTTACCCCAAGGCCGAGCCCGTCGATCACAAGACCTTCCTTGCAACCAAGGCCGACATCTTTATCCCGGCTGCGCTCGAAAATCAGATTACCCGGGAGACCGCGCCCACGCTGAAGGTAAAATTAGTTGCAGAAGGCGCAAACGGCCCGACCAATCCCGAGGGTGACGAAATCCTTTATGAAAAAGGCATCTCGGTTCTTCCCGACGTACTGTGTAACGCCGGCGGAGTAATCGTGAGTTACTTCGAATGGCTTCAAAACAAGCGTTCGGAGTTCTGGGATCTGGAAGAGGTAGATACCAAGCTGCACCGTAAACTGGTAACAGGTTACCAACGGGTACGCGACACCGCAGCCGAACATAAAGTAGATTGGCGCACCGCGGCTTATATCGTCGCTCTTACCCGTCTGGAAACGGTCTACAAAGAACGCGGTATCTTCCCGTAAGCGAGGTAATGATGGCCCAAGAAAACGGTTTCTACGCAGATGTCCTCGATGACCTCGATAAGACAGCCGATCTCATGGGATTGACACCACAGATTCTCAAAATCCTATCCAGAACCTCGGGAGAAATCATCGTCAACTTCCCGGTAAAGATGGAGACGGGTAACATCCAGGTTCTGACCGGTTACAGGGTGCAGCACAACAGCTTGATGGGGCCTTACTTCGGCGGACTTCGCTTCCATCCATGGGTAGATCTTGACAGCATGCGGGCGCTTGCAACGATTACGAGTTGGAAAGCCGCAATTGCCGGCATCCCTTTTGGCGGCGCTTACGGCGGGGTCAGGTTCAACCCGTCTGAGTACAGTTCATCCGAACAGGAACGCATCACACGCCGCTTCACCTATTCCCTGGGTTCAAACATCGGACCGGAGTATGACATACTTACATCTGACGTGAATACCAATCCTCAAAACATGGCCTGGATCCTCGACACCTATCTTTCCACCATATCTCCGGAGAAAAGACAGGCAAAAACCCACGTTGTCACCGGTAAGCCAATACATTTGGGCGGCTGTATAGGTCACGAGAAAGCGGCAGCTCAAGGCCTGGTCTTCGCCACAGAAGAATGGGCTAAGGAAAAGAAAATCGAGCTTGCAGATACCACCTACACCGTACAGGGATTCGGCAGCGTGGGTGCATGGACATCGATTCTCCTGAAGCAAAAGGGGGCTAAGCTTCTTGCAGTAGAGGATTCCTCTGGACCCATATTCAATCCAGAAGGAATCGACCCGGAAGACCTTCTAGGCTTTGACAAGGAGAACGGACGCATACGAGATTACCCCAAGGCCAAGGCCATAGACCACGACTCCTTTCTTGCTCTCCAGGCTGACATATTCATACCCGCGGCTCTGGAGAACCAGGTAAACGCCCTGACAGCACCCAAACTCAATGTAAAGCTGGTGGCTGAAGGTGCTGACTGTCCGTGCGACCGTAATGGTTCGAGGATCCTGGTGGAGAGAAATATCGATGTTCTCCCCGACATACTTTGCAATTCAGGCGGTCTTATCGTAGGTTACCTTGAGTGGCTCCAGAACAAACGCAGCGAACTGTGGGAACTCGAAGAGGTAGACAACAAGCTGAAGGAAATAATAGTTAATGCTTTCCACCGGGTTAAAGAAAAGGTTCACAAGTTCGACACCGACTGGCGTACTGCAGCCCGCATCGAGGCACTGACCAGGCTTCAACGAATCTACCAGAGACGAGGTATCTTCCCTTGATCTAGCTCAATCATAAGGGTTTTACAGGTTATTCAAGGAAGTTCGACAATTCCTAAAAACCATGAAGGGTTCAGTTCAACACAGGCCGGAGTCTTGACTCCGGCCTTCCTGATTTTTCCAATCGAGAGTATAAGTAACTAAAATTTACCGGACATATTATTTATCCAGCCACTTCTCAATGATAATCCTGGTTCCCTCTCCTGGTTTAGTCTGAATATTGAGTCTATCCATCAGTCGTTTCGCTCCGGGAAGCCCTTTGCCCATACTGCCTGCGGTGGAAAAACCGTCTTGCAATGCTAAATCAATATCTTCAATACCAGGTCCCTGATCAGTAAAGGTAATCCGAATCCCCTTACGGTGGTCCCAGTCTGTTTCAATATAGACCTCTCCTTCACCTGCGTACGCAAAAATATTGCGAGCAAGTTCTGATACCGCCGTTGAAATACGAGTCTGGTCAACCAGACCGAATCCCAAATCACGGGCCATCTCCTTGGCTACGCTTCGAGCCTTTACAATGTCCGACTCTTCCTTAATCTGAACCTTACTCATCCCCCGCCTCTTTCTCCTCCTCAGTTGCCGTCAGTTTTGTATGTGAAATCTGTCCTTTAATGTATGCTTCTAGCATATCATAGCCTTCGTCCAGGTTGATTGCCGTTTTAACACCGCCCATAGATAGTCCCAATTCAACAAATGTCGAAGCAACCGAGGGGGGCATACCCACTATAACGAGTTCGGCATCCAGTATCCGTGCCATACGTGCAGTTTCGGCAAGTGTGCGGCCGATAAACGAATCCACTGTTTCAAGCGCTGAGATGTCAATAAGAACACCCTTAGCTCCGGTTTGCGATATACGCCTGAGAATATCTTGCTGGAGCTGCTCGGCCATCTTGTCGTGCAGGTCTAACTGAATTGAAACTATCAAGAATTCCTTGAGTTTCAGGATAGGTATTGCACTACTTTCCATCTTCAGATTCAGTTTCAGATTCGACTTCCGCATCCCCTACTTTCTCTTCTTCATCATCGTTGCGTGATTCTTCAGCGCGCATTTCCTCCAGCAATCCGTAACCTTCATCGAGACTTATTGCGGTCTTGACATCACCCAAAGAAAGCCCCAATTCAACCAGGGTAATCGCCACTGCAGGCTGCATCCCTACGATTATTATGTCCGCATCCAGGGTTGACGCCATCTTGGCGGTGTCAGCCAGGGTTCGTCCGATGAATGAATCCACCATCTCAAGTGCCGAGATGTCAATTAGCACTCCTTTGGCTCCGGTTTCTGAGATTCGGTGAAGAATGCTGTACTGCAGCTGTTCCGCCATGCGGTCATGCAGATCGGTCTGTATGGATACGATAAGGAACTCCTTGAGCTTGAGGATAGGTATGGAAGCACTTTGTGTCATGTTTAACCACCTGTTATTGAGTCATCCGGATACGAAGACGATCAAAGGCCCATTTCAAACCTTCGGCCAGATTGGAAAGGGTTTCAACTTCGGTGAGGTCTACACCCAGGTGCACGATGGTCTGGGCAACCTCAGGACGGATGCCGGTAATAACGCATTCAGCGCCCAGGAGTTTTACCGACGCCACGGTCTTGAGAAGATGGTTGGCAACTGCCGAATCCACGGCAGGCACACCGGTAATGTCGAGGATAGCAATCTTACTCTGGGAGGTGGCGATGTCCGTCAACAGATTCTCGGTTAATCCCTGGGAGCGACGTGTGTCGAGAGTGCCGATGAGGGGAAGCACCAGTACCTGATCCCATATCTTGATTATAGGAGTAGACAGTTCCTGTATCGCCTGTTTCTGCTGCTCGATGAGGCTTATCTTTTCCTGAAGTTCCTGCTGTTTGTTTTCGTTTTCCGATCGCTCGTAGATAAGCTGTTCGATAAGAAAGTTCATCGAAAACTCTACCTGGGTGAATTCGTCTTCGTTTTTCTCGTCTACGTCAAGTGTGACGTCGTATTCACCGGTGGTGAGTGACGCCATAGTATCTATGAGGCGGTCTATCCTTTCCTTCCCCACTTCCATAGTTTTTTCGCTTGTCGCCATGATTACTTCTCCTTCGAATAGTAACGCTTTTACTTTTTATCTTCGAGCCAGGCGCGAGCCTCAGCTTCTGTTTTGAAAAACGCCGATTTGTCAACCTGTGGGACCATTTTGAGTACGAGCCCAGCCATTACACGCATCTTGATTGAGGCGCCGAAGGAAGACACCTTGGACATCAGGAATTTCCTGCCTCCTACCTTCAAGGCTTCCCTGGCCTGAGGAGGAATCTCTTCCAGCTTTGACAAATCCACAAGAACCTTTATTTTTTTCGATGGGTCAACGAAGGTTGCCCACTTTTCAAACATATGCGCCGTCTCTTCAGCTTCGAGCTTACCCCGAAGAGTCATAACTATCGTCTCCGGAGGTTCAAATGTTATTATCTCCTTCATGTTCTCTCCTATTCTTCCGCCAGCCAGGCGCGAGCCTCAGCCTCTGTTTTGAAAAACGCCGATTTGTCAACCTGAGGGATCATTTTCAGCACCAAGCCGGCCAATACTCGCAACTTGGTCGAAGCGCCAAAGGAAGCCACCTTAGACATCTGGAACTTTCTTCCGCCTTCTTTTAGGGCCTCCCTGGTATCCGGGGGGATTTCTTTAAGTGTTGTGAAATCCACGAGAACTTTGACCCTCTTCGATGGATCAACGAAGGTCGCCCACTTTTGAAACATCTTTCTTACCTCTTCCGCCTTAAGAACTCCCTCTAGCGTAACAACCAAGATCTCCGGGGGTTCAAATAAAATTATCTCCTTCATACTCTCTCCTATTAATCATCTGCCAGCCACGCACGAGCCTCGGCCTCCGATGTAAAAGATTTGGCTTGCTTTACCTTGGGCATCATCTTGAAGAGTAACGATCCCAGGACCTTGATACTGGCCTTTTTTGCTACCAGAGCCATTTTAAGATAGGTGAAAGGCATTTGATTTTTGATTAACGTCTCTCTCGACTTAGGCGGCATATTACCAAGTTCGGAAACATCAGCCAGAAACTTGATTTCCGTCAAGCCTCCAGCCAATTCCGACCCGCTTGTATTCAATCTGAGTACTTCTTCCGGAGTCAGTTCCCCTTTCAGCCTCATAATCAGAAGGTTGGGAGCCTCAAAGATCATTTCATGTTTCATTTCTTTCTCCTATTTTCCTTGATTAAGCCACACGCGGGCTTCTTCCTCTGTCTTCACGAATATCGAATCGTCGACTGTGGGAACCATCTTGACTATCAGGCCGGCCATAATACGAATCTTGGTAGAAGCTCCAAAAGTAGAAAGTCTGGATATTGGATACTTCAAACCGCCTTTACGCAAGACCTCTCTGGCCTTCGGTGGTATCTCTTCGAGTTCGCTACAGTCAACTAAAACTCTGACTTTTTTCTTTTGACCGTACCGTTCACCCCATCTTTCGAACATATCCTCCATCTCTTCAGCAACCAGCTTACCTCGAAGCGTAAGTACTACGATGTCAGGTTCTTCGAATGTAATAATTTCTTTCATCTCAACTCCTATTTTTCTTCGTTAAGCCAGTCTCGGGCCTGGCTCGCTGTCTCAAAAGTTTTTGATTTTTTTACGCTGGGCAGCATCTTGAGGACCAGCGAACCAAGAACCCTTAAGCGGGCCTTTTTAGTTACCAGAGCCATTTCCCGGCAAATTACTGACAATTGGTTCTTGACAAGTGTCTCCCTTGCCTTGGGAGGCATATTATCAAGATCCGTAAGGTCTACGAGGAATCTTATCTCTTTCAACTCTCCAATCATCTCGGCTATTTTTTCATTTTGAGCAAGGACTTCTTCCGGTTGCCACTCACCTCTCAGTGTTAAGACGACCGGATCGGGTTTTTCGAAACTTAACTCGTGATCCACAATTTCTCCTTCATTACTCCTCGTTAAGCCAGGCGAGAGCTTGGGTTTCATCTGAGAAGAATCGAGACTTTTTTACATTGGGGATGACTTTCAAAACCAGTGTTCCCAGAACGCGTATCATCGGGGTGGCTCCGACCACGGCTATTCTATCGCTGGGGGGAAGCGGGGATTTCGCCATTTCTTCTCGAGCTTTTGGAGGTACGTTCTTGAGTTCGGTAACATCCATGAGAACGTGAACCTTTTCCAGTGGTTTCAACAATTCGATCATCTTCTGGGTAACAGAGAAAACCTCTTCTGAAGTTAATTCCCCTGAGAGTTTCACAATGAGATTTTTTTTAGAATCCAAACTTACCTGATGGTCCATTATTCCTCCCTTAGCCATACTCGGGCATCTTCCTCAGTATCAAAGAACTTGGATTCGTCTACACTGGATGAAAGTTTTAATAATAATCCACCCATAATCCTGATCTTGGTGGAAGCTCCGAATATTGACATCTTTGATATTGGGTACCTGCTTCCTTCTAAGCGAAAGATCTCCCGAGACTTGGGCGGAATATTCTCCAATCCACTTAGATCCATGAGTATCTTACTCTTCTTTATTCCCGCTTTTTTTACGTATTCACTCCATCTCTTGAACATTTCACCTACATCAGCCGGATCAAGGTTGCCTTTAAAGTTAACAACCATAGTCTCCGGCGGCTCGAAACTTATGATTTCTTTCATACTAACCTCATGTTCTATTCGGCAAGCCAGGCTCGCGCTTCTTCTTCTGTGTCAAAAAACTTTGACTTCTTGACCTGTGGAACCATCTTGAGCAAGAGTGTTCCCAACGTCTTTACTTTGGCGCTTCCGCCTACAACAGCCAGCATCGAAACGCGCAAGGAACGGGAACGTTTTGTTGCTAAGGATCGCGTCTTGGGTGTCATGTTCCCGAGTTCGCTTGCGTCTACCATGAACTTCAAGTTATCGATATTTTGCTTCTCTTGATCGACTCGATCATAGAAGTCGTTTGCTTCATCAAGGGACCATTCGCCCTTGAATCTCAACACGAACAGATCAGGGGGTTCAAAGGTAACTAGTTCTTTTTCTTTCATTGTCTCTCCTATTTTTCTGCAAGCCAGGCACGTGCTTCGGTTTCGTTATCGAAGAATTTGGATTTCTTGATGTAAGGTATCAACTTGAGCATAAGACTCGCCAGTACTCGCAGTCGTGCACTTGCACCGATTACGGCTATTTTATCGTAAGATGGCCATGAACCTTCCTTTGAAACTATCTTCCGCGTTCCGGGCGGAATGTTCTTCAATTCGCTTATATCCGTGAGAATCTTCGGACCATCGACTCCCTTCGATAGTCGATCCAGTTCATCCACCACCTCTTGCATCTCACCGGGACTAGGCTCCCCAACGAGTTTTATACAGATGATATCGGGAGATACAAAGACTACGTTTTCTTTCACGTCTTTCCCTTCTCTTGATTTATTTACCATGGTCGGGCCTGGGTTCGGTTTTTTACGCACTTTAAGGCATCGATATTAGGAACCATCTTGGATATCAATCCTGCTAATATATGAATCTTCCTCGACGCTCCGATGACCGCTATTTTCTTCATGTGAAATTTTCTTCCGCCCTCCCGGAGGATTTCGCGGGATTTTGGGGGGATGTCTTCCAGATCAGGAAGATCTACAAGAAGCTTGTAGTTGTTGTCAGGTGATTTAAAGGTTTCCCATTTTTTAAACAAGCCTTCTATCTCGACAGGATCAACCTGACCCCTGAAGGTTACTACGACCGTGTCTGGTGGTTCAAATGTAATTATCTCTTTCATATCTCCTCCTATGTTTTACTCAGCCAGCCACACACGGGCATCTTCTTCGGTTTCAAAGAACTTGGATTTCTTAACCGTAGGAAGCATCTTTAGGATAAGTCCGCCCAGAACCTTGAGCTTGGAGGAGGCGCCAAAGAACGCCATCTTCAAGTATGTAAACGGCATCCTTTCCTTTACCAGGGTTTCGCGGGCTTTGGGCGTTACCTCGGTTAACTCGGAAACATCTGCCAGAAACTTGACTTCCCTGAGGCCTCCGACCAGTTCGAACGCCTGCTCGTTCATCTTAAGCACTTCGTCTGCGTTCCAAACTCCCCTCACTCTCATGATCAATAGATTAGGCGGTTCAAACGCCATCTCGTGTTTCATCATCTCTCCTTTTTACATTCATTGAGTTTGGATTAATCTATTCGTATTCCTGGTCATTACCCCTCCATTTGGATTTCAATGATTACCAGGTTATTTCTATTTCTCGACCTATCGCAACCTTTTTGCATTAAAGAGTCATCTCTGTATTCGGAATCAGAACACAGAAAACGCCCTAAGCACACTGGTTACTGTAACATTCAGCAATTTCCGTGCCAGGGGGTTTTTTGAGATTATCCTGGATAATAATGAAACTTACACTTAAAGCCTAATATCATTTTTTTGCACATATAACTAACAAGCTGTCCGGAATCAGTACACTTCTCTCTTTCTTCGGTTATTCTGACGGACTGGAGAGAATCTTCGATTCGCAAGCGTTCTCCATCAGACTGTCCCGGGACGGCTTCGTGCCTGTGAGCCGGGTGATAGTGCGTCGGCGCAGCGACTCAGGCATCTTCATGATGGGCAGTCCTGGTGAGGACATGATGCCGATCGAGATACCTTTCTGTCTGTATCAGCCGTTCCCGAACCCGTTTGGCAATGCCGCCACGATACGCTATTCTTTGCCTTATGCCACCCACGTTTCGCTGAAGGTCTACGACGTATCAGGCAGATTGGTCAATAACCTTGTGGATCGTGAAGTTCAGGCAGGTGTTCACCAACTTCAGTGGACAGGCAAGGACGACCTGAACCGCAAATGCGCCTCAGGCGTCTACTTTGTTCGCTTTGCGGCAGACGACTACACAGCTTCTAAGAAGATGGTGCTGGTCAAATAAAAGAAAATCAGTCGAGGGGTGAAGTTGTTACTTCACCCCTCCTTGACATTGCTCTTTTAAGCAACTAGAATGTAATGTTAGCAAGAAACACTGATCACCGTTGGGAGTTCGCGGTAAGCTGTGAGCGCTGATTGAAAGGAGATAAGTTATGAAACGGATAAGTGTACTTACCATTTTGCCACTGTTGCTTTTTGCTTTAGAGAAAGTTAACTTGGTCAAAGATCACAGCTTTGAAAAAGACAGTGAGGTTTGGCATACGCGAGTAGGCGGGGGTTGGCCGCAAATCGCACTTGTTTCTCGTCACGATCCTGAGAGTGCATATACAGGTGAATACTCTGGATCAGGTGACACAAGACCTGAACCGGAAAACCCACCGCTATCCTTTGTGCAGAGTGCTTACGTTATCCAAGGTTTTTCTTCTCCTAAAAAAACTGTAGAGGATATTGATAGCTTAACTCTCTTCTATAGTGCTCGATATCTATACGATGACGTTGATAGATCTTTCTTAGCCTATATTCTTCTCCATCTCAACGCTAATTCGGAAGACTTTATGAAGGTTGGTTATATCCTAAAGAGACCCGGTGAACCAATAGGAACACAACCTCACTATGCAATCTTTAAATCGACCAGTTTTACTCAGGATACTCTATGGCATACTTTGAGTGAAGGTATTTCCACAGATATAAGGAGTTGGGGTTCTATTCCACTTAATGCTGTCGTCGACAGTTTTATTTTGTGGGTAACAGGATTCAATCTACCCCCTTGGCGAGGCCAGAAGGTGTTCTTCGACGACGTGCGCCTGATGGGCTTCGCCGATTACGATGTTGGAGTCAAGGAAATAACTTCAGTAACCGAGACTATACCCTATACTCCCGCAGCCCTCATAAAGAACTTTGGCCGCGAACCTGCGGAGTTTTCAGTCGTCGCCGAGATACTGCAAGGCGAAACCCAGGTCTACCACGACTCCATTGAC
>JAFGSK010000070.1 GCA_016934635.1 Caldifarciminota bacterium
AAGCATACAATAACAAGTATCATCCAAAGGAGATAGCATGAACTTTGTAACACTCCCTTCGGAACGATTTATTTATGAGGAAAGACGCCGCCCGCCCGTAAGCCTATATACCCCAAAAGCCGGACAAAAGCCACCTAAAAACCGGTCAAAAACACCCCAAAAACGGGACAAACATGTGTGTCCTCAAGGAAGGGCTTAAACACAGAGAAAACAAAGACCACAGAGATGTTCTAATCTCCTCAAGCTGAGTAGGATGCTCTCTTAAATGTTCGGATAACCTAACGGCTATCGGTTAACTGTTAGCGATGAATCGTTAAACGCAGGATTGAGAACCGGTGCCACACATAAACACTACATTGTTATTCGAACTCAATGTTAAAAAACCGCGGAGGACACCCTCTCAGGGTGTCCTTATTGAATTCCCTCTGGACTCTCCGACTGACCTGCGGTTAGATCGTACTCTCCCTTGGCCAGCTTCTCCTTCACCAGGGCCAACCCCTCTTCCTTTGAGGCAATCTTGCGCTCCCACTGCAGTTCCTCCATTTCGGATAAGATAACCTTGAACAAAGGTCCAGGTGTAAGCCCAAGGGCTATGAGATCGTCCCCGGTAACCAGGCGCTTGAAATCAGCCCGTTTTGCGTCCTCGGCTGCCAATTCGAGAATCCTGGCGATGGTTTGTTCGAGGTGCCTGGTTCGTCCTGCTGTGGCAAAGCCGTCTGCCAGATCGAGGATCATTATATCTATCGCCTTGTCTTCACACATTCTCATGAACCGGCGCATTGCGCGCTCGGTCAGTTCGGGTGCAGTGGCAAGAAGGTGTAAGTGCATGTGCCTTGCAACGGTCTCGGATACCCGGTCGGTGTCATCATTGGAAAAGCGCAGGATTTTTGATAAAGCCCATTTCATCTTTTTTCCACCGCGCGTATCGTGACCGTAGAAGTGAAGGCTGCCGTCATCGGCGCGTATCTCGGTCTCGGGCTTCGAGACGTCGTGGAAAAGGGCGGATAGCTTCAGTAAAGCCATGCGGTGGGGGTCTTTTCTTATTTCTTCTATCTTCTCCACGATCAAAGGGGGGAAACGTTTCTCTTCGAGAACCCGCTCCAGGGCATGAAAAACCGCCATCGAATGAGAGCGCACCGAGTAATCTGCCCAGAACTCTTCAAATGGGAACACCTGCTGAAGCAAACCCGTAATAATCATCCGGTTAACCAGGGTGTATACGTGATCGTGGGAAAGGATCATAAGCAGTTCATACGAGATGCGCTCCCGGGCAACGTGGGCAAGTGACGTTATCTCAGCCGTACGTTCAAGACTCGGGTCTATCTCGAATCCCAACTGGGCGGCAAATCTGTAGGCGCGAAGTATGCGAAGCGGGTCATCGGATATCGATTCCGGCCCGACCTGACGTATCCTTCCTTTCTTCAAATCCTCGATCCCGCCGAAAGGATCGATTAACTCAGGTTCCTTACCTTTCAGGATATCGGATAGCCTCATCGCCATCGCGTTCATGGTGAAGTCACGACGGGCAAGGTCATTAAGGATCGATTCAGAGAAGCCTTTGAAGTCGAGGATCAGGTCCTTGTGTATAACCACCCTTGCCTCGTCTTCCTCTTCCGATAGAGGCACGAATGCGCCTTCGAGCTTTGATGCAGCCAAGGATGCGGTTTTCGTTCCCGAGCCCTGTAAGGCGAAATCAAAATCCAGTATCTTCCGCCCCAGAAGCAGATCACGTACCGCCCCCCCGACAAGATACAATTCCTCTCCGACAAGCGAATGAAGCCTTTCAAGAATTTCCAGGTGCTCCTGGACAGGTGACGAATCGATCATCGGAGTATACTTCTTAAAAACTTGCCGGTGTAGGATTCTCGGACCTTGGCGATTCGTTCAGGCGTGCCCTGGGCCACTATCCTTCCGCCCTCTTCTCCGCCTTCAGGACCCAAATCGATTATCCAGTCCGCACACTTTATTACGTCAAGGTTGTGTTCGATGACTATTACTGTGTTCTGCTTCTCCACCAGTCTCTGCAGAACAGAAAGGAACATCTTGACGTCCTCGAAGTGAAGGCCGGTGGTAGGCTCATCGAGCAGGTAGATGGTGTGCCCCTTTGGTATCTTGGAAAGCTCCTTGGCCAGTTTGATGCGCTGCGCCTCACCGCCTGAAAGGGACGGTGCGGACTGCCCGAGCTTGATGTAACCCAGACCGACGTCGTGTAGAAGCTCTAACTTGCGTGCCACAGGCGGGATGTCTCGGAAGAATTCAAGACCCTCCTCGACGGTCATATCCAGTACCTCGGCGATATTGCGACCCTTGAAGTGAACCTCCAGGGTCTCGCGGTTGTAGCGTTTGCCCCCACAGACCTCACAAGGTATAAAAACGTCGGGCAGGAAGTGCATCTCTATGCGTAATGTTCCGTCACCCCCGCATCGTTCACATCTGCCGCCCCGTACGTTGAAGCTGAAGCGTCCCGGTTTGTAACCCCGGATACGGGCTTCCTTGGTCTTGGCGAAAATCTCGCGGATCGGACCGAACGCCTGGGTATAGGTGGCAGGGTTTGATCTGGGTGTGCGGCCTATGGGTGACTGGTCGATGTTGATGACCTTGTCTATCTGGTCAAGACCGTCGATACCGTCATGCGCCCCGGGCTTGCGGCGGGACCGGTATATCTTGCGGGCAAGGGCACGAAAAAGGATGTCTGTAACCAGCGAGGATTTGCCCGAACCTGACACCCCGGTGACGCAGATGAAAAGACCCAGAGGAAATTCCACGTCTATACTCTTGAGGTTATGGTGGCGTGCTCCTCGTATAGTAAGTCTATGTTCGTTCAATCCCCGACGGCGTTCAGGAATCTCAATCTTTCTTTTTCCGGAAAGGTACTTGCCGGTAAGTGAGCGCTTGTTCTCCTTTATCTCGCCAGGTGTACCCTGGGCTACGATCCTGCCTCCTGCGGCTCCGGCTCCCGGTCCAAGGTCTATCACATAATCGGCTGAAAGGATGGTTTCGGTATCGTGTTCAACCACCACCACCGTGTTTCCAAGATCGCGTAACTTGTGGAGGGTGGACAGGAGCCTGAGGTTATCGCGCGGATGAAGACCGATGGTCGGTTCATCCAGGATGTAGATAACGCCGACCAGCCTGGACCCGATCTGGGTGGCCAGCCTTACCCGCTGCTCCTCTCCACCTGCAAGGGTATCTGCAGTACGATCGAGTGTAAGATAGTCTACCCCGACCTCATGGAGGAATCCCAGCCGATCCGAAATCTCCTTAACTACGTCCTTGGCAATCACCCGATCCTGCCTGGAGAGCTTCAGGTTGTTAAAGAACTCCACCGCCTCCTTGATAGAAAACCGGGTTATATCGTAGATATTGGTCTTCCCCAGGCGAACCGAAAGAACCTCGGGCTTGAGCCTCTTGCCTTCACACACCGGGCACGAAAGAACGCTCATGAAGCCCTCGATATAACGTCGCCGGTAGTCGGAATCGGTTTGTTTGTAAAGCCGCATCAGGTTGTTCACAACACCCTCGAAACGCTCCGAACCGTCGTAGCTGATTCCGGTTTGCCCCTTGTAGGAGATCTTTATCTTTTCCTTTGTTCCGTATAGTACAGCCTGCTTGGCTTCTTCGGGCAAATCCTTCCACGGCGCGGCAGGGTCGAACTTGCAGTGTCGGGCGGTCGCGTTGAGCATGGCCAGAGACCAGCCGTGGGGCTCACCCCATGGAGCGATCGTTCCCTCGAGGATTGAAAGCATGGGGTTGACTATCAGGCGTTCAGGATCTATCTCCATCTTTGTGCCTAATCCGTGGCACTCAGGACACGCTCCGTAGGGTGAGTTGAACGAAAACAACCTGGGCGATATCTCGGGATAGGAGAAACCGCACTGGGTGCAGGCCATGGCCTGACTGAAGGTGCGTTCCTTTCCATCTATGAGCGCCGTGCACAACCCCTCGCCCTCTACCAGGGCCAGCTCAACCGAATCTGCCAGGCGTTTACGCATGTCCGGCTTGACCACTAATCGGTCGACAACGATCTCGATGGTGTGCTGCTTGTATTTTTCGAGATCGGGAGGCTTGTCGAGTTCTATTATTTCGCCGTCCACCCGTGCGCGCACGAATCCCTTGCGAGCGAGCTTTGCCCATACGTCGCGGTACTCGCCCTTGCGGCCCCGGACCTTTGGCGCAAGGATGGTTAGCTTTGTCTTCTCCGGGTATTCGAGTAGCGCGTCGATTATCTGATCGGTGCTCATCTTGGATATGGGCACGTTGCAGTTCGGGCAGTAGGGCTTACCCACCCTGGCAAAGAGCACGCGCAGGTAGTCGTAAACCTCGGTTACCGTTGCTACGGTCGAGCGCGGGTTGCGCGCCGACGTCCGCTGCTCGATGGCGATGGCAGGAGAAAGACCTTCGATGAAGTCCACGTCCGGCTTCTCCATCACCCCCATGAACTGACGTGCATAGGCTGACAATGACTCCATGTACCTGCGCTGGCCTTCGGCGTAAAGGGTATCGAATGCAAGCGACGACTTGCCCGAACCGGAAAGCCCGGTTATGACCACGAGCTTGTTGCGCGGAATCTTTACGTCAATGTTTTTAAGATTATGCTCACGCGCACCCTTGATGAATACATCCTGTTCCATAACGTCAGCCCTAATTGTAAAGGGAAATGGATACTGCGTCAAGTACAATGATACAACCTAAAAGTAGGGGCGCGGCATGCCGTGCCCGTACCCAGCGAAGAACCTCTAAAGGATAAACAAACTCCTTAAACTTGACATAATCTTCTTTTTAAATAAGATGATTTTAAGGTGGCTAATAATAAGCATAAAGGGAGAAGTTTCTGGGAGTGTATTGAACGCCGTCTCAGTTCCGCGTTTCACCCGACGGCACCCAAGTTTCTGGCTTACGGAATTCTCCTACTTGCCGGCATATGGCTTGCCCTTGTATGGACTAACCTCATTCCTTTTCGCGTTTTCTGCGCTTTCGGCGCCGACTCAGCGCCGCTAGGCAGCATCTACGGCACGCTGGTCATGGTGCTGGCAACCGTCTCCGCGCTTTTCATCTCGCTCATGTTCGTGGCGGTTCAGCTGTCGGCAAACACGTACACCCCGCGCGTGATGAAGATACATTTCTACTCCGCGCACTTTATCGGGTTTTCCGGGGTTCTCCTGGGAACCATCTTTTACCTCTCCTGGCGGCTCGGCCAGGCGCAGGCGTGGGGGCTTGTGCGGTGCAGGTTTGCCGAAACAGGCTTCATCCTTTTCTTTGCCTCGCTCGCGCTTTTGATTCCCTACATATGGATAAGCGTAAAACTCCTTCAGCCGAAGCATCTGTTCGAGTGGCTCATGTGGTCAATAACCCGAAACGACTTCCGCAAGGCTTCAGAAGGTCCTCGCAAGGCGCGCGAAAAGCTCGATGAAAAGCTTCAGCCGGTGATTGACATCATACGCCGCGCGGCAAGGGACGGACAACTTCGAACTGTGCAGGATGCTTTTCGAGCCATGATGATAAGGGTATGGCAACTTGAACGATTCCCTAAAGACGAGAAACTCACCACAGGGATAGGTTGGGTGCTTGCAGAGAAGCTAAGGGAGGTTGGACTTTACGCCAACTCAATCCACAGCGTCGAAGCCTCAACCGAACTTCACTATTTCATCTCGGGATTGTTCAGGTTTTATAGCAGCAGAGAGATACGAAGCGGACTGCTTGCATTCGGCAAAACTCTAGATGATTTAAACTATGATTGGCAGCTCAAATATACCCGTCAAGATTATCCCTTACAATACGCTGAAGGTCTCGCTTTGTTCGCAATTAGATATGGTGAACTTGCCGATATAGCAGAAAAGGAGAAACGAGAGTATCTGGACAAGGCGGTTAAGGCTTACCATGCCGCGTTAGAGGTCAGAACCCGCAAGGAGTTTCCGGCTGGCTTTGCCACGACCCGGAACAACCTGGGCGCCGCATACATCGCCATAGCCAGGGTCAGCGAGGGCAAGGAGCAGCGAGTGTTCATGGACAAGGCGGTCGAGGCTTACCATGCCGCGTTAGAGGTCAGAACCCGCAAGGAGTTTCCCGCAGGCTTTGCCATGACTCAGAACA
>JAFGSK010000071.1 GCA_016934635.1 Caldifarciminota bacterium
AAGCATACAATAACAAGTATCATCCAAAGGAGATAGCATGAACTCTGTAACACTTACTTCGGAACGATTTATTTATGAGGAAAGACGCGTGGATTGTAGATTGTAACTAGGGATTGGTAATCCGCTCCAGGGCATCACGCATTATCCTGTCTATTGCATTCGTTAACCTCGGTTCAAGGAAGGGCCTTGGTTTAGGTCTCGGCGGGATAGTATAATAAGCTTGTCCAATACTGCTTGAATTCATACCTAATTGAATAGCCGTGTTAATATTACTGTCGTTTGAGTATTCTGTGCTTGATCTTCCGTTATGGCCTGCAGATACAGTTGATTCTCTTCTCTGCCATCGGTAATCCCTTATCAGCCATATTATAGAATGGATTGTGATTCCAATGACTACAAGTGCCCAGATAATAATAATCATAATAATGCCCTGTTAATTGAAAGACACGCTACGAATGTCTCCTTTCATCTGTTTACATATTTATTATAGGTTTAATTTTGATAACGTCAACTTGATGGTAATGGTTCTAAGTAAACACGCAAGGTTTTTTTGTCTTATACAAAAAAACAGGGCATTTCTGCCCTGGCATATTCCATTTGGGCTCATAACCGAATAGAGTGAGGAAAGATTTGGGTGGATGAGGAGAGGGTTCCCGGATAATTGAAGGCATCCGCTAAATCCTCATAATACAGGCAGTAAAATAAAAAACGGAGGTCCAACGGATGCCGAACGATTATAACATAATTCTTGCCGATTTGCAAGACCGATTTGCGGTAATAGAAGGCCGAGTGTCAGCCGAAGAGATAGAACTGAGGCTTTTGAAGGCTTCGCCTTATGCGGTATGTCCTCGATGCAGTCATGCTGCTGAACGGGTTCATCAGGTCGCTACCCGCAGGGTTGCGGATACTCCCATACGCGGACGGAAGGTTACGTTAGTGATTTACAAGAGGCGCTTGCGCTGTTCGCACTGCGGGAAGGTATTCACGGAGTCGTTTGAGGAGATAGCGCCCAGGGGTAGGCGCACGAGGCGTTACGAGGAGGCGGTATACGAGCAGGCCAAGGGCACGTCCCTCAAGGATGCCAGCCGAATCTGGGGGATAACCTACACTACCCTGCGGCGGATGTGGTTTCGTATGGCCGAAGCCGAACTTGCCGGGAGACATGAGGAGTATCCTTCAGCGATGGGGATAGACGAGTTCAGCGTGGCCCGCAGACACCGCTACAATACGGTGATGACAGATATTGAGAAGCGCAAGGTGTTTGACACGGCGCCTGGCAGGGACTCGGAGGGAGTCGGGAAGCGTCTGGATCGGATACCGGAAGGCAAGCGTCCCTGGTTGTTCGTTAGCGATCTATGGACGCCCTACGTCAAGGCTATCCGCAAGGCGTGCCCTGATGCTGAGATAGTGGCGGACAGGTTCCACGTAATCAGGCTCCTGAATCTGGCTCTGGACAGGGTACGCAGGGCGGAGCAGAGCAGGCTGAAGGAAGGCAACCGCAACAAGCTTTTCAGGGTAAAACACATCTTACTGAAGGCGCGGGAAAGGCTCGATAAAGATCAGCGAGAGCGGCTGCGCAGCGTTTTGAGGGCTTATCCGCGTCCGGCCAGGGCCTACGGGCTTAAGCAGGCGTTCCGCCGCATCTATGAACGTTATACGAACAAGGAGGACTACGATAAGGCTTGTGCCGCACTGAGGGCTTGGTGCTTACTATGCTCGTGTATTGGAAAACCGGCTTGAGACTGATGTAAAGTGAGGATTCAGCGAAAAGCGGTTTTCGCTGCATGAAGCGACGTTTACGTCAAACATGGTGCCTTTGGGAAAGCTTCACACTTAATGGTCAAGAGCCAAATATAATAACACCTGACTCGACTTCTGGATGCCCAACATAGCTCCGCTCAGGATTTCGTATGCAATCACTCCCAGGGAGTAGATGTCCGCTGAAGGCGTTACCTGGCCTCCTGCAAAAAGCTCGGGTGCGGCATAAGCTATAGTCGTACCTCTCACTTCAGACGTAGGACTCAAAACGAAATCCTCTGAAAAACCGAAGTCCAATAGCGCGGGCTCCCCGTTATCCTTGATCAACAGATTGGCAGGCTTGATGTCTATATGAACTACACCATTGCCGTGTAATCTGGAAAGGGTGGAAGATATCTCCTGAAGTACTGTAAGAAATGTATCAATGAAATCCTTATCCTTGCGTCGCTTCGACATATACTCGGTTATCGGCTTACCTTCGATGAGGTTCATGGTGAAGTATTCACACCCCTCGTGTTCTCCGAACTCTTTGACCCTAATAATCCCGGGAACATCCAGGCGTTCGAGGATGGCGAACTCACGCTGCAGGCGGTGAGAGGGATCGGGACTTGTGGATTTCTTTAACGCAATACCTCGCCCGTACCCTCATGTATGACCGCCCATACGACGCTGTCAGAACCTTCCCCCAGTTTGCAGACCTTGGAAAAACCTGGAGGTAGATTACTCTCTATCCCACGGTTGCTGCCCATTTGCACAAGAATTCTAGCCGATGTAATACGAATGTCAACGTAACAATACCCCTGCAATGTTACTTTTGAGCCTACTTGACATGCACAAAAATCTTGTTTATACTCAGTTTGAATAAGCGACAGATCGGAAAGAGTGGGAGCGGAGATGAGGGCGTGAATAAGATAAATCAATCTATTTAGCCTGGCCCTCACATTGGAGGAGGTTTGGTTTGTATCAGATAGTGGAGTACAGCGATGATAGGGGGATATAAAGTGTTGATCCGGATTCTGGATATTATATCGTATTCCCCAAGTTAAATGGTAAGAGCTATGGCTGACGACAATATCAAGGATCTTGAGAAAAGACTGACAGGGCTTGATTTAGAGTCTGGAGAAAACACTACAGCCTGTGAAAAAGTGAAGGTGCTAAATGAATTGGCTTACGCCCTTTATCGTAGTGATCCCGAGAAGGCTGAAAGCTATTGCGGTCAAGGTCTTAGCTTGGCTGAGAGTCTCGGATACGAGAAAGGATGTGCGGAGAGTCAACTTATTTTGGGAATTACGTACTGGGTAAGAGGCGATTACAGCAAGGCCCTTGAATTTTATACCGAATCTTTAAAAATTTGCGAAAAGATTGATGATAAAAAATGCGCTGCTAGTTGTTACAGTAACATTGGACTAGTTCACAAAAGTAGGGGGGATTATGATAGGGCTTTGGAGTTCCATTATAAAGCCCTGAAAGCCAAGGAAGAAATTGATGATAAGTCGGGTATCGCGAAATGTTACAACAATATCGGGATTATTTACGACGAGCGAAACGACTACGGTCAGGCTTTGGAATACTATATCAAGGCTTTAAATATCTTTACCGAGATAGATGATAAACAAGGAGTCGCATTTTCTTATAACAATATTGGAATTATCTTTGAGACACGGAAGGAGTACGATCAGGCTCTTGCCTATTACCTGAAGTCTTTACGCATCAAGGAGGATATCGGAGATAAAAACGGGATCGCAGATTCGTACGCCAACATCGGTGATATATACAGTGAGCGAGGAGATGAAAATCATGCGTTGAAGTATTATTTAAAAGCCCTGACGATATTTGAAGAGATAGACAACAAAAGGGAGATCGCCGATGTGAATAATAATATCGGATACGTATATACCTTGTTAGGGAAATACGATTCGGCTCTTACTTATCTACTAAAGGGTTTACAAATAGCTGAGGAAATAGGAGTGAAACAGTTGGAAATAAGTAGCTGTAAGCACCTTTCTGGGTTATACGAAGCTCAGGCAGATTTCCAACAAGCCCTTGCTTTCTTTAGGCGATACAGTGAACTTAAGGAGAAGGTTTTCAGTGAGGAGAGCGCCGAAAAGGTTGCTCAGATACAGGTGAAATATGAGACTGAAAAGAATGAGTGGAAGGCTGAGATCTATCGTTTAAGGAACGTGGAACTCGAAGCCGAAATAGCCGAACGTAAAGAGACTGAAGATGCGTTACGCAGTAGTGTGTGTGATCTTAGCCGCTTTAATCATTTAGCGGTTAAACGGGAGCTGAGAATGATTGAACTTAAACACGAGGTCAACGAATTGCTGCGTTCTAAGGGCCTTGAGGAAAAATATAAAACCCCTATTCCTGAAGATATCGAAAGTGAAAAAGAGAATAAAAAATGAGATGGAACGAAAAAGAAATCTTGATAGGTAAGAATAAAATGCAAATTATAGAAGGTAACATAGTTCACATTACAGCGATTGGAGATATTGATGAAGAACTTACTAAAGAAATAATGAAACTCTATGAGGAGTTGATGGAAAGAATGGAGCAAGTAAAGATGCTTTTTGATCTCAATAGAGCGGGTAAGGTTTCACCACAGGCAAGAAAATTATTTACGGAATTGGCTAGGGATAAAAGGATTCTGAAGGTTGCTTCATTCGGCTTGCATCCTGTGGCAAGGGTAATTGCGACCTTCGGTATGGGTTCAGTGTACGGAAAAGGATTCGCACGGTTCTTTAAAACCGAGGAGGAGGCGGTTGCATGGCTGAAAGAGTGATCACAAAGGATTGATAAGATCGAAAGATGGATGAGAAAGAACGTATATCTGAGATGATTGATACTATCAGGAAGCTGGCACAGGGGGATTATTCTGCACAGGTTAAGCTTACTGGCAAGAACGATGAACTTGATGCTTTGGGTATGGGTTTGAATATGATGATTGACGATATTAGATGCAATACCAAGGAGTTGAATGAAGCTCACCGCGCCTCACTTAATATTATGGAGGATTTAGAAAGGGAGAGGAAGGAATTACGCGCTTTAACGCAACAACTTCAAGCCGAAATAACCGAGCGTAAACTGGCCGAAAAAAAAGAGAAAGAGTATATAAAAAATCTCAAGTTTTTATACGATGCCGCCCTGGAGTTTGTTGAACTGGTACCTTTCAAGGCGCTATTCAAATACATTGGGGAAAAACTTTACCAGTTAATAGGATCGGTCATGGTAATAACAGTTTCCTATGACGAAGATACCGGAAAATTTACAGCGCGGAGTGTTTCAGGGGCGAGTAGTAAAACCGAGGTTGTACTTAAATTCTTTAGCAAAAATCCGGTAGACCTAGAGTTTACAATACCACCTGTGGCTCAAGCTCAGCTGCATAGGGGTAAATTACAGAAGGTTCCGAACATTCTTGAAAAGGTCACCGATGTCAAAATTTCTGCGGAAATGGAAGCGGAACTGAAAAAAGATGTCGGTCTTGGAAACGTATATACAATGGGCCTTGCAAGAGGAGAAAGTCTGTTCGGATTTGTAATTGTGTTCATGCATGAAGGTGTCGAATTGATTAATAAAAGTGTTGTGGAGACATTTATCAATCAAGCGTCAATTGCACTGCAACGCGGCAAGATTGAGAAAGAACTAACCGCATCTCTTACAGAAAAGGAATTGCTTTTAAAGGAGATTCACCACCGGGTAAAAAATAACCTGCAAGTAATATCTTCCCTATTAAACCTTCAAGCAAGATACGTAAATGATGAAGTGATGTTGAAGGTTTTTGCAAACAGTCAGAGCCGGATTGATTCTATGGCCCTTATTCACGAAAGGCTGTATAAATCCAAAGACCTGGCAAGGGTGAATTTTGAAGGTTACTTAAAGAGCCTTGTCCGTTCGCTATTTGAGTCCCACAATATCAGTTCCAGTAATGTTTCGTTAAAGTTGGATGTAAGTGGTGTTTCGTTGAGTATTGACAAAGCCATTCCTTTGGGGTTGATTATAAATGAATTGATAAGTAACTCGTTTGAGCACGGATTTCCTGAAGGCAGGAAAGGTGAGATAAGGATCTATTTAAGGAAGGCGGAAGATCGGGTTATGCTGACCGTTGCCGATAACGGCGTTGGTTTTCCTGAGGATCATGATTTGAAATCGACGGATTCGTTCGGATTACGATTGATCAATATGCTGGTAGACCAGTTGAAGGGGAAGATAGAGCTTTGCAAGACCGATGGATCGAAATTTAATATATCCTTCTCAGCTAGTAATAAGGATAACGACTAATGTCAACTACTAAGATACTTATCGTTGAAGACGAAAAAATCGTCGCTATTGATCTCAGGGATCAACTCGAAGCTTTAAGTTATAAGGTTATCGGCATCGTCTCTTCCGGGGAGGAGGCCATAATAAAAGCGAGCCAGATACATCCTGATATTGTTATTATGGATATTAAACTGGAGGGTCAGATGGACGGTATCGATGCCGCAGAAAAGATGCGCAACGAACTTGACATTCCAGTAGTATATCTTACTGCATACGCTGACGAGATTATCTTGGAGCGAGCCAAGGCTACGGAACCGTTCGGTTACATCCTTAAGCCATTTAAGCAGAGGACTCTCCAGGTGGCTATTGAGACCGCTCTGTACAAGCATAAGACAGAGCAGAGGTTAAAGGCAAGCGAGGAAAGTTTCAGGCAGATAGCTGAGAATATTCGGGAGGTTTTCTGGCTTACTGATTGGACTGAAAACAAGGTCCTTTATGTGAGTCCTGCGTACGAGGAGGTTTGGGGACATTCATGCGAGAGTCTTATTGAGAAGCCAGGGAGTTGGGCTGAGGATATCCATCCTTCCGATCGTGATCGTGTATTTGAAGCTTTCAGAACCCTGGCGCCTATTGGACGCTACGATGAAACCTACCGGATCATCAGGTCAGACGGAAGCGTGCGCTGGATCCACGACAGGGCGTTTCCCATTCACGATAGGAACGGTAATGTGTGGCGCGTTGCCGGAATATCAGAAGATATTACCAAAGAAAAAGAAGCGGAGGAAATACTACGAAGGGCGCGTGATGAACTTGAGGCGCGTGTCAAGGATCGTACTGCGGAACTGCGAGAAGAAGTACTGGAACGCAAGCGTGCCGAGGAGGAGGTGAAGCGGCGGGCCGAGAATCTCGAAGCTGTCAACCAGTTGGTAATTGAATTATCCTCTGCCCCGTCAAATGTGGATTTACTGGAATTGATTAACAGGAAGCTAAGGGAGATTACCGGGGCATTGGCTACCGGAATCACCGTCTACGATCCTGAAAGCCAGGAACTTGTCCTGAAACATCTTGCCGCACCTGGTGAGATTCTCCAGAAAGCGGCGAAGATCATAGATAAAAAGCTCGCTGGTATGCGTTTCCCGGTATCCGGGGATTTCCTTGAACGGATGAAGAGAGAGGTTGTAGCATCATTTGAGGATCCCTCCGAGCTTTCGCTGGGACAAATACCCAAACCTGTTGCCAGGACCATACAACACACATTCGGGATAGGCGAGGTAACCGGCTTCGCTCTGCATTACGACGGAAAGGTGGTTGGCGCTGCAGGGATTTTTATGCCTCAGGGAAAGCCGCCTTTGTCAAAAGATCTCCTGCATATCTTTGCGAACGTGGTTTCGGTTACGCTGCAGCGTAAGCGTGCCGAGGAGGAAGTTAAGCTCAGGGCCGAGTATTCCAATGCCGTAAATGAGTTTGCGATCGAGTTGGCAGCCGCTTCTTCGGATGTGAACCTTTACGAATTGATTGGCGAGAAGTTAAAGAAGATCACGGCTGCGTTGTCTACCGTTGTTACATCCTATGATAGCCAAACCGGTGAACTATCCATAAGGTATCTAGGGGTTCCAGAGGACGACCTGCTGCAGATTAATAGGCTTCTCAAGCGTCGGGCAGAAGGGATGCGGTTCCAGGTTGATGAGAAGATGTTTGAGAAGATGATTACCGAAGTGGTAGCCACGTTCACAGACCTTTCGGAGTTGACCTTCGGTGAGATCCCGAAGCCTGTTGCTTCCGTTATCCAGAAAACGTTTGGTGTGGGTGAGATAGCGGGATTTGTCTTACATCACAGGGGTGATATTATGGGTTCGGCAGCGATATTTATGCCCAAGGATTCCCGTGGGCTGCCTCGCAATGAAATGCACATTATTGCGAATCTCTGTGCGTTAGCCCTGCGGCGAAAACAGGTTGAGGAAAAAGAACACATTCACATCCGTAACCTGTCATTCCTGTCAAAGAGTGCAACGGAATTCGTGGCTCTTGTTGAAGATGCGGATGTTTTCGGCTACATCGCAGAACGACTCACCGAACTCGTGGAAGGCGGAATTGTGGTTTTGGTTTCGTACGATGAACACACTGATAAGTTTAGGGGTGAAAAGGTTCTTGGCTTAGGGGAAAAAACAGAGCAAGTACTCAAGATCTTTGGGAAAACCTTAGTCGGAATATCCACTCAAGTAAGCGCTGAGACCAAATCGCGTCTACTCAGCGGTGAGTTGAAGGAATTTCCAGAAACCCTTTATGAGATAACAGCAGGTGGGATTCCAGAGGGGGTAAGCAAGGCGCTTGAGAAGGTCATTAGTCCTGGCGCTAAATACTCGATGGGTTTTGTTCAGCAGGATAGATTGTTAGGTGCGGCTATTGTCGTATTACGCAATGCACTCAAGCTGCGAAACCCGGATACCGTAGAGGCGTTTATTAACCAGGCATCGGTTGCCTTGCAGCGTAAGAATGCCGAACAAGCGCTGCGTCAATCCGAAGAGCGGTTTCGACGCTTTGCCGGTACCGTCACTGACATGATTTACCGGTACGACACCAGACGCTCCGATTACGATTTTATCTCGCCTTCCTGCGAATTGCTGACCGGATACAGTGTTGGAGCCTTCAGGTCTGATCCTGAACACTTCTGGGAAAGTCTTATCCATCCTGATGATTTTAAAAGGGTGCGAGAGGAAAGAAGACATCAGCTGAGTCAAGAGTCAGGTACATCGTTCAATCTCGATTTCCGCATAATTAGAAAAGACCGCAGGATGATCTTTGTTAACGAACGTGGGGATTTTGAGGTTGACTTAAATGGACGGATTACGAGCTTTAACGGGGTGGTTCGTGATATAACCGAGCAAAAAGTTGCAGAGCAGCAGCTCAAGCGGAGGGCGGAAACAAGCACCGTTCTTGCCGCCCTGACCACTGAACTTTACAGCGCCGAATCCGTTCAGGAGGTCCTGGATGTAACAATAAAGCATCTTTCCCAGGTATTCGGCTTCTTTGTCAGTGTTAATTTGATAGACAAGAAAGGAACCAGACCAGTCCTCGCTCTTAAGGCCTATCATGTTGAATCCAGGATTCTCGGACTAGCTGAAAAATTACTCGGGAGAAGGATACTCGACTGGCCGATTCCACTCTACGAAGACACCGTAATATCGAGGACAATGCGAACCGGACACCCGACGGTTATTGGTCTGGACTTTGTTCCGGATGAGCCGGTTGTAGAAACCAGTATCAAGAGTATGCTGGAGTCAATGATTGAAGCTCACAGCCCGTTACTTCCAATAGCCAGGAAAATAGCCGAGCAGGCGGGGGACAAATCGCTGTTGGGGATCCCTTTTTCCAACGCCTCGGGTGAAATAATCGGTTCTTTAACGGTGGTGGCTGATTTCCGGTTCACCAGGGATGACTACAACCTTGTCAAGGTGACTTCGGATATCATCGGTCGAGCCATCGGACAGCTGATGCTGACCGAGGAATTGCAGGAATCGGAGGAACGCTACCGGAGCTTGCAGGCCAACGTTCCTGTTGGAATCTTCAGAACGACCCCGGAGGGGGATTTGCTTTCAGCTAATCCTGCGATGCTCAGGATGCTGGGTTATGCCTCGAAGGAGGAGTTCAAACCGGTACCGTTGGAAGATGTGTATGTTAATCCCGAACAACGGGAGGAATTTGCAAAGCTAATGGAACAGGAGGATTCGGTAACAGGTTTTGAGGTTCAGCTTAGGCATAAGGACGGTTCGACTTTCTGGGCATCAATGAATGCTACTGCTATCAAAGACGAGAAGGGAAAGATACTTTACTTCGATGGAATCCTGGAAGATATTACCGAACGCAAGCAAGCTGAGGATTCTCTTATGCGAGAACGCCAGGCTTTTTCCATCATTGCAGAAGCTGCGATTCACGCTAAAGGGATTCAGGATCTTTGTTATCGCGTTTTGTCTGGCCTGGTCAAGACTTTGGATTTCGATGTGGGCACTGTTCAACTGTACGATCCTGTCGATCGAACACTTACCCTGAAAGCGATGTCAGGGACTTGGGGTGACAAGATATACGATTACGATCCTCCACAGCATATAGACGATCCTGAATACGTGGGTGCAGTCGTAGCAAGGTCTCGTAATCCTATCTTTGCTCCTGACGTGACACAACATCAGATCTATGATACCCATAAACAGAGGCTTGAGGAGAATCATATTCGAGCGCTCATTACATGGCCGATTCTAGGATCGAACGATGAACTCTTAGGGATTATGCACCTTATGGATGAGAACACGAGGGAGATTCCTGAAAAAGATCGCGTTTTTTTCGAGACAGTAACAGATATGTTTGCCACTGTCCTTGAACGAAAGCAGGCTGAAGAGGAGTTGAGGATAAAAGACATTGCAATCCAAAGTTCTATTAGTGGTATTGCGCTTATGGATATTGACGGTAAACTTACCTATGTCAACGATTCATGTCTTGCGATGTGGGGATATGAGGATACAAAAGAGGTTTTAGGTAAGCCTGGTGGAAAGTATTATAAAAATAAGCGAGATGTGGTTAAGATAATGAAGTCTTTAAGGGATGAAGGTAGCTGGATAGGAGAAGCCGAAGGCTTGAGAAAAGACGGGGTAAGCTTTCCCGTCCATCTGGCCATAAGTCTTGTGAAGAATGAAACCGGTAAGCCTTTGTTTACGATGGCTTCGTTCGTTGATGTTACAGAACGTAGGCAAGCCGAAGATCGGATTAAGGCGGCTCTTAAAGAAAAAGAGGTTCTTCTCAAAGAGATTCACCACAGGGTGAAGAATAACTTGCAGGTAATCTCATCCCTACTAAATTTACAGGCAGAGCATATTACAGACGAAGAAACATTAAAAGTTTTCACGGAGAGTCAGAGTAGGGTTCGCTCAATCGGCCTGATTCACGAAAAGCTGTATCAATCCCCTGATTTGGCTCACATCAATCTTGCCGAATACATCCGGGGTCTTGGTGATTATTTGTTAAGTATCTATAGGGTTAATACCAGTTTTGTCAGACTCAACATGGAAATGGATGACATATTAATCGAGTTGGATAAGGCGATCCCGTGTGCATTAATAGTTAACGAGTTCGTCTCCAATGCTCTGAAGTACGCCTTTCCACATACAAGGAAAGGTATGGTTCGTATCAGGTTGCACAGAGATGAGGATGACGTAGTTATGGTCGTTTCAGATAATGGTGTAGGTATGCCTCCTGATGTAGATTTTCGTAAGACAGAATCGTTGGGGTTGCAACTGGTTGGGATATTGGTCGATCAACTTGAAGGCAGCGTTGAGCTTGAACGGAAAGAAGGAACGATATTTACGGTAAGATTCCCCTTGGGAAATTCAGGGAGAAAGGCAGATGTCTAAAGCCAGCATTCTTGTTGTAGAAGATATCTCGGTGACCGCGCTGGATATAAAAAATCGGTTGTTGGAGTACGGATATTCAGTATGTGGGGTGGTGACTTCCGGAGAGGAAGCTTTGCTGGAAACTGAAAGATTAAGGCCTGATCTGGTACTTATGGATATTATATTACAAGGTAAAATAGACGGGGTCGAGGCAGCAGAGAAGATTAAGGAGGAATTAAATATACCTGTTGTTTATCTCACGGCGCACATGGATAATGCCACCCTGGATAGAGCAAGACTAACCGAGCCGTTTGGTTATATCGTTAAACCATTTGAGACCAGGGAGATGGTTTCTACTTTGGAACTGGCGCTTTATAGACATAAGATTGAGCGGGCATTAAAGGAATCTGAGGAGCGTTACCGAAGCCTCCATTCCAACGTCCCGGTAGGCGTATTTCGTTCCACACCTTCGGGGGAGGTTCTTTCAGCTAATCCGGCCATGGTAAGGATGATGGGCTATGATTCGGAAGATGAATACAAAACCGTCTCGATTCCTGACTTGTATCTTTATCCGCAGCAACGTGATAGGTTTGTCAAAAGGTTGAAAGATGATGGTGCGATTACTGAGTTTGAGGTTCAGCTTAGAAGAAAGAACCAGACCGTTTTCTGGGCGTCCCTGACCGCAAAGGCTGTTTCCGATAACGAGGGAAAGATAGTACATTACGACGGTATCCTGGAAGACATTTCCGAACGCAAACAACGTGAGTTGCGTGGACAGATCAGGACTCAGCTTCTAGACAAGCTGCGAGGGGCAGAAACAATCCAGGGGTGTTTGCAGTTAGGTTGCGAGGCGGTACGAGACGCGGGTTTGTTCAAACGTGCGGTATTTACAACAAAGAACGAGAAGGGCGAGACAACCAACGCCGGCTATGTTGGTGTGGATCGACAGATCGTTGAGGAGTTGAGGAAAAAACCGCCTGCAACACGTGAGATGTATGCCCGGATGTTGAAAGAAGATTTCAAGATAAGCCATTCCTACTTTTTACCGGTAGAGGCGGGTTTGGATATCTCCCAGACCGGTAGGTACGTTCTTCAAGACGTCTCCTCAGGGGAAGGCCCAGATGCATGGCAGCGGGGAGACGAGTTGCTTGTTCCCATGTTTTCCATGAGTGGTTTAGTGGAAAGCTGGCTCTCTGTGGATACGCCCGTGGATGGGAAAAGACCTGACGAAGCAACAATTAATTACCTGGAGGATATCGTAGACATCGTCGCTCGTCAGATCAGAGAGATTAAAAACATCACTGCGTTGCGAGAATCCGAAGAACGATACCGGAGTTTAACAGAAAGAGCCAGTGCCGGGGTATATATTTTCGGGCCTCAGGACCGATTTATTTTTGCAAATCCCGCAATGGAAAAAATTACCGGTTATTCGCGTAAAGAACTGATTCATATGAATCCTTGGGACATAGTAGTTCCAGAAGACAAAGAAGGCGTACTGAAAGATCGAAGCCAGGCAAGAGTCAAAGGGGAGGAACTTGAGAGTTCTTATCGGATGCGGGTTATACGAAAGAATGGGGAGGAGGCAACACTCGAGATAAAAGCTACCCCGATTACGTATGAAGGAAAGCCTGCTCAGCTCGGACACTGTATCGATATAACAGAGAGTATCAAGAACGAGAAAAAGATCGAACATCTCAATTCTGTTCTCAGAGCCATACGGAATGTCAACCAATTGATCAGTCACGAGAGAGTGCCGGAGAAATTACTCGAAGGGATTTGCAGCAAGCTCGTAGAGACTCGTAGCTTCTACAGCGCTTGGGTCGTTCTTGTGGATGATTCCGGCAAAGTGGCGTTCATTGCCGAAGCGGGACTCAAGGACAAATTTGCGCCGATTTTAAAGCCGCTCAAACAAGGAAGACTTACGGATTGCGGTCTCAAGGCCCTGGAATGTGATGATATAATAGTAATCGATGATCCGGCAAACCTATGTCGAGATTGCCATATTCTATCCGGAGAGATTGAATCGGGCATGATGTATACCAGATTGAAGTATGCAGAAAAGATCTTCGGTGTATTAGCCGTATCCTTATCTTCCGAACTCAGCCGTGAAACCGAGGAACAGGAGTTGTTCTGTGAAGTAGGAGGAGATATCGCGTTTGCACTGTACAGCATCGAGGCAGATGAGAAACGCAGGCAGGCGGAAGAGGCGCTGGAAAGGGAACACCGCGCTTTCAAGATAATCGCCGAAGCTTCAGTCCAGGCAAAGGATATTGCTGATTTATGTAAAAGGGTACTTGAAGGATTAGTAAAAGCTTTAGTTTTTGACGTGGGAACCTTCAGATTGTACGATGCGGATCACAAATTACTCAAGTTGTGGGCTTCTTTTGGCTTGAGTGAAGAAGAGATAAAGGATGCATCTGGGGCTCAACCGTTGAACGATCCCCGTTACGTTGCAGCTTTAACGGCACGCACTTCAGAACCAATAATCGCTCCTGATATCTACAGGACAGAAAGACTGCAACCCTTTATATCTAGACTAGAAAAATTCGAAGAGCGCTCCCTTATTTCCTGGCCTATCCTTGACGGACGGCAAGGCTTGCTCGGTGTATTACAACTCTGGTCCAAGAAAGAAGTAGATATCTCTGAAGGTGATAGGACATTTTTTGAAAGAGTGGCCGGGATGTTTGCCACTGTTTTGGAACGCAAACGTACAGAGGAGGAACTTGATCGTCAGCACCAAAAAATAGAAGCATTGTTTGATAATGTCGATGTGCTGCTCTGGTCTATGCGAGAAGGAGAAGATGGGGAACTCTATTACGAACAGGTCAATTCTGCTTTTGCAGCTGTTGAAGGTTACTCCCCTGATTATTATAATGAGAAGACCATCTCTGAATTACATCCTCGTGAACAATGCAATGGTATCATGAATACTTATGCCTGGGTTAAGAATGACGGGATGCACGTTAATGATGTTCATTATAAGGGTAGACACTTTGTTATGCGGTTCTTTCCCTTAAAAGATTTTGACGGCAGGATACGTGGATTCATCGGTTCAGGTATCGATATAACCGACCGTAAACGTGCCGAAGAAGGTATTAAATCCCGTCTATTCTATGAAGAGAGTGTATCACACTGCTCTCAAATATTGGTAGAGATGGTGGATTTGGGTGAAGCACTTCAGCAGGTGACAGACGAGATGCTTTCGGTAGGAAAGGCCAGTCGTGCTTTTATATTCAAAAATCTTGACGGTCCGCAGGATGTTATATTCAGTCGTCTGATTAACGAGGCCGTTGCCGATGGTGTAGAGCCTCAGATTACGGATACCAGGTTTCAACACCTTGTTTTGCAAGAGGCGTCACAGGAGCTTTTCCAGAAACTTTCTTCCGGAAGACCTTATGGAGGATCTGTTAAGGAATTACCTTCAGAGGATAGAACGGCTCTTTTTTCACCTGAAACCCGTTCTGTTTTAATACTACCGATTCTTATAGAAGATAAATTCTGGGGATTTATTGGTTTTGAGGATCAGGTGAAAGAACGCAAGTGGACCCAGGAAGATATTCAACTCTTACGTACCCTAGGATCGCTGATTGGCTCTACGATAGAAAGAAGGCGAGCAGAGGAGGGGTTACGTGAATCAGAGGAACGCTATCGGGCGTTTACCGAGGAAGCCCTGGTCGGCGTTTATATTTATCGTGAAAGACGATTCCTTTTCGTAAACCGGGCCATGGAAGAAATCACCGGGTACTCCCGTGAAGAACTCCTCGCTATGGATACCGGGAAGCTGGTAATTGCCGAAGATCAAGCTATGTTAACGGCCAGATCCGAGGCGAGGGAAAGAGGCGAGGAGGTTCCTTCACAGTACAGTATGAGAATTGAAAGGAAGAACGGCCAGATAGCCGTTCTTGAGGTAAGAACCCGCCAGATAGTTTTTGCCGGACAAAAGGCTTATCTGGGCAACTGCGTGGATATTACCGAGATTCGGAGGGTCCAGGAGGCGTTAGAGAAATCAGAGGAGCGTTATCGGGTACTTACAGAGGAAGCTATGGTCGGTATTTATCTGACCGTGGGCAAGAATTTCGTTTTTCTTAATCCTGCGATGGAGAAGATAACCGGCTATACTCGTAATGAATTACTCAAGATAGATATGCATTCCATAGTTGTTTCGGAAGATGTAGAGATGATAACCGAAAGAAAAAAACAGCGAAAACCCGGACAGCCGGATCAATACACAATGCGCATAAAACGAAAGACCGGAGAGATTGCTACGTTGGAAGTCAGGGTTCGTCCTATTCCTTATCAGGATAAAGCGGCTTTCCTAGGTAACTGTGTTGACATTACCGAGATAATAAATAATAGGAAACAGATAGAACAGGCGAAAAGGGCCTGGGAGAGTACGTTTGATTCTATCTCTGATCTCGTGATGATCCTGGATACTGAATATCGCATTATCCGGGCTAATCGTGCCGTAAAGGAGTATACCGGTATCGATTTCAACGATCTTTTAGGAAGAAATTATCTGGACGTATACAATTTGAACGAAGAAGATAAAGGCATGAAAGAAATACTAGGCAGAAAAGCCAAGCTTCCCGAACACTTCGAGATCAAAGACTCGGTACGGGGCAGGATGTTTTCGGTATCGGTTTCTCCGTTGATCGATCCAGTAGGTGAGATAATAGCCACGGTTCACGTAGCGCGTGACATCAGCGATATGCGGATGATGGAAGAGGCCTTGGCAGAATCTGAGGCGCAATTCAGGGGTTTGGCGGAGAGTGCAATGGATATTATATTCAGCGTGGAACTCGACGGAATGATCAGCTACGTCAATCCCAGCGTTGAGGAGATCCTGGGTGTCAATCCGGCGGTATTCATAGGAAGTAACCTCGGGAGTATGAAGGACTCGAGGCTTTTTACGGCTGAGGTTCGTAAAGTACTTAGCCGAAATCTTTCCTCAAATCTTGAAGAAAAAGATATACCGTTTTTCGAGATAGAGACCGAAGACGTGAAAGGGCGCAAGCATGTCATAGAGGTGTCTGCACGTAGATTATTTCATCGTATAGTAGGTATCGCACGCGACGTTACAGAACGGAATCTTATGCAACAGCAGTTGATCAAGGCTTCCAAACTGGCCTCGATCGGAGTCCTCGCTGCTGGGATAGCTCATCAGGTCAATAATCCGCTTGCTATACTTCTCGTACACTCTACACTTCTTCGAACTATCTTTACAGATAGGGAGGAAATACCGTTGGAAGTAAAAGAAGAGGTATCAGAATATCTCGATACGATGGAGGAGCAGGTAGAACGAACTCGTCGGGTAGTTTCAGGTCTTTTGGAGTTTACTCAACCTGAACGATCCGAACCGAAGCCTACTGACGTTAATCCAATCGTAAATCAAGCTGCAAAGTGGCTTTCTCAACGTTACTCTCTGGAGGAGTTGACGCTTGAGCTTTTTCTGGATAAAGCCTTGCCCCGAGCATTTCTCGATAAGGTAGCGTTGGAGCAGGTAATTATGAACGTTATCGAAAATGCATACGATGCCATGGAAGGCTCAGGCAAACTCTCAATCGAGACCATGCTTGTAAATCAGAGTACGGTTAGTATCCGGATCAGCGATACCGGCCCAGGTGTTCCTTCCGAGATTCGAGATGAGATTTTTGAACCTCTTTATACAACAAAGTCCGGCAAAAAGGGAACAGGATTAGGCTTGTCTCTTGCCTCAATGCTTTTAGAGCGTTTCGGAGGACGTATTTATCTTGCAGACACCAAAAACGAAGGTGCGAGTTTTGTAATAGAAGTTCCAGTATACCAGGATAAGGTTGATGAATCTTAACCCCGATTTAGATGTGAAAGGTTGGATCTTATGAGAGTTATCCTTCGGGGAATAGAAAGGAGTGGAGATGATGGCTAAGGCACGTATTCTTTTTGTTGATGATGAGCGCACGTTCGCTGACGCTATGTCCCAGTTACTTCGTATTAACGGTTATGAAGTTCAAGCAGCCTATTCCGGAAAACTTGCCATGGAGATATTCCAACCCGGGGAGTTTGACCTGGTGATTACCGACTTAAGCATGCCTACCATGGATGGAATTGAGTTGGTCCGTCAGATTAGAAAACTTAATTCCTATCAGAGGATTATTGTTGTTACAGGGTTTCCCTCCCAGCGTTCACAAGAACAGGCTTATAAGTTGGGTACATTGAATTATATAGCCAAGCCCTTTAAGCCTCAGCGGTTTCTTGAATTGGTTAACGATGCCCTGCGAGGTCAGGAGGAGGGTTTGCTTGGCGCTATAAAGCTTTCTCCTTCAGATCTTGTGCAGCTTTACAGCTATATGGGAAAGACAATTGTACTTGAAATACTTAAAGGCAAGAACGGAGAGGCGGGTCGAATATACTTCAGTAAAGGCCAGGTAGTTCACGCAGAAACCGAGCAACTTAAAGGCAAGGAAGCGTTTTACGAGATTCAAACGTGGTTTTCAGGTATATTTAAGACAGAGAAACCGCAGCCAGAATTTCCTCATACGATTGATGAGGATGTGGACGTGTTGCTTCTGGAAGCGGCACGCAGGCAGGATGAACAACCTTGGCCTGTTGTTAAAAGAGAGGAGTGTGAAGATAATGAAGACTCCGGTTGATTGTAACTCCGGAGCTTGAAAGGTAATCTATTATGAATGAGCGGGCAAGGATCCTTTTTGTAGACGATGAGCGTAAATTTGCCGATGCAATGGCAAAGGTGCTACGATACGGGGATTTTAACGTACAGACTGCGTATTCGGGAAGCCAGGCTCTTGATTTTTATCAAAGCGAAAGCTTTGACCTGGTTATCACTGATCTCAAGATGCCGGTAATGGACGGTATTGAATTGATTCGTCGAATAAAACAGATCAATCAAGATCAGTTAATACTGGTTATCACCGCATTTCCCACCCAGTGTATGCCATGGAACAGAAGGTTCTCAGAATCAGGCGCGCCAGAGCTGGATCTGGAAACGGTCAACTATCTGGTTAAGCCTTTTACACCCAAGCGTTTGATAGAGGTTGTTGAGAAAACCTTTCGTGAAAAAGATGTGGCTTTGGGCCGGAAGGTTTCAGTTGCCGAATCTGCAGACGAAACACTCACTTCGGAAGAAGAGATGTTTTCCCATGAACCTGTAGCAGGGAAAACCAGCCAGAAAGTGGTGAAACCGACATCCGGAAACTTTATATCCAATGCTGCATTAGAGATTCTTGAAGAGTCCTCCGGGGCCGTGGGTGCACCGGCTGTATGTGCCCTGGTTGGTTTTGACGGGGTAACCATAGCTGAGGTGAATACCAGCGGTATGGGTAAGGATGCCTATTCAGGAAAGTTCGCAGACGCCATGAAGCTCTTACGGAAAACACTTGCCGAGGTTGGAAGCGGACATCTGAACGAGGGGACACTCAAACTGGATAAACACTGGATTCTCGTCCGGTTCCTGGATCGAGCGAATTGTTACCTTTGTATAGTTGCTCTGCTCGGTGTTCCGATCGGAACCCTGAGAACGGTTGCCAAAAAGACGGTTGAAGGGCTGAGCTCGGTCCTGGAGATGTAAGCGGGTGTAGGCGACGCAGTTGCCTTCAAAGAACACAGAGCTTCATATCAAATCTCAAATATCAAATCTGATAATTCAAATTGATTGGGTATGAGGTATGTGGCATGACTTTCTGTAGAGGCTTACAGCGAACCGCTCACAGCTGAGAGATTGAAACACAGAGGGCACAGAGAACACAGAGATAACAGGGGTTTAGGCTGATTACTTTTCTGTGATTCCAGTGTTGTAAAACCCACTTTATGCAAATTCAAATGTTAAAATACGGCGTAACTTACCACAAAGAACACAAAGCACACAAAGATTCCTTTCAAAAATGAAGAATGAGATTTTCCCTTACCTGTATCCTTCGGTGCCGCGGTTGCTTTTGGCTTTCATGCAATGACACTATCTACTTTTATGTTGACTACCGTCTGGTTCTGAATAGAGTAAGATATGGATTGTTGGCAGCTTAAATCGATCTTGATCCTCAAAATGAGCAGAACCTTATGGCGTGGCTGGTAGTTCAGTTCGCGATCTGCGTCGGTGTCATCGTTGCGGCAGGTTTTTTCCTGGTAAGGTTCGGAGATGCGCTTGCCGAGAAAACTAAGCTCGGACGTTTATGGGCTGGCGCTATACTCATCGCCACTGCCACGTCTTTACCTGAGCTTTTCACCGGGATAAGTTCGGTACTCATATTCGACGTTCCGGATTTGACGGTCGGAACCCTTTTAGGCTCGTGCGCCTTTAACCTTCTCCTTCTGGTCATGCTCGATATTCTTACGGGAAAACGATCTTTCTTCGACGGCGTCAACCCTGCCTATATCGTCGAGGCAGGATTTGCACTTTCCTTCACGACGATAATGGCCCTGGGGCTTTTCTTCTCGGCGGAGTTCAAGGATTTCCCCTGGATTTGGCCTGGCAGCATACTTCTGCCCGCAGTCTACGTTCTTGCCGTACACATTACCATGCGCGAGGGTCGGTATCCTCCGTACGTCCAGGATTTGACCAAAGAGGAAGCCGAGGCTATGAAGGCGCGAGCGCGCAAGGTCAAAACCGGCAGGAAAAAGGAGAAGCCTCTGACCCTATGGCAGACGATCCTTGGGTACGCGGTTTCGGCGCTTCTTGTAATCGGCGCTTCTATATGGCTTCCAGGCGTCGCAGACAAGATAGCTGGACGGGTACCCTGGCTCGGAACGACGGTGATAGGCGGGATAGTGGTAGCCTTGACCACCTCGCTACCTGAGATAATAACGACTATTGCCGCCTTCAAGCTCGGTGCGGTGGACATGGCGTTCTCGAACGTGGTAGGCTCGAACCTTTTCAACATCCTCATACTCGGCATAGACGACATGCTTTACTTCAAGGGGCCGATAACCTCCCACGTGTCCGGTGTGAATCTCGGTACGGCGTTGATAGTCATGGGGATGACTGCGGTGGTCATTATCGCCCTGGCAATCAGGAGGCAGCGGAAATTCCTCAGGCTGTCCCTGGCAAGCTGGGCGCTGGTACTGTCCTTTATTGCCAACATCCTGCTAGTTTCGTTTCTCGCCTAGCGGAGCGATTAAACGAAGTAACAGCTGTAGATTCCCTGCGTTTTTTTACTCACAATCCTGTGGTTACTTGCCGCTGTGAGCCGTCAGCTCAGAGCTGTGAGCTGTCAGCGGTTAGTTCTCCATCCTTGACATCACCGATCCTGTGACTATTATTATCCTCAATGTACGGCAATAAGGCGGTTGCATTCGCTACTGAACCAGGGGATGCCTCCAGAAAAGACTCCAGACATGAATCGGACGCAGGTTTTTTTCGGGTTAACGGTCTATATAATGAGAAAGAAATTCCTTCGATCGGAGGTTTTAATGTGGTCTAAGATGATTAGGGCTGCCATTGTGGGGTTGATACTTGCCGTGCCTGCGTCTGCGCAGTATTTCTACGGCAAGAACAAGGTGCAGCGGGAGGTTGAAGCAACCTATACCTACGAGACCGAGCATTGTACCATCTACATAGAAGAGGGCGGAGAGCCTCTTGCTAGGTTTGCTGCAGAGGCGGCAGAGGAGGCCTATAAGCAGCATGCCCAGGACTTCGGGTTCGAGATTCCTTTCAAGATTCCGGTCATCATCTATAAATCGCAGCCTGATTTTGCCGCAACCAACATTATACTTGAACCTATCGAGGAATCGATAGGCGGCTTTGCAGAGATTTTCAAGAACCGCGCGGTAATTCCTTTTACCGGATCCTACGAGGATCTCAGGCACGTTATCTTCCACGAACTGGTGCATATTTTCCAGTACGAGCTATACTACTCTTTGACTATGTCCAACCTTTTCTCCATCATACCCGGTTTTACACCGCCTCTGTGGATAATGGAGGGCTGTGCAGAATTTTCGTCATCCCACGGAGGCGCGGACGAAGACGCCTTCATGCGCGATCTACTCCTGACCAACAATATCATTCCCCTGGAAGAGCTGGAGTATTGGCAGGGTTATATCGTTTACCGCCAGGGTGAGTCGGTATTCATGTTCATCGAGGATCGCTACGGTCGTGAAAAGGCCTTTGAACTCATGCACGCCATCAAGTTGAGGGGGAGCATGGACGGTGCGTTCGAGAAGGTTTTCGGGATGAGTGTCGAGGAGTTCGGCAAGGACTGGCTGAACTGGCTGCGCAAGAAGTATCTTCCCGAGATAGAAAAACTGGACAACCGCAAGATCCAGGCCAGGCTGCTAACAGACCATGAAAAGGACTTTTCGTACTACAACGGTAGTGTGGCCCTCTCGCCATCAGGTGCCAAGATAGCCTATGCTACCACCAAGGGAGACTATATCACGGTCAACGTGATCAGCGGGTTCGACGGCAAGCCTTTAAAGAAGCTGCTCAAGGCAGGTCGCTCGGCAACCTTTGAGAGGTTACCGCTTCTGCGCCGGACCCTTGCCTGGTCCGAAGATGAGACCTATCTTGCAGTACTAGGATTTTCCCGCAACCAGCCGGTTCTTTTGTGGGTAAACTACTCCACAGGCAAGACCGAGAAAAGGTATCGGCTGAAGGTTGATGATGCATATGCACCTGTCATATCACCTGACGGTAATCGCGTGGTTTACGTGGGTATCAAGGACGGCCAAAGCGATCTTTATTCGCTTGACCTGGGGTCGGGAAACGTTGAACGTTTAACCTACGACCTTTACGAGGAGCAGGACCCTTCTTTTAACGAAGGTTACGTGCTTTACGTGTGCGATAAGCCTGATCAAGACAGCGTATGGCGCGTAGGCAGCTACGCCGTATGGCAGCTATCAGCGTCAGGAAGGACCAAGCGCGTCTCACCGAGGTTCTCTGAACTTTCCTGCCCATATCGTATGGAAGATGAGATTGTATTCATAGGTTCCGGATACAATCTTTACTCCTATGATCCGGAGGATTCCACCCTTATTCAGCTTACCGACTGGTTCGAGAAGATAGAGGAGTTTTCGCCTGCTTCAAGCGGGAAGGCTGCGATGATTATTTACACCAACTCGGGTTACGACGTGGCAATGCTTAACGGTACCCTCGAAGGTCTTACACCTGCCCAGGACAGCCTGGAGATAGCCCATGCCGATCTTTTCTCCTATGAGCCGGAAGAGGTGACCATAGAGGACCTTGAACCCTACAAGCCAGCCTTTTCGGCGGATTACATCTACGGGTCAGGGGCTTACTCCTCCCTGTACGGGGCAACCGGCAATATCAGCCTGGCTATCAGCGATATGCTGGGAGATCACCGCATCTACATAGACGCCAATCTCTACGGGGATATACTCTATTCGGATATAGTCGTATCCTACTGGTTCCTTAAACGCAGGGTAGATTATGCGGTTGGCGGTTTTCAACTTGGCGATTATTATCTGTATTTAACCTCGGATTCGTCGTTTTTGTACATCGAGCGTGCCCGGCGAGGATTGAGTACCCTGGTTTCAATGCCCTGGAGTAAGTTTTTCAGACTGGAAACCGGCCTTGACGGGATGGCGGTAACTCACCATGAGTATTACGACGGATACATTGACGAAACAGGCAACATAGTATTTGAGCATGATACGATATACACCCAGCCTTTATTCCAAGCCAACGCCTGGCTTGTGTTCGACAATGCGATATGGAATTACTATACCCCGATGAACGGATTGCGGCTGAGGTTGGGTGGGTACAGTTCCTTTCTTTCTTCTACCCAATACCAGACCGTGATGACCGACCTCAGGGGCTATCTACCGATCACACGCAGAGCCTCGATTGCCCTTCGTACCTTTGGGGCTGCAAGTTTCGGTCAAGACAGGGAATACTTCTATCTGGCCGGAGGCGGATTCGGGGAGTACCGCGATTTCTTCTTCTTCGGCGGGCCGTACGAGGTTCGGGGCTACCAGTACTCCTCCTACGATGCGTTCGTCGGTTCAAAGGTTGCTTTTGCAAACCTTGAGCTCCGGGTTCCGTTCGTGGATCAGCTGAAGATGTCTTTTCCCCTGCCATTGAACCTGGGCGGGATTCGAGGGGTTGTTTTTACCGATGCCGGGTTCGTATGGGACGAAGAACTGCCTCGACTTTGGCAGGGCGGCAGACTCGAAGACCTCAAGGCCGGGTACGGGGTAGGAATTCGCTGGGTCTTCGGTTACTTTATGCTCAAGTTTGATTTTGCCAGGCCGTATCAAACCGATGAGGAGAAACCATGGAAGTTTCATTTCCGGATAGGTGCGGATTTCTAACCAGGCGGATCTTTCCCTCGGTGTTTTTTGTGGGAGTGGTTCTTGTTCTCACCGGATGTGTGAATATCCTTAAGCCTCCCGAAGATATACTCTATGAAGATATCCCTGAGTATTCCTGGGAAACCCTTCTGCTTCAACATTCATTCAATTTCAACTATAACAGCTACAGCGACGTTTTTTCATTCGAGGTTAGAGGTAAAGGGCAGGTTGTTATGCCTGATGCGCTGCGGTTTAAGGGCACCTGGAAGTTAGGTGAAGAAGAGCGAGTTCTCGACATGGCTGCAGCCGGGTCTTTTCAACTGGAGAAGGAGGGGGGGCAATGGGTAGCCCGTCAGCGAAGCGAGGAAACCAAGATAATTGACCAGGTTGACCAGGTTTTACGTTATTCACTTTTACGTAAGAAAGGAAAGGGGTTTGAACTGGTTGAAGATGAAGGTAAAGTGCTGAATTACTCATTTACACCCGCCCTGGCACACCTTGATCCGAAATTTGAAAAGGAGTTCGACGCGATATTAGTAATCGACGGCAGGACACTTCTGGCAAAGGAGATTCACGTTATTTCGGACGATGAGGAGGTAGGGTTTGATTTTGAAATATCAAGTGTAAATCGGGCAAAAAAGATCGGTCTTCCTTTTTCTGCAAATTTTATGATTACGTACGATCACGAGTGGGGGAGTACGGGTAAGGCTACAAGGGGTTTAAAGAAGCGCTTGAAGGAGTTAGGTCGTGAATCTCGCATTCACGTGCGGCAGGGTGAGATTGAAGTTAGGCTGGCCCTTCCTGTGGATGAGTCGATTGCCCGTGCATTGGGTGAACCGGGTCAGCTAACTATTCTTGGTTTGAACCTTGAAGGTTCGGGCCCAACGATTAACAAGAGGGGAGAGGTTTCAGATATCTTCCATGTGGCTGATACGGTGGCATGGCCTGTGGTAAAATCGGTTGAACTCGGGTTCGATTCGCTGAGCAGACCCTTACTTGAAACGGAACTCGTTAAGTCCGAGCCTTTATCCCGCTCATTTGACTATCTCGGTGTTGCAGTTGACGGTGTGCTATATGAGGTTTTTGCGGTTGACAATCCCCTTGATTTGATTAGGATTTCAAATGTGGCTACCTATCAGGATGTCCTTGCGTTGGCATTGAAGCTGGAAAAAGACATGAGGGCAAAGATGAATTTTGTCGACCAGAAGCGTCTGAGGTAAAGGTATGATTTCTAATCGTGATCCAGGTAGTGTTCTTTTGGGCAGGATAGTTGAGAGGCGGAATAGATTATAGAGGGAAGTTACAATATTATGAGAAACGGTACAAAAAGGAGTGTCTAGGAAGCTAATTGATCGTTCTATGATCGATTCCAGACCGAGTAAAATCACGAGATTCCCTTGTAAAAAAGGGATACAAGACCAAGAGGTGTGCCGTATGAAAAAAGCGAATATAACCTATTATGATAATTGTTGTTTGTATGTGGAGTATAGTAAGAAAACAAGGGGGATAGGTTGAGAAAAATAACAGCCCTTCTTTTTGCTTCATGGTCTTTAGCTTTGAGTCAGGTCAGCGTTACTTCAGCTATACCTGGCGAGGTAAAGATCAAGATTAGGGCGCCTGAGAGTGTAGACGCTTTAACCTCTCACAGCAAGTTAGATCTCGAGAATCTTTATCCAGGGACTAAGCTGGTCGCAGATACATCAGGTACAGTTTTACCTCAGTATGTAATTTATATTGGCGTACCTCCTCATGGAGAGGTTCGAGTTGATTTCCAGTTAGGTTCATCGCGTAATTTAAAAGGAATTCAGCTTGATGACCTGCACTGGCCTGCAGTCCTGGAGAAACCTGGTGACGAACCCAGGATTAGTCACTGGGTGAGTAATGCATCCAGAGTTGACTACACCGTAAGCCGTTGGCGGGATTACCGGGTTGTAGTCATTAACGCAAGACCGATCTTCTACGATACGACGACAAACACCCTAACATTATACAAGGAGATTGCAGTTGAGGTTTCTTTCAGCGAACCGCCTTACCAGACAGGTGAACCTATAACCAACAGCAATCTTGAGTACATATATTCCTCATCGATAACGAATTACGAACAGTGTAAAGACTGGACAATACCTTTTGGAGAGGTAGCATCCAATCCTTTTAAAGGCACGGATAATTGGATCAAAGTCAGGATTCCAGAGGACGGGGTTTACCGTATCAGCTTTCGGGATTTAAAGAAACTGGATATAGAGCCTGACAAGATAGACCCTAAGACCTTACGGTTAGTTTACGCGGGAGAACGCCTGATAGATGAGAATCTCCCGGATACATTGAAGGAATTACCGATCTATGTTCACGGAGAGATGGACGGAAGCTTTGATCGTGAGGATTACATCGTTTTCTTTGCCCGTGGAGCTAACCATTGGGATTTTACCCAGCGAAGGTTCGAAACGAACCCTTATGTTAATGAAAACGTGTACTGGCTAACCTGGGGCGGGGCAAAGGGTATACGGAATCCTACACGTGCCGCATATCCATTGGTCAGGGAAGCGGAGCATTCAGCTCCTGGTATACTTCACTTTGAGGAGGATCACGAGTGTCCTGGTCGTGCAGGCTTCCTTTGGTTATGGGAAGAGATTACGAAGACAAATGTGGATGTTATACGAAAGGATACCTTTATACTTGATCTTTCAGGCGTAATAGCAGTGGATACCTTTACTATCAAGGCTTATACTACGACCAGACAGGCAGGTTTTCGCGTACTGGTAGACGAAGACACTCTTTACTCCATACCAGTTGCAGATGACAGCAGGTACCCACCTGATTACGTTTCTGTTTCTCCAGGATTTACTATTAAAGATGAGCTTCCTTTAGTTATCGAAGTATTCGGTCCTTCGGAGCAGAATCTATATCCAGATTGGATACGGATGGTTGCAACGCGGGAATTGTCATTTAAACATAACCCTTTCTGGGTAGAACTGGAACCTAATAAGGTATACGAGTTCGGTGGTGTCAGATCCGGTTCATATCTTTATGATTATAGCGATCCTGCAAATCCGGTTATCCTGACTGATTGGCAGCTTAAAAACAGAAAGCTCGTGATGAGTACTCGAACAAAGGAGATTATACCGGTTTGGGTCGCTGCCGGGCAGGGACTTCTTATACCAGACCTTGAAATTGCAGAACCGGGGAAGCTTTGGGATGAGGATTGGAATGTCGATTACGTGATTCTTTCAACCAGCGAGAATTTCGAGGCTGCCAGTGAATTGAGCGAATACCGGTCGCAGAACCTCCAGATTCCAGGGGTAAGCACCCCAAGGGTAAAGGCTGTAGATTTAGCGGATATTGTTCGAGATTTCGGCTACGGATTAGCCGAACCACAGGCAATTCGTCATTTCCTTTCCTACGTATACAATAAAAGCGCGGGTAGAACCCTTTATGTACTGATCATGGGAGACGGATCATACGATTACAAGAACAACCTGGGTTTTACGGGTAGGCCGGAGTATTTTCCAATTCATACTCAGGATACGATACTCGATCCTAACGTGTATACGGTGATTGCGGCAACGAAGGAAGCATGGTTCGTAGATTTTGACGATGACGGTGAACATAACCCTGAGATGTGCATTGCCAGGATAACTGCAAGAGGCCCGCGTGAAGCCTACGACGTTCTAGAGAAGATTAAGGCATACGAACAAGTTCCTGCCGAGGCATGGCAGAGTCGTGTCATCTTGCTTTCCGACGACTATTACGAAGGAAGTCCCTCCATAAGAGATCCAATCTCCAATCATATACCTGCTAATGAGGAGTTAGCCAAAGATTACCTTTATCCTGAATTCGATCCTGTCAAGGTTTACCTGTCCGACTATCCACTTATCGGTGGGAGAAAAGATGACGCCAAGAAAGCCTTAATCGATGCACTGAACAGAGGAGCGTTACTGTGGCAGTTCTTTGGACACGGTAATGGAAGCCAGCTTGCTCATGAAGAGGTTTTCTTGTACTCCGATGCCTCAGGATTGCAGAATGGAAGCAAGTTACCTCTGGCCTTGTTCTGTTCGTGTGGGGTAGGACGCTTCGAGGATACACGGTGGGAATGCGTGGCCGAGGAGCTTTTACGAAATGAAAACGGAGGCGTGATTGCATCGATTGCCGCTACCAAAGGCACCGGGCCAGATGCCAATCAATATATGACCGATTCTCTTTTCAGTAAATACAGGGGGTTTAAAAACTCAAACCTAGGTGATCTCTTTTTCTCACTGGTTCCGGGCAATTCAATTACTATCCTTTACGTTTTATTCGGTGACCCTGGGATGCGATTCTCGTTTCCTACCGCTCTGGAGGTTAGTTCGGCATCGGATTCTTTTGTTACCGGCGACACTGCAGTGGTATTATTTAACGCTCCCGCAGAAGAGGGTGGATGGTTTGCATCTGCATACGGAAGTTGGGTTAAGAAAAAAGAGGTTGTCTACGGTATTGGTTATGGTTTTAAAGGAGATTTACTTTATCGAGCGCGGGGCGAGCTCTCAGGTGAAGAGCAGATATTGAGGTTTATAGTGCCTCAAGGGGTTGCAGAAGGGGATTCTGCATACATACACTTGATGTGTGCAGACGATGATTCTATCTATACATATCGGATTGAACCGATCAAGGTCGTCACAGGTTCTGTTACGTCGAGTGATTACCAAGGACCGACTGCAGGATTCTTGGTTAACGGTAAACCTGTTCTTGATGGGGATACCGTTCTTCCGTCTTTCACCCTGACAATCGAACTCCAAGATCAGTCAGGGATAAACCTGGCAGGTAAAACAGGACTTCGAGGACCTGCCATAGGTCGCAAGTTCAGTCTAGAGATCAACGAATCAGATCCAGTCGACCTTTCTCCTTACTTTGAGTATGAGGTTTCTTCAGATGAACTGGCTACCAAAGGTGTTGCGAATCTGCCGATTTCGTTTGCACAGGAGGACAATATCCTTACATTATACGCCGTAGATAACATGAGAAATACCTCCCAGTACGATCTCAACCTTTATACCGCCTTTGAACGCAATCTTGAAGTAGAGACGCCTTTAGTTTATCCCAATCCGGTTTCATCTACTGCAGAGTTTACGTTTGAGCTTAATGCAGCAGCAGATGTATCGGTTCTGATATTTTCGATAAGCGGTAGACTTGTTAGACGTCTGCCTGTCCTGTCTTATCCAGAAGGCTTTAGTTCCTATGCCTGGGATGGATTGGATGCCAGCGGTAGACCTCTGCCCAATGGCGTTTATATCTATCGTTTAACGGCAGAAACAGGTCCTGAAGATGCCTGGTTGCCCAATGCACGCACCTCGGTAAACGAGAAGTTTATCGTGGTGCATTAGTGAAGATTTATGGCTAATCTGTTATGGCTTAAGCCGACCGCTGGGGGGAACCTTCCCCCAACCAGTATATTCTTGGCAACGAGGAGGGCAATTAATGCACTTTTTGTTCTTGGAAGCTTCAATCCGGTCCTGAGACCGAAGGCATACGAACGTTTAGTTACATTACTCTACGAACGTTTCAAGACACTTGGGTTGAATGATGTAAGGGTAGAGCATTCCCTGGAGTCCGGCAGGATTTTAGGTCAAGATTTACCTATCTACGTCGCTCTCAGGAGACCGAAGGACCTTTTGACTACTACTACCTTTTCCGAGATACTTGCCGAGCAGCAGATGCTTCACGAGGACTTGGAAAGGGAAGATGTCTTCAAGCTTCTTTATCAGGCGATCAACGGTGTCCAGCATATCTTGACCGACACCGAAGCTGCATGGAAGCTTCTGTGCGAGGAGTGGGACTCCCTTGAGATTGAAAACGACGAGCCTTTTGCCGAACGTATATCACCTGAAGGGGATTTATACCGCGTCAATCTCAGACCTGCCAAGGAACTTGCCCTAGATATGTCCAGGCTCTTCGAGGCGATGAAACGTTCAACCTTACTCCTCAGCGCTGGATTCGAGCAACGTAAGACTCGACTTTTAGCCGCAGTGTCTTCAATTGGCGTCGAAGCGGATGAGGTTCCGGAACAACCTTTGAGGCATTCTGAGTCTTACAAGACCAGGGTACGTCCTGCATATCGGTTACTTCACGCTTCGGAGATCGCAGGGCTGTTGACTCCATCCGGTAAATAAGGATTCGGCTTTGTAATAAACTAAGGAGGCGAAATGTTGGTTCGCAGTATAACCGAGGTAAAACAAGACCAGGTGGAGACTGAAGGGGCCAGCGGTGTGAAGATTCGTTGGCTTATTTCAGCCGATGAGGGAGCACCGAACTTCGCCATGCGCGAATTCGAGATTGAACCTGGAGGGCACACACCTTATCATTCGCATGACTGGGAACATGAGGTTTTCGTGCTTTCAGGAGAGGGGACGGCGGTCAGCGAGGGAAAAGAGCACCCTATAAAAAAAGGGATGGTTGTTTTCGTTCCGGGAAGGGAAATGCACAACTTCAAGAATACCGGGTCAGAAACGCTCAGGTTTCTGTGTTTAGTTCCCCATAAGAAGGATTAAATATTACTAGTCATGTGGAGGCTTCCATGTCTAAAAGTCTTGAGGATTCGTTGATTGAATTCTTTAAGCATACCACCGTTTCAGCCGCACTCCTGAAAACCTTTGATGCGGCAAATGAACCCCTGAAGTTCGATTCCTTGACAGAAGGCGTTAGCTTGAGAATAGGTAAGCGAATCCCGGATTATGCCCTCGAAGGGGTTGTGCGGAACTCCCTTCGGTTACTGAAGGCCTCGGGATGGGTTGTCAAGGAAGATGTCTGCTTCAAGCTGACCGAGTTAGGGCAGGAATTGGCAAAGAGGGTTTGTATCTAGTCGAAGACTAATCGGGACCAAACAACAGACTTAAACTGGGATAGAATTATTATAGCTCATTTGCCACCTACATCACCTATCGGATTATTAAACCAAAAAGAAGACAAAAATATTGAGATCTCTAACCTCATCTTTACTTTAGATTCTACGGAACCAGAGTAAAAGAGAGCCTTAGATCAAACGATACTACTCATATCCGTCGATTAGCCTTAGCGTCATCTGCTGACCACAGAAGTAGACCGCGTCTTACGGAATAGGCGACACAAGGCAAGCAGACATAATCCTTAATCGAGCTTGACGCGGGTTTAATCGATACTAATATCTTACTTGTATGAATAAGCACATCATGACTACCGATCCTGAGTGGTTGGAGAAGGCGTTGCGTTGCTATCGGGATGCCGTAGGTTTTACTTTGGAAGACGATGCGGAATTCGGATTGCGGGAAGTTGACTTGAGGAGCGGGGTTTCTCTCGTAAAAGCGGCAAGCCGGAAGAGGATCACGGTTAAACAGATTGCCCAGATACTCACAGGCATGGGTTTGGGAGCAGCAGGTATATGGATGGTGATCGCGGCGATAATCGATCCTGAGCCTACGAGTAAACTGGGACTCCTCATAGCAGGAGGTGTGATTTTGACCCTTACAGGTGGTCTTGCCGTACTGCGTGCATTAGGCCAGCGCTGGAGAATCCGCGGTAAGCCGGGCGGAGTGTTCGATGTCGAGCCGGACAAGGATTGACCGTATTCTGTCCAATCTCATTGACAGTCGGGTAATGAGAAGTAGACCGAAGTGATATAGGCAAGTTCTCAAGGGATGTGTCATCGACTCTGACCGAAGTTTCCGTAATAACCGGGGTTTTTTTTCTTCTCATGTTTGTTGAAAGGGCAGGTTTTCCGTACAACTCCGAAGATCGGTATTTTGATTCTGTAGCAGGTATAGTTTACCACAAACAAAGTGTCTTCGCTTACGGAGGCTTGACGGTTACTGGTTTCAGTAATACTCGGTTTTTTTGGATTCAGAAGGTCCAAGTTCAGTGATAAGCTAGATCGGAAAATATGCAACAAGGCACAAGGTCGATAGGTTAACCTGATTTCTCTTTAGGCGGACGGGTCGCCTGCTTTAGTATATCTTTTTCTATCTTGAGTTTTAATTCCCCGATACGATCCCGGTAGATAGCGGCCTGCTCGAAATCGAGCCTTTCTGCGGTCTGGCTCATCTCGCGTTTCAGTCGGTTGATCAACGCGATGGTTTCTTCCTCGTCACGTGGATCGCGTCCAAGATCCATGTCTACTATAGATTTGTGACCGTCTGCGACGCCGGTTGTGGCCATCACCTGGTCGATAGATTTCCTGATGGTCTGGGGTGTTATCCCGTGTTCTTCATTGTATGTGTTCTGCTTGGAGCGTCTGCGTTCCGCCTCATTCATCGCCGCCTTGATGGAGTTGGTCAACTTGTCGGCGTAAAGGATGACCTTACCCGAAATGTTCCGGGCGGCGCGTCCGGATGTCTGGATCAAAGACCGTGTATCCCTTAGGAAACCCTCCTTGTCCGCATCGAGCACGGCAACGAGCGAAACCTCGGGAAGGTCAAGACCCTCTCTTAAAAGGTTTATCCCAACCAGTACGTCGAACTCGCCCAGCCTCAATCCTCTTAAAATCTCCACCCGTTCGATCGCATTTACCTCGGAGTGCATGTACTTGACCCGAAGTCCCATCTCGGCAAGGTAGGTGGCAAGGTCCTCGGCCATCCTCTTGGTCAGGGTGGTTACGAGAGTTCGTTCATTGCGCTCGACCCTTATCCTTATCTCCTCTATCAAATCGTCGACCTGGTTATCAGTCGGTTTAATGACCATCTCAGGGTCCACCAGACCGGTTGGTCTGACAACAAGATCGATTATCCGATTTTTCGAGTTGATCCGCTCATACTCTCCGGGTGTTGCAGAGGTATATATGGTTTGTCCAACCAGGCTTTCGAACTCCGCAAACTTGAGTGGCCTGTTGTCTAATGCCGAAGGGAGTCTGAATCCGTGATTAACCAGGTTTTCCTTCCGGAATCGATCACCCTTATACATGCCGTCTATCTGAGGTATGCCGATGTGGGATTCGTCGATGATGGTCAAAAAATCCTTTGGGAAGTAGTCTAATAAACACCACGGCCTGGAGCCCGGCTGTCTGCCGGAAAGGTGGCGGGAATAGTTCTCGATCCCGGGGCAGTATCCTACCTCTCGCAGCATCTCGAGGTCATATTTCGTCCGGGTCTTGAGTCTCTGGGCCTCGAGCAGTTTGCCTTCGTTCTCGAACTCGGCCACCCTTTCTACCATCTCTTTCCTTATCGCTTCCAGCGCGTCTGTCAGAGAGTGTTCTGAGACCTGGAAATGCCTTGCCGGGAATATCATTACGTTAGCAGGTTCCTCATCGACCTTGCCAGATACAGGATTGAACTTCTTTATCGACGTTACCTCGTCGCCGAAGAACTCCACCCTAAGGGCTATCTCGTCGTGGGCCGGCCATATCTCGACAACATCACCCTTGACCCTGAAAGCGGAGCGCCTCAACTCGTAATCGTTGCGCGAATACTGCTCGGAGACAAGATCTTCAAGCAACTCGTCGCGGTCCAACTCCTCACCCACCCTAATCATCTTTATTCGGTTGGCGAACTCTTCGGGTTCGCCGATGTTGTAGATTGCGGAAACCGAAGCCACGATGATAACGTCCCTGCGGGATATGAGCGAAGCGGTTGCCTTAAGTCGGAGTCTCTCGATCTCTTCGTTGATGTCGGCCTCCTTCTCGATGTAAAGATCGTAGGCAGGCACGTACGCCTCAGGCTGGTAGTAGTCGTAGTATGAAATGAAGTACTCCACCGCGTTTTCCGGAAAGAACTGGCGATACTCGCCGTAAAGCTGGGCTGCAAGGGTTTTGTTAGGGCTCATCACAATGGTCGGCTTCTGTACTTGTTCTATTACGTTGGCCATCACGAAGGTCTTGCCCGACCCTGTCACCCCGAGAAGGGTCTGATGCTTGTCACCACGCTTTAGCCCTTCCACTAACTCAAGAATAGCCTGGGGCTGATCGCCTGCAGGCTTCATGTCAGATACGAGTTTGAAATCCATGGAAGAAAATTATAGGCAAGGAAGAACCGTTGTCAACTTTTGTTTTCAATTCCATTAAAAGTAATCTGCATCGATAACGTAAGTGTCTACTCGCTGGAGGGAAGGTCAGGTACGAAGAATCTCCAACACATCGTTTCTCGTTAAACCGGCTGCACGCAGGATCGCCTGTATGGTTCCCAAAGGGAGATCCTTGCGGTGATACGGAATCGATACACGTATGTGTTTTTCTTCATGGTGCATTATGACGTGGCTGCCGGAACGGTGGTCTTCGTGAAATCCGACCTTTCGCATAACCTTTATTAATCGGCGTGGTTTCAGCGGGGGGAGCCTACCCATCTTCCACCGTAATATCTTCAACCAGACAATCAGTATCGTCGCAGCATTCCTCGGCGTGTTCGGCCATGCATTTTAGGTGACAGCGGATGGCGTCTTCGATCATCTGTCTTGCTTCCTTAAGTGTCTCCCCGTACGATATGCATCCGGGAAGGGACGGTACAATCGCTGTGTAACCACCTTCAGGCTCGGGTCTGTAAAGAATCTTGAAACGCTTCATCGAAAGCAGTATAGATTCAGCGCATTAGATGTCAACCTAATTGAATCAGAATATTCCAAGATGTTGACCTTTTTCGTCATCGGCTTAGAATAACGTATGCACGATAAGGCTTTTAAAGAGGAAATAGCCGAGGTAGTCAGGATTGTTTTGAGCGAAGATATCGGTTCAGGCGACGCCACGACGCTTGCGACCATCCCGGAGGAATCTTGCAATAAAGCCGTGATCCTGTGCAAACAGGAAGGTGTTTTCGCCGGTATGCCGGTAGTCGAAGAGGTTTTTTCTCAGGTTGAGGAGAGGATCGAGGTTGATTTCATGGTCAAGGACTCCGACGTTATATCTAAAGGTCAGGAGATTGCAAGGATTTCCGGCCCTGCGCGCGGCATCCTGACAGCTGAGCGAACAGCACTCAACTTCCTTCAGCGGCTTTCAGGTATTGCCACCTTGACTTCGAGATTCGTAGAGCGAGTCCAAGGAACGAAGGCGAAGATACTCGATACCCGTAAGACCACGCCTGGTTTGCGTGTACTGGAGAAGTATGCGGTTCGATGCGGGGGCGGCTATAATCACCGGATGGGGCTTTACGATATGGTGATGATTAAGGACAACCATATCGCTGCCGCGGGTTCCATTACGAACGCCGTGAAGTCAGTCCTTGACACTCACTCCGACCTGAAAATCGAGGTTGAATGCAAGTCCTTGGATGAGGTGAAGGAGGCCTTAAGTGTCGGGGGCCTGGACCGCATCATGCTCGATAACATGTCCCTTGATACCATGAAGGAGGCTGTATCCCTGGTCTCAGGCAGGGTAGAGCTGGAGGCGTCGGGCGGGGTTACACTCGAAACGGTTGCAGGGATTGCGGCAACCGGGGTCGACTACATCTCGGTAGGCGCGTTGACCCACTCGGCAAAGGCTTTGGATATATCACTCGAGATCGTTACGTAACCTTTAACGTACTTTATGCTCTTTCAAGAGAGGAGGGTATTCTGTTTGACATGAATCGATGACCGGTTAGAATCTCGAATGCCGTTTCCTGATTACAATCGCAGAGAATGGGTGATCGAGGATGTCGAGGAGATAAAGGTTAAGGCCCTTGCCGGTGAACTCAAGATGCCCTACCTTCCGGCTCTCATCCTTTGGAAGCGTGGATACCGTGACGCCTCATCGGTGGAGAAGTTTTTAAACCCCCGACTCGAAGACCTTTTTGATCCATTCCTGATACCAGATATGGACAAGGGTATAGAGAGGTTGCTGCAGGCAAAAGCCAGTGGAGAGAAGGTTCTCGTTCACGGCGACTACGACGTCGATGGGGTTTCGGCGACCGCCCTTCTGGTTAGGGGTTTTGAAAGACTCGGCATCAAAGCAGAGCCTTACCTCCCTCACAGGATACGTGAGGGATACGGACTGTCCGTGAAATCAATAGACAAAGCAAAAGAGACAGGGGCTTCGTTGATCCTGACTGTAGACTGCGGGACCAGCGCAATAGATGAGGCGAGCCAGGTCGAAGCATCAGGGCTTGATTTGATAGTTACCGACCACCACGAAGCAGGGGAAGTTTTACCAAAGGCCCTGGCTGTCATCAATCCAAAGAGAGAAGACAGCGAATACCCGTTTCCCGAACTTGCTGGCGTGGGTGTTGCGTACAAGCTTCTCAAGGGTTTGTATCAGAAAGCAGGAGAAAGCGCAGGCTCCGAGGACCTCGACCTTGTCGCCGTGGGCACCATAGCCGACGTGGTTCCATTGAGAGAAGAAAACCGTATACTTGCCTGGCACGGACTCAAGCAACTCAAGCGAACTCGAAAGCCTGGGTTGAAGGCCTTGCTAGAGGCCTGCAGCGCGGGTGAGCGGATAACCTCCTACAACGTTGCGTTCGGTCTGGCTCCGAGGCTGAACGCGTCGGGCAGGATGGGTGATGCTAACCAGGCACTCGAGCTTCTTTTGACCGAAGATGATGCGCTGGCGGGGAGTTTGACACACGAACTAACCGAATTGAACGAGGTGCGCAAGAAGGTAGAGGCTGAAATCCTTGATCAGGCAATCATCCTTGCCGAGCGTCAGGTCAATGAAGTCAACCCCCGTGTACTGGTTTGCCATGGTCAGGGGTGGCACGAGGGGGTTATCGGAATAGTTGCTTCGCGGCTGGTTGAGAGGTTCTTCCGACCGGTTGTCATGCTTGCGTCTTCGGAAGGGATGCTTAAAGGCTCCGCGCGAAGTATCCCAGGCTTCCATCTCCACGATGCCCTTGTAGCCACCAGTGAATTCTTCGAGGACTTCGGCGGGCACGAGGCCGCAGCCGGTATGGTCATGAACAAAATCAAGCTGAAGCCTTTTATCAAGGCCATCAACGAGTATGCCGAGAAAATACCTGCCGAGATTTTTCTGCCCAGGCTTCATCTTGATGCCAAGATTGAGCTTGCTGATATTAACGATGCTACAAGGGAATGCTTCGAGAGATTCAGGCCTTTCGGTGAAGGTAATCCTGAACCCCTGCTTGCAACCTTTGGCCTTGAGGTCGTGGGGAATCCTCGCGTGCTTGGTCAGAAGCATCTGAAATTTACGGTAAGGAAGGACTCGAAGGTAGCTCCTGCCGTGGCCTTCGGTGCCTCGGAGTTGATTCTTGAACTGGAATCGGGAAAGAAGGATGCACTTGATCTGGCTTATCGGATAGACGAGGATACCTACTGGGGAAAGAAGACCCTGAAGTTGATTGCCGAAGAAGTTCTTGTCAGAGAGAAGAAAGATGACTGATGCCGACTGGGAGTTGATACAAAGGGGTTCGTTGAGGTTTTACGAGATGCACCCGGAGAAAGAAATTGATGTCTTTTTAACGACCAGGAATCTTGCGGACGGTGGCACTGATCACGACCTGGGTTTGGTAAAACAAGTCGAGACCCTGGGTCTGGAATCGAATCTGGTAGTCATGAAGCAGAGTCATTCGACCATGATCGAACGAGTTTGCACACCTGGAGGGATCGAAGCGGACGGGTGCTTTACTACGGAGTCGAACCTTGCGCTTTCGGTCAGGGTGGCGGACTGTGTACCAATATTTTTCTGGAGTGCCGATTCAGCACTCATCGGAGTCGTTCATGCGGGCTGGCGCGGTACCGTTAAAAAGATTGCACTGCGGTTTACAGAGAAGGTGGAAAGGGAAGAAGGTGTTGAACCGCACAGGTTGTTTTATTCTTTAGGTCCATCCATCGGGCTGTGCTGCTACAACGTCGGAAAAGAGGTGCTCGATGCGTTTTCCGAAACGTGGCCGAACGCCCGGGATTTCTTTACCAGGCGCAGAGATATGACCTACCTCGATCTCAGGGCGGCAAATAGGTTTCTTTTGAACGCGGCAGGTGCCAGGGAAGGAACATCGCTTGACCTGTGCACATCCTGTGAGCGCAGACGCTTCTACTCCCACCGCTCAGAACCGGGCAAGGGGAGGAATTGGGGGATAATAATCCACGAGGACAGGGCTTCTTGACAACTGCCTTCCCATCCCTATTCTCCTGACATGGGTTCCTCGAGACCGCTGCTGTCCCGTGTTTCGCCGGTGATGCTGATCCTGGTAACGGTCGTTTTTGTAACTGTGGCGCCGTTCCTCTCAGTATGGATGGAGTTTGCAGGTGCCGGACTTTGCTGTTTCCTGCTTGCCTTACTCGCTGGCACCGGATGGAGGTTCTGGGGCAGGTACATAAAAATCGCATTGCCGCTCGTTGTAATTGCATTCGCCTTCAACTGGGTCAGCGACTGGATTATGGGCTGGATTTCAACCGGAGTCTTTGACAGGGAGGTTGCTTTAGCCGCAGTCTGGCCTGCCGTGATTATCGGCTTGCGCTTCAGCATCAGCATCTTCTTCTCACTCCTGCTCGTTCACGTTTGCAGCCACGAGGAACTGGTATGGGGCCTGGCAAGGCTTTCGGACAGGATTTTCCGCACACCCGTGGTCGGTGAGGTCATAGCCCTGGCCGTGCTTTCAGTCCCTTTCTTTGCAGAGGCATTATCAAGGGTAAAGCGTTTCAGGGATATTCCGGCTGCCATTGCAGGTGTGTTTGCCGAATCCCAGCGTATCGTTTCTCATCCTGTAAAGATAGGCGCGAAAAAGCCGGGCTGGGTTCTTCTTTCCGCGAGTATCGTTGTATTAGCCGCGGCAGTGGTCATAAAATGACGAGATTGAAGATGACTGTCGAATACGACGGCGCCGATTTTTACGGCTGGCAGGTACAGCCTGATAAGGTCACTGTTCAGGGCAAGATAGAGGAGGCGCTCGCTCAAATAACAGGCAAGGATATACGCGTCAAAGGGGCTGGCAGGACAGATGCAGGGGTTCATGCTGCGGGTCAGGTTGCCACGCTCGATTATGAAGGAAAGCTTTCATTAGAGAAACTTGCAGAGGCACTGAATTCGGTTCTTCCTGAAAGTGTTTTTATCAAGGAACTTATCAAAGTCTCACCTGCCTTTGATGTTCGGGCGGATTGTCTTTACAAGCTATACGTCTACCGGATTGTAACGGGAAAATCTCCACTCAGAAGGCGAACCTTCTGGGAATATCCGTATCCCCTTGACATATCGAGGATGCAGGTGGCCGCTCGTGCGCTCGAAGGCACTCACGACTATGCCGCGTTATGCGAGGTCGATGGGAAGAGTCCTGAGATAACTGTCGATTCGGTTGAAGTAGAACAACATAGAGACGAGATAACAATCAGGGTAGGGGGGAAAGGGTTCTTGTACAAGATGGTTCGCAGGATGGCCGGGATTATTGCGGATTGCGGGAGGGGAAAGATTACGCCTGAGATGATAGAGAGTTTGTTTTCCCGGAATAAGCCGGTGCAGACCGTTACTGCACCGGCACATGGGTTAACACTTGAAGTAATTAAATACTAAAGGAGGATTCGTGCAGCTATATCTTGATACCGGCAACATAGACGAGATCAGAGAGATAGCCGGATGGGGCGTGGTGGACGGTGTGACGACCAATCCTTCGCTTTTGGCAAAAGAGGCGGGCCGAGGTGACTACCGGGCGCTTCTTAAGGAGATATGCGATGTCGTCAAAGGTCCTGTGTCCGCAGAGGTTACGGCAGAAGATGCGGAAGGCATGCTCAGACAGGCGAAAAGCCTGGTCAATATCTCCGAGCATATAGTCATCAAGGTTCCCTGCATCGCGGAAGGCCTGCGGGCAACTGCAATGATGTTCGAGGAAGGCATCCGTGTTAACATGACCCTAGTATTTTCCGCGCTTCAGGCCATCCTGGCCGCAAATGCCGGTGCCGCCTACGTGTCCCCGTTCGTAGGTCGCCTCGACGATATAGGACACGAGGGCGTGGATGAGGTGGAAAAGATACGAGCCGTCTACGATAACTACGACATCGATACCCAGATCATCTTTGCATCTACCCGCCATCCCGAGCACGCGCTCCAGGCCGCATTGATCGGTGCCGACATCTGTACCATGCCTGCAAAGGTGTTCAGGCAGATGGTTAAACACCCTTTAACCGATTCCGGGATTAAGAGATTTCTTGACGATTGGTCAAAAACCGGCTTTTCTATCGACTAATCTTGTCAGATAACTGATCAGTCGAGTAAACGGTGTAGTGAAAAGAGCTCTTTCCATATCACCCTGGCCTTCCGTGTGGTCCCAGGGAGAGGGAGGCGGCTCACCTTCTGAGGCTTATGCGATTCGTGCAATTCAGGAGGCAGGATTCAAGGTTACCCATCTTTCCCCTCTAACACCGGATCTCCCAAAAATCGAGGAATCCGAAGGGGTTGAATTCGTCCGAATCGCCAACCCGTTTCGTAAATACCAGGCCATTCTAAAGACAGGCATAGCCTTTGCCTACCGCCTGCCGTCTATCTTTGAATGGAGCGGACTCGTTTCAAGTTGGCTTCACAAGGCGCACCACTCATTTGATCTCGTTGTCGGCCATTCCTCCGAAACCGTATTCGCTTTAAGGCTTGCCTCACGCTACCTGAAAGTTCCTTCAATCTCAAGGCTCTACGGGATAAGTGCATCGATAGATTGCCTGCGCAGAGGCCTGCGGCGGGAGCTTTACTTCGATCTCATCTCACTTCTAAGGCATCCGCCAGACCATATCGTTTTAACCAACGACGGAACCTGCGGTGATGCAGCCATGCTAATGTTCGGCATCCAACCTGGTTCTCATGATTTTCTCTTTAACGGTTACGAACCCTCCTTATTGAAAATGAAGACCCTTGAAGCTTCCCCCGGTTACGTTCTCACCGCCTCGAGGCTGGTTGACTGGAAAAGGGTCGACAGGGTTATAAGGATCGCTTGTCTCTGCAGGAACGTCAGGTTTATCATACTGGGCGACGGACCCGAGCGCTGGACACTGGAAAGGCTAATCAAGAAGATGAACCTTGAGGAAACGGTTGAAATGAAAGGGGAGGTGTCTCGTGAAACCATGTACGAGTACCTTCGCGGCGCTTCTGCTGTTCTTGCTGCACAGGATCTCTCCAATCTCAACAATACCGTGCTTGAGGCAATGGTTTTAGCTAAGCCGGTGGTGACGTTTGATACCGGTTGCACCGCTCAATTGATAAGTCACGAAAAGACCGGGTTGCTTTACCCGGTTGATGACCTTGCGGGTGCAGCTTCCGGCATAGAAAGGCTGATGAAAGACAAATCTCTCAGGGTTTATTTGGGTAAGCAAGCCAAGACCTTGACTCAGGGACTTCTTGACCCTTGGCCAGAGCGGATTGCGAGGGAGGCGTCGATCTACCGAAGGTTCGGTTCGATGTAGCTGTAAACATACGGAAGATCAATCCTTGTTCTTGTTCCAGATGAATCGGTGATGAGTACGTAGGGATTACTTTTTGGCGAGCAGGTCTTCGTAATAGTCCTCAAGTGTTTTGGTGGTAACGCTCAGGTCATGAAATTGCATCACATGCTTTCTGCTTCTTCGAGCTATCCTGGGCCAGTGCTTTCTGTCTGCAATCAGCTTTTTTATTACCATGGCGAGGTCGTGCGGTGATGTCTCTTCAGCAAGGTAGGGGTAGGCTTGAGGCATTACGAACGGGATGTCCGCATGACGTGTAGCAACTACGGGCAGACCTCTTGCCTGTGCTTCGAGGATGGTCGTCGGTGCACCTCCCTCTGTCTCACCCGTCGATGCGGTCCTGCTCGGGGCGAGAAAGAAGTCAGCCTTCTTGAATTCCTCAAGGTATCTGCGGTAGGTAAGGAAATCGAGGAAGGTAACTTTTTCTTCCAGGCGGTTCTCTTTAACAAAGAGCTTTGCTGATTTCCTCAAGGGACCGTCGCCAACGATACGCAGTGTTATTTTTATTCCCTGTTCAGTTAATAACTTTAGCGCCTGGAGAGTATCGAGGAGACCTTTCTTTTCAACCATCCTGCCGGCCCACAACGCCTGGATTGTTCCACCTCTTTTCCTTAAAGGCAAGTTGAACTCAATCTTCGAGACAGGTATACCGATTCGTTGGAGCCTGACCTTTTCTCGAGGCGCACCCAGGTTAATTAACTCCTTCATCATGTGCGGTCCTTCCGCAAGGAAAAGGTCTGCCTCATGCCATAACCTTTTGAACCGGCTGAGCCACAGGCTTCGCCTGGGCAGCATCGATATGTCCTGACCGTAGAAGGCAACAATCATTCCTACTCGCAGGGTTTTCTTTAAGGGAAGGGCATAGGAACCCCAGGTGCCGAAATGGGCGTGAAGGAGTCTGATCTGTTCGCGTCTGAAAAGCTCACGTGCTAGCTGTAGGGAGAAGTGGCGGAAAGGCCCAAGGAACTGCATCCCAGGTCGAGGGAGGTTAACTCCCACGTCGTAGATGGAACCGTTGGAAAGCGGAAATTCATCACGATTCCTTGATATTAAAGAAATGGCCACAGGCCGGTAGCGCTTAAGCGACGAGAGCTGATGATAGATAAACGTCTCTGAACGTTCGAAGAAGCAGTAATGGAAATGACCTACTTTAATCATCTTCTGCGTCTGCGCAAGAAGTATGATGAGAAGACCTTTCGGGGTCCTAGCACGGTCAGGATATTTTCAACACTTGCCCCGAAGCCTTGCTTGAATCTTTCGACCCCTTCGAGTCCGGCACTCGGTCCGAAATCGTAGATGCTTACTCCGCGTTTGGCAAGATGATTCATGATCTGGTAGTGCAGAAAATGTGCAGATCCAGGTTCAGGATCGGCAATACTTGCACCGTGCCAGTAGATGGCTCGAGAAGGTTCATAGAGAACGAGGGCACCAGCCTGAGGGATTTCATCCTTGTACGCCATGAAAAATCCTGCAGTGTCAGCTCGCAGCAGGTACTCGCGAACGGCGTCGAAGAACCGGGGTGGATAAATTCTTGACGGTTTCTTCCTCCATCGTTTTATCGATTCCTCGTAAGCCTCATTGTAAGCCTCGAAATCGGATTCGCGGCGTGCAGGAGTAACCCGGATTCCTGAAGCCTGGGCTTTCTTTATTAGTCTGCGGTGGTGTGGCCGCAACTTGCGCTCACGGTCCTTAATATCCAGGACATAACTTGCGGTTATGATTTTCCTGAACGATGTTCTAGTAAATGGGGAGTCAGGTCTCAGGTGTATGAGGAATCTTCCTCTTGTTCTTTTTTCGAGTTCTTTCCAGTAGGCGTCGACTAAAGCCTCCTCAGGTTTCTTTTGAGCTATCGGCCCTGCAGGAACACCCGGGACAGATGATTCGAAACCCCTAAGTAACCCTTGAGCCAACCGAATCCTCGAAAGCGGGGTGATTATCGTTTCCCATTCGAAGGTTTCATCCCTTGACTCAATCGATTTAATAACAGCTTGCCATAGGGGAGAGGTAAAGGCAGTGGCCCAAGGGCAGACCTCCCAGGTTTTTCTCCAGGCCGTTACGTCAACGGGCATAGTAGGTTAAAAGCTTCTCGCAAGCCTTGATAACGTCAGAAATGTCTATATCTTCCAAACCCGGTGAGATGGGAAGGGAAAGTGTACGCTCCGATACCTTGGCGGCGACAGGAAAATCCTGAGGTTTGTAGCCGAAGGTGTCGGCGTAGAAGGAGTGCAGGTGAAGGGAGATGAAGTGTATGCCTGCACCGATGCCTTCCGCTTTCAGGGCTTCGAGAAAGTGATCGCGGTCGATCTTAAGGTAATCCAGGACCAGACGTGCAGGGTAGAGGTGTCGGGCGTGCCTGCCATACACAGGTTCGGAAGGAATCTCAATCCCCTTCATCGATGAAAAGGCTTTCGAGTACTCGTTCCAGACTTGGGTTCTTCGTTCATAGCTTTCTTCAATCCTTTCCATCTGGTGCAGGGCCATCGCCGATTGAAGGTCGGTCAGGTTCAGCTTGTAACCAGGTGTAACCGTGTCGTAGAACTTGAAGCCCTTTTCTTGAAATCTGTTCCATGCGTTGCGAGTAACACCGTGCATGCGCAGAAGCCTGAGACGCTCAACCCAGTCCGCGCGGTTAGTAGTGATCATCCCGCCGTCGGCTGTGGTGATGTTTTTTGTGGCATAGAAGCTGAAACATGTCGCATCACCCAGAACCCCGACGTGCCTGTCCTTGCAAAGGGTTTCAGTCGCATGGGCTGCGTCGCTTATCACCACGATATTTTGCCCATCAGCGATGTCGAGTATCCTCTCCATATCTGCCGGATACCCGTGAAGGTGCACTGGTAATATCGCGCGAGTCCTGGGCGTTATTTTTTTAAAAATTTCGTCCGGGTCTATATTGCAACTATCCTCACAAATATCTGCAAACACCGCCTTAGCACCGTGGTGAAGAACGACGTTTGCAGTTGAAGGATAGGTCATCGGAGAGGTTATTACCTCGTCGTCCTGATCCAGGTTGAGCAGTCCCAACGAGAGGTACATTGCCGCGGTGCATGAGTTGACTGATACCGCATGTTCGGCCCCGGTGTATTCGGCAAACATCCGCTCGAAGCGTTCGGTCTTCGGTCCGTGTCCTATCCAGCCCGAGCGCAGGGTGTCGACTACCTCGGCAATATCTGCTTCTCGAATGACCGGCTTGCCGAACACGAGGAAATCTTTTCTGACAGGCGTTCCACCCTCGATGGCAGGTTTCATTAAGGGATTTTATCCGGAATCGGGGTTCAGTCAACGGATTTCAATGCGGGTTGACTTCCTCTATAAAAAAACTAGTATTGTCAGGTGATCGGTTTCTTGCTGTGGGTATTTTCGGCGTGGGGCGCAGGTTCTCCGGATTTTACGGATATGCCGGTACGCCGTTCTCCCTTATACTCCAGTAACTTTCAAATCCTGGACCGCTGGCCGTATGGTCCTGGGTTTTCAGTGCTCGTTAATACGGATACTATCTTCTACGCCAACGGCGCCGTGCTTCAAATCGGCGAAATCAACGTACAAAGCGAGGTATCCTGGTTATCCGAGGTTGTCTTCTCAGGCCTTGCATATACAATGGTTCGTTCAGGCGACAGGCTTTACGTTGCAGTAGACGACCAGGGGATTTCAATAGTTGATATTTCCTCGTTGGATTCACCAAAAGAGATATATCTATTCCAGACCTCTGGACGAGTGTTTGGTCTTACTGTTCGTGGAGATACCCTTTATGCCACAATGGGTGAGGAAGGGCTCCGCATATACGACTGCAGCGACCCTTACTGTCCGCAACTCCTCGGGTCCCTGTTCGGGTTTAACCTTCGCAGCCTTGAGATGGATGCTAATCTGGTTTATGCGACCGACGTAAGCATAGGGCTGATGATGATTGATGTTTCCGATCCCTCCAGCCCGGACTCAGTTTCAAGTTTGTCTCTTACAGGACAGCACTATGGACTGGCCTTGGATACCTTGCGTAAAGAGGCCTGGGTTTGTTCTTTTGACGGCTGGTTGAACGTAGTGGACGTTTCTGATACTTCTGACTTTGAACTCGTTTCTACCCTTCCGGTGTTTGCGGCCTGGGCGGTTGATATTGAATACCCTTATGCTTATGCGGTTTCATGGAACGATTCTATGTACGTGTTCGATGTTGAATCGCATGACGCGGTCAGCGTAATGAGTCTCGATACACTGGGTATTACTGGTGTATGGCCTTATTCGATCTCAGTTGAAGATAACTTGGCTGCAGTATCAGGATATCTTGGAGGATGGTGGGTTTTTGATTGCGAAGATCCGGCAAATCCTGAGGTTACCGACGGCAGATTGCATGGAGGTATTTCCCAGGAAGTGTCGGTTAATGAAGATTGGATAGTCCTGGGTTTGCAAGCAGGAAAGATTGAGCTATTTTCGAAAGTGGGGCATCTTGAATCCGAGGCTTCGCTTAACATCTTGGACTGGCCCCAGGATTTTATTATCCAAAACGACAACCTCTTTGTTGCCGAGAGCTGGGCAGGGTTTTCCTGTTATCGATTACCGGGTCAGGATTCAGATACTATAGAGTTGATTTTTCGTAAAGGATTCACGAGGATATACGTAAATGCCTTAGCCATTGGTGATTCATGTGCATACCTGGCATGTCGGGATTCAGGCATCGTGGTTGTTGACATGAGCAACCCCATGTTACCCCAGGAAGTTTCCCGGCTCAACCTGGATGCAAGGGTCATTTCCGTTCTTTTAGCAGGGAACGTGCTTTATGCAGGACTTGACGGAGGCGGCGTGTGGGAGATAGACGTAACGAATCCGGCAGAACCTGTGACCGTTCGTCTGCACCCGAGCTCAGGCACCGTACTTGATATGAGTTTGCAAGATGATATGAATCAGCAAGATGGATTGCTCTTTCTGGCTCAAGCTAACGAAGGCGTGGCCATCTACGATATTACAGATGTAAACTGGCAGTTTTTATCAGCTATTTCTACCGAAAACGTAGCCTTCGCATTGGAGCTTCAAGATGAAGTGCTTTTCCTGGCCGAGGGTTCGGCAGGTGTATCAGCCTACGATGTGTCTTCCCCGAACTTGCCTTCAGAACTCGGACGGTTAAATACAGGCGGCAGCGCCAGGGACGTTGCTTTAATAGGAGATACGGTAATGGTAGCCGACGGGTATGATGGTCTGATGAAACTCAGGTTTGGAAATCAAGGTGTGGAGGAGATTGAATTACCTTCTCCATCAGTCAAGGCTTTATCTAATCCTTTTGCACGCGAACTTCGGTTCAACCAACCGATAGACGCTAATCTTTACAATGCCTGCGGTAGAATCGAAGCGCACATCACCGGAGAAGTGTTTGACGGGAGTCATCTTTTGTCCGGGGTTTACTTCGTAAAAGGCCACAGGTTTTGTTTGAAGGTCGTTAAGGCAGGGATCTGACATTAGTCAAGATTCACAACAATCGTATATACGTTACTCGAAAACCGGCTTCTACTAACTTGACAAGCAGCTTAAAATCTATACTATTTAGTTACAGATTAGTAAAGTACGAGAGGAATTATTAACGTAACCCCAAGGAGGTCTTTATGAAAAGATGGGTAAGTGTCTTACTCATGGCAGGTGTTACGATTGCATTCGGGCAAGCATGGTATATCGAAACTGTAGACAGCGGTGGAGCGGCTCTTAACGACGTTGGTCAGTATACATCCTTGGCTATTGACAATCAAAACTACCCTCACATTGCATATTATGACGTAACCAACCAGCTTCTCAAATATGCAACATGGAATGGAGCTGTATGGGAAATTGAGACCGTAGACAGCACCGAGGTCCCTGGTATGGTTGGTGAGTATGCGAACCTTGCCTTAAGCCCGGCAAACCAACGCCCCCAGATCGGGTATTACGATGCCGAGGAAGGCCATCTTAAGTGGGCAAGACTAAACTCAGCAGGTGATTGGGAAGTCGGTATTCCAGACGGTAATCCTTCGAACGATGTAGGCAGGGGATGCGACATCGTAATTGGCGCGGACGATTATCCTCACTTCTCTTATTACGATGCAACCGCATATTACCTTATGTATGCCCGTTCCCTTGGAGGGACATGGAACCGTGATACAGTGGATACGGTCGGCGTGCCAGCTGACTTCTGTTCTTCGATACTTCTCGACGGCTCGGGTGTTCCTCATATCGCATACTACGTTATGGAAGGTGACACGGGTTATCTGAAGTATGCCCATCTCGTTTCAGGAAACTGGGTTATAGATACGGTTGAACTCAGGCCGAGTGAGGATATCGGTCTCTATCCCGATCTGGTTCTTGCGGCTAACGGTTCACCATATATTTCCTACTTCGATCGCACAAACGGGTACTTCAAATATGCGCGCTGGGCCAATGGTCAGTGGAACATAGATATCATCGATAATGCGACAAACGTAGGAGCATGGGGCAAGCAAGTTCTCGGTTCAACCTATGTGAGTTACTACGACGGCACTAACATGGACGTGAAGTACGGTTATACAAGCGACTACCTGTCATGGCATACCGAGTCGGTCGACGGTCCGGATAACGTAGGTGAGTACACTTCGATTGCCTTGAGCAAGAAGGGCGAAATAAACTTTCCCCACATCTCATACTACGATGCGACTAACGGTGATCTGAAGTACGCAACAAAGATTCTTAAAGACGTTCAGCCAACGGTCGTAGTGGAGCCCAAGGGAACCGTGTACAAGGATACTTCGTATACACCTCGAGTTACGATCGTCAACAACGGAAATGCTCCGGTTGCCTGCGATGTCCGCTTTGAGATTAAGCACGGCCCTTCGGGTCTGCTTCGTTACTCTCAAACTTACGCCATGCCGTCTCTGGGAGTTGATCAAGAGACCGAGTTGGTTTACTCTACAGATTGGACAGTAGAAGACAGCCTTTGCTGGTTCTATATTACTGTTGAGACATTGCTTCCGGATGACTCGGTACCTAATAACGACTTGCTTCTTGATTCGGTCTGGTCAGATACGATCCATGAGAATGCTTTTGAGGAAATCGTTCTTCCTGTTGCATATAATCTAACGGTTTCCGGAAACAGCATCAATTTGGCTCTGCCGCGTGCAGTTTCGGGCGAGCTTTGCGTTATGGATGTTACCGGAAGCCGCAGGTTGACCTTAGCAGAAGGGGATTTAACACAAGGCACCCATACCTATACGATAGATGCGGATTTGCCTAACGGAATCTACTTTATCAGATTCGTGTGCCCTGATAGAAGCATGATACGCAAGACGGTTCTTGTGCGATAATTGAAAATTAGAGGACGAGAATGATTCGTATGGAATCACTCGTCAATAAGAGTTGATGCTCGGGCCGCTCGAAGGGCGGCCCGTATCGTTTAAGAGGAAAAAAAAAGGTAATTGTAATTACCGTGATAAACGAACAGAATCCTTAAGGTTTATTGAGGATTCGATGGTTCAACGGAAAAGAAGACTAATCCTGGAGGTCTTTAATGAAGAAATGGGTAAGTGTATTGCTTGCCGTAGGGATAATAGTAGCATTCGGTCAGGTATGGCAAATTGAAGTAGTGGATTCGAACGCTAATTCGGGAATGTTCGCTTCCCTCGGTATCGATTCCTATAATCTTCCTCACATAGCATACCTTTACGCTTTTCCAGTCCCTACTTCGGTCTCCTCAACCATGATGCCTCAGATAAACGGCGAACTGAGATATGCACACTACAACGGCACGAATTGGATTACCGAAGTAGTCGACGACAACAACGGCGACGGTGAGGTCGGAGCTTTTTGTGGGCTGGCCATTAGCCCTAAAACAGATCGCCCTCACGTTGCCTATTTCGACGCCTACAACGGCGATCTTAAGTGGGCAAGATTGAACGCGAACGGCTCATGGACAATCGGTATACCTGATCCCAATCCCACCGATGTAGTGGGAGTTGCTTCCAGTATAGCGGTTGACGAGGCTGATAATGCCCACATAGCTTACTGGAATGCTGATTCAATGATTCTACTTTACACCACTCCTGACGGCGGGGGCGGCTGGCTTATAGATACGGTTGATTATTCCGATCCTGTGATGTCCATGTTTACAAGAACGTCCATTACCTTGGATGATATGGGTAACCCTCATATAGCGTATTGCGTGGCCGATACCGTTACACAAACAGTCTTTTTGAAGCACGCCAAGCTAATTACCGGAACCTGGATTATCGATACCGTGGAATACCGGGTTGGCGATATCGTGGGTTTCTGGCCTGATATCGAGATCGGTCCCACGTCTAACAACCTGCCCTACATAAGCTACTTCGATGACGCAAACGGTTACATGAAGTACGCCCGGTACAATTCTATTTCGGACAGCTGGGCGCTCGGTGTAGTTGAAAATACCCCTGGTACAGGTTCATTCGGTTCGCAGGTTCTTGGTTCTTCTCATGCTAGCTATTACGATGAGAACAACGGCCACCTGAAGTACGCCTATACCGACGATTATCTGGGATGGAACTCAGAAATTGTGGATAATTCCGGTGATGTCGGTATGTTTTCTTCAATAGATTTAAGTAATAAAGGTGACATGGTCTTTCCTCACATTGCCTACTTCGACAGCGACAACGGTCATCTAAAGTACGCCACCAAGATTCTCAAGGATATGTTACCGGTATCCATAGACAATCCACCTCGACATGTTTATCCTGATTCTACCTATCCTCTCGAGGCGACGATTCGTAACCAGGGTAATTCTGTTTGCGCCTGTTCGGTGTCATGCAGGATAAGGTTGGGAACGGATGATGTATACATAGGTAAGGCGTACACCGGGGCTTTAAACGTTGACGAGGGAATACCTGTTATCTTCGATCCTCCAACATGGACGGCAATCAGCGGTTACAATAACGTCTGGTATCACATTCAGGTAGAAACGGAACTTTCGGACGATTCAGTACCTGATAACGACGTCCTAATAGATTCGATATTCGCTTCCGATACATTCACGAGTGAAGTCGTTGAAGGGATCGATATCGCCAGTTTCAATCTCAAGGTTTCCTCGGACCAGGTAAAGCTGACCTTACCTGTAGCGACCGATGCTGGACTATACTTAGTTGATGTTTCCGGTCGTTGCTGTCTCACCCTTCACGAGGGTTTTCTAGAAGCCGGTATCTATGACTTTACGGTTGATACAAATGCGTTATCTTCGGGCGTTTACTTCGTAAGATTCAGGTCACCAGCGACTAACGTGACGAGGAAGACTATCTTGGTAAGGTAAAAAACGACAACTCACAAATAATTATAGCCGCTCTGAAAGGGGCGGCTTTATTTCAAATCGGCAATTATTGATGCTTGACAAGGGGCGAAAATTCCTTAGTATTTTATAGTGAGGAGGAGTGTCGCATGAAGTAGAAACTTAAACCCTGGAGGTTTTTGTGAAGAGATGGATAGGTGTTCTACTGTTATTAGGCGTAACGCTTGCCTTCGGGCAAGTTTGGCAAGTGGAAGTCGTGGATTCGAACTTCAATTCTGGAATGTTCGCATCTTTAGGGATCGATTCCAACAATCTGCCCCACATCGCCTACCTTTACACCCTGGGCGGTTCTCCGAGAATCTCAACATTAATGATGCCCCAGGTAGACGGTGAACTCAGATATGCCCATTACAACGGTACGAACTGGATTACTCAGGTAGTTGACGATAATAACGGCGACGGCCAGGTCGGTATGTTCTGTGGTCTTGCGATAAGCCCTGCTACCGACAGACCCCATATAGCATACTTCGATGCCTATAACGGTCACCTCAAATGGGCCAGGTTGAATGCAAACGGTTCCTGGACGATCGGTATCCCTGATCCCGATCCAACCGATTTCGTCGGTCTTGGTTCATCTATTATTGTCGACGAAGATGATAACGCACACATCGCATACTACAATGTCGATTCTATGCTCGTACTTTACAGCACCCCTGACGGCAGCGGCGGATGGCTCATAGATACTATCGATTTCTCCGGACCGGTTATGCCTTTTTCCTCGACGTCAATTGCCCTTGACGATATGGGTAACCCCCACGTAGCCTACTACATCGAAAACGATACTATAGGCACCGTTTTTTTGAAACACGCCAAGCTCATTACCGGTACCTGGATAATCGATACGGTGGAGTATCGGGTAGGTGACACGTTAGGTATCTGGCCCGATATCGAGATCGGTCCTGCATCGAACAACCTGCCCTATATAAGCTACTACGACTTTACCAACCAGTATATGAAGTATGCAAGATACAATTCCGTGAGCGATTCATGGGCTCTCGGAGTTGTTGAAAATACACCGGGAACGGGTTTGTTCGGTTCACAGGTTCTGGGATCATCTCACGCCAGCTATTACGATGCGAACAACGGGTTTCTCAAGTATGCCTATACCGACGATTATCTGGGTTGGAATTCGGAGGTCGTGGATAATTCCGCAAACGTCGGCGCATACTCTTCAATCGACCTGAGCTTCAAAGGAGTTATGGCGTTTCCGCACATCGCATACTACGATATCGACAACGGGTATCTCAAGTACGCCACCAAGATCCTCAAGGATATGCTTCCGGTATCAATCGATAATCCTCCTGGCAGGGTATTCCCTGACTCCACATATTCGGTTCGGGCAACCATTCTCAACCAGGGAAACTCGGTATCCGCCTGTTCGGTATCGTGCAAGATCAAGCTGGGAACAGACGATGTATACATCGGCAAGGCATACACAGGAGCCTTAAACGTCGACCAGGAAACACAGGTGACTTTTAGCCCTCCTACATGGACTGCAATCAGCGGTTACAATAATGTCTGGTATCATATACAGGTTGAGACGGAGCTTGCAGACGACTCAGTTCCGGAGAATGATGTCCTCGTGGATTCGATATTCGCTACAGACAGCCCTCCCGGTGTCACCGAGGGCAGGATACTTCCCCTTACTCTGGACCTACGGATAAGCTCCAATACCGTGATGTTATCTCTGCCGACTGCAACGGCAGGAGATCTCTACATAGTGGATGCCGTGGGTCGTCGAATACTAACCTTACATGAAGGCATTCTGGATGCAGGTTACCATGATTTCTCACTAGCGAGAAGCGAACTGCCTAACGGAGTATACTTCGTCAGGTTCAGATCGCCTTCGGTTAATCTGATACGCAAGGCGGTACTCGTTAAGTAACGAAAGCTTTAAACCAAAAGAGAAAAGCCGCCCCGATGGGGCGGCTTTTTTACGTGAGTCAATAAAAGAGGTCGAATTAAAACGATCCGCCGATTCCTATTATGGGAAGAAAAGGAACCTGGCCGTAGTAACTTTGGACTATGGCCCCTGAAGGATCTATGTATTCCTCGATCCAATAAAATCCTTGGGTGTTCAGGAGATTAACGATCTCGATGTAGAAATAAGGACACAGGGGGCGATCAGGTGATCTCTTTTCTATACGTATGTCCAGGCGGTGATACAAAGGAGCGCGGGCTGAATTAGGCTCACCCCATAAAGGAGAACCGCTCGAATCGATGATTACCGGAGTATACGGCCGTCCGGTGGCTAACTTGAAGGCTGCAGTTACAAATAGATCCTTCTTGAAACGGTACCCAAACCGAAGGTTTAATGAATGCCTTTGATCGTAATCGCCCCAGGCAAGTTGAGAGAGTTCTGATTCCATGCGTTTGGTCTCGGCAAGGGTGTAATTCATCTCGCCCCAAAAGCCTTGCGCTGTTTGGATGTAAGTCGTAAGCTCGATTCCTCTGCCGAAACCGTATCCCTCCGATGTCCATGAAGAGTCGTTCCCAAGAAGGGGTAAGCTGAAAAAATCCCGATGGTACAAGTCGGTCTTGAACACGAAGAAAGAATCGAAGTGAAGCTTGATGGAAAGGGAGTAATGCTTCACTCTTTTGGGTTCGAGTACGATTTCGTGAGGGTAAAGCTTCTCAATCGGGGATGAAAAGATCTCCTTCATCGGCCAGTCATAGAAAGAGCTGCGCAGGGTTCGAAAGGGATGTTGGTAGGAATCACGATATGCAGCACTGACTGTAAAGAATCTGAAGGGGGAGTAGCTTACAGTGATACGAGGCGCAAGCCGCCAGCCATGGGTCCAGGATATACGGCCGTAACGGACACCGGCCGCGAGAACCAGACCAGGCAGGGGTTCTGAGGCTATCAGGGCGTAGGTCGTGGAATTCAAGGAATCCTCACAATAACTGGTTCTTTCAACACCCATCGTCTCTCCTGTCTGGAACTCGAACCAATCAGAAGGACGCCAGGAGAATTCGGCACGGCCTGAAAACGCCCCATGATAGTATTCTATCTCCGGTGAGAAGAACGAACCCCCGTATGAAAGATAATGAAGGATATAGTTTACGTCTGCAGAAAACCTCAATCTTCCCAGGTGAGAGAATTCCAACTTCACAAGCGAGGTTCTTTCTTGATAATCGTTGCCGTAATCGTCTTTGGCATCAAAGAGATTGATTTGTATCCGGTCGGTTTGGGCGATGTTGTATCCGAAGTTAGCCGCAAGATCGTAGAAGGTGGAAAGAGACTGGTTTCCCAGGGGTCCGAAGAAGATGTAGTAGGTCGATTTTCGCAAGGAACCAGCAACATCCGTTCGTTTGCCTACAGGTGTCCAGGCAGCACAACGCATCCCGATAGCGTCGTAGGCGAAACGTCCGCCCGGTTGTCTGACTTCGTGAGGAGTAATTAACGTAACCGCAGATAGGGCATCATAGCGAATCGGGATCGAGCTTGCACATAGGGCGACCGAGTCTGTGAAATCGGAATTGATGATGGAATTGAAACCGGCAAGATGCCATGCCCAGGGAAGTTCGACGCCGTCATAAAAGACAGGGTTTTCATCGGTGTCCCCGCCGCGAATCACAGGCGGACCTGCCCACAGATTGCCCGACATCCCGACGCCAGGCAAACCGGGCAGGCTGCGCAGTATATCGTCACCGAAGTTGGCCGGCAGCTCGCGCAATTCAGTTAAATCGAAGGACGCCTGAGGCTCTATTTGATCTGAAGGAGAGGGAGGGGGGTGTACATCGACGCCTTCCACCTTCACTACCTCGGTCATCAAGTGGAAAACCAGGTCCGTCCTTGATTTATCGAACAGCCTGAATGTCAGGGTGTCCGGTTTGTAACCGAGGTGTGATGCAACCAGCGTAATTTCACCTGCTTCGAGCCCTGAAAGATGAAACCGTCCCCATGAGTCTGAAGCGGTTCCAAGGTCTGTACCTAAAACTTCTATTGACGCTTCAGACAAGGGTCTGCCTGTTTTCCAATCCATAACCTTTCCCTCTACGACCAATGTCGCAAGTGAAATGGTCAGCAAGTATAATAGTTGAACCATTCCAGTTGAAGTTTATTCGAACCGGCGGGTTAGTCAAGCACCTCTTAATTACTAAACCCACGGTGTAGGCTATGAAACTCTTGTTGAAAAGGGCGGTGTATTTCCGTTGACTGCAATTGGTGCAGTTAAAGAATCAGGAGCATAAGGACTTATTGTTGAGGAAATGATCGATGAATTGTAGAATAGTCTTCGACTCTAAGATGTTTTTATTGACATTCCCAGATTAATAGATAGAATGATTAAGGAGAAATGATGGCATGTTGACACGCATCCTAATAAAGAATTTCAAAGGTTTGAAAGATGTCGATATCGAATTGGGTGAGGCAGTTGTTTTTATTGGGCCTAACAACTCAGGGAAAACTTCAGCTTTGCAGGCTTTGGCTTTGTGGAGTATTGGGGTTCAGCAGTGGATTGGAAAGAAAAGCGTAACTTCTCCAGAAAAACGCCCGGGAGTTACCCTCAACCGTAAGGATTTGATACAAATACCTATCCCTAATGCCAATCTGATTTGGCACAACCTGCATGTGAGGGGCATGACTAAACCTGTATTTATAGATATAATCGTTGACGGCGTGGCCTGAGGTGTCCAGTGGAGTTGTGGTTTTGAGTTCTATTACGCCAACCCGGAGTCATTCTATTGCCGTCCGCTTCGTCTTAACGATGGCGGAAGTAAAAGGATGCAGGTTCCTCAAGAGGCCTCAAAAGTAAAGGTAGCATTTCTTCCTCCTATGTCAGGCCTAGCTGCGGTGGAACCTAAGTGGGAACTGGGACGTGTTAACGTCCTCAACGGCGAAGGTCAAACAGCTCAGGTTTTACGCAACGTTTGTTATCAGATATTTGAGGAGTCCCCAAATGAGAAATGGGAAGAAGTGAAGGCCAAAATCAAGGAGTTATTTTTTGTTTCCCTTCTTCCGCCTAAATATGATGAAGTACGTGGTGAAATAACCTTGGCTTATGGGGAAGATGGTGTAGAGTTGGATTTGTCCTCTCAAGGAACAGGATTTCTGCAAACCCTTCTTTTACTTACGTACTTATATGCCAACCCAGGAGCGGTAATTCTCCTGGACGAGCCTGATGCTCACCTTGAGGTTCTTAGACAAAGGCAGACTTATCAGTTAATATCCGATATAGCCAAGAAGCAAGGATCCCAAATCATTGCCGCTAGTCACTCAGAAGTGGTTCTTCAGGAGGCTGCCGATAAGGATATAGTTGTTGCCTTCGTAGGTAAACCTCATCGTATTGATGACAGGGGAAGTCAGGTTATGAAGGCACTCAAGGAGATAGGTTTCGATCAGTATTATCTCGCTGAACAAATGGGATGGGTTCTGTATCTTGAGGGGGCAACCGATTTAGCGATACTGAAAGCGTTTGCAGAAACGCTTGGGCATAAGGCGTCTGAGTGTCTCGAACGTCCCTTCTTTAAATATGTAGGCAATAATCCGGATGAGGTAAGAAGGCATTTCTGGGGTTTAAGAGAAGCTAAAACTGACTTGGTCGGGATTGTTGTTTTTGACCGCCTTGATCGTACATTGCCAGATGATTTAGGTGCGGTTGGTTTCCAATGGAAACGGAGGGAGTTAGAGAATTATCTGTGTATGGAGGAGGTTTTAATCGCATATGCTCGACAGGATTTACCCAACGATCTTTTTGGGCAAGCCGAAGCGAGTAAACGTGAGACGATTATGCAGGAGCTTGTTACTGATTTTGTACCTCCGGTAGCCTTGAGGGATAAAACTCACCAATGGTGGTTTAATACAAAGGCAACCGACGATTTTCTCGATCCGTTATTTGAAAAGTACTTTGAACGGTTAGGGCTTCCGAATCTGCTTAGAAAGTCCGATTACCATATCTTGGCGAAGTTAGTTCCGAAAGATAAAATCGATCCCGAGATTATCGAAAAGCTAGATGCAATTGTTGAGGTTACACAGCAGGCAAAACCCCGCTCAGACTGATTCGGCTACATCCACATGAGGTAACGGAAGCAGAGACGGATGAACCTTAAGGTATCAAGTAAAGGGTTTATGTGGGAGCGGGGAGAGGTGTAAAGGGTGGTTATAGGAACCTCGGTTACCCGGATGCCTGCATGAAGGGCGCGGGCCACCAACTCCGATTCGGTGTCGAAGTGGTTGGTTCTAAGCGGAATCTTGCCGAGCGCCTTTGCTGAGATCAATCTAAATCCGCACTGGGAATCGGTTACCGGTTTCCGTCCTCCGAACACGGAAAGCACCATCGAGGTTAATCTGTTGACAAACCAGCGATCAGGGGGCATTCCTGCCATATCGTGCCTACGCGTACCGATAGCTACGTCAAATCGAGAAGGGTCAAGATTGAGAAACCGCTGGGCTTCCCTGACGTCGTGCTGGGTATCGGCATCCATCGTCATTACCCATCCGAAACCTGATTTAAGGATGGCTTTAAATCCTGTCTTGTGAGCGGCGCCTTTCCCTAGGTTTCTCCGGTGAGTGAGAACGTTTACCTTCATTCTTCGTGCAACTTCCCCAGTTGCGTCCGGAGAACCGTCGTCAACGACCCAGATTTGTTCGGGAACCGCACCGAAGCTGAGCCAGTCGCCTAGGACCTTGCCCAGGGTGTCCGCCGCCTCATAGGCAGGGATCAGGATGGCTACGTCTTTGAGTTCAATCATATTTATCGCGCAGGTGTTTTACCGTAGCCATATTCCTCAAATCGTCTTCTAAGGAGGTTGGCGTTTCCATTATAGCAGGGAGGTGAGAAAGCATAGGATGATTTATTATGCGGCGAAAGGCCTCCAGACCTATCTCACCTTCGCCTATGTGGTAGTGTCGGTCGTTGCGGCTGCCCAGAGGGGTCTTGGAGTCGTTCAGGTGAACGAGATGCAGTCGAGTGAGGCCTAATAGCTTATCAAATTTACTGAGGGTTTTAGTGAACCCATTCTCGGTATGTAAAGGGTAACCTGCTTGAAAGGCATGGGCAATATCAAGGCAAACACCCACAGAATCCTTTTTTTCTACACCTTCTATAATCTCGGTAAGTTCTTCGAATCGTGAACCTATCTTTGTTCCTCCACCTGATGTGTTTTCAATAAGCAATTTGAGCTTGGTTTCTTCTTTAGTCGAAAGGGCAAGATTAAGCGAATGAATTACTCTTGCAATACCTTGTTCGAGACTAGATTCCTTGAAAGCCCCGGGGTGGAAGACCAGAAAATCCGCACCCAAGAGATTCGAGCGTTCAATCTCTGAGAACAAGGCTTGTCTTGATCGGATAAGCAGTTCAGGATCGGGCGAGGCAAGGTTAGGTAGATAAAAAAGATGAACGATCAAGGGTGATAGACGCGCCTTTTTAACTGAAAGGCAAAATCTTCTCACCGTATCGTGATCGAGTGCGGGACGGGACCAACGTTTGTTTGAGCCGGTAAATATCTGGACGGCTTCGCACCCCAGCTCTTTAGCCTGAGTTACGACGTTTTCCAGACCTTCGGCTATACTTATGTGGAAGCCGAATCTCAATCTTGGGCTCCACTGTTCAGATCTTCGCGTCCTTTAAGGGCTTTACTGATGGTTACTTCGTCTGCAAGTCCGAGGTCGGTACCCACAGGTATACCGCGTGCAATTCTTGTAACCCGAATCCCTTTTCCTCTTAATTGCCTGGCGATGTAGTGAGCGGTTGCTTCACCTTCGGTTGTTGCGGAAGTGGCAAGAATAATCTCATGGATTTCTTCCCTATCAACCCGGTCAAGTAAATCCCCGATTCGTAACTTGTCAGCAGATACGTCTTGGAGAGGGGAAAGGACACCACCCAGGACATGATAGACTCCTTTGAATACGCCGGCTCGTTCGATTATGGGAATATCAAAGGCTTCTTCAACCACACAGATTTCGGTCTTAAGCCTCGCAGGATTACTGCATATTGAGCAGAGTTCTTCTTCGGTAAGGTTACCGCAGCGCTTACAAGCGTGAACCCTTTGGCAGGCTTCGAGGATAGTGTCGGTCAACTTGCGTATATCATCAGGCGAGGATTTTAGGATGTGACGTGCGATTCTTTCGGCACTCTTTATTCCGATACCGGGAAGCTCACTCAATCGTTCTATCAAACGAGCCAAAGCCTGGGACATATTTTCCTAAAAAAGTCCAGGGATAGGAATGCCTATGATCTTTTGTGCTTCGACGCGTGCACTCTCCTGTGCCTTCCGACGCGCCTCGTTTACCGCGGCTATAATAAGATCCTCTAGCATAGATTTGTCTTGCGGATCGATGACTTCTTTCTCAATCTTAAGTTCCAGGATCGTACCGTTGCCGTTTGAGACTGCAGTGACCATCCCTCCTCCGGCGGTAGCCTCGCCTTTAGCCTGTGCCATGATTTCTGACATCTTGGCCTGAATCTCTTGGGCTTTCTTAACTAAATCAGCCTGCTTCATCTCACTATCTCTCCTTTGAATATGTCGAGAACATCTTCAACGGTTGAACCGGACTTCATTTTATTGTGAGAGTTTTTTTCTTTTGCGGAGAGTTTGAATTCAAGCTTAAGACATTTTCCTGCAAAGGCTGTTAATCTACGCTCAAGCTCTGCCCGATTTTCTTCAAGAAGTGTTATTTGATGTTGGGCATTACCGGGAAGCAATATCATCAGGTTATCCTCTTTATCTTCTGCTACGATTGAGTCCTTAAGAGCAAAACTCACAAACGATTGTTCCTTGGTAATATGAGTAAGGAATTGACTCCATATCTCAGATACAGAAAGGGTTGAATAGGTTGTGATTTCCTGTTTTTCAATTTGTTCGTCCGGTCGGGTCGATTTATTTAAGGAAGTTGGTGGCTCGTCAACGGCGCTGTGTGCAGATGGATTGATTTCATCTTCGGTAGATGTTGGCTCGGGTTTTATTCGTTTTACAGGGGAGGATGAAGGTACGTCAACTGGAGTAGGCGTTTTTTTTAAGGAAACTGGTTCGGACAGCATATCCAACAATGAAAGGGCAAGGGTTTCTATGAAAATCACCTTCTGGTGGCTGCGTTTAAAGGCCTCTTCGGATTTAAGAAATACTTTGAGTATTTCTGCAAGTTTCTTTGGTCCATAACCCTCAGCATGACTGAGTACAGATTCTGAGAAAGAGAATGTTTCAGCTTTCATACCGAGACTTGTGAAGAGGAGCGCTCTCAGGTAACCTATGAAACCGAAGTAGAACTCAGCTGAATCGTATCCTTCGCGGAAAACCCCTTCTAAAAACTCGAGTAGTTCCTGTTCTTTTCCTTCACCAATAAGGGCAAGAAAATTACAGAAACGGTCTTCTGGAACTATACCTAAAAGTTCGGTTATGTCGAAAGCGGTAACATTACCTTGCTTAAAGGTAATTATCTGTTCCAACACGCTTTCCGCATCACGCAGACTTCCGTCAGCGATGTTTGTGATGAGTTTCACTGCATCGGTTTCGACATCGAGCTTTTCTTTTTTAATAATCATCTGGAGGCGTTCTGCGATAATGTCTAGAGGAATACGTTTGAAATCGAAACGCTGGCAGCGAGAAAGGATTGTAGGTGGTACCTTGAGGGGTTCGGTGGTTGCAAAGATAAAGATAACGTGGCCAGGCGGTTCTTCAAGTGTCTTAAGTAAGGCGTTGAATGCAGCATCTGTTAACATATGCACTTCGTCGATAATGTAGATTCGATAACGACCTGATGTCGGTCGATATCGAATACTATCCCGTAATTCTCGAATGTGCTCTATGCCTCTGGTTGAAGCGCCGTCAATCTCAAGTACGTCAAGGCTATTGGAAGCCTTAATATCCAGACAGGAGGAACATTTATTGCAAGGTATTGGTGTGGGACCTTGTTCACAGTTAAGGCTTTTTGCAAGGATTCTAGCTGTTGTGGTTTTCCCCACGCCCCTTGGGCCTGCAAAAAGGTAGGCGTGAACAAGTCGGTTCCGTTCGATAGCATTGATCAGTGTACGTTTGATATGCTCTTGGTCGAACAACTCCTGAAAGGTTTGGGGTCGGTATCGCAAAGAGAAAGTTCGAGGTTCCATAATATCTGATGATACAGTCTATAAAAAAATTTCGGCCGTGCGACACCTTCGTTCAGGTCCGCGAGGGCTGTCAGAACAAACAGGCTCCAACCAGGCACTCTCGGCACCGTAATCACGTCCGTGTACCGTTGCTTCCTTCCGGACCTGGCGGGGTTGGCGGTGTGCTGCGAGCCAAGACCCAATCTTCATTGCTTGCTTCCTCTTGCAGTGATCCTCACTTTCCTGATCTCACGGTGTCCTTCAGCCTCGCGTATGGCGGGTTTCGAGTCCAGGAGACCGCCAACCTCCCGCTTAGCACGGCCGACATTCACTATTCAGCTAGGTCTTTTTGTTCAAAGAATACACCTAATTCATCAAGGTTAGGGCTTGTTTGGATAACCCCGAATATCTCAAGACGATCAGAAAGGTCCTGTAGATCATAAGGGTTAATGGCAAGCGGCAGGAAGTATTCCGGAATCTTGATACGAGTGGTTACCTGTGGATCATCGATTCCTAATACACTTCCCAAAAAAAGCCCTAGAGAGTCTGAAGCCGCTAGGTCGATTTCCCGGACTACTTGTTTCATAGCAAGATGCATTCTTATCACGCCAGTTTTGTTTTCAGCATAGTACTTGGAGGTCGTAAATATCCCTGCAGAATGATATGGTGAACCGATCCAGTTAGGCAGAAACCCGCCTCCGGCAAAAGGTTCGCTGATGTGTGTTCTTGCCTGGGTGAAGCAGGGTTCAATTGCCAAAACCAGGTCCATCTCACCAGACTCAAGGGCGGAAAGTAGTTCCTGAGGAGGATATACCTGGATAATTACATCGGCAGGATCGATGCCCAGTGCGGCAAGGGCGACCTTAAAAGAAAACTCAGTACCGGAGGTTACACCTATTTTTTTGTTCTCAAGATCGGTTATCTTGTTGAACTTGAGACCCTGTTTCGGGAAAAGGCCTTCTACCGGTCGACTTTCCCTGAACTCAACCGAGAGCAAACATCGCAGAGTGTCGGTTGGGTGTTCGCTCATCCAAAGTAGTACATCAGGCCAAGGCAGTACGGCAAATTGGACTTCCCCCTGGATCAGGGCTTCGATTGCTTTGCTTGGATTTAATTCTTCTTCTACTGTTACCTCGAGCTTGACCTCATTGCGTGTAAAAACATCACCTTTTTGGATGGTGTCAGCCGGGGTTCGAGCCCATGAATCGTATGATTTTGCGAAGTATACAGGCAGTGAAGAAACAGAATGCTCGACCAGTACCTTTACCTCCGTAGGCTTGGACATTTTGACCAGGGGGATGATAATGATTGTTGCAAGGACTCCTGCCAGGACGATAATTACTGCAGTCAGGATGTGTTTCTTCATCTACTTCCTCCTTCTTTTTGCGCCTGGTCTTTTTCTTTGTAGAAAGCGTACCACTTTTGGTGCTCCTTGACCCACTTATCCTTGTTAGCTTGATCGAAATTCGCTCTTTCTTCGTAGAGACCTGCCAGGTAATAGTAAGGTTCAGGATTTTCAGGATCCATCTCTTTTGCCCTTGTAAAAAGGTTGTGAGCTTCCTCAAAGTCAGGAGGATCTTTCCCTAGGTAGCATAGCCCCAGGTATATGGTAGAGAAATAGTCTGCTTCTCCGGGAGTTTTTTCATCGTATTTGCGGAAGCCCATAATGGCTTCATCGTACTTCTTCAACCTGTACTTGGCTACACTCCCATCCCATAACACGTTGAGGTTGCCGGGATTAAGTTTGTTTGCCTCGGTGAAGATTACGTCAGCTAAGGAATCCTTCTTTTGTTCAAGGTATATCCTTCCAATGTAATAGTATACGTTTGCTATTTGGGTCTTTTTTCCGTTATATCCCTTAAGCCAGTCAAGGAATTGCATCGCTTTGGGCTCGTCGAGGTTAACCCTTTCGGAAAGTAGGGCTAACTTATCTTCCAGGGTAGGTTCAGGATCTCTTTGTTGAAGGCTGTCCAGTGCTGTTAACAGAATGGGAATCTGATTCGCATCCAGTTTCAGAGGTTTGGCTACATTAACTTGAAGCTGGGTTAGCTGATCATTGTATCTTTCAACTGCCAGATTATAGTTATCCATGGCCTGGGTATACTTGGCTTCCCTTAGTTCTGTAGAATCCAGGCTTAACGCTTCGGTATGAAAAGTTCGTCCTTTCATATACGGGGCATCGGGCGACAAAGAATCATTGGCTTCAATCTCAGCGGCTACGCTTAATGCAGAGTCTATTAAACCTTCCTCAAGGAAGAAGTAGCCTAGTAGGATAAGATTCCTTTCCACTCCTGGTTTTAACTCGAGCGCTGTCCTTAAGAAGATTACTACAGTGTCCGGGTTCCCACGGTTTTTTATTAATTCGTTGGCGCCGTTGTATAATGTAATCTGAGCGAGCTGGGAACCTTCTGGATCTAGCTTAATCATTTCCTCTCCCGCAGGTCCTGTCTCTAAGACCTTAAGGAAAGCCCTGCCCCCTTCAACGTAATTCTCCAATCTAACGCTTGCCTTTCCGTGCCAGAAGGTAGCCTCGGTAACGGCAAGTTTCTGTTTTATAGATTCAAGAAAAAGGCTATCAGCTCTCTCGAATCTCTGATCACGGTAATGTACGATGCCGCCGTTCAATAGATGGCTTCCCTTGGCGGATAATACCGTACATGCCAGCGCTATCCCTAAAAGACCAACCAAACGCTTCATTTTTCCTCCTAATCAATTACGTGTATTCTACTACGTTAGTTTATCTCCATCGGGCAAATTGTCAAGCATTTGGTCCTCAGTCGTTCCTTTTCCTGTATTTGGGTAGGGTTTTGCCAAATCGGCAAAAACAACATAAACGGTATGAGAGACCATCCTTTCAGAAGGTCTTGATCCCTGAGGACGTATTAACATCTCACGCAGAAAAATTTCCTCTGCCTCAAAACGTGTGAAGCCGTGGGTATCTAAAGCTTCACGGGTTTTTTGAAGTTGTTCTGTTGTAGGGGAAATTGAAACCCAACGTCCACCTTTCGCAAGACATTGGGCTGCATGGGGAACTATAGTCCATGGCTCAGGTACATCAACTATACATACATCTATATCCCGGATGCCGTATCCATGCTCGGCTACATCACGCAACTGAAACGTTACAGCCTCGCAAGCGTTAAGCTTGGCAAGATTCTTCTGGGCAAGTTCGAGGAATTCAGGCCGTCGTTCAAAACTATAGACATGGCCTTGGGGCTGAACGTACCGTGTCAGTACAAAGGTTAACGCCCCTGATCCTGAGCCGACTTCGGCAACCTTTACCCCGGGCACAATGGATGCTCGTAAGAGGATGTAGCCTAGATCCTTCGGATAAGCAATGGTTGTCAGACGACGCACCCCGATCATCAGATCGGCAAGTGAAGGACGAAGTATGAAAAAACGAACACCCAGGTGTGTAGCAACTTCATCTCCATATTCGAGGTTATGTATATCTGTCCAAGGTATATTGCCTTTTTTGCAACAAAAGTCACCCTTTTCCAGAACGCGGCGCAGATAGGTGAGACGACCTCGTCGAGAAGGATGGTAGTAATGAAATAAGACGTAGTCCCCGGGTTCTATTCGTGCCATATCGGTAGAGTTATTGAAAAAACGGTATGACCGGGTCGAGTTGCTTTGAGTTTGAGTTTACCGTGATGAAGTTGTCGGATCACTCTTCGTGAGAGAGCAAGTCCGATTCCCCAACCGTGTTTTTTGGTTGAGAACCCGGTACGAAAGATGTCTCGAATATGTTTGCTCGATACACCAGTTCCGGTGTCGATTACGGTAATTACGTAATATTTGTTATTGGGCAATATTTCTCCGATTACGGTGATAGTACCGGATTTTCGACCTATTGCATCGATACCGTTGCGTATCAGGTTTTCAAGCACCCACGAGATAAGGGTAGGGTCTATCAGTAACTGGGCATCCTGTAAAGTTTCGGCATTGAATTCGATACGGGATGGGGCTCGGTGTTTCATAAAATCGATCGTCCTCTGAATCAGGGGTTTAATTTCGTGCGGCTCGCGGTGAGGTCTGTCTCCTATTCGTGCAAAGCGGTCGAGTATATCCCTGATTCGATTCAAATCCTCATCAATTTCCGCTGCCGCATCCTTCTTGATTCTTGGCCGGATCAGTTCATGCCACCCCAGCAGGGATGATATGGGGGTGCCTAGTTGGTGAGCCGCTTCTCTTGCAAGGGCGACCCAGAGCCTGTCCTGTGCCCTGCGTGCGGAAAAGAAGATGAACACGAACCCCAGTACGATAAACAGGGCAATAAACGTAGTTTGAATAAGAGGGAAATACTGCAGCATCGACCACGATTCAGGAAGGCCGTAATGCAGGATATTGAGGGTTACAGTATCCAGACCGGCTGAGTCTCCGGTAACAGAGTCTATCTTGGGGATTTCCGCACGAATTGGTATCGGTTTGCTCTGTCTATCTAATTGAGTTATCGCTTGAAGTATCGATTCGGTGGATGTGTCTTGTTCCGGAAGATTACGGAAGGTTATCGGGGAGCCTGAGGTATCGGTGATGATTACCGGGAAATCGATCTTGCTTACGACTTCTTCGAAAAGGAGATTTTCTAAAAGCATCCCGCCTTCCTGGAAACCTGCGGCTTCGATGTAACTTGCATAAAGGCGTGACCGGAACAAGGTTTCTTGCTGAAGTTTCTTTAGCAAACGTTGGGAATAGAAGGCCCAAAAGACGGCCAACACCAATAATCCGGCTACAGCATATATCTGAAGAAACCTGCGGACATTCACGGCTTATCCTGGTCTCAAAAATAAAAATGTGACGTCATTCACCTATCCCTATCTGTCCTCGATTCTTAAATCAACGAGAAGGACCTGCAATGGCCTGTTCAATAGCGGTCGGGGAAGGACTCGATGTTCGAATGACTTGCTTCACGAACGGAGAGGGCGGAAGCTCGGGTCCTTCCTCTTTTTCCGGTATAACCAGTATCGAAGGCGTTCCGACCAGGTAAGACAACTCAAAACCGCGATCCATTTTCCCGACGTACAAAGCCGCAGAGGTAAACAGGGCCGCCATTAGATTGGAAGGTTCGTCTTCCCAGGTCTTTGCCGGGATTACCCGCATACCCCGCAGTGTTTCTATTTCCAAGGGAAGCGAAGTCAAGACAAAGGATTTATCCCTCAGAAGGCCGTGTCGCTTGAGCCAGGCAGAGGCTCTAGTCTGATCGATCTTCGGCTTGGGCATAGTCTTTTCGATTTCTTCCTCATCCACCAGCAGGCGGGTTACGAAAGCCGACCGCTCGTGAAGGTTGGTCGTTCCGGATTGATGGAAAAGGATATTGAAGAAGGGATAAAGCTTATCATCGTAGTATGCCATTCTCATGCTGGCCCCTGAAAGGATGGCCAACTCGGAAAGAGGATTCAGGTCCAGATCGCAGTATACGTCGTACTTCGATTTTGATTTATCTAGATGTTCCCTGAGAGCCTTGAATGCCTTGGACCCGTAACTTGGAGTAGCTTCGACGGTAATGACTTCGTCGAACAACGTGCGTAAAGGTTCGATCAACATCTCGGCATGAGCAGGGGCAATGGCGGTTATTTCGCGTGTCTTCTTGTCTTTTTTTAAGGTAGCGGCTGTGTAAAGGGAGAATAGTGTGTATGGGGAATTTTCGGCAAGCCTGAGTAGGATCCGTTTGGCCCGATCGAACCCGGCGAGAAATGAAACCTGCTGATCAAGCTTTGGCTTTTTCCAGGCAAGGTAGATTGATTTTGTCAGTGCTGGCATACGGTAGTGTAAAGAGAATCAGGCCTCTGTCAAGCTGAGGAATAATTTATGGGAGAAAGGGAGGAGATTAGTTCTCCTCCCTGCTTGGATCTTTTACTTCAAGAGCACTACCTTGGCTGTACGGATGGCGCTTTCGTCGTGCACTGCGCGTACGAAGTACACGCCCGCAGACCAGTTATTGCACTGGATCGGCGTTTCCACTGTGGCGCCGAATTTTCCTTGTTCCACCTCGAGTTTGGTTACCTTACGTCCTGTTACGTCGAATATCGAGACCTCGCATTCGCCTCCGGTGGTGAATACGCTGAAACGGTTGCCCCTGAGCAGCTGGCGTGACAGAGACATGCTAAACTCAGGAGGCCTGAGAGGAAGGCTTCCACGCCGCAGTCTTCGATGCCGCAGGAAGGAAGGTGGATGAGATTGACATTGCAGGTTCCTCTGGAGAAGCGAGATTGGGCGAAGGGTATGAGGCTGGGGTGTATTTTATCAAAGAACTATCCTGTCCCATAACCACTGTTCAAAAAGTCATCTTGATAAGGTAAAACCGTTCTGTATTAGCGCTTGACAGGGCTAAACACTCATGTAAAATGCTTCATGCGCGTAGGGTTAGGTTTCGATTCCCATAGGCTGGTTAAAGGTCGTAAACTGATCATCGGCGGCGTGGAAATTCCGTACGAGAAAGGTCTTGAGGGTCATTCGGACGCCGACGTTCTGCTTCACGCCGTCGCAGACGCCTTGATAGGCGCTGCAGGCTTATCGAGTATCGGGGAGCTGTTTCCGGATACGGACCCGGCATACGAGGACGCCGACAGCGCAGAGCTTTTAACGAAAGTGTTTGCGCTCGTTCAGAACCAAGGGTACAGGGTCGTTAATCTCGATTGCACCGTTCTTGCTGAGGAGCCTCCCCTGGTTCCCTTTCGGGACAAGATGCGGGAACGGATTGCGGAGATTCTCGAACTCAGCGGGTCCGATATTGCAATCAAGCCGAAGAGGGGAGAGGGCATGGGTTTTGTTGGACGCAAGGAAGGTATCGCGGCGATTGCGGTCGTGCTTTTGAACAAGGTGTTATAATCTCCGACAATCACGAATCCTTGAAGCTCGAGTTTTTACTGGGGCGTTCTCAGAGCTCTTCCTCGATTAACCCATCCTCGTCTTCTAGTATTCCTTCTGAGGCAAGTGTGTGTTCGGTCGAGATGATAGAAGGTTGACCGCTTTCATCTTCAAATCTCAGGCAGCATAGAAGGCGTCCGCACATACCTGAGATCTTGTCCGGATTTACGTACAAATTCTGCTGACGTGCGGTACGCAGACTGATCGGTCGGATCTCAGACAGGAAGGAAAAACAGCAGAGTTGTCTCCCACACGGTCCGAGTCCACCCAGGAGCCTTGCATGATCCCGGGTACCTATTTGCTTGATAACGACCCTGCAACCCAGTATGGTGCTAATTTCCTTATGAAGTTTGCGAAAATCCAAACGCCGTTCCGTGAGAAAATAAAATGCCACTTTCTGGCGATCCGCCCAGGCGTGTACGTTCACTACCTTCATCGGGAGCTCGTATTTCTCAATAACATCGAGGAATGTTTTCAAGGCTTCTTGCTCCCATTTCCGTACTTCTTCAAGTGCGGCTAGATCGACTTCCCCTGCCTTTCGAATGGCTATGGCCTTTGCCTGAGGATCGTCGGTGAAAGCCCTTACGCATCCAACATCCTCGCATCCCTTAAAACGTAATACAACCCAGTCTCCTGGTTTAAAGTCCAACCCTATCGCCGCAGTAGCCACAACCCTCATCAATGGATGACATTCAACAAGGTAATGCGTATCGCTCATATTAATCCCATCCCAATGAAGAAAGGAATCCTGGTGGATATACCAGGATGTACTCACCAAACCCGTGTTTATCCTCAAAGACGAGTTCGAGATTATTCAAGTTGTAAGTCCATATTACATAAGGGAAAGTATTCATCTCAAAAGGGTGCTCTTCAACATCGTCCGGAGGACCCAGTTCCATGTAGACCTTTGCCCTGTCCGATAGGTACCCCCGGTCACCGTAACTGAAGTTCTTTTCACAGTAAGCTATCTTGGCGAAGTAGGATTCAAGTTCCTCGTTATATTCGGTCTGAGGAGTAGGGTCTTTTGATGTCCAAAAGCTGTCCCAGGCGGCTTGTCTTGCTTCAGGTTGGACTGACTTCATATCGTTACGTTCCTGTATTGTCGTGATATACATGAGCTTATCAACCAATTCTTCGTATCGTTCAGTATCGAATTTGAAAGGGATTTGGACGTTGAACCAGGCGGTGCGTTGGTCTGTTTTTTTCCCTTTGTGGAAGGACTGTATAAAAACTTCGTGTTTACCTGTGAGGAAGTCTTCAAGGGGGACTTTCCATGTTACTTCATGAGTCGTGTCCGATAGGGATTCGGGATAAGGAAAGGTTTTAATTTTGTCTATATTAAGGAGTAGAGAATCGATATTTTGATCGTAAACTGAAACTGAGACCATCAAGGTGTCACGATTGTCGAACGGACGTTTCAAAAGAATCTTTCCTGCGCTATTTTTTAACCGGATGCTTCCCAAAGTTCGGTGAAACAACTCCATCTCGAATTCTCGTTTCATCTGACGGGTAGCACCCAGGACACTGACGGTTAGATTTCCGTTGTAGCGACCTTTGGGAAGTACAACCTCCAAGGTTTCTTCCACGGATGCAGTTTGAGATATTGCCAGGCTCGGATCTTTTATACTCAATTCACCAAAGGATTCATCGCCGTATATATTCATTTTTTTGTCGACCAGCTGAAGGATGATGTGGTAAGAGGTTTGATAGAGCGAATCCTTGATCTTAAAAGGCAGGCTTGCGTAAGGGATGGAAACGTAAGCCGTTACAAAGAAGTCACCGTTTTCCCGCTCGCCTTGCGCCAGGATATGACTGAAGCTGTACTCCGGCTGTCCTGTTTGAGAGAATAGCATAAAAAGAAAAAGTAAACGCATTACCTATAATATTAACTGGACTTAGTGCAATGTCAAGGCAAAGATTCAAATCGATGTAAACAAATGCTCTTGATAAGATACTGAATTTGATTAGCTGAATCTGAAGCGCGATTGGAATCAAAGACAAAAACCAACAGCCAAGTGTCTTCAGGATTATGACCTTGCCAACCGCTCTTATAACGTGAAGCTTTGATTTCTATCCCTTGATTTGAATGTTGAATAGCATCATTGGGGAATTTCCCAGCAGGTATTAAATCCGGATTCCGTTATGATACTTGTTTTTTAACAATAGTTTTGCTATGCCTTGGAATATTCGAACTCAGGAATTCTCCGACAATACTACTGAAGTTTGCTGGCATTAGCATTGATTCAAGTCTTGGTATATCCTTGGTGTGAAGTTGATTATTTATGAATCCGAGGAAGTCAAAAAATTCCTCCATGGAATGCCGAATATCGACAACTTTACAGCCCTAAGGGATTTTCGCTTTAGTGTTGAATCCATTAATATTCAAGGATTCAGGTGTACATGCAAGAAATTCCAGATTACTTGCCATCTTTCAGCTTCCGAAGGCCTTTTTTAATCGCGCGGGTTCAGGCCTTTTGGTGAAGATAGATACCAAAACTATGACCAGTAACGCGACTATCATCCCGGGAATGAACCCGTGGATCGAGAACGGTTTTTCAGGTGCCGCCTTGAACAACGCAAGGAACTTCCAGAGAAGTTCGGTGGGATCGAGGTTGACCTTACGCAGTATCTCCCAAAGCAATGCAAGGGTTCCGCCTGAAACCATCGATGCGAAAACGCCTGCTCTGGACGCTCGTTTCCAGTAAACACCGAAGAGTATGGGCCACAGATTGGTGGATGCTATCACTGCCCAGGCAAAGGTCGTTATTACGAGGATCAGATCAGGCGGCCTGAGAGCGATGAGAAGGGACAAAAGACCTGCGCCAAGGCTTACGATTCTACCCCATATCACGACCTTCTTCTCGGACATCTCGACCTTTATTGATTTCTGGACCACGTCCCGGACAACCGCCGACGAGATAATGATCAGGATGGCGGCAAAAGTGCTCATCCCGGCGGCTATTACGCCTGCAAGGAGAAGGCCTCCAGCCCAGGAAGGCAAGACTTCCTTCACGAGATGGGGTATGGCCCTGTCAGCTATGAGATTTGCAGGGACGTTGGGGTAAAGCTTAATCAGCTCCGCCTCGGGGTAAAGCGCGCGCGCGATTGCGCCGTTAAGATAGGGGAGAAGGGCTATTGTCCCGCCTAAGGTGGCGAGCACGGTGCCTATGCGCAGGAGCTTTGCCTTCTTTATAGAGTAGAACCTTATGATGAGCTGGGGCATTCCCCAGACCCCGAAACTCAGGATAAGGGACATGCTTATGAGGCCTGCCCATCCCCACTCGCCGGGCGTATCCACGAGCCCCATGCTTACCTTTGAAAGCGATGCAGTCAGGTTGGATAACCCGCCTATTGCAATAAGCGCAAAGATAGTCAGGAATATCAAGCCGAATATCATGACCCAGGCCTGCACGAAGCTGGTCCACACGACTGCAAGATAGCCTCCGACAGCAACGTAAAGAAGGATTATTGCGCCCGAAACCAGAACCGCGACCCAGTAAGGCCATCCAAGGAGAACCTCGAGCGCATTGCCCATGCCCTTGAGCACGCTTACGTTATAGATAATGAGAAAGATGATGATGACCGCTGCTGAGAAGAGCCTTGAGGCAGGGGAGCCGAAGCGTTCGGCAAAGAAGCCCGGAACGGTGATCGAGCCCAGGCGCTGGGTCATGCGGCGAACGGGTCTGCCGAGGATTGCCCATGCCATGAAACATCCCACGAGTACGTTGATTGCTCCTATCCAGATCGATGATAAACCGAACTTGTAACCGAAACCGCCGCCTCCGATAATGAGGACCGAGGAGAAGTAGGCGGCAACGAACGAGAACGCGGTAGCCCAGGCGCCGATGCTGCGGCCGCCGAGGAAGTAGTCTGACCCTTTCTTGGATTTACGACCTACGAGTACGCCTACGAGGATGATCCCGATTATGTAGAGGATGAGGATGCCGAGGTACACGTTGGAATCTGAAAACAGCTTAGTCATCTTCGTCTTCCTTTTTTGAGCGGGTGTTACGGGTGTTACGGGTGTTACGGGTGAATATGGCCCACAGAACGGCGGCGACTACCGATAGTCCTGTTACAATGAATGCCGCAAAGGTCAACCAGGTAAATCCGAACGGTGCCATCTAACGCCTCCTTTGTTTCGTTCAGCGTGAAACTATACGGGGAAAAGGGGATTAGTCAAGGGGGATTGAAACACAGAGTGCACGGAGAGCACAGAGGAAGAACGTAGGGGCTGACGTTGATGCCTTTCAGCATCCGCTTCGCGTCAGGTCAGCCCGCCTGAAATTAGAGATGGACCGACAAATATCGAACAGATTAGAATCTGTTTCGTATGGAAAGGCCGTTTGATTATTGAGGCACACTTAGTGGCTAGTTTCTACGAGGCTTGGACTATTTCCCGGAGTTTTTCTATTAACTTACCCAACTCCCCGGTTGATGTAACAATGGATTTTCTTCCCGACCGAGTTAATGTATATGCAGGGAAACCCAAGTTGCTAGAAGTAATTGCTTGAGGAGAGCCTTCCCTCTCAGTTAATGTTATATAGGCGCAGTATATCCTGTCATTGAGATCATGTATTTTTCGGAAATTACGCTTGAGGGGTTCTATTGTCCTTTTGCCGAACGAGCCCCAGTTCTTAATTTCTAACACGGCTAGAATATCCTGAGGTCGATAAAGAAGTCCGTATTTAGGTTTCACACCTCTTCGAGGAATTATCAAGTCGATTTCTATATCAAGACCTTCGATGAATACGTCCCGCGGCGAAGTTTTGATGCCTTGTTTTTCCAATTCGCTTTTGATATACTCGACAGTCAAAGCTCCGGAATACTTTCCGCACTTTCTTCCAGCGAATTTTTTATTGAAGTCGTCCTTGGCATCTTCAATCAGCTTGTGAATTTCAATCTCCCTCATGATTCCTTTTATGTTAGCGAAAGAACTTAAGTTTTCTTTATTCACTAGGCAATCCTCAATTATCTTCCTATGGTCAAAACAAATCTCCTCAGGAAGCCCATCCAGCTTAAACACCTTCGCAACTTTTGCATCGCTGCCGCCCTTTAATTCACCCTCGCCGTCTGCGGTAAAAACCATGGATACCGTGTGCATTCTTGGGTCACGATCGGGGTCCGAGTATACGTGAAACTGCTTTAAGTTTGCGAGCGTAAGTCCAGTCTCCTCAAACATTTCGCGCCGCACGGCGTCCTCAACGGTCTCGCCAACGTCGACGAAACCTCCTGGCAAGGCCCAGCCTTTGGGCGGGTAGCGGCGCTCAACCAGAACTATGCCTTCTTTATACCGGATGATGCAGTCAATGGTCAAATACGGTGTCTTGGGCGGCTGCCAGGTCATGTTGTTTTAACCACAGAGTACACAGAGCGCACAGAGATTATGGATAAAATCCTTTGCATAATTCTCCCAGTGTTTCAATCTCGTAATCTTCCAATCTTCAAATCTTTTAATCTTCCAATCTTCTAATCCTAATGCGCCTCGGCCCAGTTTGAACCGACGCCCACGTCAACCTTGAGGGGCACGGAGAGTTTGTAGGTATCTTCCATATCCTTTTTGATGATTTCCTTAGCTTCCTCTATCCTTGCATCAGGGATCTCGAACAAGAGCTCGTCGTGGATCTGTAAGAGCATGCCTGGTAATATCTTAGCCTTGGTCAGATCATATTCTACTTTAATCATCGCTTTCTTGATTATATCCGCCGCGGAGCCCTGGATAGGGGCGTTAATGGTGGCTCGTTCTGCAATGTCCATCCGATCCGAGACCGGCGGGGTGCGGCGGATCCTGCCTGCGATGGTGGAAACGTAGCCTTTTTCGCGCGCTTCTACGATAATCCTTTCCCGCCAGGCAGAAACCTGTGGAAAAGATGAAAGGTAGCGCTCGATAAAGAGCGAGGCTTCTTCGGTCGTAACCCCCATCCTGCGTGCGAAACCGTAGGGTCCCATGCCGTAAAGGATTCCGTAGTTGACCACCTTGGCTATTCGTCTATGGTCGCGGGTAATCTCCGATTTTTTCAATCCGAATATACGCATGGATGTTTCTGTATGTACGTCCCGGTCTTCCAGGAAGATGTTCGAGAGCGCCGTATCCTCTGCTATGTGGGCCAGCACGCGCAGCTCGATCTGGGAATAATCCGCCGAGATAAGCTTGTGTCCTGGCGAGGCGACGAATCCTTTTCGCACCAGGGGGCCGCGATCGCCTCGAATAGGGATATTCTGAAGATTAGGGTCGTAGGTGGAGAGCCTTCCTGTGGATGCGCCGGTCTGGTCGAAATTGGTATGTATCCGAGAATTCTCATCAACTAAAGTTACCAAAGGACGCAGGTACGTGCTTAAAAGCTTCGAGAACTCCCTCCATTGAAGCGCCTTGCGGATTATTGGGTGTTCGTCCTGCATTGCCTCGAGCACGTCTGCGGCAGTGGAGTATCCGGTTTTCGTACGCTTGCGCGGTTTCAGGCCGAGGTCTTCGAAAAGGACCTTGCCCAACTGTTTTGGTGAACCTATGGTGAAATCTGAGCCTGCAAGATCATGGATGTCGGCTTCAAGCTGATTTAACTCGTCTTCCCACTCGTCGGTAAGCTTGCCGAAATATTCTGTATCCAGCCTGACTCCGCGTTCCTCCATCCTTGCAAGTACCGGAATCAAAGGAACTTCCATGTTTTCGTACACGTCCCAGGCGCCGGTGTTTTCAAGTTCTTTTCGGTATTGTTCGGCTGTCTCGTGCATCTGTAGGCAGGCGTCGGCATTGTCGGTCATGGGTCGTCCCGCCGAGTTGACCAGCACCCTTTCCAAAGTGCGAAGAGACAGATCGGAGTTTTCCATAAAGGCTAAGAGTCGAATATCAAACAACTTGCCATGAATTCCATAACCCAATTTCAATAGCGGCTTGGCCGACCAGATTATCTTGGGATAGTCCTCGTCCGCCAGCAATTTCCTCGTTTGTTGTTCGGATATCTCCGCCACGGTAAAGCCGTCCGATGCAAGGATACGCTTCCACCCGGTTCCGTTATCGAACATATCGCGCTGTTCGTCCTTCTCCTCGAACAAGAGCGAAACAGGATCACCTTTCCTGGGGTTGAATCCCTCGGTCGCAATCTGGACTTCTTTTTTGTGCTTCTGATCCATCCTTGAAAGCCTTGAGGTGAACCCGAGTTCCTTATAGATGCTTTGGAGTGCGGCTTCATCAGGCTCGGCTCTGTGCAGGATATCTTCGGAGATCTTGATAGGGACGTCCTTGAGAAGCTGCACCAGTTCGTAGGATAGTTCGGCTATCTCGCGGTGCTCGGCAAGTTTCTCGTCCTTTTTCAAGGCGGTTTCCAGATCCCCGTATTTCTCAAGGAAATCCCTTGCTCTTTTCGGGCCTACCCCTGGAACCCCGGGCACCCCGTCTATCGAATCTCCGGTAAGCGCCAAATAATCCGTAACTTGTTTAGGTGTGACGCCTAATTTCTCCGTCACTTCGCCTACATCGTACTCCTTGTCCTTATAAGGATCGTAGACTACAACCTTGCTGTCCACCATCTGAAACAGATCCTTATCCCCTGAGACAACCACAATCCTCGTGAATTTGTCCTTGAAGCGCTCGACCAGGGTTGCCAGGATGTCGTCGGCTTCAAAGCCTTCCTTGAGAAGTACCGGAAGCCCCTCGAGTTTCGCAATTTCCGCAATCATGGGCACTTGCCAGGATAGCTCGCTGGGCATCGGGGGCCTGTCCTTTTTGTAATCGGCATACTTTTCGTGCCGGAATACCTTTTCACCCGCATCGAAGGTGATAACCATGTGGTCGGTGGGATACTTAGCCTCGATTTTATCCATGGCTTGCAAAAAACCGAAGACAGCCGAGGTATTGCGTCCTTTAGTGTCACGCAGCGGGTTTCGAATCAACGCGAAGTATGAGCGATAAGCAATCGAATGGCCGTCAATTAGAACGAGTATCAAACTAATTTCCCCGTAAGAATATGAACCACAGAGATCACACGAGTTGCGGCCAAAGGTCACAACGATTGAAGCCGACGAAGTTGCCTCTAGAGGACACAGAGAATAAAATCATCATTTTATATCTACTCCGTAAACGTCGTCCTGCGGTCAAATTGCAAATATCAAATTTTAAATTTGAGTAGGTGTGGTGGGTAGGAAATGAAGGTTTATATAATTTACTAAGCATTTCCGTTTGGTTTCTTGGGCGGTATACTACGGGTACGGACCTTCCTTACCAACTCGGTCGCCCTGTGAAGCGACTCGAACGTGCCTGCATCGGTCCACCAGCCCGGCAATTTGGCCCAGCGCATCTGGGCCCAGCGGATATAAGTGTTGTTAACGTCGGTTATCTCGAACTCGTTGCGCGCGGAGGGGGAAAGTCCGTCGATGATCTCGAATACCCTTTTGTCGTAGAAGTATATGCCTGTTACGGCAAGGTTGGATTCAGGCTTAGCAGGTTTCTCCACTATCTTGATTATGTTCTTGCCCTGCACGCAGGCTACACCGAATCGGTGTGCGTCTTTTACCTGTTTGAGAAGGATCATCGCACCCGTGCCTATCTCCTCGTACTTCTTGATGTATGGGAGGAGGGCAGCGGAGAATATGTTGTCGCCCAGTATCACTATCATCGGCTCTTCCGCGGAAAAGTCCCTTGCCAGGGAGAGCGCTTCTGCAATCCCGCCGTGACCTTCCTGGTAGGTGTAATGTAATCTCTTGATCCCCCAGGACATGCCGTTGCCCAGGAACTTCAGGAAATCCCCTGCAAACTCGCCGCCCGTAACCAGGAGTATCTCTTCTATGCCTGCTTCGACCATTTTCTCGATAGGATAGAGGATCATCGGCTTGTCGTATATCGGCAGGAGGTGTTTGTTAGTAACCTGGGTCAGTGGAGCCAACCTCGTGCCCATGCCCCCTGCAAGTATTACGCCTTTGCGAAGCTTCATTGCCCATAATACACCGAAGTCGCGGGGAGTCAAGACGCTTGACAAAAATCAGTCTGAACATTACTATAGGATTGAATCAAAAAGGAGGCCAACACGAATAAGGTTCTTTTGGCAGGGATACATTGCACACTCCTTCTGGTTTTATCTTGCTCGTTCAGCTACGACAAGGAGTGGGTTTACAAGGAGTTTGCAGGGGACGGTATTGCTTCACCGGCTCTCGGCCACGACGGTACCATATACGTTGGGATGGTCGTCGGAAGTTTTCTGGGTGAAGGTGGATATGGGATACTTTATGCCTTGAACCCGGACGGGGAGCTTGAGTGGACGTATGAAACCGAAAGGCCCATGGTTACCTCACCAACTGTTGCTGCAGATGGTACGATTTATATAGGAACTGCATATATTGAATACGGAGATGAAGAAGAACCAGGATACCTCTATGCAATCGATCCAAGTGGAACCCTTGACTGGCGTTATCCGGTGACGGATTATATAGGTGAGATTGCCCTGGGTGAAGACGGTACTATCTACTGCACAATAGATACGACTTTGCACGCCTTAAATCCCGACGGATCGATAAAATGGATACGCAGCGATATTGCGGGGGATTGTGTTATTGCTCCGGATGGAACTGTCTACTGTTACACATCTGATTGGTCCGGGACTATTAAGGGATTCATTCATGCCTTAACCCCATCAGGTGAAATAAAGTGGATTTACGAATGCGAAGACTATCTGTCATTACCTCCTGCTGTTGATCAAGACGGCAAGATATTCATATCGCGGTACGAAGGCCTTTACATGCGGGTAATATCATCAGAAGGAGAGGAGACGAATCGGTTTTCAATGACCGCGCGTATTGTCTCGGCACCCGTTATTGGCCCTGACGGTAATCTGTACTTTATCGGAACCGATGAACTCGGAGACAAAACAGATACATATCTATACTGTACGGATAAGGGAGGGTACTTCAACTGGCGATTCGAGGGAGGCAGGAGGGCTTCCGGCGGCTTGGCAATTGATTCAGACGGGGTTGTTTACTTCACCTCAGGAGAAAGAAACAAATACCACCTTATTGCCGTTGACTCGAAAGGGGGTGAAAAATGGAGATACAAAGTGGATAATGGTATCGACGGTGCACCTTTGATATCAACTGACGGTACGGTATATATCGTTGCCTCTGATCGAATACCGTACGGCGTATTAGATTACGTTCCTTCAAGGGAGCTTCATGCCCTTAAGACCGGATCGGAAGGCTTGGCCGACTCCCCGTGGCCCAAGTACCACGGTAACAACCAGAACACCGGAAGGGCCGGAGAATAGTAATATGGGTTGAGGGGGACATTATCCCGGGATCAGAGTAAACACGAATCCTTACGCGATCTATCCTCGTCTAAAATGTTAGTGTGTAAGGTACTTTGCCTGACAGGATAATCTAGGGCATATTCCTGATTGACTGAAGCCGGGTTTTACATATATTCGCCGAAGAGAGTTGGGAAACCCTGACACACTCTGAGATTGATGGCGAATAAAAAAAAGCTAATTGCAGTCAAGAAGCTTGACATGGATATCTTAATCGCTAGTATTTGAAAGTTTTTAGCAAATTGCAGATCTAGGAGGAAAAAAAGATGAAAAAAGCGTGGTCAGTTGGGATGGTAGCGCTGGTTCTTGGATTTCTGGGGTGCGGTGGTTTGGGTACGATTGAGATTAATTCAACCCCGCAAGGGGCAACCGTTTATTTGGATGACAGCCTGAGAACGGAAAAAACGAACTGCATCCTTGAAGAAATTGATCCGGGCTATCACAGCCTCAGGCTGGTTCTGGACGGCTATGCGGTCTGGGAAGAAGAGGTTGATGTCGGCGGTAAACCGACCGTTGTCGATGCCGCGCTTTCAGACGCAGCGATATGGCAGTTCCAGGGGGAAGAAAGCGAGGTTTCATCATCGGCTGCAATCGGATCAGACGGTACTGTCTACTTTGGTTGCGGTTCTTGCCTATATGCACTCAACCCAGACGGTTCTGAGAAGTGGAGCTTCAAGGCTGAGGGTGATGTGGAATCTACACCCTCTATCGGGGGAGACGGAATCATCTACGTAGGTTCTGACGACAACTTTACGTCCAAGAAAGGCCATCTTTACGCCTTAAACCCTGACGGTACGCTTAAATGGCACTACGACGATCTGGGAGGGTGGGTCATTTCATCACCTGCAATAAACTCCAATGGGATAATCTATTTCGGAGCGCTCAGCGACTCTCTCTATGCCATTAATTCCGATGGTGATTTCAAATGGGGTTATCGAACTGGGGATTTTATTACGTCTTCACCTGCAATATCCACTGATGGATCAGTTTTTTTTGGCTCCCAGGATCACAACCTTTATTCCCTTACCTCGAACGGAATCCTGATGTGGAAATATACGACCGCCGGCAAGATAGTTTCCTCCCCGGCTATTGGTTCGGACGGTGCGATTTATTTCGGTTCCCTTGACGGCTATCTCTATGCCGTGGGTCCAAACGGTGAACTGAAATGGAAATTTGCAACCGGTGAGATAGAATCTTCTCCGGCTATCGGCTCAGACGGCTCCATCTACGTTGGTTCTTTAGACGGGAATTTATATGCAGTAGCCTCAGACGGAAGTCTTAGATGGAAATTCCAGACCGGTGCAAGGGTGAAGGCGACACCTGCTATAGGTTCCGACGGCAAGGTTTACATCGGTTCATGGGATCACTATGTTTACGCATTGAGTGCCGATGGTGAATTGATCTGGAAATATCAGGTTGCGGGTAAGATTCACTTCTCGCCGGCAATCGGGGATGACGGCACCCTTTACGTCGGGGCAGACAAGTTGTATGCAATTACCGGTCAATCCGATAAACTGGCCGCTTCTGCGTGGCCCAAGTTCGGACACGACAACCAGAATACCGGGCGTGCAAGATAGCACATTCAAGGTTAGTTGGATAAGTAAAACCACAGAGGTCACACGAACTGCGGGGAGAGGTTGCGGCTTCTGAAGGAGACACGCACTTCGTGCTAATTCAAATTTATTCCGCAAGCGTCATCCTTCGGTCAAAAATCAAAATGCAAAAATCAAAAGTGAAGGTAGGGTGGAGGAGACGTGTTACGGGTGTTACGGGTGTTACGGGTGTTGACAGGGGCTGAGTGAACTCTTATAATCACCGATGAGGCGGTTGTTATACCCGATTGTTTTCCTAGCCTTGCTTTTCTCAGGTTGTTCCCGAGCCGTTAAATCCGGAAGAGGAGGTCTCGTAATATTCTATATTTCAAATCTACCTCGTGATGATGCAGGATGGGCCGAATTAAAGTCGGCAATCGATGAATATGAAGATCCCTTGGTAATCGTGGACGACACTGATTGCTTCGATTACGAGAGCATGGCATTCTGGGACGGCCAGAAAGAGATATACATGCTCGAATCCCTGGGCTGCGATTTATGTTTCCCTCCGGCAACCTGGCAGCTTGTGGGATCAAGAAGGTTGCACGATATCTCAAACCGTGCGGAGTTTTTTCTGGTAGGACTTGATCTTGCAGACGATTCAGGACAGCACGTGCTTTCCAGGTACATGATACGCCAGCACAGCCCTTACAGGCTCGCGTTTTCAGCACCAGCCCGGCCCTTTGAAGAGTATGAATTGGAAGGATATTCCTATTTACCTTTGGATTCTATGCTTAAAGTCACCTCAACGTTTCTTGCGCTGCAGTCGGATTTCTTCTTTTTCTTTGGTTCACTCGAAGATTCGGTTACTGCAGGCGTTGATATTTTGAAGCGCGGGGGAGAGAATAAGATTTTGAATGCCCGTTTCCTGAGCAGGTTTGAATACAAGCTGAAAGAGCAGGGCTTTAATCCGGGACAGGGGGATACTTCACCGCTGGCATTGTGGGAGGCGTACGAGGATACCCTGGACGACGTGGTGTTGGCTGAAATTGATGGACCTATTGACGCGGATTCCTTGAACCGACTGTGCGAGGTGGCTGTTGCCAAGCTTTCATACTCGATCGCTTTGCCCGCAGGCACGGTTGTCTTTCTCCCGGATTCCTTTATTACAGCGGACATCCCCGCAGGGGAGATTACCTTCGGCATCATGCGCCGGATAACCAGACCTGAGATATTCGTGTACGTTCCTTCATCGAATCTGGAGGAGGATTCGGGTTCGGATGAGATTGACGTATACTCAGCGGAAGGGGTTACCGGAGCCATCGTTGCGTTCTCGACATTGAGCGGAAGCGTTAGGGCTGTTCGACCTACCGGGATAACCTCGGCAAGGATTATCCGAGAAATGTTCAGAATGGAGGAAGAGCCATGAGTGCACAAGCAGGGGTGCTTAACCCTGAAAAGAAATCGAGCCGGATCCGGTGGGGACGACTCATCTGGACGGTCTTTGTTGTACTTTACCTTATCAACTTCACGAAGAATCTTTTTGCAGACGTGGCAGGGGCCAGGGCAGCGATACCTGTCATCTACTTCATCTTATGGATTCTGTGGCTGGGTATAGAGTTCTATTTCGAGGCTCAGTTTTACCAGTCCAGCCTTGTTCCGAAGTTTAACTCCTTGCTGAAGGCAGGCTTTGCCGTCTACTTTTACGCGCTTCAAGGCCTGGCTCCCTGGGATTGGCTAGGTGGCACCAAGATAAACCTTATCTATCCTGTGTTCAATATGCTGGGGTTATTGATCTTTGCCCTGGGCGTGGCAATACGCATCTGGGCGCTCGTTGCAATAAGAAGAAACAAAACACCCAAGGAGCTTCTCGCATCCCGGCCCTGGGCATTCAGTCGTCATCCGCGCTACATAGGGATGTTTTTAATCATGTTTGCCGTGCCCCTGGTTTTCTTTTCTCCATGGGCAATGCTTGCCACGGTGGTAATCGGGCTGCCTTTATGGTACCTTGAGGTCCGGTTCGAGGAACGCAAACTGAAAAAGGAGTGGGGGCAAATCTATGAAAATTACTGCAAAACTAGGCCTCTCGTTCCTCGTTTTAAGCGCTAGCTTATTTAGCGTCGGTTCCTGTTCCCGCGGCAAAACAATTAACGATCAGAAAATCCCTCACAAGGTTATTTCGCTAATGCCCAGCCTTACCGAGATTGTCTATGCCCTTGAAGAAGAAGACCGGTTAATAGGTGTCAGCAATTATTGCGACTATCCTCCTCAGGCGGCACAAAAGGAGCATGTCGGCGACCTTATCTCGATCGACCAGGAACGATTGATTATCCTGAATCCTGACATCATTCTGCTGTCATCCCCGACCCAGACTCAGTTGGCCCAGGATCTGAAAAACGCAGGGTTCAGGATTGCCATGTTTCCTGATCCGGGGGACCTCGAAGGAGTGTTCGCCCAGATCCAGTCCCTTGCAGATACCCTGGGAGTGCATCAGAAAGGGAAGTTATTAGTCGATAGCCTGAGACAGGTGCTTTCAAGCATTCAGGCAGCAGAGTCCCTTTCCGTTTATATTGAAATCTCGAACGAACCTCTGATGACCGTCGGCAGCGGCTCATTTCTTACCGACGCCTTCAGGCGGATCGGGCTTTATAATATCTTTGCCGACAATCCCTCAGGGTATACGGTAATCAGCCCTGAGGAAGTTTTATCCCGCTCCCCTCAAGTCATCGTGTTCCTTTATCCTGGCGCTGCTGCCGCTGCAAGGATCGGGTGGTCTAATCTTCCTGCAGTTAAAGCGTACCTGGTATTCGATTCATTGCCCTTGGACGAACTCCAGAGACCCGGCCCAAGATTGATCGCGGCAATTGCTCAAGTTTCCTCGATAATCCATAATGCGCGCTAGGCTCGGCTGGATTATCCTGCCTTTGGCACTCATGGGGTTGATTGCGGTTTCGCTCGTGGTTGGCGCATCCCCTGGGAAGTCCTGTACCTGGGAGGCTTTCAAGCCCTTGCTTTCGATTCGCCTTACCCGCATACTCCTTGCAATATTCGCAGGCGGAGTGCTTGCGGTCGTGGGCGCGGCGCTCCAGGGGCTTCTGCAGAATCCCCTGGTTGACCCTTATATAATCGGGACTTCCTCAGGTGCAGGTGTAGGGGTGGCGCTTTCCGTGCTGCTGGGATGGACCACGGCGCTCGGCCTGACCTCAGTTATCGGGCATTCCTTGTTCGGATTCGCAGGCGCGCTTGGCGCCCTCTTCCTCGTTTATGCACTTGCAAGGATTCGAGGCAGGTTCTCCCGCCTCTCGTTGATCCTTTCAGGCGTGGCAGTGGGCTTTGTCGGATCAGGGCTTATTACCGTACTCATTGCCTTTGCCCGGGACCAGGGCTTTCAGAGACTGGTATACCTCCTGATGGGTGACGTGAGCGGTAAGTGGCTGTCCGCCCCTGAGACGCTCGCTTTAGGCATCGGAGGCGTTATCTCAATCCTTGGGTGCATTTGGCTAACCTTCCGCTGGCGTTCCCTTGACGTCATATCCACCAACATCGAGGCAGCCGAATCCCTGGGCGTGGATACACAAAAGCTCACTGTAGAGGTGTTCATTATCTCGGCTGTCCTCGTCGGGATTGTCGTGTCGTTCGTGGGTGCGGTGAGCTTTGTCGGCCTTATAGTACCTCATACAGTCCGCTTCATCTTCGGCCCAAGACACTCGAAGGTTCTTCCGGCAAGCTTTCTTGCAGGAGCGGTCCTCTTGCTTGCATCGGACCTGGGCTTGAAGGTAATCTCAATCTATTTTCCGGTAACCTTACCGCTTTCAGTTGTCACCACCCTTGTCGGCGTCCCTGCGTTCCTGTATCTTATGCGAAGGAAAACCACATGACCCGTTACACACCAACTCCTTCCTCAATACACCCAAATGCCTCCGGTTTTCAAGTCAAGAACGTATCCTTTTCGTACGGTCAGAAACCCTTGTTCGAAGACCTGTCCGTAGCCGTTGGCTGCCGGGAGTTCTGCTCGGTCGTCGGCCCTAACGGCGCTGGCAAGAGCACGTTTATTAAGCTCCTTGCCCGCCTGCTTGAACCCCGAATAGGCGAAATCCTCCTCGATGACCGGACGCTTCGAGACTACTCCCGCAGGGAACTTGCCAGGCGGACTGCCTATGTGCCGCAGGAAAGCTTCTTTGCCTGGGATTTCACTGTAACAGAAACCGTGCTTCAGGGTCGGCACTCCTATCTAAAGCCTTTAGAGCGTTATCATTCGTCCGATTACGATCTGGTTCACGCGAGCCTTAGGCGTCTCGGGATCGAGGGCCTTGCATCCAAAGGCATAAACCACATCTCGTCGGGCGAAAGGCAGCTGGCGGTTGTAGCCCGCTCCCTTGTCCAACAGCCGTCCGTTATCCTCCTTGACGAGCCGCTCAATCATCTCGACCTCGCGCACCAGCATCAGGCGCTCGGTCTGTTAAATGAATTAAACCAGGAGGGGATGGGTGTGGTGCTCGTGGCGCACGACCTGAATCAGGCGGCGCTCGTCTCAAAACGCATGCTCGTCTTCTCAGATGGGGCGCTGGTCGAGGACGGGAACCCGGACGACCTTCTCACGCCTGGTATGGTCGAGCAATACTGGGGCATCAAACCGCTGCAGGGCAGGCACCCGAAATCCAAGAAACGCCAGATATTCCTGCCGTTTTGATTACCGTAACATGTTAAGTAGATTGTTAAGAGGTTGCTGTGAAGGCCTTGTTGACGATCATACCGCCAGGCCTATAATCCACGACTCATGATTCCAAAGCTTGCCGCAGTTATCGGTATCGTTGTGATCCTTATGCTGGTAAGAGCGCCCCTGGTCGCGGCAATCACCGCAGGCGCGATACTCATAGGCATCCTTTTCCCGATGCCTGCTTTAGAGATAGGCAAGGTCTTCCTGGGAAGCATTAAGGACTGGAATACCATCAACCTTTTGATCGTGGTTTACCTCATCAGTATGCTCGGGAAAGTGATGCGCGAGGTAGGAGGGTTGGACAGGTTCTCCAGGGGCGCTGAGTACCTCTTACGCGGTTCCAGGGTAGGGATGGTGATGACACCGATGTTCGTTGGACTTCTACCCATGCCCGGAGGCGCTCTTCTTACCGCACCCATGGTGGAGGAACAGGCCAGACCCCACCACATCTCTCCCGGCCTTCTGACATACCTCAACTTCTGGTTCCGTCACGTGTGGGAGTACTTCTGGCCCCTTTACCCGCCTATCCTTTTAGGCATGGCGATCCTCGGAATCCCTTACAGCCATTTCCTTGCCAACCAGTCGTTCATGACCCCTGCGGCCATCCTTGTCGGTTCCGTGGTTCTTTTTTCCTTTGTCAAGCGCCGGAAGGAACGTCCTTTACGCGCTCCGGGTAAGACGAGGGAGGCCCTCAAAGGCATCCTTTACGGCACGTTCCCTGTCATAATCATCATGATTCTTGTCGGTTCACTCAACTTGACGTTCAAGGTTCCTGTTTCCCTGCTCATGCTTGCGGTGGTGGTCGCCTCCTTCTTTATCTACCGAATCCCGGTCAAGACCGTGGGCAAGCTAGTCCTGAAATCGTTTGACTGGAAGGTGCTTACCTTGCTGGTTGCGGTCATGTTCTTCAAGGACATGCTGACCTCGAGTCCGGCTCTGGACGGGCTGGCTCAGATAATGCAAAACGCCTCATCGACCTTCATCGTGCTTCCGGTGATACTCCTGCCCTTCGTCGTCGGACTCCTCATCGGCCTAAACCAGGCCTACGTTGCGGCCTCTTTCCCTATCCTTGCGCCTTTTATATCCGCCGAGCCCGGCCTCATCATGCTGGCCTACGTGTTCGGGTTCATGGGCTGCCTCCTGTCTCCGGCCCACCTATGCCTTGCGTTCTCCCGTGAGTACTTCAAGGCCTCCTGGCTCAAGGTCTACGCGTGGCTCCTGCCCTCGGTCCTTGTATTAGCGGGGATTGCCCTGGGGGCGTGGTTTTTGTTCTTTAAGTAAACCTCATAAAACTCTCGTCACAAAGGTATACATATCTCACAGATTGGCGAGAGGCTTAAGTCCCTCGTCCGTATTTGCGGATCAATTTTTCCGCAAGGGAGACTTGACTAGGACGCTTGAATCGCTAACATTAATCCGGACACGGCATTCCACCGCGATACCGGAAACCAGATTTGGAGGTAATCATGGAGGGACTGCTAACGAGCGACCCGGAATTCCTCACGAAGGCTATTCGTTACTATAAGGAAAAGCTGCCGGTGAAGATAACCGACGACGCCGGTTGGGGGCTGAACAAAGAAGATGTGAGAACGGCGATTGCGCTGCTATCAGCCAGTCACAAAAAGGGAGGGGCAACGCTCAAGAAGATCGCGATAATAGCAGGCAGTCTGAGGGTTGCCGGCCTCGGACTGGCTCTGATTTTAATCGCGGTAGTCGATCCGGAACCTACCAGCAAGCTGGCTATCCTGTTCGTAGGCGGGACGATACTCGTCGTTTCCGGCGGGTTAACCGTGCTCATAGCCCTGGGGGTTCAATGGGCGGTGAAGGTTTCGAGAGGCTCCTTGGAAATTTACCCTAAAGGTCCCTCCGACGGAGGTGAGTAAGGGTCCGGCCTCCTTGGACAAGGGGCTTAAGCCCCTTGTCTGGCAGTACAGTCTTTACACATTAAGCTTTTGATAAGCAGGGGCTTGACAAGGAACAACATGGTTCTATAATTGACAAGGTTCAAATTGCTATTCAGGAGGTATAGTTTTGAAAAATCCCCCAGACTTTTCTTTTCCAGATTTACCTGATAACAATAACAGAGATTTCGAAGGGATTTCTCCATATCCTGATCTCATGTACACAGTGCAGCAAGGCTGGTTCGCGATAGAGGATGAGATAAAAAAGTATTGCGGTAAACAAGAATGGTTTCAAAAGGAAACACACCCAGATAATATTCTTTTTAGTTTTTGGAATATCATAAAAGAGTTCCGAGAGTCCACTCGACAATACCAAGCGGATGAAAACCTCCCACCTTTATCTCAGGATGAGCTAGAAAGTATTAGTGATGCTATTATTTGGATTTGGCGAATAGGAACAGCCTTGCTGGCTTTGAGATTCGAGCCAAGCAGATTAAGAGAATCGAGAAGATTAATTGATTCTTCTCAATTTTGGAAATCAGCATATGTTCTTTATATAGCTCGTTTATTCGCCCTGGAAGATGCAAAGGTAGAATTCCTAAGAGAAACAACTAGTAGAACAGCGGATCTTCGAATAGAAAATGAGCTTTTCGTCGAATGTAAGAAAACCGAGGATTTGAATTCCTTTGATAATATGAAACAACTCGCCGGAAAAATTAAAAACAACTATGAAGAGGCCATGGGGCAAATACCGAGAAATGCCTTAGGTTTAGTCTGTCTCGATCTGCCAAGAAATATTGATCTTAGAAATCAAGATGTTGTGGAAACGATCGGCGAGGCGCTAAAGGGTGAATTTCAACTAAGTAAAAGAATTACTGGTTGTGCATTGACGTGGTCTAATGTTGTAGAAGAAAATGGCGAACCGAGCAGAGTACTTAAAACAACTAAAAGGCTTTTTGTTCCTTCATCTATTGATTGTTCGGTGCTTGAAAGGTTAAAAGTTTTGAAAGTATTCAAAGTATTCGTTAAGCCTATTTTCCTCTAATTGACTTTGTAGTTCGTTTTGGACCAACCTTAAGGTTGGTCTCTACGAACTCCGAGTTTCTAAGGAAAGAAGTATGATTTGGGAATCTTCTTACTGGAAAGACAGTCTCTTAAAGTCGGCTAGAAAACTTAGAAGGATGAGCAGACGAAAGTCCCCGGCGGAAAAGATTCTTGTAGATTTCGAAAGGGAAGTGTTTATTTCTTTCTACACAGTGAGAAAGCTCATAGAAGCTAAGAAACTATCTGGCAGAATTGCAGAGCTTAAGATTAATGCTAATTCCTATCCTGTCAAAGGAAAAGATGTAACACTTTTAAACTGGCATAGGGTAGATGAACTGTACAACTTTGAGAGTGCCATACAGGTAGAATTGGATGTCAAATTTGTATGTAATCAGATAATCCATAGCTACGTATTTGTTTCGGTATTTGATGAACAAGGGAGGTTGGCTGCTATTTTATTTTCCTCAGACCGAAAACGCAACTTCTGTATATACAAGATTGAGCTACCGAGAATCATTGAATTCCTTATTGCTGTTGGGTCAGACTATCCATCTTCAAGCAATTTTTAACCCCTCACCCGGCGCTTCCCTGAAGCGCACCTTCATCCCGGAGGGAGAGGGGAATAATGAACCTCTCCCTCTGGGAAAGGTCGCTGCGTAGCAGAGGGTGAGGGAGTTACTTTTTTATTTTTCTCCAACCATCCCTTCGCTATTGCTGACTCCGGCGTCTCTATTCGTTGCACTCCTCGGGCGGGGTTCCGTTCCTCTCCAACCAGTCGAGGAGCTTCTGGATATTCGCGGTGGCCAGGGCAATCGAGCTGTCGGCGCAGCCGTAATAGAGATTGATATTCTTGCCGTCGGGGTCAAGGGTGTAGCCGCACGAAAAGACCACGTTCGGCACGTCGCCTTCGCGTTCGTACGGGGCTTCGGGTCCGAATGCCCACACGTCGCTGCGGCGCAGGCAGCGTTCCGGTCGCTCTCGTTCCAGGAGCGCAAGGCCAATCCGGTAGAGGCTTCCGCTCGGGGTCTCGCGCACGCCGTGGTAAATCATGAGCCATCCCTGCGCGGTCTCGATGAGAGGCGGGGAGAGGCCGATCTTGTTCGCGTCCCACCAGGCGCCGCGCCGCGCCTTAAGGATAAGCTTGTGCCTGCCCCAGTGCTGTAAGTCGGGCGAATAGGCGATCCAGATGTGGTTCCCGAACGTGTCCATCGGGCGGTGGATCAATGCCCAATGGCCGTCGATGCGCTTGGGAAGGAGCGCCGCGTCCTTGTCCGAAGGAAGCATGACGACGCCTAAGCGCTCGAACTCGCGGAAATCTTTCGTTAAAGCCAGCGAGACACCAGGGCCCCCAAGCGAATAGGAGGTGTAGATGACTACGTATTTTTCCAGTTCAGCCGCATAGGTGATGCGCGGGTCCTCGATACCCCAGATCTCTTCCGGATAATTTTCCGGGTCGGACAGCAAGGTGGGTTTGGAATCTACCTGCCAGCCGTCGATGCCGTTAGCGGAACGGGCGGCGCACAGGTGGGAACGCCCGCTGCGGTCCTCGACCCGGCAAAGGAGCAGCGTCGTGCCGTCCGGCAGAAGCGTTGCCCCGGGATTGAAGACGCTGTTGACCGGATAGGGCCAATTGCGGGCGGAAAGGATAGGATTTTGGGGGGATCGGTGAAAGAGTTCTTCCGATTTGTTGTTCATCGTGTTTTACTCCTGAGTCGGGATTGTGAGAACGTGTTCTGCCTGGCGCATCTCGACGAGAGAAAGCAGAAAGGCCAATGTCGATTCCGCGCCCTGATTTTCACTGACCCTGTCGGAATGCAGGCTGTCGCAGCAGCCGCCGGTGGTCGGGTCGTAAAGTCCCAGACGCCCGTCGTTGCGGCCCAGAAACCACTCGAAGGCGCGCTCGGCTTCTTTGTACCAGCGGTTCTCGCCCGTGATCCGGTACGTTTCGAGGCAGGCCAAAATCATTCCGAAGGCCTCGATGGGCTGTTGGTCAAAGAGAGCGCGTTCTTCGCCGCGTCTGTAAAATCCGTTGCAGCCGACAGGCTCGAAAAAACCTTCCGGCGATTGTTGAACCTTCGAGAGCCATTCCAGCGTCGCCAGCGCCACTTCCTTCATGTCGCCCCGTTCGAGCCTTTGGGCGCACAAGAGCAACGCATAAGACATCTTGGCGTTGGAGTAGGTCAGAACGTCTTCAAACCACTGCCAGTCGGGTGCGGCATTCCGGCGATACAGGCCCATGAGTTTTTCGGCAAGTACCTCTTCGACACTCTGGGCGTCTCTATCACCCGAGAAGCGCCGCAGGTATTCGTGGATGCCGATGAGGGTAAACGACCAGGCGCGGGGGCTCGTAAATTTCAATGTCGCGGGCAAGGCGATGCTGAACATTCGGCCGGCTACGTCGCGAAGTTCCCGGGACTTAGATCGCCCCAAGACCATTCCTAACGCCCAGAGCGAGCGGCCATGGCTGTCTTCGGAACCGCATTCTTCCAGCCAGCGGCGGTCGTAGGAAAGGAAATTGCGAAACCGGCCGAGTTCGGAATTAAAGGCGTACATGAGGAAAGCGAGATAGCGGATGGCAAGCTTATCTACCTTTTGCATTTTATCCAGGGTAATCTCCTCCAGCATCGTGGTCAAAATAAGCGCTCGGGCGTTATCGTCGGTCGTGTAGCCTTCCTTATAATTCGGCACGACTGAAACCGCATGCTGGAGCATACCCGTGTCATCGGTCATGGAAAATAAATGCCCCAAGTTCAAGAGCGGCAGATCGGGCGGTCGTTCGCTCAAGGTCTTGGTCACAAAGGCGCCGCGCTGACTGCGCATTCGATCTTCGTAGGCGTTTTCGAAGCAGCGCATGTATTTTTGAGCAACCGTCGGCCAGATCATTTCCCGTCCGTAGAGGTAGCAGCGCTTGCGCATGGCGTTCCGTTTTACCTCGTTGTCGAGAAGCTCAATCGCCTGGTCGGCTATCGCCTCCGGTTCATTGAATCCAACGAGCGCTCCCCGGTTATCTGCAAGAAGCTCTTCTGCGTACCAGTAAGGAGTTGAAATCACGGGCTTTCCCGCGCCCACCACGTAGGCCAAAGTTCCGGAGACTATTTGCGCCTGGTTGATATAAGGGGTAACGTATATATCGGTCGCGGAAATGAACTCGATGAGTTCCTCAATGCTGACGAACCGGTTATGAAAGATGATCGCTTTTTCCACTCCGTGCTCCTTTGCCAAGATCTCCAGGGATAGGCGATACGATTCACCCTCGTGCTTCAGGACATTGGGATGCGTGGCCCCTACCACGATATAGACGATGTTGGGATAGCGTTCGAGGATTCGAGGCAAGGCCTTGATAACGTTTTCGATACCCTTGCTGGGGGAAATGAGGCCGAAGGTGAGTATGACCATTTTTCCCTCGACCCCGAACTGATCCTTGTAAAAGTTCGGATCAACGAATGCAATGTCGGGAATCCCGTGCGGAATTATTTCGATTTTTTCCAGGGGGGCATCGTAGACTTCATGCATGAACTGAGAAGCGTGCTCGCTCATGACCACCATCCTGTCGGACAGGCGAATCAATTCCTCCATCACCTTGCGTTGGTTGGAGTCAGGCTCGCGCAAAACGGTGTGCAGAGTGGTTACCAGGGGCATACGCAGCTCGCGCAATAAAGCGAGAATATGGCTGCCTGCCAGACCTCCGTAAATACCGTACTCGTGCTGCAGGGAGATGACGTCCACATTGTTGATATTCAGAAAATCGGCGGTACGCCGATAGGATACGACATCGCCTTCGGTAACTTCAAAGCGGACACGCGGGGGGTAGGTATATCCGGTTTCAGTGTCATTGACCGCCACGGCGAAACAGGAAACTTTCTTGTGTTCGCAAGCTATTGCCTCACACAAGTCGGTAGTAAAAGTGGCGATACCGCATTGTCGGGGCAAGTAGTTGCCGATAACCGCCATCCGCTTTATATGATTTTTTCCAAGCTGAAGCATGGCTCCTTCATCGTCATTTTCAAATGTTGCTATTTACAAAAGTCCGGTTCTTGACCTTTAAGTGTGGAGCGTAGTTGAGGCAGGGTTGCAGGCGAAAGAAGTTTTCGTTCGCTCCTGTCGGAAGGCGAAACTGCCGTCGCTTCACACATGAATCGAGTCTATTTTTCAATAAAGCAGTATAGTAGGCTTCACATCTTTTGTCAACCAATGGAAAACCATCCTACCAGCGGTTACCTGCGCCCTTTGCCCAGAGTGTCCTGGTTACTCTGGGGTTGAAGAACCCCGCCCTTTAAGCGCTTCTTACAGCCCTCATCCCGGCGGGCGAGGGAAGCGTTGTCGCGGGAAATCTTCGATTTACCGAGGCAATCTCAGATTGACGGCAAGGGTCTATATCAGCTCATGAGAGCAAAGGATAACCTTTCCAGGGTGTTGCTATACTAATGGTTCATTCTTCAGGGTCTATATTGAGCCTCTTCCATAGATAGGTTGTATCGAAAAAAGGTTCACCGTCTCGCTTGCGGGCTTCTTCGGTATTCTCAATCAGCTTCAATAGTTCCCTTACCTGCTCTCTCCCTTTCTTGGTCTTTATCGCTTCCAAGGGCGTCTTGTTGTCTAAAGCCGGTATTTCCATCTCCAGCCATTTCTCGGAGTATTTGCGCATCTCGGTTTCGTATATCTTCCGCTCGATCTCGGTGGGGATTTCTCTTTTACTCTTTACCCTCCCAACCTCATCGAGGTTTCGCGCTATCTCGGACATCTCCTTGAACGTATCGCCCCTGTGGGAGATCGCTTTCATTAGATGTGTGGTCAAAAGGCGTTTACCCGTCTCGAGCCGTTCCTTCGAGATGCACTCGAGTGTCAGCGCCTTTCCCTTGAGGCTAAGGTTTCCGAGCACGGTTGAGGAGTCCTCTTTAGGACTATCCAACCAGAGATACTCGTTTCTGCCTTCTTGCCTGAATCCTTTGATATACTTAAGTCCCTGAAAAACCCTATCGTAATCTAAAACCTCGAATACAGCCGTTGAGTACACCACAGGTTCGCCTGAGGTCGTCGAAAGATTCATCTCCGGCGGGTGCAAGATCTGATCGCACCAAAGATAATTGAATACTTCACTGATTTCTTTCAATAAGACCCGTTTGTTCTTGACCTTAGAGCGCTTGTTTACGTCGTTCAGGTTTTTTCCTATGCAGTCGAGCATCCAGTCTTTCCGCCTTCTGGGATAAGGATAAGTGCATCCGCTTATAATGTATATCCCATCAAGATGAAGGAGTCTTGAAGCGAAGATGTCCCATTTCCTGAGTTCTCTGGTCGCGAGCTTTTCCTTTACGTCGTATTCCCCTCCGAGAACAAGGTCCTTCAAGAGCAGTCCCTTTTCAGGGAAGACTTCCTGTACCTCATAAAGGCTTATCAGGGAATCCTTCATGACGTTCAATATCATATCCTCATCCGGGGTTAACCGATTGTTTTTTTCGATGTACAGGTCAATCAGCCGCTTCCCCTTTTCTTCATCCACCATCCAGTCATAGACTACCCATTCCCGGAAATTAATTTCAGCGGTTTCGTGGAGGCTTTCGGGCAAGTCTTCTTCGGGCGTACAATCTCCCCAGAACGTATCGGCAGCTTCGGAAAGTTTTCTCCGGTAATACTGATCGCAGAAAGCCTGAATCTCCCGGAGTATTCTGGAGTGCAACGTCTTTTCCTTTCCGGGTCCTTCGTACGCCTTACTCATGCAGCATCTCTTGAATTTCTTACCGCTTCCGCACGGACAAGGATCGTTTCTTCCGACCAGTCTTTTATCCACATGAAATAGTATCGAACATTCAGCTATTGTCAAGACGATCTGATTGAATCGGCGGATGAATATATGTGTAAATGGTAGGGTTCGAGAAGGGTGTGGGTCTCACTATTAATTTCTCCCAGATAGGGAGGGGAATAATGTACCTCTCCCTTTGGGAGAGGTCGCTGCGAAGCAGAAGGTCGCTGCGAAGCAGCGGGTGAGGGAGGTGTATTCACGGGGAATCAATAACGCGTCGACCTCAGGGTCGACTCCTACGATAACTATCTCATCTCCTTGAATCCTCCTCTGGAGAATACTTCTCACACCATGGGGGAGAGTCATTGCGAGGCTTCCAGCCGAAGCAATCTCATTGGGAGGTGTTTTCTTTTGCACCGAACTTCTGTTCCCTAGCCGTCCGGGAACCCCTATCGATTACGAACGACTGAAAGGATTTTTGGAAGTTCGCTTTGCGAACTTCATCAGGTCTGTCGTAAGCCGTCAGCCGTCAGCTAAATTTGTCCCCTTTTTGGGGGTCTTTTGTCCTGCTTTTGTCCCACTTATTTTTGAGGGGTTGGATATAACCCTGACGCAATCGCGCATACGTTTTTCCAGAATCGTGCCACGAATCAGAGAGCGCCGCCTGAGCGGCGCTCCAATGCTAGCTACGTGGAGTCTTAAGTGCAGGTGGGACCTTCTGTAAGGGCCAACTCCTAAACCCTCTACAAAAGGTAATATCAATCCGGGAAAAGGTCGGTATGTACAACCACTCCTTTCGAAAGCAGCGCAGAACCTGCAGCATCCCGGCTTTCAATCTCGTAAAGGTCTCCTGTGCCCGGCGTATACTCGTCCTCGATGTCGACCTCTATGTATGCATCAAGAAAGCGTTTAGCCTCGGTGAGTGTCACTACACTTGCTTCTTCCTTGGTGCTGTACCGCATAGCTTCCACGATGTAGCTTTCGACAAGCTTTGGCCACAGGTCTTCAAGTAGGTCGTTCGAGGTAAAAAGATCGATGCAGAGGATGTCGTCTCCCACACAGACCAAAACCCCTTTTATCGCGGAGTTCTGGTCAGGCAAGTTCTTGAATTTCTTATAGTACTCATCCCGGTCGCTCTGGTAATCCTTCGATTCGTAGATATCGCGGAAGGCCCCGGTTGAGGATTGACCTCCCATCACGTCTTCCTGGTTTTGCGCCACTTCTTCCCATACCTTTGACTGATCCTTTGCCTTGCGAGCATTCGCTCTTACCGAAGGCGAGACGTTTATATCCGCCTTGGCAAATTCCTTGCTCGTTCCGTGCCATCGACCGTGTTCGGTACAGTAGACTGCAACTTCGATCCATTCGGAGTTCGGCGGTATTAACATGTCGTTTTCAATCATCCGGTCCTGTTTAGCGCCTTTAACTACCTCTCCCGCCATCACGAATACCGTTGTATTACCTTTGTTTTTTACAAGTACGGTATTGACTTCGCCTTCGTTCTTTTCCTTTACTACAACCCATCCTTTATCCAGAGCAGAAGCGAAGCTCGTAAAGGATGCTCCACCTCCTGAATAGGTTAAAGGATAGATACGTAGGTTCCTGGCTTGTACGCTGGACAGGATGTTTACCTTCCCTGCAATACCTTGAACTATGTTTTTGTCGCCCGAAGTGCTCAAAAAGAGCAAAAGAAAAGTTGCTAGGAACTTCATGTTGGTCTCCTTAATCGAGTTTAAAAGATACCGGCATAATAACTTTGACCGGCAAGGGTATGCCGTTCTGTAGTGCCGGGCTGAACCTGGCTTTTCTTACCGCTTTTACGGCAAGGCTGTCGAATTCACTGAAACCTGATGATCGAGCTACGCAAACGTCGATTACTCGACCTTCTTTGTCCAGTCCTATCCAAACATCTACTTCGCCTTCAATTCCCTCCCTTGATAAACGCTCCGGATACTTAATATCGAGCTTGGTTAAGAGCACCGGGTAAGTAGCGTCAAGGGGAGGAAGCTCGAGGTTATCAAGTCCAAGGATAGCATTTATACGAGTACTGTCAGGTTCCCACGGCTCCGGAATAAAAGCTACTGTATCGGCTTCCTTTGGATTACTTACCTCCTTGATTACACCGTAATCTGCGGCAGGAGGCGGTGGTTGCGGTATTGATATTTCACGGGTAGGAGGAAGTATCTCAACAGGGGTTGCTTTTGAAGTCATCCGGACAGAGGATTTGATAGATGCATTACCCAATGACAAAAAGGCCACGATGACAATGATCAAGGCTCCGATTACGCCCATTTCTAGGTTCTCAGCTGCTTGATCTCTTATCGTTCTTTTTTTTGGTTTCATACTAACCTCCTTATATTTTATTATACCTCAAATCGCAGGTTTTATTCCATCGTTAGGTTTGATAAGACGACCTCTTGACTTATTTAAAAAGTGGTTTATTATAGGCTACGGAATGTTTATCAGTAAACGGTCAGGATGATCATAGGAGAAGATAATGGGCCGTACCCGTAATACTACTTCTAAGTCTATTAATAACATCAATCAAGACACTGATAATACATTCGTTAGAGATGGAGGTTCAATTGAAGGAGTTCTTTTTGAAAAGATAAGACAAGGTTCGGTGCTTACCACTCTTACACGCCAGGTCTATTCTGCAGCTTCATTAGACCAGGCTATAAACTTTGCAGTTGACTGTATCTCAGAAGTCTTCTCTGCTTATGTAAGTGTGAGTTTATTAGAGGATGAAGGACGTTTTCTTGTTGTTAAAGCGCATAACGTGGAACATCAACTACTTGACTTTGCGGAAAAGCTTGCAAAAAGACCATTTACCAATTGGAAGATTCCTCTTTACGAAGACAGCGTAATCGCTCGTAATATGCGTACCGGATACCCTACTGTTTGTGGACTCGATTTCAAACCTGATGAACCAGTAATACAAACTACTATAATTCAGATACTTGAAGCAATGGTTGAGGAAGCGAGTCCCTTGCGCATCTTTAGACGGCAAGTAGCGGACAGAATAGGGTCTAAATCGCTTCTTGTAGTTCCATTCTCAAAATCTTCAGGCGAGATCATTGGTTCATTGGCTGTTCTCGCTTCATACTCATTGAGTAAACCGGATTACAATTTTGTAAAGGTAGCAGCCGATGTAATTGGACAAGCCGTGGAATATCAACTTTTAACCGCCCAATTACGAGAATCGGAAGGACGATTTCGTCAACTTGCAGAGAACTTTCGCGACGGGTTACTAATATTTGACAAGAATTCAAAACGCAATATCTATGTTAATCCTGCCGCAGAGAAGATATTCGGTGTCTCCATAAAGGAATTATTAAATATGGAGGAAAAGGAGTTTATTGATAAATTCATTCATAAAGAAGATAGAAATTATATCAAGCAGCTCGCACTAGACGTTCAAGAAAAGCGCGAGAAAGGCTCAGCTGACAATCTTGAATGTGAATACCGAATCCTCAGGGGAGATGGTCAGATACGGTGGTGTAGGCATAATAGTTATCCTGAGGTTGTACAGAATGGTGTAGGTTCAAAAATATACTTGATTGTTTCTGATATTACCGAACGCAAGCGTTCAGAGGAAAAGATTAAGAGTGAACGGCAGGCTTTTTCTATTATCGCAGAAGCAGCAGTCGGGACCAAGGATACTACAGATATATGCTATCGTGTGCTTGCAGGCCTGGTAGATGTCCTGGGATTTGATACTGGTTCTATTCAACTTTATGAACCGGAAAAACGTACGCTTGAACTTAAGGCTATGACTGGTTTCTGGGCAGACAAACCTGAGGAGGACTACGTTACTGTACAAGCAGTGGATGATGAACGCTATGTGGCGACTCATGTTGCAAGGACAAAAAAAGCAATCTTTGCACCCGATGTAAGAAAACACAGATTCTTTGAATACTATCAAAAGAGACTTGAGGAAAGCCAAACTCGAGCCCTTATTTCCTGGCCTATTTTAGGAAAGAATCGTGAATTATTAGGTGTAATTCATCTGGCAAGTCGGGATTCTCAAAGTATTCCCAAAGAGGATCGGGTGTTCTTCGAGACGGTCGTAGGAATGTTTGCAGCCGTACTTGAGCGCAAGCGAGCCGAACAGGAACTTCAGGCAAGTGAAGTTGGATACCGTACCCTTCAGGCAAACATTCCGGTGGGGATTTTTCGTTCTACACCTGAGGGAAAGATACTTTCCGCTAATCCCCGGATGGTTCAAATGCTGGGCTATGAATCTGAACAAGAACTTATTGGTTATTCCGCCTATGAAACTTATGTTGATCAGAAGAGGAGAAGAGAGTTTGTTAAGGCCCTTGAGGATAAGGGAGAAGTAACAGATTTCGAGGTAGAACTTAAGCGCAAAGACGGTACGAACTTTTGGGGAAGCTTAAGTGCAAGGGCGATAAAGGATGAAGGCGGAAGTACTCATTACGATGGGAGCCTTGAAGAAATAACTGACCGCAAAAAGGCTGAGCAAGCTTTGGATATGGAGCGGGCGACCTTCAGAATTATAGCCGAAGCTGCTATTCTTTCGGCAAACATTCCTGATCTATGCCGTCGTGTTCTTTCCGGTCTTATCGAAGCATTGGGATTCGATTTTGGGACTATTCGGCTTTACGATGAAACCAAGAGGATCCTGGCACCTACGGCTGTTATAGGTTTAGATGAGGATACCGCACGAAAGAAAGTAACCGTTCAAGTGATTGAGGATAAAAACTTTATCGCGCCTCTCGTAGCTCGTACAAAAACGGCTATATTTGCACCCGATGTTAACGAACACGCTGTTTCACGAATTCGTAAGTCGAGGGTAGAAGAAATGGAAATACGTTCCCTTATCTCATGGCCTATCATTGGCGCGAAAAAAAAATTATTGGGTGTTTTACAACTTGCAGCAAAAAAGAAGAAGAAGATCCCGGTTGAGGATCGAGTCTTTTTTGAAGGTGTGGCAGACATGTTTGCCACGGTTCTTGAACGTAAACGCACCGAGGATGACATGAAGGTTGCACTGAGGGAAAAAGAGGTATTACTTAGAGAGATACACCATCGGGTTAAGAATAACCTTCAAGTTATCTCAAGCCTGTTAAGCTTGCAGGCCGATTACATCAAAGATAGCAAGATGCTAGGCATATTTACAGAAAGCCGAAATCGTGTCAAGACTATGGCCTTAATTCACGAAAAGCTCTATCAATCCAAAGAACTTGCTAGGATAGATTTTTCTGATTATGTAAGGGATTTAACAAGTTCTCTTTTCAGTACCTATAAGGTTAATCCTGATTTTATCGCCCTGGAATTGAAGATTCATGATGTCTCATTTGATATTGATACTGCCGTTCCATTGGCCTTGATTGTTAATGAACTCGTTTCCAACTCCCTGGAGCATGCTTTTCCAAACAAACGAAAAGGGTCGATCCGAATTGGTATCAATACTGAAAATGATAAAACTTATAGACTCAAGGTTGCCGATGACGGAATCGGAATGCCTAAGGAAATAAATTTCCGCACCACCGAGTCCCTTGGGCTGCAATTGGTAGGTATGTTGGTCGAACAACTTCGAGGGGAGATGAAGCTTGACAAAGTTTACGGAACCGAGTTCAATATTACATTTCGAGTAAGTGAAAGGGCTTTAGATAGTGGCTAAGGCTAAGATACTGATCGTTGAGGATGAGCGGATAGTGGCCGGTGATATTCAAAGTCGGGTAATAAGCCTGGGATATGAAGTAGCAGGAATCGTTGCGTCCGGTGAAGAGGCCGTAGCTCTGGCTGATAAAACGCGCCCCGACTTGGTCCTCATGGATATCATGCTTAAAGGAGGAATAAACGGTATCCAGGCCGCCGAACAGATCATTACTTTCTTTGATATACCGGTAGTATATCTTACAGCTTACGCTGATGAAGATACACTGCAGCGAGTAAAATTATCAGGGCCTTTTGGTTACATCGTTAAACCTTTTGAACAGAGGGTGCTTCATACTACCATCGAGATAGCGCTTTACAAGCACAAGATGGAGCAAGACATAAGGAGGAGTGAGAAGAGATATCGCGATCTTTTTGAAAAATCCCCAGCATCTATTACCCTTGTAGATAAATCAGGTGTTATCCAGGATTGTAATATACAGACCGAACAGTTAACAGGATACGAGAAGAAAGACATTGTTGGGAAATCGTTCCAGGAATTAATGACTTTGGATGTTAAAGATTTGCTAAAACTCAAGGAAAGATATGAGAAACTACTGGGCGGTGAAATCGTAAAACCTTACGAACTCGAAATAATCACAAAGGAAGGAACCAGGCGTTATATACATGTTGTTAATTCCTTATTAATGAAAGACAATGAAATTGTAGGCTTTCAAGTAATAGCAAACGATATTACGTATCGCAAGCAAGCGGAGGAAAAGGAGAAGGATTACGTTTACAGCCTTTCGTTCCTTTCCAAAACCGCAATGGAATTCGTAAAATTAACATACAATAAAAACATTTACCAGTATATTGGAGAACGGGTTAAGGAGTTGATAACCGAGGCTCTCCTGATAGGTATTGTTTCATTCGATGAAGTTGCGGATAAGTTCACCATAGGTGCAATTTGCGGGTTAAAAGGGTATCTGGAAGTCCTGGATAAGCTTCAGGGTAGGTTTTCTCAAAGATTTCGGGTTTCAGAAGAAACGAAGGAACGATTGTTAAAAGGTAAGCTATATAAGACTTATGATGATGAGAACCTTCTCACTTTTTTAGATTTAGAAAAGGAGAAAAGGGAAGAGCTTCAAATGAACTTTGAGGCTGGGGATGCATATTTTATGGGTTTAAGTCAGGAAGGAAGATTGTTTGGAGCCGTTACTATTATACTCAGCAAAGGATGTGATATTGATAAAACAGAAGTATTAGAAACATTTCTAAATCAGGCTTCGGTGGCTCTTCAGCGAAGATTCGCTGAAAACGAGTTGAAAGAGAGTGAGAAGCTTTATCGTAATCTGGTAGAAACCTCGCCTGATTCAATCACGGTTACCGATCTTAACGGTGATTTGATAATGGCCAATCAGAGAGCTGCGGTTTTATACGGAGTCGAGAAACCTGATGAAGTCATGGGACTGAATACACTCGACATCATTGCCTCCCGAGATCGCAAACGAGCATTCGATAATGCTCGGACTACATTAAAGAAAGAGCGGCTTAGTGGAATTGAGTATACCTTGCTCAAAAAAAACGGCTCGGAATTTCCTGCCGAGGTAAGTTCATCGGTTGTAAGGGATGTTACGGGTAAACCCAAGGGATATATAGCTGTAACAAGGGATATTACCGAACGGAAACAGACAGAGGAGGCCTTGAGGAAATCGGAAGAGCGTTATCGGGCGCTAACCGAGGAAGCGTTGGTTGGTGTATACATCTACAGTAACAGGATTCGGAAATACCTTTTTGTTAATCCAGCAATGTCCAAGATAACCGGCTATTCGAGAGAGGAGTTACTGGAGATCGATCCTAACGAGCTCGCCATTCCTGAGGATCGAGAAATACTTTTGAATAGAGAAAAAGCGGTTAGAGAGGGTAAGAAGATTCCCTCTGGTTATATGATTAGAATTCGGCGCAAGGACGGTTCTTTAGCCGTTCTTGAGGTCAGAACTCGTTCAATTTCAGACGAGGGTGAGACTGCCGCTCTTGGCAATTGTATAGATGTTTCGGATATTATCCATAAACAAGAACAGCTTGAGAGAGCTAAACAAGAGTGGGAACGAACATTCGACGCAACTTCGGATCTTGTAATGATTGCAGATAACGTTCAGCGAATCATGAGGGCTAATCGAGCCGTAAGTGAATATACGACTCTTGGTTATCAAGAGCTGCTTGAGAAGACTTATTTCGATGTTTTTCACATAAAACATGCCAAACGATCCGGATGTCCACAGGAGATTTGTATTCAAACCAGACAGCCTCAAACAGCCGAAATAATCGATCCTCAAACCGGAAAGGTCTTTTCGGTTTCAATATCTCCTCTTTTCGATCAATCCGGAAATGCTACAGCTACAGTAAATGTTGCCCGAGATATTACCGATATGCGCAAGATGGAGAAGGCTCTTTCAGAATCGGAGGCAAAATTCAGAGGGATTGCCGAAAGCGCAAAGGATATTATATTAAGCGTCGACTTTAATGGAACTATCCTTTATGTGAATCCTGCGTTGAACGATATATTAGGGATTAATCCTCGTGAATATACAGGCTTGAACCTTCTGGATCCTAAAAATGATATCTCAACCCTGATCGATACTCATCGCAACCAGTTACGGGCTATACTCGATGAAGATCATCCACCTTTATTTGAGATTGAGTTGAAAAGCAACGAAGGCATGACTCGTATATTGGAGGTTTCAGCCCGCAAGTTATCCAATGTCGTAGTAGCCATTGCCAGGGACATCACCGAACGCAAGCATATGGAACAGCAACTTATCAGGGCTTCTAAGATGGCATCAGTAGGTATGCTGGTTGCCGGTATTGCCCATCAGGTCAATAATCCTCTAGCGATTATGCTCTCCGCATCAACAGTACTGCGTGACCTTTTGGCTAAAGGTGACGGTATACCTGAAGAATTGCAGGATGATGTATTCAAGTATCTTGATATGATGGATGAACAGGTGGATCGAACCCGTAGAGTTGTCTCAGGCCTACTCGCATTCACCCAGGCAAGGAAATCTGAAATAAGACCGATAGATATTAATACGGTGGTTAATGAAGCCTTGAACCTTTTATCTCAACCTTTATCCGTAAATAATCTAGAAGTTACGGTTTCCCTGGGACAGAACCTTCCTGTTGTTTCGGCAGATCCGGTAGGACTTCAGCAAGTTATAGTAAACGTAATCCAGAACGCTTTGGATGCGCTTGTCGGAGAAGGAAAGTTGAATATAGTCACCCAAGAGCAGAATGATTATGTCAGTGTGCTTATTAGCGATAATGGCCCTGGCGTATCCTCAAATATTCGTGAGGAGATATTCGAGCCTTTGTTTACGACCAAAAGCACCAGAAAGGGAACCGGCCTGGGTCTTTCGGTTAGTATATTACTCCTTGAGCGTTTCGGAGGAAGGCTTCTGCTTGAAGATACGCCGGGTGGAGGAGCCACTTTCATAATAGATGTGCCTGTGGCCCAGGAGGTAAAACATGAATCCTGATACTGAATTAATTCGGGTATTACTCGTAGATGACGAGGTTTCCTTTTTAGAAGCCACATCTGCCGCTTTAAAAGGTAGGCAATGCGATGTTACTACATCAGTTAATGCCCAGCAGGCAATCGAACACCTGGAATCTCGTTTCTTTGATGTTATTGTTCTCGATGTCCAGATGCCGGGTATGGACGGTCTGGCTCTATTGAAAAAGCTGAGCGATGAAAGGCCAACCCTTAAGGTTGTCATGCTGACCGGTCATGCAACGGTGGAGATGGCGATTGAGGCAATGAAGCTGGGAGCGTTCGATTTTCTGCTTAAGCCTGCGAAGATCGAGGACCTTTTAAAGGTTGTCCGGCGTGCTGCGGAACGCGGAGAGCTAGAACGCCGTAATATTGCTCTTGAGGAGGAATTGGAACGAACTAAGGGTTCAGGTCGGATTGTTGGTGAAAGCTCCGGTATCAAAAAAATACGTGAATTTATATTGACCGCAGCATCCGCGGATTTACCGGTGCTAATTACCGGGGAAACAGGTACAGGCAAGGAATTGGTTGCACAAGCTATCCACGCAGGAAGCGCTCGTTCGTCTCATCAACTGGTTATAGTGGATGGTTCTACTTTGCGGGAGGAGCTTTTGGCTTCTGAGTTGTTCGGACACGAAAAAGGGGCCTTTACAGGGGCAGTGAAGAAAAAAGTGGGTCTGTTTGAGGTTGCAGACAGGGGGAGCATATTTCTCGACGAGATAGGCGAGTTATCTGCCGCCAACCAGACTTCTTTGCTGCGCGTGCTCGAATCAGGAAGATTCCGTCCTGTAGGCGCAGTACGAGAGGTTAGCACCGACGTGCGAATAATTGCTGCAACTAATAAAGATATTAAAGCCGCGGTAGGTAAAGGCGGTTTTCGGGAAGACCTTTTTTATCGTCTCAACGGGTTGTCTATAGATGTTCTTCCTTTACGTGAACGCAGAGACGATATCCCGCTGCTTGCTCAATATTTTCTCGATTTAACCAACTCAGCCTCCGGAACGACGGTGAAGTTATCCAAGGATGCACAGGATTCATTCCTAAACTACGATTGGCCGGGTAACATACGAGAATTAAAGTATGTAATAGAACGTGCGGTCCTTTTGGCAAGAAAGACAGGCGAGATAGGACCGTCTCACCTTCCCGAAGACGTTGCCAAGACCGACAAAGGTACTATTTCGATAGTTGGGGATTTTACGCAAGACCGTCCAACATTGAGCGAGCTGCAGGAGCGCTATGAACGCTTTTATATCGAAAGCTTGATCGAAGAGTATAAGGGTAATAAATCCAAGGTAGCCCGGGTTCTTGGAATCAGCCGGTCGGTGCTTTATGAAAAGCTTGGCCGGCTAGGGATGGAGTAGTTGATTTCTCCTTAAAGAACCACTTTTCAATATCAGGACCTGAATTTGTTGTTTTTTACGATGCATAATGCGTCAAATATGACGTTTCAATTCTGAAACGTCATATCGGAATGCAAGTCATATACCTACGAAACTTATCGAAGCTGGTTCGTTTGTGAAACATGATGTTTCTTTCTTTAAAAGTCATGCAAAACTGTTGAGTACGATGTCAAAATTTCAAAATGGTAAGCTGCACTAATATGTATGTTACGAAATGCATTTGAAATTAGTGATATGGCACGGTAATTGCTTTACAGATAGCATGAAGGTGAGTTTTCGTCAGCATTGAGAGAGGAGGAAAGAGGAAAAGAGGTGCGGCGAGGAGGTTGAAAAAATAAAAAAGGAAAGGAGAAAGGGTAAGGGGGGTGTGGTACGGGGTATTAAAAACAAGCATTGTGTGGTAGATTGTGCAGTACGTGCTTGACAAACCTTCCCATATACATATAATGCGATAAGGAATTAAAGGAGGATAATTATGAACGCAAGTTCAACGGGCGAAAAGTGTGCGAGGGGGTTATTGTTGCTCCTGCTTTTCGCCGTACCCGTAGCACTGGTTGCCGCCGAAGGTGACACATGGATAGTATTCGACTGCAACCGACCTAACCCTAACACAACCGAACGAACCTACTGGGACATCTGGAAGCTCGACCCGGATGGTGACGGTTCCCAGTCCAGTGACAGCCTTTTCGGGGTCCCTTTAACCGATGATCCAGCCAACGAGTGGGACCCCACGTACTCGGCTGAGGACCAAGCGGTGGTGTTCGTCTCGGATGTGGATGGCTGGCCCCACCTTTGGAAGGTAAGCATAGACGGCGGCTATCCGCAGGGATTATTCCTCTACGGGCAGTATTGCACCGTTGACCCGTGCTACAGCTTTGACGGAACAAAGATAGCCTACGCCTCAAACGAGACCGGCAACTGGGACATATTCATGATAGATGCAGACGGAAGCAACAAGAAACGAATCACCACCAATCCTGGTGATGACCGGTCACCGTGCTTTTCCACCGACGGCTCAAAGATATACTTCATTAGCAACCGGGACGTTCCTGCCGGCGGCTGGACTCAGGGCGATTGGGAGATTTACGTCGTGGATACCACAGGTGCAGGAACCGCTACCAAAGCTATCGTTGATGCTCAGAGTCAGCCTCTGCTCATGGATTATACCGAGCATGACCCGTGCTGCAGCCCGACAGATCCGGATATCATCATCTTCGCGACGAACGTTGCTACACCAACGTATACCGACCCAGGACTCATAGCTGAAGCAGACCGCATCAATTTTGAGCTGTTCAGCTACAACTTCATAACAAGGGATACAAACCGTCTTACCCTAAGCTGGAATGAGTATCCAGGCAGTTCAGGTCCAGTCGCCCAGATGTGGAACAGCTCGATGCCGTGTTTTTCGCCTGACGGCCAGCGCATAGCCTGGGCTTGTGATAACTGGACTTCCGTTTCTTGGCAACCCCTTAATTTTCCTAACGGGCCTTATGACCCAAGCTATTGGAAACCAGATGATCGCGGTCAAGGCTCTTCTCACCAAATCTGGGTACGAGCAACCAATCATTCCCCAGATGATCATGAATACTGGTTCGCTTCCTCATTCTGGGGCTGGGACACAACACATGACAGAATCGGTAGCGGCGATTGGGAAGGAGGCCACCAGCACCACAAACATTACAATCCCTCATGGGATTGGCTAGAATCTCAGGAGTAAGACATGAGCAGGTTAAAACTGACAGCTGTCTTAGCGTTTGTCCTGAGCATTTTACCCGTATTTGCGAGTTGGGAAATCCTTGATATGCCTACGGACAGGGGTTTCGGAGCAATCTGGGCTATCAATGAGCAAACGATTTTTGTTTCAGGGCACCACGGACTTTGGAAAACCTTCGATGGGGCTAACTGGGAATTAGACACTATTTGGATACAACCTCCCTTTATCTATTTTACAGATGATACTCTTGGTTTTCTGAAAGGTAGTATCCTTACCATAGACGGTGGAAAAACCTGGCAGAAGGGTGACACCGTGAATGGTAATGTAGGTCCACTTTCCTTTCCCCAAGGTCAGAGCCTCATTGGTTATGGATTAGGTCTCTATGATGTTCGCATGACCACGGACGGTGGCTGGCACTGGAATGAATTACCTTCATTTCCTGATGTTTACCCCGGATTTGACGAGGAAATCTTACCAAGGAAAATCTGGTTTGCGAGAGATCCGGATACGGGTTACGTAACCGCCGATTTATTGAAGATTCTTTCTCACGACCCATTTGATGTTGAACCTCACTATAGTTTCTTCAAGACCACGGACGGAGGCCAAACCTGGATTTTGAACGAAGAAGGACTGTGGAACGACGATTTCAGTCCTTATCTCGTGGACTTTCCTGAGAACGCAAGCGTGGGCTACATGAAAGGCGGAGGCGGCAAGGTTTTCAAGACCACCGACGGCGGGGAAACGTGGGATACGGTATTCAGAACGCCTGAGGGTTATCCCAACATATACGACATCTCATTCCCTGAGAGCGATCAGGTAGGCTACGTGTTGAACGATACGATGATACACAAAACAACCGACGGTGGCAAGACCTGGCGAACGTTCGGATTAGGCCAGGACACCGTTTTCCTTCGCTGCCACTTCCTTAATGACTCGGTAGGCTTCATCTCCGGCACCGGAACAACCGCCTACAATTCGTTAAATCCCTATACTCCAGGCTTTGTTATGAAAACCACCGACGGGCTTTTGGGCATAGCTGAAAATGATTGGGTTGATGTGGAGCCTGAGAACCTTCAGGTAATCTCACCGATAGGTCGCAAGGTTGTCCTCCGCTACTCCAATCAAGCTCAAGGCTTCCACGTACAGGTCTTTAATGCCTTAGGCCGCAGGGTTGACGAGTTGCACTCAAGCCAGACGAGTGGCATCGTCACGTGGGGTGAAGGTGAGCCTTCCGGCGTGTACTTCATTCGACCTGTGGGCGCAGGGAATCCTCGGCCATTGCGGGTCGTGCTCGTGCGGTAGGAGGATAGCATGTTTTGGTCGAGTTCGATGGGTTGCTTCTCTTCTGACGGCTCCATGATTTACTTCATCAGCAACCGCGATGTACCGCAAGGCGGCTGGACACAGGGCGATTGGGAGATTTACGTCGTGGATACCACAGGTGCAGGAACCGCTACCAAAGCTATCGTTGATGCTCAAGGTCAGTCACTTTTAATGGATTATACAGAGCACGATCCGTGCTGTAGTACGACGGATGATGATATAATCGTATTTGCCACAAACAAGGCAAAGCCTACTTACACTGAACAGGTTGACCGCATAAACTTCGAGTTGTGGGAGTACTCGATTAGCAACCACACTCTGACACGCCTCACTGAAAGTTGGAATGACGCTGTGAATAAAGAGCTTTGGAACAGCTCCATGCCTTGCTTCTCGCCTGACGGCGAGCGCATAGCATGGTCTTGTGATAACTGGACGGGGATAAGTTGGCAAAACAAGAACCCTGATGGCTCCTATCCAACAAGTTACTGGAAACCTGATGGGGATCAAGGTTCCTCACATCAAATCTGGACACGAAGATTGGACCAGTCTGATCATCACTATTGGTTCCCTCCTTCATACTGGGGATGGAACCCAGATTGGACACCACCACAGCCATGGCCATGGGGTGGGTATTCAACAGGACCCGGACATCAACACCATAAACATTACAATCCCTCGTGGGATTGGTTAGAACCGCAGGAGTAAGTCATGAGTAGGTTAAAACTGACAACAGTTTTGGCGTTTGTCCTGAGCATCTCATCCGTATTAGCGAGTTGGGAAATACTGGATTTACCTACGGATCGTGGTTTCACCGCAATCTGGGCTATTGACGAACAGAGCATCTTTGCTATAGGGAATCAAGGACTATGGTCTACTTTTGATGGGAATGAGTGGGTTTTAGACAACACATATCAACCAAGCTACATCTACTTTGCGGATGATACGTTAGGGTTTCTTTGGGGCAGCATTCTAACCATAGATGGAGGGCACACATGGCAAAAGGGCGATACAGTGAACGGCAATGTAGTTCGGGTTCGTTTTGCCAGAGGTCAAAGCCTTGTCGGTTACGGCTTAGGTTACGATTATGTAAGCAAAACCACTGACGGTGGTTGGCATTGGAGTCAACTTCCATCGTTGCCAGATGTATACCCAGGTTTCGATGAGATAATTTCGCCTGGCGATATTTGTTTTCCTGAAGACCCTGATACAGGCTACCTGACTGCAATATGCATTAAGAAGTTGTCGGAAAGCGAAATCGAACCTCATGCAAGCTACTTCATTACCGAGGATGGCGGCCAGACCTGGACTTTAAACGAAGAAGGACTCTGGAATGACGATTTCAACCCAGGCTACATTGCTTTTCCTGAAAACGCTACCGTAGGCTACATGACAGGGGGAAGCGACAAGCTCTTCAAGACCACCGACGGCGGGGTAACCTGGGATACGGTGCTGAAGGACTTGCCTCATATAGCAAGTATCTGTTACCCTAAAACTGATCAGGTAGGCTATGTGTTCGGAGACTCGCTAGTACATAAGACTATCGACGGGGGTAAGACCTGGAGGATGGGATATCTTACCCATGACTCTATATGGGGACACAGCCACTTTCTTAACGATAGTGTAGGATTCGTCACCGGCAAGGGGCCTGAGATAATGTTTGCTTCAATGCCTTATTACCCCGGCTTTGTTATGAAGACCACTGACGGGCTATTGGGTATAGCCGAGGAAGATTGGGAAAATGTGATCCCTGAGCTTGTGGAGTTAGGTACTCAAGCCATCTTCAGTGATGAGTTTGTAGTCAGCTACAGCTTGAAAGCGCAAGGCCGTCTTAAGGCAAGCCTCTACGACGCCGCAGGCCGTGAAGTTGAAACCTATGGATGGAACAACGTACGCTCAAGCGGCACTTTCAACTTTAACGGAGGCGGACTTGCCTCAGGTGTTTATTTCGTAAAGGTAGAGTTTAACTCCACCGAAGGAAATCAAATCAAAACAATCCGGGCCGTGAAGGTTCGATGATTCAAGGAGGGAAAGATGAATAACCTTAAATCTCTTGGATTGGTTACGTGCATCCTTTTGTTTAGTTCGGCGGTTACGGAAGTCAAAGCCGAAGATTACACGAAGCGGTTCGTGAGAGGTGTTTTTGCCGGGAATTTAAACTCGACTCAAGATAAATCGAATTATAATGCCCTGCATCTTAATTTCTTCTTCGGGGAAACAGCTGATTTAATAACTTATCCATCAGTAGTTGATTTTTGCAGCGATGAAGGTCAAACCCAACATGCAGTGGCGACATACTCGATTGCTCACTGGAACCCCAACCCTATAAGTCTTGAGAATTGGAAGACAACTGTAGTATCAAAGGAACTAGCCGATGTAGATGCGATGAAATTTGTAAATCTCTGTGGACACTTTATCGGCGAGGAAGCGCCTGAGTTTTACGATAAAATCTACTTTGACGCCATGAGCTACGTGATACCCAAAGTTCAAGAAAAATGGCCGGGTGACCTCATTACCTGCCACGCAAATCAAGGCTCAACGCGTCCGGATCTCTTCCTTTGGGTAAAAGATATCGACGTGGCTTGGGTTTACCCTTATCCTTATTATACGACTTACCATACTGAAGATTCCTGGTACCAGGATTCTCTTCAATACTGGGCAGTAGATTATTATAATAAGGTTGCTAACCAGTTTAAAATGTTCAGACAATGGGGTTTATGTCCTAATCTAATCATAAGGGTGTGTCCTCAGTCTTGGTATAAGGCTTACACACCCGGAAATGAACCGGATCACTCTCATGAAAGGAAACCGAGCCGAGAAGAAATGATGTTCGAGTCGTGGCTTGCTTTTTCGCGTGGGGCAAAAGGGTTTGCGCCGTTCAGGTATCAAAACGACGACTCAGAATCGGCAAGCGGACCAACGGTAAGTGGACATGTAGGCTTAGTTGACGACGGACCTAACGAGTATCCAAACGACCACAATCACGAAAATCAGTTTAATCTTGGACCAGGATCAACCTATTACGATTCAGAAAGTGACTTCGGTGGTGCGTGGAATGCGGACGACATGTTTCTATGGCAGGCGGAGATTTTTCACCAGTTTGAACAAGTAGACAACCGGCTTAAGGTAACCTTTAACTGCACTAACGGTCTTTACGTCGTTGATATGGATACCTTCAAGTCCGTTCACGGCGATTTAACGACCCCTCTCTTTTTCGTAAGGCAGATTACCGTTGAGCCGCCGCCGGGCGCTACGGAAGAAGATGTTTATACCGAGATCAGCCTGCATCATTCCGTTTCTCCTTACAACCACAATATCTTCCTGTTATTGAACCGTTCACTTACCCTTACTCAACCCGTTGAATACGACATCACACTGCAACACATGCTTGAAGGTAACCCAAAAGTAGTAAATCTTGTGACCGGCTCGCAGTATTTCCCCGAACTCCAGGGCGACGAGTATACGATACACGTTACCCTCGATCCGGGTGAAGCCGGTTTATTCCTTTTGACCAATGGCGCCAACCAGGGGAATGAACGCGAGCTCTATTTGTGCGGTCATTGGGTTGCAAGTCTGCTTGCCTCTGACCCCATGGGTACGGGTTCCTCCGGCAACGACTTGGGGTATGCATACTGCAGGTGGGAGTGGTTGAAAGGCAAGCCTGATCCTCCATACCAGAGGGGTACTTGGAAGCATCCATGCGGCGAAGAAGAATGGGAGAAGGCGAATTCTCCTCTCATTCTTGAGAACTGGTCTATCAATAGCCTCTATGGATGTTTTAATGACATAATGGATGCAGAGTGCATGAACTACGTGGAGGTTTTTGAACATACACAATTTCCTTACGAACATTTAGACGATATTAAAGAAGGAATGCTCGGAACAAAATCAAATGTAGTCACGATAGTAAAGCCCGAGGATCCGGGTGGCTGCCCCGAAGCTTATTCCTTTATCTATCGGGATACTACTCTCGATACAGGCTATTTCTTTATCGAAGCGAATACCATCCTTCCTTTCTCTGAAACTCCACTTTACCCTGGACAGAAGCAGTTCGATTTGTTGAAGCTTGACTTCCTCAACGTCGAAGCGGGACACTATTATCTCAATCTACTCGAAAACGACGACGAAACTACGCAGCTTTTTGGTGGCGCACTTTGGGTAGTAGATCATCCCCAGGGAACAGAGGTCGCCACGTCTACAGACAGCAATATCTACGTCTACTCGGATAAGGTCGCGCCTGTAGCATGCGTAGATAACAATTCACTAGATTGCCTGGATGAGGTCAAACACGAGGACGATAAGGTATACATGGGTGAAGTCTCCTCTTATATAACAGCGACCTTTCCTTCCGAGTCGTGGGAACACAAGGGCTTACTGATAACCTTAGGTTCTTACGACGGGGATCTACCTCACCCTGTAATGCCAAAAGGTATATCATTACTCGCTGCTATCCCCGACGGGCATGGAGGTTGGACACCAAAAGGCGAGGGTACAACACGCAAGAACGTCTCTCAATGGCTGATAGACGTCTCGGACGCGGATTCGAACACTTTCCGCATTACCTGTGGAGGTGACTCGTGCGGCATCAACTGTGTCGAACTCGTGAAGCTCGACACGACGAACGTTACGATCACCGAAGCCTCGCTCGATTCTGCGGTAATCTGGCTTAAAGATTCGCCCGGTTCGCCCCCTGTAGGTTATGGTTGTGCAAATGTCCTTACCAACCCTGAAAGTGCTGTGGTCATATCGCCTCACGGGCAGTTGGCTCTATCTTTCACCGAGGTTGCACCCGATATTACCCGCCAGCGCGATTTCGTCCTCCAAACAACCGGCTACTACGAAGTCGGTGAAGGCATTGGCGGCGGCGGTGGAGGCGCTCATGGTTCTGAAGATATCCTGAAATTCGACCTTGACGTTAAAACCCTCAACATAGGCAAGAACTCAATGATGATCAACTACTCGGTGCCCTACGTAACCGACGTAAAGATTCGGATCGTAGACATTACCGGACGCGTAGTTGCCGAGCCTGTGAAGGGCGAGGTAGACCCGGGCAGATACCAGGTAAAATGGGACTACAAGGACGATGCAGGCCGCAAAGTTGCGTCAGGGGTATACTTCATCAAGATGACGACAAGCTATTTCGAAGAAACGAACAAGATAGTTTTGACGAAATAGCCACAATTGACTTTTGTATAAACTACCATTAAACTTGCGGGATGAGAGAATGCTCTCATCCCGCGTAAACGTTAACACAAGGAGGAAGAAATGGTGCATGTTTTCCTAATACTAAGGTTGGTACTTATTACTATAGGGCCTCAGATTTCGTGGGTGAAATTTATCGACAAGGGAGAAGACGAAAAGCTTTACGGGATGGATATCAGTAAAAGCAATCTGTATCTTGCAGGTGGGGATTTGAGTGAGGACTCGAGTTTTATCTTTCTTAAACTCGATAATTCCGGTTCAGAGAAGCTATCCAGACTTTACTGGGAGTCAGGCTCCGGGTATGAGATTGGTAATGATCTGGCTGTTTTTCCATCCGGGAATATAGTTATTACAGGTTGGTATGAAGTAGGGCATCTACCTGCTTGGTATACACTTTGGATTGACTCATTGGGTGAACGTTTGTATGACGACTCCATGCCTATTGACTATAATGGTTATACCTATAATTCAAATTGCGTGGAGCCTTTTTCGAACGGCCAATGCTACGTAGGTGGCTGGTTTGGGAACCAGACCAATCAAGGAATAAGGGTCGCAAAGTACGATTCTCAGGGGAAGTTAATATGGAAACACTTCCTTTACGAATCTAATCTTGATAGGCCTGTGAAAATAGCTATAGATTCCGAGGAGTCAGTTTACGCATTGAGTGAATATCATTGCACCTGGATAGGATGGTCAAAAGAAGGCAATCAGCTTGGTTCAGTAAAAGATTACATCTTTTCAGCCGCAGAGGGCGCGGCAATACGTGTCAACCCCACAAATCACGTATTCATCTCCGGAGATTTGACAGAATCAGACCGCGACTTCATGCTGCTCAAGTACGATACCGACGGAAACTTATTGTGGCCTAGCCACAAGGCATACGATTTAGGCGGGGAAGAAGAGTGCCGGGACATGGCGCTCGATGCTGTATCGGACTGCTACCTTACAGGCTACCAGATACGAGGCGAGGAAGAAGACGCGGCCATAGTCAAAACCGACTCCGCAGGCAACCTCTTATGGGCATGGGTTGACACAGTACCCGGTAAGCAGGAGATAGAGGCAATAGAGGTAGACGAAGAAGGTTACGTC
>JAFGSK010000003.1 GCA_016934635.1 Caldifarciminota bacterium
GCTACATCCATTCCGCACCCTAAGAGGGTACGCTACATCCATTCCGCACCCTAAGAGGGTACGCTACATCCATTCCGCACCCTAAGAAGGTACGCTACATCCATTCCGCACCACTCTTGGTTGTCCAGGACTAGCTACCAAACCGACATCGCATCGTTTGACAAGTTTCTTTCCGTGCTTAAAGTACAGTTATGGTCAAGAAATTTACAGCAGTCCTCGTAAAAGAAGAGAAGTTCTACGTGGCGCACTGCGTAGAGTTGGGTGTGGTAAGCCAGGGCAAGACCATCGAGGAGGCCCAGGCTAACCTGAAGGAAGCGGTAGAGTTGTATCTTGAAAGCTTCGGTGTGGAGGATTTACCCGAGAGCAAGGGAGAAGTTGTCTTTTATCCTATGGAAATAGCGATAGGTTAGTTCCACCCCAAATAAATTACAGCTGACCTCAGGGCGGCTGAGATGTAGGACACCCTCTCAGGGTGTCCGGACAGGCTTGAGCGCCCTAGCCGCTGGAAGCGGCATGCGCGGAAGTTCCACTTCCGCAGCCGGGGGATCGCCTCCCTTAGTAAGGGAGGTGGCCACACCGAAGGTGTGGTCGGAGGGATCGCGTAGGGCAACCACTCCTGGTTGTCCGGACAGGCTTGAGAGACTGTCCTACACTGTTCGGCGGCTTTGAGCCCCGCACCAGGGCAGGCAAGCAAGAACTGAAGGTTAAACGATATGCGATTAAATTAGCGTGAAAGGGCTTGACAACTGAAGAAATTACCGTATATTTTGCTATATAGGAGGCGTTAATGAGTAATATCTATAAAATCGAAAACGGACCTGTTCTTGTATTAGCGGGTCCAGGGACAGGAAAAACCCACACGATTGCACAAAGAGCACGGTTCTTAATTAAAGAAAAAGAAGTGCCACCCCAAGAAATATCAATAATAACCTTTACAAAAGAAGCTTCGTTCGAAACGCGTGCCAGACTAAGTGATGTAGATAAAGAAGATGTGTACTTGGCGCCAGACAAGCAACCAAAAACTATAAGTACAATGCATAGCCTAGGGGATAAGATATTAAGGGCTAATACAAAAAAAGCTCAATTGAAAAAGGAATTTCAGGTTGTAAGTGATGACCGGTTTCTCATGAGTATAATGGAAGATTCAGCTCAACTAAATGGTTACCCACGTGAATATGCTTTAGAAGTCAAAAATTGTCGAACATTCGAATTATGTAATGAAAAAGACGATGACCCAAGGTGTAAGGTATGCAAGACATATAGACAAATTCTGAGAACAGCAAATGCTATAGACCATGACGAACAAATTAGATTGGCATGCAAGTTACTAAGCAAATATAGTGATGTTCACAAGGATTGGCTTAAAAGGGCTAAACACTTACTCGTTGATGAGTATCAGGATATTAATGCTTCTCAATTTGAGATGATTAAGCTACTATCGAAAGGCCAAGAAAAGGGGTTGTTTGTAGTAGGAGATGACGATCAAAGTATCTATAGTTGGCGGGGCGGTACCCCAAAGTATATCCGTAATTTTACCATTGACTTTAAAGACCATGACCCAAAAGTTGAAAGTTTGCCTATCTGTTGGCGTTGTCCAAAGTCTATACATAAAGGTGCAGTGGCAGTCGTTGCACATTTTGATACTGAAAGGAAAAATAAGGTAGTCATTAATTATAAGAACCCACTCGCTACGAAAATAAACTGTATCAGTTTACCAAGTGAAAAATCAGAAGCGAAATTCATTGCTAATTTAGTGAATAAAACATTCCCTGCATATAGTTCCTTAGTGTTAATCCCTAAGTGGGATTATGCAAATCCTATAAAGAGTGCATTACGCGGTAAAAGCATACCCTATGATTTGCCGATGCGGATTCAGGAAAGTGATTTAGCCCTTTTTGAAGATATAGGAAGATGGCTTTCAGATACTGGTGAGAACTTAGTACTAAGAAATATGATACGTATTATTCTTGAAACGGAAAAAAGTATAGGGAAACCCTCTACTCGCTGGAGTGATGAGAGATTTATTAAATGGAACGAAAAAATGAAACCTATAAGCAAACTTTGGGAAAAAATCTTCGCTAAGGAATATAACTCCTCATTAATGGAAGCTCTCAAGAGTGCAGCCGCAAAAAGCAGTATGCTTGAAAAGTTATTTAATATGCTTCAGACGATCTGGGAAGATTCAAAGAAAGCACCAGCAGATTTTCTTAACAGCGTTGCAAGAAATCTAAGTCTGTGGAAGCAAGACACAGGAAAGTTAATTGAGGAAATTACTGACTGGTGCGAAGCTGCAAGAATACCTGGACCAGGAAGAGAGTTGGTTAGAATAATGACAATGAATAATGCTAAGGGGCTTTCTGCAGATTACGTATTTGTTGTAGGTCTTGAGAACGAAGCTTTTCCAGGGGATGTAGATAAAGAAGTTTTGCAGGAGAAATGTCGCCTTTTTTTTGTGTCTATGACTAGAGCAAAGCGAGAGTTGTTCTTGCTGTGGACAAGAAAACGAAGTGCGAGCTACACCTATAAGGCTTTAGATCAGAACGAAATCCTTAGTAGGTCTCAATTCATAGAAAGTATTCCTCCAGAACACATAGAGAATGATTGGAAGCAAAGCTTTTTGTAACTCCAGCAATGACTAAGTTCTCTTCCCCTCCGCCAACTAACAGCCATTAGGGTAACATCTCCCCACATCCTAATTACTCTTTTTTACCCCAATCCCCCCAAATTGACAACTCTCCCTTCGAGCGTAACCGGTATAGACAACCCGGCATGTACATCTGTCGAGTATACAACTTGACTTACCATACTCTCTGACTATCATTCCATCAATGAGCTCCCTTGGAAGCGAACGCGAGAACCGCATCCGCAAGCTGGAAGAACTGAGAGGGAAGGGTATCGAACCTTTCCCGTACAGTTACGTGCGCACCCATACCGTTGCCGAAGCGCTCGAGGATTTTAACAAGCTGGCCGAGTCCCACAAACCCATACGAGTTGCAGGCCGGTTGATCACGAGACGTGATTTCGGCAAGGCCGCCTTCTTCGATCTCCACGATTCGACGGGCAGGATGCAGCTTTACCTGCGCAAGGACCAGGTCGGCGAGGAGAAGTACGCCCTCCTGGGTCTCGTGGACCTCGGTGACTTTATCGGCGCGGAAGGAGAGCTTTTCAAGACCAAGACCGGTGAGCCAAGCGTGAACGTCAAGGATTTCTCGGTTCTCTCCAAGTCGCTTCTTGCCCTGCCTGAGAAGTTTCACGGCCTGCAGGACGTTGAACAGCGTCTGCGCAGGCGTCACCTCGATCTTTTGGCCAACGAGGAAACAAGACAGGTCTTCGCCGCACGTGCGCGGCTGGTTAACCTGGTGCGCCGCTTCTTCGACGATCGCGGGTTCCTGGAAGTCGAGACGCCGATGCTTCAGCCCCTTTACGGAGGCGCGGCAGCCGAACCCTTCACGACCCACTACAACGCCCTTGACCGCGATTACTACCTCAGGATTGCCACCGAGCTTTACCTCAAGCGCCTGATCGTGGGAGGATACGAGAAGGTCTACGAGATAGGCAAGAACTTCAGAAACGAGGGCCTCGACCGCGAACACAACCCGGAGTTCACCGCCTTCGAGTGCTACCAGGCGTACGTCGACTACCACGAGATGATGCAGCTCGTCGAGGAGCTTTTCCGCATGTTGGCCAAGGAGTTGTGCGGTACGACCAAGGTTACCTGGATGGATGGGACCTATGACTTCGCCAGGGCCTGGGAAAGGGTCGAGTTCGTTCCCACGCTAGCAAAGAAGATAGGCTCTGACCCGCTGGCGCTTTCCTCAGACGACCTGCGCAAGCTCTGCAACAAGCACGGGGTGGATCAGACCGCGGAGACGCCTTACGGCAAGATGCTCGATAAGCTCTTTTCCGCCCTTATCCAGGATCACATCGGCGGCCCTGCATTCGTTACCGACCACCCCAAGGTGATTTCCCCTCTTGCCAAGGAGCACCGGACCAACCAGGATCTGGTAGAACGCTTCGAGCCGGTGATCGGGGGAGTGGAGTTCGGCAACGCCTTCTCCGAGCTCAACGACCCTCTGGAACAGCGCAGGCGTTTCGAGGACATGGCTGCAAGACACGAGGAGTTCTCGGTACTCGACGAGGATTTCCTCGAGACACTCGAGCAGGGCATGCCGCCCACAGGCGGGCTTGGACTGGGTATAGACCGGATGGTTATGCTTTTTACCGACAGGGCATCTATTCGGGACGTCATCATCTTTCCTCAGCTCAGGGAGGATACGAAGTGAACGTAAACTTCTTCGTAGCCAGACGTTACATCAGACAGCGCCGCAGAGGGGAAGGGTTCTACAACCTTATCTCGATCATCGCGATTGCCGGAGTGTTTGTTGGCGTCTCGGCGCTCATAATCGCCCTTTCCGTGCTTAACGGCTTCAACGGCGAACTCAAGGATCGCATCGCGGGCGTGTTTCCTCACGTGGAGATAACCAAGTACGGTGAAGCCCCTATCACTGTCCAGGAGTACGAGGAAACACTGGCTCCTTACCTCAGCAAGATGAGGGAGGTTGCAGGGTTCGGCCCTGTTCTGAATATTCAGACCGCCCTGAGGTTTCGGGCCAACACCACCGGAGTCAACCTGACTGCGGTTGCGGTGGAAGACCTGCCCAGGATATCCAGCATCACCGACCCTGCGTATCCTTTGGAAGGGGAATGGTCTTTTGCCGATCACGGGGTAGTGATAGGGACCCAGCTTGCCGCCAACCTCTCGATAAGGGTGGGGGATACGGTCATGATTGTCGCCCCTAACCGCGAGCCGATAATGACGCCGTTCGGCGTGGCAGTGCCCATCGTTAACACCTTCGTTGTGCGCGGTATCTTCGATGCCGGATTCTTCGATTACAACCTGTTGGGTGTTTTCATGAATATAAAAGACGCCCAGCCCCTTTTCGGGTACGAGAATTCCTATACCGACGTTGAGGTCAAGCTGAAAGATCCTCTCGATTCACAGAAAGTGATAGAGAAGATCAAGAAGGATGTGGGGTATCCTTTTATCTGGATCTCCGATTGGCTGATGCAGAACAAGAACCTTTTCAGCGCACTCAAGATGCAGAAGGTGGTCGTGTTTATCGTGCTTACGCTAATAATACTGGTGGCCGCATTCAACATTATCGGGACACTCATCATGACCGTAATGCGTAAGACCAGGGAGATAGGTATCCTGAGGGCATTGGGAATGAAGTCAAGGGGAATAATGAGAATCTTTACCTATTTCGGTCTTCTAATAGGTTTTCTTGGTACCCTTTTTGGAACGATATTCGGGGTGTTGACGTCTTTGATTATAGACAGGTTCAAGATTATCCGGTTGCCATCCGACGTATGGTACATCGATACGGTGCCTGTAAGGGTGCATTGGCTCGACGTATTGGTTATCGGAGTGGCGGCTATGCTAATAACGTTCGTGGCTACACTTTATCCTGCGATTAAAGCGGCGAGGCTTGACCCGGTGGAAGCGGTGAGATATGAGTAAGATTCTGGTTAAGGCTAAGAAATTGAGACGGGTATACGTAAGCGGCGAGGATAAGGTAGAGGCTTTACGTGACGCCAACCTGACTTTGCATAAAGGCGAAGCCGTCTCTATCTTCGGGCCGTCAGGTTCGGGCAAGAGCACGTTTCTTCATCTCCTTGGAGCCTTCGATCGTCCTACCGCGGGCGAGATTTTTTTTGACGATCAGGATCTATTTGCGATGAGCAACGAAGCCCTGGCCGAGTTCAGGAATCGGGAGGTTGGATTCGTTTTTCAGTTCCATCATCTCCTGCCGGAGTTCAGCGCGTTAGAGAACGTCGCTTTGCCTTTGCTTATTTCAGGTCAGGGAAGGAGTCAGGCGTTCGAGAAGGCCGAAAATATGCTTACCGAGGTAGGCCTTGCCGAACGCATGGATTTTCTACCGGTTAAGCTTTCCGGCGGAGAGAAACAGCGCGTGGCCGTGGCAAGGGCTTTGGTGCATAACCCCCGCCTGGTTTTAGCAGATGAGCCCACGGGCAACCTCGATTCCGCAACCGAGCGTGAGGTAATGGATATTTTTTCAAACCTTAACCGGAAGATGGGAATAGCTTTTGTGATAGTTTCCCATAATCCGTTTATTAAAAAATTTACGGATAAACATTACGATCTCATAGACGGGAGACTTTGATGCTTTGCGAAGAATGCCACGAACTGGAGGCCGAGGTATTGGTTACCGAGGTTGATGCCTCGGGTAATCTTAAGGAAAAGCATTTGTGCAAGATCTGTGCCGCTAAAAAGGGGTATATAGTGCAGAAACAGAAGCCTCTGACCGAGATGTTTGCGGATTTCCTTAAGGAAAGGGGGGAGAAGGAAGAGGAAGAACTCACTTGTTCGGTATGTGGTATGAGCTGGGCAGAGTTTCGACGTCAGGGAAGGTTCGGATGTGCACATTGTTACCGTGAATTTGGAGAACGCATTGAACGGCTCATTTCACGAATCCAGGGCACAACCCGTCATACAGGAAGAGAGGCGTCCGCGGATTCACAGAATCCGTCGGCACATAAGGACATGGAAGTCAAGCGCTTGCGCAAAGAACTGGCCAAAGCGATTCAGGAAGAAGAATACGAAAAAGCGGCAAGGTTGAGAGATGATCTCAGGAAGTTTGAAGAGCGGTCTGGATAGTCACGAGGTTGGTTCGTGGCTCTCAGGGGAAGGACCGGACGGCGAGATAGTCATAAGTTCAAGGATTCGTCTTGCCAGGAACCTGACCGGCCTCAAATTTTTAGGTTATACTTCCGACCCTGAACAGGAAGAGATTTTAAAAAGCGTAAACCAGTCCCTTTCGGCTGCATTGATTTCCCACGGCCGGGGGCTGGTCGAGGTCGATGATTTATCTCCTCTGGAAGCCCAATTCCTGCTCGAACGTCATCTTTTGTCTCCTGATTTCCTGAAGAGTAACGCAAAAAGGGGATTCTTTACCACCGTCGACGAGAGCTTCAGCTTGATGGTAAACGAAGAGGACCACCTTAGGCTGCAGATGTTCGGGTCCGGTCTTTGCCTTGAGAATCTCTGGGACAGCATGGGAAAGATCGATGAAAGGTTGAACTCGGTGATGCCCTTTTCCTTTGACGAACGCTACGGATTTCTTACCGCCTGTCCTACAAACGTAGGTACAGGAATGCGAGCTTCGATACTCATACATCTGCCCGGAGTGGTGTTGACCAAGGAGATCGACCGCGTCCTTCGCGGGGTTTTGCAACTGGGGCTTTCGGTAAGGGGGACTTACGGGGAAGGAACCGAGACAAAAGGGCATCTCTTCCAGGTATCCAATCAGCGTACCCTGGGACAGAGCGAGGAGGAGATCGTTTCCACCCTGACCAAGATGGCTTCCCAGTTGATCAAATACGAACAGGAAGCACGGGAATATATTTCAACGAAGATGAGTAGCTATATCGAAGATAAACTTTACCGTTCAATTGGCATTTTGAAGTACGCCCGAATGCTCACGAGTGACGAGACCCTGAACCTTCTGTCGACCTTGAGGTTCGGGATCGGACGATTTCCCAATTTGACTGCAGGCAGACTCAACAAGCTCATAGTGCTTACCCGACCTGCGAATCTGCAGCTTTTCTTCGGTGAGGAACTTACACCGGAACAGCGCGATCGAAAGCGTTCGGACCTCGTGAAACGGGCACTTAAGAATGTTGAAGCTTGAAGATTTAGGCGAAATTCCGTTTCTTGAGAGACTAACATCCTGGATCAAGACCCGTAATCCCAAGGTAAAAATAGGTATCGGAGATGACGCACTGGTTCTGGCCGACGGTACCGTGGTTACTTCAGATGCATACAGCGAAGATATCCACTTCTCCCAACGCTACTTCAATGCCGAGGAGATAGGATATAAAGCTGCAGGCGCGACCCTTTCAGACATTGCGGCCATGGGTGCTGAGCCCATATGTCTCCTGGTTAACCTTTTTGCCCCTCGTCAGTTGGAGGTCGAGTTCGTTCAGAGGATTTATACCGGGATCCAGGAGCTAACCGATCCCCTCAATGTAGAGATCGCAGGCGGCGATACCGTAGCGGACAAAAAGCTGGTGCTTTCGTGTACGGCCCTGGGTTATGCAAAAAAACCTTTACTGCGCTCAACCGCCGCCCCTGGTGAGGCTCTGTACATATCCGGATTCCCGGGATTGTCCGAGGTCGGACAGGTCGTCCTGGGTATACGTCGGAAGATGGAAGGCTTTGATGAAGCAAAAGCCAGACACATGCGACCTGAGCCACGTATTGCCCTGGGACTCGAACTTCAGGGCAAGGCATCATCTTGTATCGATATCTCCGACGGGCTTTCCACCGATGCTATGGAGATCGCTAAGGCAAGCAAAGTGAAGCTCGTTATCGAACACGGGCTCCTGCCCAGACATCCGGAGATTCTTGCATACGCAGAGAGATTCAGCTACAACTGGGATACCCTGGTTCTCAACGGCGGGGAGGACTTCGAGCTGCTCTTTACCTCTTCTAGGCAACTTCCTCACGAAATGGCCGGGCTTCCAATCCACCGAATCGGCCGAATCGAAAAAGGCAAAGGCGCATACCTGGAAATCGAGGGGAAACTCAAACCCCTTCTATCCAGAGGCTACGACCACTTTAACGCATAGCTTCGCTACGCTTATTTGAAAATTCAAAGTGCAAAATGCAAAGTTTAAAATTAGTAATCTGCCCTGTCGTAAAAAGTCAACTGTTAGCGGTAGGAGGTGAGCGGAAAAGGTATTTGATTTTCGTTTTTTCCATGTATACTAACTATCATAATTATCTATCGCAACATGAGAAGAGGCTATGGCTAATGACAAGGTAAAAGAGCTTGAAAAACGTCTGGCTGAACTTGAGGGTCAGCCCGAGGAAGGTGAGGTCGGTGAAGAGAAGGTGAGGGTTTTAAATGACATGGGAGTCGAGCTTTTCCGTTCAAGGCCAGAGGAAGCAAGAAAGCTCAATCAAAGGGCCCTGGCCCTGGCCGAAAAGCTGGATTACAGAGCCGGAATCGCGGAGAGTTGTAGGATCATTGGTGTTGATTACTTGGAGAAGGGCGATTGCAAGAAGGCGTTGGAGAATTTCTTGAAGACCCTGAGAATCTATGAAGAATTAGGGTTGAAACGTGAAATAGCAGGAACTAATATCCATATCGGACAAATTTACATGCATCAAGGAAAGTGCGACAGGGCGCTTGAGTATTACCAAAAGGCTTTTGTCGGTTTTGAGGATACCAACTACAAAAGAGGTATTGGAATAGCATATGATAGTATAGGTAGCGTTTTTTATTCAAAGGGAAACGACGAAAAAGCCTTAAGCTACTATTTAAATTCCATGAATGTATTCGAAGAAATCGGAGATAGACGTTTTTTTGCACAGGAATGCAACAATATCGGAAATATTTTCCGCAGCCGCTGCGATTTTGAAAAAGCCCTGGATTACTACTCTCAATCTGCGAAGATTAAGGAAGAAGTCGAAGATGAAAGAAGATGCGCTTTAGTATACTCGAATATTGGAGGTACGTACCAGGATCAAGGCAAACCTGACAAGGCGCTGGAGTATTATAACAAAGCCCTGGAAATCAACTTAAAGTTCGAACGAAAAAAAGGGGTCGCCGTAATCTACAACAATATAGGACAAATACATGAGAATCAAGGGGATATGGACAAAGCCTTGGAGTATTATCAAAAGTCCTTAATATTTAATGAAGAGATAAACGATAAAAAAAGCATCGCTACGTCCTGCAAAAATATCGGTAGAACATACATAAGGCAAGAGCAATTTGATAAGGCCCATGAGTACTTAATGCGAAGCCTGCAAATATCTGAAGAGATAGGAACCAAGCAGAATGAATATCTATGCTATTTGGGTTTATCTGAACTGTACGAATCTCAAGGTGACTTGGAGAAGGCGCTGGACTACTACAAGAAATACAGTCTCCTCAAACAAGAGATATTCAACGAAGAGAGTACGAAGAAAATAGCGCAGATGCAGGTTCGCTACGAGACAGAGCGCAAGGAGAAGGAGGCGGAGATCTACCGGCTCAAGACGGTGGAGCTCGAACGGCTGGTTGAGAAGCGGACCGCCGAGGTGGTTCGTTCGGCCAAGCTGGCCACCGTAGGGGTGTTCGCATCAGGAATCGCTCACCAGGTCAACAATCCCTTGAACGTTATGATGTTTTCCGCCGACGGACTGAAGGAGATTTTTACAGACAGGGTCCAGTCCGCCGAGGTGCGTAATCAGGGTCTGGGGTATGTGAATGATCTTGAGGAGGAAATCGCCCATACCCGCAAGATAGTAAAAAGCCTTCTTGGATTCACCAGGGAGAGGGAAATACACATTGTACCCACTGACATCAATGCGCTCGTTCAAAAGGCCGTGGATTTCGTCAACACCAATGCGTCGGCCAGGAATTTCAATATCGAGGCCGAGCTGGAGAACGATCTTGGTTACGCGGCTGTCGATCCCGACGGTCTCGAACAAGTGATCGTAAATGTCATCCAGAACGCCTACGACGCTTGCGAAGGGAAAGGGACGGCTGTAATCAAGACTTCCGGATCGGAAAACACCATACGTATTTCAATTGCCAACGACGGGCCGCCGATACCGGAGGATATACGGGATAAGATATTCGAGCCCTTGTTTACCACCAAGGGGGAGGGGAAAGGCACCGGGCTGGGTTTGTCTATCTCGGCCATGCTTCTGGACCGGCTGGGGGGCAGGATATTTCTCGAATCCTGTGCAGAAAAGCTGACGACCTTTGTGATCGAAATCCCCGTTTCGGAGGAGGTTGGATGAGCGGTTTTGACAAGATCAAGGTGCTTCTGGTTGACGACGATTCCCGGTTCCTGAAGCTGGCCTGTGAAAGGCTGTCTGCCAAGGGATGCGAAGTCATTGTCGCTGTTCACTCAGCCGAAGCATTGGAGCACATGGAAACCCGGTTTTTCGACGTGGTAGTCTCCGACATCAAGATGCCGGGCATGGACGGGATTGAGCTTTTACGCAAACTCTCCCAGGAGCGTCCCACCCAGCAGGTGATCATCATCTCCGGGCACGCGACCCCCCAGGACGCGGTGGATGCGATGAAGCTGGGGGCGTTCGATTTCCTGATAAAGCCTTTTGCCCCTGATGAGTTGTTTCAGGCTATAAGAAGGGCGGCCAGGCAGGGCAATCTTGCCAGGCAGAATATCGCCCTTGAAGAAGAGCTGGTCCGGACCAAGGGGATCGGCGAGATAATAGGCGAAAGCGATGCAATACGTGACCTTCACGCGTTTGTCAAAAGGGCTTCTTCCTCGGAGATGCCGGTTCTGGTCACCGGTGAAAGCGGTACAGGCAAGGAATTGGTGGTTCAGGCCATACATGCGGCGAGCGTTCGTTCGTCCAGACCTCTAGTGGTGGTGGATGGTTCAACCCTGCGCGCGGAGCTTTTGGTCTCCGAGCTGTTCGGCCACGAAAAGGGGGCCTTTACCGGCGCCGCGACCAAGAAGCCGGGGCTTTTCGAGGTGGCAGACGGGGGAACTATCTTTTTGGACGAGATCGGCGAGCTGTCGGCGGAAAACCAGGGCGCTTTGCTAAGGGTCTTGGAATCGGGCACCTATCGGCCCGTGGGCGCGGTCAGAGAGGTGCACACCGACGTGCGCATAGTTGCCGCAACCAACCGCGATATAAAACAAATCATCAAATCGGGCGCGTTCAGGGAAGATTTATACTACCGTCTCAAGGGACTGAGCGTCGATATTCCCCCGTTGAGAAAACGCAGTCAGGATATCGAGTTGCTTGCCGCCCATTTCCTTGCCCTGTGCAACAAAGCCTCATCTACGGAAGTCAAGCTGACCCCCGCTGCGATTTCAGCGCTCGTGAACTATTCCTGGCCCGGCAACGTCCGCGAACTCAAGCACGTTATCGGTCTGGCCGCGCTGATAGCCGGGGAGGACGGCGCCGATATCCAGCCCCGGCACCTGCCGGCCGAGGTATCCGAAGGTGAATCGTCACCTGTCTGCGGATGGTCAATCGATCTCTGTGACGGGGATCTTCCACTCAACGATTTCAAGGATCACTGTGAACGCGTCTACATCTCAAGACTGCTCGAACAACACAAGGGGAACAAAGCCAAGGTGGGACGGGTGCTGGGAATCAGCCCCTCGGTTCTGTATCCTAAGCTGCGCAAGCTGGGTCTGACAGAAGAAGACTCAGATATCTGAAAGGGAATAGCGCACAGATCTGGCCCGGATAATCTCCCCTAAAAGCAGGTCAAAGCCTCGATCCGTGGCTCGGTCTACAGTTAAGGTTGAATCCGGGAAAATCGTCGTAATTATCCAATGCCTCTACTGATTCCGTAGTCCGACTATTGAATCAATAGCGATTCATCGATTACCCACATTTCAATCTTCAAGGCAACCATCGTAATTTCGCGACTTGTCTCCAATCCCCAAGCTGGTACGTAAATTGCATTGGTTGAACGCATGCAGAGAAGCGATAAACCGGTTCAACATTCCCAGGCGCTGCCCGCGGACGAGGTTTCCGCCGACTGCGGTAAGACCTTCCAATCACCGGAGGATAAGACGATCAGAATTATCTATCTTAAGCGCGGGAAGAAAGAAAAGGCGCTCAAGCAAGAAGCAGCGGAAAAACACGAGACACGAGATCTCGAAGAAACTAAATCTTTAAAAAGCGAAACTTCTAATAAGTAAAGGAGGAAAGAGATGAAAAAAACCTTTATGTTGATTATCGCCGTCCTGGTATTGTCGGCGATGACTGGTCTTGACGCTCAAACTATTCTGTTGCAGCAGGATTTTAGCGGCAACTGGGACAGGGATAATCCACCTCCGGGCTGGCAAATAACGGGCACTGATTATCATTGGTGTGATGCATGGAACAAGAGTCCGGATGCCGAAGCTTTTGTTGATGAATGGAATCAAGTCTTGAGCTTTCCCGGCTCGAGTGATTGGTGGTCAAATATCACGACCCCGTCGATAGATGCATCCGACTATGACTGGGTTGTAATCAGGTATCTGGAGACCCATAACGTGGAGACTACGCAGGCCTGGATCGAACCCTCCTGGGCGGATATTAAACTCCTGTGCTGGTCGCAACAATCTGATTGGGAAACGGTATGGAGTAAGCATATCCCGAACGACGAAGACGGCAGTGTTCACACTACGGGCTGGAACTGGGCTACCTTTCAACAGATGAAAACAGGTGAACTGAAGTTTCGATGGACGGGTTATACCCATGCAACAGGTTCCGGTTCGATGTACTCGTTTTCCGATGCGCATGTCATATGGCACATAGACAGCGTGATCGTTTACGGATATCAAGGTCAGCCGGACAATCTTATCGCGAAACGCAAAAACCAGCCTTGGGATTGGGTGGGCGACAATGTCTATAATCCGACGGGCGCGGATCAAACCGTGGACAGCCTAATAGGGCCCGGCGATACAGTCATTTTCGTTATTGCCGTCCAGAATGAGAACTACAACACCAAGGCAAAATACGTTGTTACCGGCCCCGGCTCGTCCGAAGGCTATACCGTGAGATATTTCGACGAATACCAGGGCGGCAGCGACATCACCAGCCAGGTTACGGGTGCGGGCTGGATTACAAACCGGGACGACTACGACTACCCCGGCCACGTGCGGGTGGAGATAGTGGTACCTGCCAATGCCCCTGGCTGTGATACCTTCGACGTGCTGGTAACCTCAAGATCAAAAGCGGGCGCAAACAAGGACGCGGTGTGCGCACGCGTGATAACTAAGGAACACAAGCCGGACAACCTCATAGCCGTCATGGCCAACGGCCCCTATTTCCCGTATCTCGGCGACAACATCTATAATACCGACGGCGCAAATCAGACCGCGGCAGACACGGTCGATCCCACCGTGACCGCTTATTACAGAATAAAGGTGCAGAACGATTCGCACAACTGGCCGGAGTCGTTCACTTTGAAAGGCACGGCCTCAGGCAACGTATCCGGCGCCGATTACAGCGTGCACTACTTCAACGACTCGCTTATGGGAACTGATATAACGAACCAGGTCACGGGTTCGGGCTGGTCCACCGGCGAACTCGCCCTCGGTGAATCGCGCACAATCAGGCTCGAGGTTACACCCCAGGCTTCCGCCGAGCCGACGAGGCTGATGAAGGCCAACCCCATGCCGCCTCCGGTTACGACCTACGACGTGCTGGTGACCTCCACGTCATCGGGAGATGGAAGCAAGAAGGACGTGGTGAAGGCTTCCACGACCGTATTCCGGTACAAGCCGGATAATCTCATTGCCCTTCCCGGAGGCTCCTACATCGGCGACAACATCTATAACGAGGACGGTGCCACCCAGACCGTAGTTGATACGGTTGAATGCGAGGAAAAGTGCATCGTCAACATCAAGATACAGAATGACTCGGAGAATGACGCAAATCCGGATGTAGGTTATGTCGTGAACGGTCCCGGTACAACGACCATCGAAGGCGCCGTGTGGGATGTGCGCTACTTTGATGCGCTTTCGGGCGGTAACGACATCACAGCTTCCGTTATTGCCGCCTATCCTGGCTGGATTGTATATATCCCGCCGCTATCTTCCAAGGAGATACGAGTCGAGATAACACCACAGGCCTCAGCCGAACCCCTCGAACCGCCGCCGGTCACAACATGCGACGTCCTGATAACGACCCGATCTTGCGGGTACGGTCAACGCAAAGATGCGGTCAAGGCGTCGGTAACGGTTAAGCAGCATAAGCCGGACGAATGGGTACGGAAATATCAGGGTACGGACAAGGGCGACGACATATACAACTCATTCGATGATCCTGAACCTTCTTCTCTGCAAACTGTAGAGGACTCGGTAAAGGCAGGATATCATTCGTTCTTCTATGTGACGTTCCAGAACGACGGCAACACCGAGGAGCCGTTCACCATTACGGGCACAAAGAACGGAAAAGGTTCACTCCCCGCCATCTATCCTTCAGGTTCTCCGACTCACGATTTTGGAGTCAAGTACTATAATGGTATCTCGTTCGAGAGCCCTGAGATAACTTCGGAGGTGAAAGGTTCAGGCTGGGTTACGCCGAACCTTAATCCTTACGGAGCGGAAACAAAGACAATACTCGCCGAGGTTCTGCCTGCCGCCGAGGCCTGGGGATTCGAGACCTTCGTCGTAGACGCAAGGTCAGCCTCCGACGGTTTTCACGACGGCCACGGTTTCCACCAGGACAACGTTCGATGCTCCACATGGGTGCGCCCTTACTATCAGCCAGACCTTATGATAAAGCGCAAGGACGAGGGTTCCTATCACGGCGATGACATCTACGCTTCAATCGTCGGTACCGACGATCAGACGGCCTCATACATCTCCAATTTCTGGATAACCTCCGTATTCCACATAAAGATCGAAAACGACACCAATACCATCGACCCATACGTCGTAACCGGTTCCGGCGATAGCGCGGATTTCACGGTCAGGTATTACGACGCCCTTCAGGGCGGCTCGGACATCACTGCGCAGATCACGGGTCCCGGCTGGACCACCCCCGGTCTCCTTCCTTACGGCGACTTCACCGAGATACGCCTCGAGGTTTCAGGCGATAACAACTCCGACTCCATGTACGAGGCGTATATCGCAGCCGTATCCGTTGGTAACCCTGATAAGGTAGATACGATAAAGGCGTTGGTCATCCTTGCAGGCGGGCAGCCTGACGGGCTTGTTAAGACCGTTGATGACGAGCGGTACTACGGAGACAACGTCTACAACTCCTCGGGCGACGGACAAACACGCTGCTGGAATGTCCAGGCAGGAGGGACCGCGGTATACCATCTCAAGATACAGAATGATTATCTCGACGCCGATCAGAACCCTGACTTCATCACGGTCAGAGGCGATGCAGGTAACAATACCTGGTCAGTCACCTACTACGATGCACCCTCAGACGGCACTGACATCACGTCTCAGGTAATCGGAACCGGCTGGTCAACAGGTGAGATGGGCAAGATGGACTACAAGGAGTTACGGGTAGAGGTTACACCTGATATGTCTTTGCCGAAGGACGATTCACTCATCCTGGCCATTACAACTCAATCGACCAATGACCCCAATCGAGAAGACATCGTCAAGGTGGAAACCACCGTAGGCGAAGAAGGCCCGGCAGTGAAAGAGGATATTGCTACGATTCCTCTGGAGTATTCACTTGATGTGCAATCCCTATCCAGGTCATGCTCGATGCTGAGGTACTCGGTGCCCGATGAATCCGAGGTATCCTTAGTTATATACGATGTATCGGGACGTGTGGTAAAAATCATAGAGCAAGGCAAGGTTCAGGCCGGCGTGTACGAGGTCGACTGGTCGAATTCAGGTTTTACCTTGTCTTCAGGAATATACTTCTGTCGTATGGAATCAGGTTCGTTCAGAGATACGCGAAAACTCGTCCTGGTCAGATAGATTCAAAGCCAAAGAAAAAGCGAGGCTCAGGTCTCGCTTTTTTCTTAATAATTTGCGCCCTTTGTGGTTTAGGTTTTCCTGCTGCCGGCCGTCAGCGGTTGGCTGTGAGCCGTCAGCGGTCGTGTAGCTTCGCTACACTCATTTAAAATATCAAAATGCAAAATGCAAATTTCAAAATGAGTAATCTGTCCTGTGAGTAGCTTTAAGCGGTAGGCGGTCAGCGGTTAACAATAACATTAGTCAAATCCTTTTTAATCAAAATAAGAATTAAACGGGACAAACTTGACAAGCATTTCAAAATGTGTATGATTTGCTATTCTAGGAGGTTGCGATGTTGAAATCCATCAGTGTGAAGAATTTTAAATCCTTGAAAGATGTAACAGTTAACATAAAACCACTTACGATACTACTCGGTCCTAATTGTTCTGGAAAAAGTTCCCTAACCCAGTCTCTGTTACTGATGCAACAGACAATTGAGGATAGAGACGAACAAGCACCACTTATTTTTCGTGGTCAGTACAAGGATTTAGGTTCCTACAAAGATTTACTATATTTTCACGACACAGATAAGAATGATCTTACTCTTAGAATCACATTATCTCAAAGTATTGATTTTCTTGATCTTGCACCTCTTTTTAGAATGAGGCTAAGGCCCATAGACTCGGCACTTCACCAATTGATTAAAAGAAAAGGGAAGACATTCACGATGGATGTAAAATTTGCTTATGATAAGGCTAGAAGGAATGTTTACGTTAACCAGTTAACTTACTATAATGGTGAAAATGAAATGATGTTTCGAGTTAAACCAAAGAAAAGCCCTAGTAGTACAGATAATACAGGTATATACGTAATGGAAGTGCCTCTTAGTTTTAAAAAGGCCCTTTTTACCTTAAGTTGCAAGGACTGTAGGATAAAGAATTTTTTCGGTTTCCGAAAAATAACTTCACCTCACATCTCAACTACTTTATATAAACTGCTTAAAAACGAGAAAGATTTGTTCTTTTTCCGCGACAAGCGCGAGGAAGTTGAGGGTTATCTTGAATACATGTTCAGCAGAACTATTTACAGAATTACAGGCAAAGTTTACGAATTTTTCGCAGATAACATTTGCTTTTTGGGACCCTTACGAGATCGACCTAGACGATTTTATATTGAAAGTGGGACTATTCGGCGTGATGTTGGTTTTATGGGTGAATGGTACCCAGAGATACTTAGAGCGGCAGAGCGTGTAGAAAAGACGAAGCGTGTAGATTTGAAAGATATATACGGTGAAGTAAAGAATTGGTTAAAGAAATTTGACATGGCAAGTGACATTTGGACCAAAGACATTGAAAGCTATCAGTTTCTTTTACGACTACGGGATAAGTATACAGGTATTCAAGCCAGCATTGCAGATCAAGGATTTGGAGTTTCTCAAGTATTGCCATTAATTGTGCAGGGTTTCTATGCTCCGCCAGGAACTACATTAGTTGTAGAACAACCCGAAATTCATCTTCACCCGAAGGCCCAATCTACACTTGCAGATTTGCTTATTCAGATTATGAGAAATGGTGTGACATTGATTGTTGAAACTCACAGTGATCACATTATCGAACAGATTCAAAGCCGAATTGCGGAAGACAAAGCTTACGGAAAGGGTGATCTCCGAAGCCAAGTTGGGATGTATTTGTTTTTTAGAGACAAAAAAGAGAAGTGTGCTAAAGTTTATAATGATGAAGAATTACAACTTGATCAATACGGTTCATTAATAGATTGGCCTGATTGGTTTGTGGATGGGTTCTTAGATGGCCCATATCTTAAAGCTAAAAGGATGCTTGCCGCACGTATGAAACCAGTTGAAGAGAGTAAAAATGGTTAGTCTGCCCCGTTGGGTTCGTGAACTTAGATGGCGTTTTGTTATTCATGAACTTATCTTTCGAGAGGCAGCAATATATGTGGCAAGTTCTACTCGATGTAGTGGAAAGTGTATTGACTTCTTGGACTACCTGCGTCGAGCTAAACGACATTGCTATCTTGATAGGTCAGATGACAGGAATAGTGTTTTAGAGGGAAGATACTATGCTGTATTGGATTCGTTATCTAAGGAGCAAAAGGTTATAAGGGACCTGTTTGCTTCAATGGTTAGAGAAGGAATATTTATTTCACTACCAGCTAGGTCGCTTACTGTCTCAGAACAGGCTACGACAAGAAGATTACGTATATCAAATGAAGAGTACGTTTATATTAAATTGACGTTGACTAACAACGACAATATTCTGGTGTGTGTATCGTGTATGTATTGCCCCTTTAATTTGAATCAAGAAAAAAAACGTCTTAATCTTAACTGTAGAGAATTATGTCGATGTTGACCAATGTTGCAGAAAAAGTTTCTACTGGGCCACAACTTACGGATTTAATTCTAGTCGTTGCGACTGTCATTTTAGTGGTCGTTGCTATATTTACTTTAATAATTGCGTGGGTTCAGTTAGCTCGGCTAGTGCGAAGCTATCGGTGCAATATAATTACTTACTGGCTAAATCGTATTCGAGAAGATAAGTCAAAGGATTCAGATGCATCCGTTGATGAGGAAAGATTAAAATCTATCGTTACAAATCTAATATACAAATGGTTCCCTAACGAGATGAGAGATTTTGAAAAAGAATTGAAAAAATCAATTCAGTCCAAGTAAGTCAAACCCGTGATCTCTCTAACCTCTTTCATGGTCTCTTGCGCAATCTTGCGTGCCCGTTCGGTTCCGTCTCTGATTATATCCCTGACCTTATCCAAATCATCCATTAACTCCTTCTGCCGCTCCTGGATGGGTTCGAGTGTCTCCACGATGTTTCTTACAAGTACTGCCTTGCAGTCCATGCATCCGAATTCCGCGTTCCGGCACTGATCGGCGCACTCCTCCTGCGCTTTTTTATCCGAGAAAAAGGTGTGCCAGGTGAACATGTTGCAGATATCCGGGTTACCCGGGTCGGACTTGCGCACCCTTGCCGGATCGGTAACCCCGTGACGTGTTACCTTCTCATAGATGGTTTCCGCGTCGTCGTCGAGGTAGATGCAGTTGCCAATGCTCTTGGACATGCGTTTCTTACCGTCAAGCCCCATTACCCGGGACTGGTTCCCTTTCATGATTATCTCTTCGGGTTCAGGGAAGAACTCACCGAAGCGCTGATTGAACGCTCTGGCAATTTCCCGGGTCAGTTCGAGGTGCGGGCGCTGATCCTCGCCCACGGGCACTGCTACCGATTTGTATAGCAGGATGTCGGCCGCCATCAGGACAGGATAGTTGAAAAGCCCCATGTTAACGTTGTCGGGCTGGTTTCGTGCCTTCTCCTTGAAGGTCGGCACCCGCTGTATCCATGGCAACGGCGTTACCGTCGCCAGAATCCATGCAAGCTCTGAGTGTTCCGCAACTCCTGACTGTAGCATCAGCATCGCCTTATCAGGATCGAGTCCTGAAGCAAGATAGTTGACTGCCGCGTTGATGATACGCTCGGACATCTCTCCGGTGTCATAGGATTGGGTCATTGCGTGCAGATCTACTATACCGAAGACAGTTTCATAGGTTTCCTGAAGCGGGACGAATTGCTTTATTGCACCGAGATAATTTCCTATGTGAAGTCTTCCCGATGGTTGTATTCCCGAGAATATCCGACCCTTTTTCGTCACTTGACCTCCTTAATCCTGGGCAGGGCGTGTTTTTCGAGTACATCTATAGCCTTCAATGTGTCGGCTTCGTTGGCATGTCCCATATGCCCGAAACGGATCAGGCGTCCCTTGAGTTCCTGCTGGCCGTTGGCAAAGAGTATTCCTTCCTTATCGCGAATCTCGGCGATTACGGGCGTGCTTTCTACTCCCTCAGGCATCAATATCGTCGAGAGTGCATTGGTCGGTTTCTTCGCTAGGAAGTTGAATCCCATATCACCCATCTTCTTACGGAACAGCGAGGCCCAGCGCTCATGATCCGCCCAGACCTCTTTGACGCCCTTATCGGTTATCTTTTCAAGTGAGCGTGAAAGGGCCATCATCACGAGGATTGAAGGCGTCCAGGGCGTAAATCCTTTCTCCCTGAACTTCTCCGCGATCTGCATGTTGAAGTAGTACTTGGGTAAGGTTGAATGTTTTGCCGCTTCCCAGGCACGATCACCCACGGCGACCAGGGACAACCCCGGAGGAGCGCAGATTGCCTTCTGCGTGCTGCCTATTGCCACGTCGACGTTCCAGGAGTCCATGTAAAGCTCATCCGCACCAAGCCCTGCAATTGAGTCGAGTACGAACAGCTTGTCGTGCGCGCGAATTATCTGACCCATGACCTTCGCGTCGTTCAATGCCCCGGTTGATGTCTCTGCAAAGGTGGCGAGAACCGCCTTTACCTGCGGATTATTTTTTAAGTGTTCATCCACCTGTTCAGGGTCCACAGAATCCCCGTACGGGAAGGGAAGGAAATGAACCTTGAGCCTGTAGGTTTCTGCAATTTCACGCCATCTTTCCCCGAACTTACCGATAGAAGGGATAAGAACTTCATCTCCTTCACTCAAGAGATTAACTACCGATGCTTCCATTGCACCGGTACCAGAGGAGGTAAAGAAGAAAATCCTTGCCTTGGTCGCAAGGATCTCCTGCATATGACCGGTAGTTTTTTCGACTACTTCGGCGAACGAGCGGTCCCGATGGTACGGGAAAACCTTGCCGCACTCTGCAAGAACGTCTTCGTCCACCTCTATTGGACCAGGGGTGAATAAACGATATTTAACCACTTAAGGCCTCCTTGGAACGTTTAATTGCACAGAACTCTCCGCACATAGTGCACACATCCTCGGCTTCCTTGGGATAGCGGTCAAAGCGCCTGCGCGCCTCGGAAGGATCGAGCGATTTCTTGATCATATCGTCCCACTTGAATTGCTCGCGAAGTCTTGAGACCTCCTCGTCCCATTTCCTTGCGCGGGCAGGGAACTTTGCGATGTCAGCCGCATGGGCCGCTATCCTTGAAACGATGGTTCCGAGCCGCACGTCCTCGGCGTCAGGCAGACCAAGGTGCTCTGACGGTGTGACGTAGCACAGGAAGTCGGTTCCATACATGCCTGCCAGGGCGCCGCCTATGGCTGAAACGATGTGGTCGTACCCGGGGGCAACGTCGGTAACCAGGGGGCCGAGAACATAGAAAGGTGCTCCATGACATATCTCCTTCTCAAGCTTCACATTCATCTCGATCTGGTCCAAAGGCACGTGGCCCGGGCCTTCAACCATCGCCTGAACGCCTCTGGCCCTTGCCCTGTCGACCTGTTCCCCGATTATCAATAGCTCCTGTATCTGCGGTCTGTCCGATGCGTCGGCAAGAGCGCCTGGTCTGAGCCCGTCGCCAAGGCTCAGGCATGCTCCGAATTCAGCCGTCAGATCAAGCAGACGGTCGAAGTGGGAGGCCAAAGGATTTTCGGCCTTATTGTAAATCATCCACTGAACCATCATCGAGCCGCCCCTGGAAACTATCCCTGCAAGTCTTTTTCGGTTCCTCAAGCGCTCGATCCCTGCGCGTGTAATGCCCGTATGAAGGGTAAGGAAATCCACCCCGTCAACGAGATGCTTGCGTATGGATGCGAATATCTCGTCAACCGAAAGTTCCAAAAAAGACTTTTTGAGCCTGGGCGAGTCGCACGCAGCCTGGTATATGGGAACCGTGCCCACAGGTAGGCTCGATTCGGCTATCACCATCCGCCTTACCGCGTCTATGTCCCCTCCGGTCGAAAGATCCATCACCGTATCAGCGCCTGCCTCGATCGCTGCGGCAAGCTTTTCATGTTCGCGCTCGATCTCGGCGATCGAGGGTGAGGTGCCTATATTGGCGTTTACCTTTGTCTTAAGCCCCTTGCCGATACCCACAGGTTCGATCTTACGCGGGCGCTTGAGATTATAAGGAATAACTATTTCACCTTTGGCTAAACCCTCGCTTACCAGCTTTTCATCAATCCCTTCACGGGTGGCAACCTTCTTGACTAAAGCATCGTCTGTGAGCATAATTGGTATTATAAACCGAGGTTCAGGTATGTCAAACACAGCCTTGGTCGTCTACTAGTCCAGGAAAGGAGGAAGAATTACTGCCGCGTTTTTGATTATTACCGTCCTGTTCGGAGCAAGTGTACACGGACGGGTGCTCGCTGATAAGACCGAAGATCCCTTGTTCGGGTGCAACGTCTATCTGGAAGGAACCCAGCTTGGGGCGCCCACGGAAAGCAACGGTTATTATCGTATTACCAACGTACCCCGGGGCAACTATACCCTGGTCTTCTCGATGATCGGTTTCCAGACGATAACAAAGGAGATAACAGTGGGTGAGGATAACGTGAGGGTGGACGCAAGTCTCAAGACCGAGGCGGTTGATGTTCCCGGGGTTGTTGTTAACCCTCGTCGTACGGAATTCACCGAGGAGGTGACAACCTCGGCATTCAGGATAGACAAGGAATTAATGATGCGCTCACCCGCGATGCTTGAAACGGATCTCTTCCGCATGCTCCTTGCCTTACCCGGAGTGACGTTCGTAAGTGATTTTACCTCGGCTCTTTACGTGAGGGGCGGGAGTCCTGACCAGAACCTCATACTTCTCGACAACATGGCGCTTTACAACCCTTTTCACTTCGGGGGCTTCCTTTCCACCTTTATGGTTGACGCTGTGAACGATGTCGAGTTTCTTACCGGTGGATTCCCTGCTGAGTACGGGAACCGGTTGTCCTCCGTGCTCAACGTCAGGAGCGCGGCTGCGGAACATTCAGGTGGATACATCTCATCGAGCCTTCTTGCTACTGAGGGTGCCCTGTGGGGGCGTGCAGGCGATTTCTCAGGGATACTTACCGCGCGCAGGACCTACTTCGACAAGATCATCCCATTAATCTTCGATTTCGAGTTTCCATATCATTTCTACGACATTCACGCGGTCGGGACATGGGAGGCGACACCCAAAACCAGGATAGAAGCGACCTATTTCAGGACCCAGGACAGGCTTGATCTGGGTGAGGAGAACATCCCGCTCGAGTTCGGATGGGGCAACCAGCTTGCCAGCGTGCGGTTGTTCCAGGGGATGAGTGAGGACTGGAGGTGCGCAACCTGGCTCGGGTGGTCACACTACACCGCCCACCTGGCGCTTTCCGATTTCCTGGAAGAATCCGACACCATCGACGATTTTACCCTTAAGGCCGAGTTCGTACGGGACCGGGAAGCGTCGACCACGAGATTCGGCGTTGAAGGAACCTACATGAAGTTCATATACAAGACCGATGCAGAGCCGTTTGCGACCTACGACATCGACGGCAGGCCTGAGTACGGTGCAGCATACGCTTCGTGGAAGTGGAAGCCGAATCCCCTGTTTCTTCTTCAGGTCGGAGTCCGTTTCTCGCTTTACAACGCGGTATACCCGGATACCCTCAGGGACAGCCTCACGGGTGACATGACGGGTATCGACACCCTCGCTTTACTCGCCCCGGAGCCTGAGCTTCGGGTCTCGGCCAAGTACTTCGTCACCCCGGATGACGCATTCAACTGCGCTGTAGGTAACTTTTATCAGAACCTGGCCATGATTTTGCCTGAAGGCGGTCGAATCCCCACCAATTTCTGGATTCCTGTTTTCGGCCGCTACGATCCACAGCAAGCGATACACTTCATTCTTGGCTACGAGCATCTCTTCGCGGACGGTTCCAGAATCAGGGTGGAACCCTATTACAAGCACTACTTCAATCTTCTTGCTTTCAACGAGGAGGTTGACATCTCGGACGTAGATGAGAATATCTTTTCACAAGGTAGGGGAAGGGCCTGGGGCGTCGATTTCGGCCTAGACAAGCTTACAGGCAAACTGACAGGATGGATATCCTACACCCTTGCCTTCAGCCGGTTCATCTCGGACACGGCCGAGTTCTACACCTCGTTCGACCGGCGCCACAGCTTCAACGTAGTCTCCTCCTACGACCTGGGCAAGGGCTGGTTCGTCAACGCCAAGTTCACGTTTGCCTCGGGCATGCCTTACGCGGGAACCCTGGGACGCTACCGGATGTGGTATTGGGATCCTATCCGTCAGGAGTGGCGCTATCAGTGGATGACGATTGAAGCCGATCGAAACGAATTACGTTTCCCGCCCTACCACCGGCTGGATATAGGCGCGAGCAAGAAGTGGGTTTTCAAGTGGGGGGAGATGACAGTCAGGGCAGACGTAGTAAACGTCTACAATCACAAGAACGTGCTCTTGTATTACTACGACATGAGTAACGAGCCTCCGGTACAGAACAAGGTCAGTATGATTCCAATCTTCCCTTCGCTGGGGATTGAAGTGAGGTTTTGATGAAAAGAATCCTGTTTTCTCCTCTGGTTTTTCTTCTAACATTGGGTTGTAGTGGGGTTCAGGAACCGGAATTCGAGCCTGAGACCAACGTTTTAGCTTTGATGAGGATAGATAATCGACCTGAACATATTTATCCATGGCAGCTTATCTACGTAGATCAGAGTTACGACATTCAGGATACGGTCAATGTTTTGGGGGTGAGAGGCGCCCGAGTAGAAATCACAGGGGGGGAGGATGTTTACACCTTTGTTGATAGTTTTTATAATGAAGATTCTCTCAGGTGGGAGAAATACGCAGAAGGGCACTATTACGATTGGCCTCACCCGAAATTAAACGATACCACCTTGTATAGACTCCAGGTTATATACCCGGACGGTGATACCGTTACCGGCGAGGCCTATATGCCTTCTGCGATTGAAATCTCATATCCAGAAGATTCACAGGCCATCTCCATATCCCAGCAGGTCACAAATCCTTTGACCATAACCTGGAATTCCTGCAAGAATACCCTCTATTATATGATAATCTGTAAACCGGACGTAGACACGTCGGAATACGACTCTTACCCTCCTTTCCTCTTCATGCCTGCGATAAGGGGCGATACTTCCTACGCCTACTTCCAGGAGCGGATGATTCTGCCATGGGTATACGATATGTACTACGTGCTCAGGGTGGTCGCCTTAAGTCCTGAGTACGCCGACTATTTCGGCCTGGAAGGCCCTGGAAGCGACATGGGGAACCTTTCAGGGGGCTACGGTATGTTCGGGGGCATCTCGGAGGATTCGATCAGGGTCTACATTGTCCCGTAACACCCGTAACACACCAAACCCCATACAAATACTTCGTATTTGTATGGGGACCCCGAAACAACCTCATGTCAACGATACCCCCAAGGAACTCCATGAAGTTCGAGTTCACTGCGGTCGGGGTACCCGCGCAGCTACGTAGTAGATGCGTGGGGTATGGGGTGGTTGACATCGCAAGTTACGCAACTAAAATATACTATGGTGACGATCCTTGACGGGAAGAAGGTGGCCGGAGAAAAAAGGGCCATCGTGAAGGGAAGGGTGGATAAGTTAATCGAGAAGGGTGTGACGCCTGGGCTGGCTTTCGTGTCGGTCGGCGCGGACGAAGCCTCCCTATCCTACCGCCGTTCCCAGGAGCGTTCGTGCACCAAGGTCGGGGTTATACCGCGAACACTCGACCTGGCTGAGAATATCACGGAAGAAGAACTCCTGAACAAGCTTTTTGAACTCAACGAAGACGATGGAGTCCACGGCATACTTGTTACTTTGCCTCTGCCCGAAGGCCTGGACGAGGAGCGTATCCTTGGAGCCATTGCCCCCCAAAAGGACATTGATTGCCTGAGTCCTGTCAACCGGGGGCTTCTCGCGTTCTCTGAATCCGAGTTTCTTCCGGCCACACCGGCAGGGATCCTCGGGCTACTGGAAGCATATGAGATAGGGGTTTCAGGCAAGCACGTTGTCATTTTAGGTCGAGGCAAGGCGGTGGGTTGGCCCCTGGCCCAGATGCTTTTAAGCAAATCTAAGATCGGCAACGCGACGGTGACGGTTTGTCATTCCAGGTCAGGTGATCTCGGAAAATATACAAGGACTGCGGACATCCTCGTTGCCGCAATCGGCAAGGCGAAATTTGTCGGTAAAGATCTTGTTCATAAAGATCAGGTTCTCATCGATGCAGGGATAAACGGTAAGGAAACCCCTGAAGGCTGGAAGCTCCTCGGTGATGTTGACTTCAAGCAGGTTTCGGATATAGTTAAAGCAATAACACCGGTACCCGGTGGTGTGGGTCCGATGACTGTAGCGACGCTTTTATCGAACGTGACTGACGCCGCAGAAAGGAGGTTATAGAGAAATTTCCCGGTGAGTGACTAACATTACTCAGCTTTTAGAAGGGATTGGGAAGGAGATAGGATGGAGATAGTTGCCTTGATGGCACAGAAGCGTCGAGTTATCGAGGCGGCGCTTTTCGATTATCTGCCTGATAGAGAAAACCTTCTCAACCAGGCGATGCGATACAGCCTTTTTGCCGGAGGGAAAAGGCTGCGTCCCATACTGGCTCTGGTGAGTTACGAGGCAGCGGGAGGCAAGGAAGACGAGCAGATCCTTCCTGTCGCGTGTGCCCTGGAGTACGTCCATACCTTTACCCTTATACACGACGATTTACCTGCAATGGACGACGATGACTTTCGTCGAGGCAAACCTTCAAATCACAAGGCGTTTGGCGAGGGAATGGCAGTTCTTGCAGGCGATGCTTTGATGATAGACGGTATGGGCTTAGTGACTCAGAGTACTGCTCCTCCACACTTCGTTCAACGAGCCCTCCAAGAATTCGCCCGTACCCTGGGTGCAGAGGGCGTTACAAAGGGTCAAGCCGACGATTTATACGGGGAAAGACGTGACCCTCGGTTCCTTCGGAAGATACATTTAAGAAAGACTGCTTTGTTTATTGCGTTTTCAATAAGGGTAGGAGCGTTGATCGCGGGATCAAATGACAGGCTTCTTGATAGACTTTTTTGGGCAGGTGTGCTTGCAGGGATGGGTTTTCAGGTGTGCGACGACATACTGGACGAAACCAGTTCACGCGAAGAGTTGGGTAAAACCCCTGGAAAGGACTCCGATGCAAGTAAACTCACCTATCCGTCAGTGTACGGACTAAAGCGTTCACAACGAATCGCAGCTTCCTATGCCGACAGGGCGACGAAGATATTCCAATCTATTGGCGAGGATTGGAACCCTCTGATTGCCTTAACCCGCTACCTTGTGAAGAGGCGCAAGTGAAGTTGCTCGATTCTATAAACTCGCCGCAAGATCTCAAGAAGCTAAAAGTCAAGCAACTCGGAAAGCTGGCAGCTGAAATCAGGGGAAAGATACTTGAGGTTACCAGCAAGACTGGCGGTCACGTAGCGCCGAATCTCGGCGCCGTTGAACTCACGATAGCTCTCCACTACGTATTCGACGCTCCACGGGACAAGATTATTTGGGACGTGGGGCATCAATGTTATACTCACAAGCTTTTGACAAGCCGGAGGAAGAGATTTGCTACCCTGCGTCAATACAAGGGCATCTCAGGTTTCCCCAGGCGTTCAGAGAGCGAATATGACGAGTTCGGTACAGGTCATGCAGGAACATCCGTATCTGCCGCTTTAGGTCTTGCCAAGGCCAGAGAAATCAAAAACGAGGATTTCAGCGTCGTAGCCGTAATCGGTGACGGGTCAGTAATTTCAGGTATGGCGCTTGAGGCAATAAACCACGTAGGTGACGCCCAGACAACTAATCTAATGGTTGTACTCAACGATAACGCTCAGTCGATCGGTAAGAGCACCGGGGCTTTGTCCGGCTATCTCGCTCGAATTACGGCAAGATTTACCTCTACAGGCTTCTACCAGAAACTCAGAGCTCGTGTATGGAACATAATCGGCAGGTTCTTTAAAAGAAGCCAGCAGTGGATAGGATGGGCACGCAGGCTGGAGAGGGGTATCAAGGGAATACTTACCCCGGGGGGACTTTTCGAGGATATGGGATTTCACTACTTCGGTCCGGTTGACGGACACAACATTAAGGAGCTGATTTCCTTTCTTAAGCGAGTCAAGGAGATACCTGGTCCGGTGTTAGTACACGTGGTAACGGAAAAAGGACACGGCTTTAAAGGGGCAACCGATGACCCTGAGGTCTTTCACGGGATAGGTCCTTTTGACCTGATTTCTTGCGCAGTTTCGACTTCCGGGAAGCGGAGTTACTCGGATTTCTTCGGCTCGAGCCTTTCGGAGTTGGCAGAAGCTGACGAACGAATCGTGGCGATTACCGCAGGGATGACCCTCGGCACCGGGCTTACCGGATTCAGCCAGCGGTTTCCGGAAAGGTTCTTCGATTTCGGAATCACCGAAGAGCACTGCGCCACGTTTGCCGCAGGATTGAGTCTGCAAGGTATGCGGCCGGTGTTCGCGGTCTACTCGACCTTCCTTCAGCGCGGCTTTGATCAGGTGATACACGACATTGCGCTTCAAAAGCTTCCGGTGGTGTTTGCCATAGATAGAGGAGGACTTGTCGGGGCGGACGGCGCCACCCATCATGGGGCTTTCGATCTTTCCTACCTGAGGATGATTCCCAATTTTGTCCTTGCCGCCCCGAAGGACGAGGCAGAACTGCGCGACTTACTGTACACGGCAGTGGACTACGAGGAAGGACCTTTTGCATTCCGCTACCCACGTTCAGGTATAGTAGGTGTTGATGTGCCAAAGAAACCTGAGAAGATACCGGTAGGTTCTTGGGAGGTTCTCAAGAAGGGCAGTCGGGTTGCCGTGCTGGCAGTGGGTTCATGTGTCCAGATGGCGTTGATGGCTCTTGATGAACTCGGCGGGAAGCGTCCTACCGTGGTTAACGCCAGGTTCATAAAGCCTTTGGATGAGGGATTGCTGGACAGGCTGATTCGCAATCACCATGCCCTCGTGACCGTCGAGGAGAATGCCCTGGCCGGAGGTTTCGGTTCAGCGGTGATCGAATTTTTAGAAGACAAGGGGGGGTTAATAAAAGTAAAACGAATCGGCTTGCCCGACCGGTTTATCGAGCACGGGCCGCAGGCAAGACTGCTCGAAGAATGCGGGGTAAGTGCAGGCGGGATAGCCGAAGCGGTGAAAAAGATGTGGAAGGTGAGATGAGCATGTTCTTTGCCCTTCTCATCCTGGCTGGAGACCAGGATGTACGGGAAACTGACAGGGGTCTTGAGATAAAGACGGTAATAGATTACGAGGCGGGTCTTGTGTATTACGAGGAGTGGATAGATTCTTTTTACCTCGGCGTTTTGGACGTTGATCCGCTCGATGAGTACCTTACCAAGATCGAACGCGGTTTTTCCGAAGACGAGTTGAAAAGAAGGATGAGGGAGGAAAGGGGTAAGGCTGACATAGGGGGCAACGAAGGGATCATCCCTGATATCAAGATCCAGATGGGTGAGGAATGGACCGACGTTGACGTCGGCGGCCAGGACAAGATAACCCTGGGAACGAGTTTCACTCGCTTCGACAGAGACACTTTAGACTTAGATGAAGACAATGGTTCAGCGAGTCCACTTTCAGGAATAAAGCTTGAGCAGAATCTGAACGTTTCGGTCATCGGAACGATTGCCCGCAAAACAAAGGTGGAGATAAACCACAGCTCAGGGGGCAGTGAGTTATTCAGTGACAACAAGGTTCGGTTGTCTTACACAGGTGACGACGACGAGATAGTCAAGAAGATAGAGGCGGGTGACGTTGCCTTGAATCTGCCTTCAGGGCAATCCATACCGTCTCATCAAGGGCTTTTCGGCATCAACGCCCAGGTTCAGCTCGGGCCGGTTGACCTCTATGCGGTTGCATCTCGTGAAGAAACAAAGGCAGGAACAGAAGAGTATAAGGGCAAGACCCAAATCCAAGCAGGAGAACATCTGGACCGGGACTACATCGATCGAAAGTACTTCTACGTGTTCCACGAAGGACTAAGGGATTCGTTGAAAGGTCAGGATATTAATACTAACCAAATATCCGTGTTCGTAGCAGGATACTCCCCAGGATTCAAGCCCCAGGATAAGACTCCTTTCCCGGGTTGGGCATCTCCTTTTGCCGACACTTCTCTAGCCGATTCCCTTTTTGACGCTGATGAGGTCGAGTACGGGATGGAGTTCTTTGCCCTTGAGCCGGGTCCGGATAAGGATTACGAGATATTGCCTTACCCTGATGGTTTTGTCATACAGCTGACCTCCCGCCTTTCCCAGAACTTCGTTTTGGCAGTCGCCTGTACGACCTCGACAGGATTAGGTTTCGGTGGGGTTCTCAATCCTGATACCCTTGAGGAGACACCTGATACAGTAGGGCTGCTTCTGGTTTGGGGAGAAAACCCTTATCCTGACGATCTATGTTGGACCAATATGCGTCGCAACCACTACAGCTTGCCAGGAAACCTGCCTGTGAAAGAAATCAAGGTTAAGGTTTCTTACCTGGACAACAGCGTTTGGAAATCCGTGAATAAGAATGGGACACGGTACTCGTATATCCTAGGATTGACCGATTCCAATTCTAACGTTCACACCCTCAATGGCAATGGGAGCCTCTTTGAAGATGGATACGAGGTGCAATTAGCGGAGTTGATATTTGAAGAACCCTATCCCTTTACAAACCCGGAGTTGGATGAACGGGTCGACAGTATCTATTGGTCCAGGGATTACGACGACGCGGACGTTGGCGGGAAGTACAAGATTGAATATGAGTATGAGTCTTTGGTTGCAAGTTTTGATCTCGGACCTTTTATCAAAGACCAGAGCGTGAAGGTTTACGTTAACGACCGTGAGCTTGAAGAGGATGAATTTTCGGTTAACTATCAGGTGGGTACAGTTAAGATCGAAAAAGTTATTAGCCCCGAGGACGACATTAAGATTACATTCGAACAGAAAGAGGTGTTTGCACTTGACCGCAAGTCACTTCTTGGGTTCAGGGCCGAGAGTAGACTCGCTGAAGGGATCAAGGTTGGCGGTAGTTTTCTTTACCGTAAGGTAGGACTTTCAAGCGAGGGCAAGCCCACGCTCGTGATGGAGCCATATTCCCGCACGGTGGGAGAACTGGATCTTTCGGTGAATCGCGACTTGGATTTTTTGACCAAGTTCCTCGATTGGCTGCCCGTTATCTCGACTGAGACCCCTTCGCAATTCACCTTGACCGGTAACTCCGCAATATCGTTGCCTAACCCAAATACCCACAAGTCGGAGTCGGTTTGGCTGGATGATTTCGAGAGTACGCGTGAGTCGCGGTCGGTTGATCTTTCGCCCCCTGATTGGTATATAACCAGCCTTCCCCTGGGACCGGATACAATGCCTTTAGATACTGCCTACTATTCGCGTGATCTTCCCAGGTGGGAACTTTCCGACAAGTTCTGGAAGGGAAACGATATCTATGGCGATGAAGAACTGGATGATCCTACTCAGGCTTCGCCTACTGATCAGGCAACGATAATATCCTGGACCGAGAATGATCCTTCCCGATGGTCAGGCATCATAAGCCACGTTCCTACCTCCATTCCTATGGATCTTACCGAGGCAGAAAACCTTGAGTTGATCATCAAGACCGGTAATGAACAGGGAGTGCTTCATTTCGATTTCGGCTCTGATATCGATCAGGATCAACTCAGACTCAATAAAGACGACAGCATTGTAGGATGGCGAACCGGGAGTGCAGATACCGAAGACAAGTATAGTTTTGGGAATCTGAATGCCGGTGAGGATACCGGGCTGGATACTCTCAGTGGAGAGGACGGCACAGGTGTTTCAGGGGATGACGGAAACGATGACTATGAAGGCGATAAGACCAAGGCTGACTACAACCCGAACGGAACCGAAGGAAACTCGAAGCTGGACAGTGAGGATTTCTTGTTGGGTAGATTCAACGACTATAAAAATAATTATTACGAATTAAATCTTGATTTGACCGATCAGGATTTTATCTCAGAGTACGTTGACAGTCTGGGACCAGAGGGTGATCGTACGGGGTGGATACGGGTCAGCGTACCACTTACCGATACGTCGCTTTACCGGATCTTCAACTCACCCGACATGTCAGAGGTCTCGATGCTTCGCGTCTGGTTTGAAGGTATGAACAATGATATGGAAGTATGGCTCTACTCGTGGGATTTCGTGGGTAACAAGTGGGCTGATCCTGGAGCATTTGCCTTTGATTCAACAGAGGTTGACAGCAGCGAATTGGTGTTCATCGACGTCATAGGCACTCAAAACTCGGACTACGAAAAGTTATACCATGATGAAAGGGGGATGAACAACCAGATACTTCAGGAGAACGCTTTGCAGATGATGTATGAGAATATCGGTCCTGCTCACGGCGCCAGGGCTACTCGTATGGACTTCTTCCCGAGTGATTTCCGCGGTTATAAAAGGGTAAAGCTTTACGTGCACAACGACGATAACGATCCTGAGTTCTATCTCAGGATGGGTACCGATTCCTTGGCCTACTACGAGGTTCGCAGTCGTATTAGCGAAGGTTCAGTCCCCCCCTATGCTGAAAGCCAGAAGTGGAGGGAGTTCACATTTGAACTGGATGATTTGATTAATCTTAAGTATGAGAATGATACAATCTTGATCCCTGTTAATGATACCGTCTTTCAAAGGCCGGTCGTCGTTTCTGCAGACGGGTTGTTGCGGGTTAGAGGGATGCCGTCCTTCTCTGCGATTAAATACTTCGAGCTGGGCATATTGAATGAGGAGGGCGTGCCGATTACGGGAGAGGTCTGGTTCAACGACATTCGTCTTGAAGGCCCTTACCGTGAAACCGGTACGAATCTTTCTCTCAGTGGCTCTTTGAGGCTTGCGGACCTGGCAAACATCAGCGCAAATTACAGCACGGGTAACGGCAGGTTCACGAGTCTCGTAGCTTTACCAGGGCCATTAGTAGAAGGAGAAAACAGAAGTGCAGGTCTGAATACCACCGTTAACCTGGAAAAGTTCGGCCTTGACAGGCTTGGATTCAAGCTGCCTTTGAATTACAACTTCTCTAACTCCACCAATATCCCTCGTTTCGACGGCGCGATGCCGGATTATCGACTGGATGAAGCAGAGCAAGAGGTGCGAAAAGGCTTCAGCACTTCTCACAAATTAGCGGTTTCCTTCACTCATTCCCAGAAAGGAAAGAAGAAGAAGCTTATCGAGTATACCCTGGACGCACTCTCAGGCGGAGCGAGTTACAATTCAAGCTCGTCTTTAGGTAACTCCGGTCTAATGAGAGATACATCCTTCTCACAGAATTATGACCTTACCTATTCTATTAATCCTGATCTTTCGTTCAAACTATTCGGTGAGAAGATAAGTTACTTCCCGAAAACGTTGAGTTTTTCTACTTTTTTTAATAAAAAAAATGCACTCACAGAGGAAAAATTCTCTTTTAATGATTCGCAGTCGGTCAAAACACCTTCAAAAACCACATCGTTGACTTGGAATTCAGGGATAAGCTATACCCCTATAAAGTTTCTGCCCTTAACGGCCAGCTTGAACGAAACCCGATCACGGCTTTCGGATGTATGGATAAATGATCTTCTGGATGAGCCCTATTATAGCAGGAGCCTTTCGCTTTCCGCCAGCCTGGCAAACATAAACTTCAAGAAATTCGGAAGACCCACGGTGGGTGCTGGCAGCAGCTTTACAGAGGATCGTTCCTGGAGCCTTCATAAACAAATCTTTGGAGATACCGCCTCAACAGAGACGGTGCGTAATCTCAATAACAGCGGATCGGTTTCCTTCGGCTGGTCAGGTTTCGATCTTGGGGGGATGGTGGGGGCTTCTAGGACACGGTTACAGAAAAGGTTTGAAAATTACAAAAAAGAGCTCAAGGCCCAGGATACTTTAAAAACCGCACCTCCGGATACGAGCAAGGGGGAGCAGAGCGCCATGGGACAGATACCTGCCGATTCATTGGCTGTAGACAGCCTTGGGTCCGATTCCCTGGATGTAGACAGCCTGCCCAGGAGGCCTGTTGATGAGAAGGCATTGCTTTATGAGGCCCGAATACAACGGATGGAAAATCTGGAAAAGATCGGAAAGGTCCTGCAGCCCGTGGCAGCGGATGTTAAATTTACACGTAACTCGGCATTCAACACCTATCAGGATGTTTTTGGCTGGGCGGACGACTGGGGATACGTGGCAGGATTGGTCGATACGTTGCGAGTTGATACATCGGGTTACGATACTACAAGATTACCATGGTCATCCAGAGGCTGGGGGTGGGACGAACATTATAAGCTCTCTTCAGGTCTTAACCTGGGCCAGATCAGGATAACCGGCTACGTGCAGCATAACTTCAATAAATCGCTTCAGTCCCTGGGTGAGATGGGGTATACCAAGTCTACAACCTTGCCCTCGTTGTCCTTTAACTATAGTCAATTAGGGAAGCTTTTGGAGAAGTGGGCCACCTCATCCCAGTTGACAGCGAGTGTTTCGAGGGTTATATCCGTAGACGGCACCGAAGGGATACCGGATAGTAACTATTCGCCTCCTAACGATAGCGGACCAGTTTCTAATGATCAGAGAAAGCCTGTTCTTGATACGACACGGATTACCAAAGAGTTGAACTTTACGCCTTTACTTTCCTGGAATACAACATGGAAAAACCAGATTACAAGCAATGTTTCGATAAACTACGGGATATCTTCGAACATGAAATATCGGGATGAGTCCTGGGATACCACTATTTCAAGAGGTGGTTTAGTTTCCTTAAGCTATACCTTTAGCAAGCCTTCAGGATTTAAATTGCCTATTCTCAAACACATAAAATTCGAGAATGACCTTACCCTCACAGGAACCATAAACTACGACGAACAGATAAAAACATCAAGTACGGTAGTAGATGAACAAGGAGACGTCATTGAAGACGTGAAAACCATTACTACCAAGGGAATCTTTGAAGCCACTTACACCTTTTCAAAGGCCTTTGACGGAGGATTTAACTTTGGTATATCCAGGTATACAAACGAGTTGACACCGGACAATAATAGAACAGACGTAGACTTTAACCTCTTTGTGGTGTTCAAGTTCTGATGGCAAAAAAATTCTTTCCTGAAGGATTCATCCTCGCTACTTTAGGTGTTATCCTTTTAACCGGTATTTCTGTGGGGGTGATTCGTCATTCGCGTAAAGGAGAGGTAGTCCTCGAAATCCTGGAGCCTGAAGCGGCGAAGCAGGTGAACATCAATAAGGCTGATCCTGAAGAGTTGATCTTGCTTCCCGGTATCGGCCCGACCCTTGCATCAAGGATCGTAAAGTACCGCGAGGAGCACGGGGATTTCCTTGATGCAGAAAGTCTCTGTAACGTGCAAGGCATTGGACCTGCTAAGCTAGCCGTGATCAAGCCTTTCCTGGAGGTCCCTTAATGCCCAGGATAATGGCAATAGACCTTGGACGCAAGCGCGTGGGAGTCGCCTTCTCCGACGAAGACGCGTTCCTGTGCGTTGATGCGGTGGGCTTCCAGGTGCGCGACGACCGGGATCTGCTCAAGCAGATCGAAAGGATAGTCGAGGAGCGAGAGGTCTCAGAGATTGTCGTGGGCTATCCTTTGAATCTTAACGGCGCCAGGACCGAAACCACGCGGTGGGCCGAGCGTATATACACCGTTCTCAAGGAACGTTTTCATTTTCCGGTCGTGCTACTAGACGAAAGGATGACCACCGCACTTGCCGAGCGCTTCGTACCTGTAAAGGACAAGAAGAAGGACAAATCCAAGGTCGACGCGGTTGCCGCTTCACTCCTTTTGGCAGACTACCTGAGAACGAGGAACAACGGGGGTGTTCAATAGGAAACAGACTTCCTTTGTTCCTTGCATTGTCTTTGCTTGTTTGCCTCGCCTACTGTAAGAAAGAACCTCCGGTAGAAAAAAAGGAGGTGATATTCGAGGTGAACGAGGGTGAGACGACCTCAAGGATTACAGATCGCCTTAACTCGTTAGGCATCATCTCTCACCCCCGTCGATTCGTGATGAAGGCACGGGTTGCCGGACTGGACAAGAGGCTTCAGCAAGGGGTGTACAGGCTTCATACTTCGATGAGTGAGGATTCAGTACTCCTTGTCTTATCCAGCGGCGCAATCGCGACTGTAAGCGTAACAGTACCTGAAGGACTCACCCTAACCAAGATCGCCGACCGATTGGTTACGGCAGGGCTGATTGACCGGGACAGCTTCCTTGCTTTGTGTGCAGATGAAGCCCTACTCCGTGAATACAAGATACCTTTCAGCACCTTTGAAGGCATACTGTTTCCGGATACCTATAAGTTTCCGGTGGGCGCCTCTGAAGAGATGATAATCCGCATCATGGCATCCAGGTTCTTTGAAGTGGCCGAAAAAGCCTTGAAGAAGGTTCCCCTAGATACCCTGGTCATAATGGCGTCCATTGTCGAACATGAGGCCTATCTTTCCTCAGAGAGGCCGGTTGTGGCGTCGGTGTTCTACAATCGCTTGAAGAAAGGTATGGCCCTTGAGAGCTGCGCCACGGTGGAATATGCCTTGCCCGAGCACAAAGAAAACTTGACTTATGCCGATTTACGAATACCCTCAGACTACAATACATATTTGCACCCGGGATTACCGCCCGGGCCGATATGCTCGCCTGGAAAGGCATCGCTTGAGGCCGCGGCAAATCCTGCGAAGACCGAGTATCTTTATTTCGTGTCGAAGGGCGACGGTTCACATCACTTCTCACGCACCGCCGCCGAACATGAACGGATGAAGCGTAAGATTAATAGTGCCCGGTAAAGTGCGACGTGTCTATGATCTTGAAAACCTATTGAGAAAGGAGCCTTATGGGATACAGGATAGTAGCCGTGAACCCGGGGGGAGGTTCGAGCAAAGTGGCTCTTTACGAGGATACCGGCCCGATTCATGAAGATAAGATACGCCACAGCCCGGAAGAGATTTCTGGGTTTGCAACGACCCTTGATCAACTTGCATACCGCAGAGAAGCGATCGAGAGTTTGCTTGCCGAATGGGATGTTGACAAGGGCTCCTTGTCCGCGGTCGTGGGCAGGGGAGGACCTTTCAAGCCGCTCGTCTCAGGCGCCTATCGTGTAAACCACAAGATGCTTGCCGACATCAAGGAAGGACGCGTTGCAGCGGATCACCCGTCCAACCTCGGAGCGCTCCTTGCCCATGAGATCGCCTCACCACTGGGTATTCCTGCGTTCATAGTCGACCCTGTATCCGTTGACGAATTTATCGAGGAGTCTCGTATCTCGGGTCTGCCGGAGATAGCACGCCGTTCACTCTCCCATGCCCTGAACATGAAGATGGTCGGTCACAAGACAGCAGAAAAACTTGGCAAACCTTACAGGGAACTCAACCTCGTTATCGCCCATCTGGGAACAGGCATCTCCATCGGCGCCCACCGCAAGGGACGTCAGATAGACGTGAACAACGCCAACGACGGAGGCCCCTTCTCACCCCAGCGAACCGGCTATCTTCCCGTAACCCAGCTCGTCAAGCTTTGCTTTTCAGGGAAATACGACTCCAAGACCCTTCTTAAAAAGATTACCAAGGAGGGAGGGTTGATAGCCTACCTTGGGTCGGATGATATTACTCCGCTTTACCGCAAGGCGGAAGCAGGTGATGAGAAAACCGCCTTAATCCTGCGCGCCATGGTTCAGCAGATCTCCAAGGAGATAGCGGCCCAGTCCGCTGTGCTTTCAGGCGAACTGGACGGGATCGTACTGACAGGTGGGATGGCATACGAACCGAGTTTGATTGATGCAATAAAAGCGAAGATTTCTTTTATAACCCCTAACATTCTTGTCTTTCCGGGAGAGGATGAGCTGGAGGCTCTGGTACGCGGGGCCTTACGCGTTCTCTCAGGCCAAGAGGAGGCTCTGGAGTATGAATAAGAACAATAAGAAATTCCTTTCAGGCGACGAGGCGGTAGCTCAGGGAGCATGGGAGGCCGGCTGCCACGTGGCTGCGGCCTATCCGGGCACTCCCTCGACCGAGATTCTCGAAGCGGTTGTCACCTACCCTGACATATACTGCGAATGGTCGACCAACGAGAAGGTTGCATACGAGGTTGCTCTGGGTGCGTCCATGGGCGGGGCAAGGGCGCTTTACGCATCCAAGCACGTCGGATTAAACGTTGCAGCCGATCCATTCTTTTCCTCGGCCTACATAGGCTCAAGGGGTGGTCTGGTGATCGTAACCGCAGACGACCCTTCCATGCACTCCTCACAGAACGAACAGGACAACCGCTATTATGGAATAGCCGCCAAGGTCCCTGTTCTTTCACCATCCGACAGTCAGGAGTGCAAGGATTTCACCAAGCTCGCATTCGAGATCTCCGAAAAGTTCAATGTTCCTGTCATCGTCCGTCTGACTACCAGGACCTCGCACGCCAACGGCGTTGTCGTATGTGAGGACCGCAAACCCGTTCCGGTCAAGGGATACGAGAAGAACATCCAGAAGAACCTGATACTGCCTATGTTTGCACGCAAGCTGCATGCGTCCCTGGAAGAGCGGATGCTCGCACTCAAGGACTACTCGGACAGCGCCGAGATCAACAGAATTGAGAAAGGCACAGAATCTACAGGCATCATCGCGGACGGCGTAGCCTATACCTATGCAAAGGATGCATATCCCGATGCCTGGTTCCTCAAGCTCGGCATGATGCATCCCCTGCCTGAAAAAAAGGTTCGCGAACTTGCGTCCAAGGTAAAAAAGATATTCATCGTCGAAGAGAACGACCCTGTCATCGAAACCGCGGTCAAGGCCCTGGGTATATCGTGCATCGGCAAGGAGCGTGTTCCCAGGGTCCTCGAACTCAACCCGGACCGTCTTCGTGCCGCTTTTTTTGACGAAGAACCCGAAGCTTTGGATCTGGGTGATATGCCCGGGCGTCCGCCTGCACTCTGTCCTGGGTGCAGCCACAGGCCTGTGTTCGAGATACTAGGACGTCTGCGGCCTATCATAACCGGTGACATCGGATGCTACACCCTCGGCGCCCTGCCGCCTTTCAACGCGATGGATACCTGTGTCGATATGGGGGCATCGATCACGGTTGCCCACGGTATCCGCAAGGCCCTGGATCAGGTCAAGGACGAAAACGAGAAGACGAAAAAGATAGTCGCGGTTATCGGCGATTCCACCTTCTACCATTCGGGAATGACCGGGCTGGCCAATGCAGTGTACAACAATGCGGCCATCACTGTCGTGATAATGGACAACCGAATTACCGCCATGACCGGTCACCAGCAACATCCTGGTTCAGGCAAGACGCTCATGGGCAAGGAAGCTTACGAGATTGATCCACAAGATGTGGCAAAGGCCTTTGGGGTCAAGCATGTGTGGGTGGTTGATCCTTACGATTATGCCAAGACCAAGGAGGTGCTCAAACAGGCCATCGCACTCGAAGAGCCCTCGGTCGTCATAACCAAGCGGGCGTGTCCTCTTTACGACCGCAGCATATGGAAGAAGCCTTACTGGGTTAACGAAGACGAGTGCATCGGGTGCAAGACATGCATTCGGTTGGGTTGTCCAGCCATAAGCTTCAAGGCAGGAGAAAAGAAATCTTACATCACCCCGGTGTTGTGTACGGGCTGCTCGGTATGCGCCCAGGTCTGCCCGAAAGGAGCTATCCATGCCGCAGAAGACAAAGACAACTAATATCTTCGTCGCCGGAGTCGGCGGACAAGGAATCCTCAAATTCTCCAATCTTTTGTGCGAGGTGGCCATGAACGCCGGGCTTGACGTGAAAAAATCCGAGATCCACGGAATGGCCCAGCGCGGCGGTTCGGTAACCACCCATGTGCGTTTCGGTGAGCGGGTTTACTCGCCCCTGATCCCTCAGGGCTCGGCCGACTACATGGTTTCCATGGAACACCTGGAATCGCTGCGGCACATCGCCTTCCTCGATAAGAAAAAAGGAAAGCTGATTTACGATCCATACGAAATAGCGCCTCCGGAGGTCTATACGGCCCAGCGGGAATACCCAGGAGACATTGAGGAGCGACTGGCCAAGTTCGCTCCAAACCGCATCAAGGTTCCCGCCTTCGAGAAGGCCCTTGAGATAAAGAATCCACGCGCGCAGAACGTGATAATGCTCGGAGCTCTTTCCACCCTTCTTGACTTCGACGATGCACTCTTTGAGGAAGTTATCAAGCAGGGATTCAAGGAGAAGTTCGTTGCCTCAAATATCAAGGCATTTAAGCTGGGTAAGGAGCTTGCAAAGGGTTAAATTGGAATCGCAAATTTCACGTAGGGGTAATTGTTTTCGCGTCACGAATTACCTCTATGTATCTGATTAAAAAACGGTAACAAAAGATGAAAACCTTAAAAGAAATAAAAGAGATTCTATCCAAACGCAAAAACGAATTGAGTAGAAGATATGGTGTAATAGAACTAGGCATTTTCGGTTCTTATATCAGAGATGAAGCGCAGATAACAAGCGACGTGGATATCCTGATTGAGTTTGATGAAGATGCGCGGATTAGCCTGCTTGATTTTGTGCATATCGAGGGGTATCTAAGCGATCTGCTCGATTGTAAGTTTGATTTAGTTGAAAAGAGCGCGTTAAAGCCTAGAATTGGCAGGCATATCTTAAATGAGGCGATTTTCTTATGAAAAGGGAGATCGGCGATTACCTTCAGGTATTCAATAGATTGAATTATAACACAGAGGACACAGAGATCTTTATTAAAATATCCTGGCTCTATGATCTCTGTGTTTTAAACATCCTATCCCTACGTCAAAATGGAAGATAAGATCAAAAAAGCCCGTGACGCGATAGCAAAGGCCTACAAGATAATAGTGTTTACAGGGGCAGGTATCTCAAAAGAATCAGGTGTGCCAACCTTCCGTGAGGCAGGAGGCCTTTGGGAGGAATTCAAGGCCGAGGATTTCGCCACACCTGAAGCGTTTTCCCGCAGACCGAAGGAGGTTTGGGAATGGTACAGGTTCAGGCGTGACCTTGCACGCAAGGTCGAACCCAACCCGGGACACTACGCGGTTGCCAGACTTGAAGACGCCCGCTCCGACTTCATGGTTGCCACACAGAATATCGACAATTTGCATACCAGGGCAGGGTCCCGCAACGTGATCGAACTGCACGGCAACATCATGCACTCCTACTGCATGAAGTGCGGTCTTCTTGCCGACGAATCGGAAGCAGAGCTGCCAGGAGAGGTCCCTGTCTGTCCCCGGGAAGGCTGCGGGGGTGTAATGCGGCCAAAGGTTGTCTGGTTCGGTGAACAACTCGACCCTGATGACCTGGATCGCTCCTACATGTTCGCATCCGAAGCGGACTGCTGTCTCGTTATAGGGACATCGGGATTTGTTTATCCTGCGGCCCAGATCCCGTTTCTGGCCAAACGGAACGACGCATGCGTGATCGAGATCAATCCCGAACCCTCAGGGATTACGCAGATAGCAGACTACTTCCTTCAAGGCCCGGCAGCCCAGATAACCCCGCAGTTACTCGAGGAGAATAAATATGCAGATGGCGCAGATTAAGGAATTGATATATGAAAAGTAACAAGGTCAGATACGGAGTATATAAGGTATTACTCTTGCCTAATGTTTTCTCTGTGTTCTCTGTGGTTAAGGCAGCATGAATTACACATACGGCCCTGTTCCTTCACGCAGACTCGGGTTCTCTCTCGGTGTGGATATATTGCCCTACAAGACCTGTACTATAGACTGTTTATTCTGTCAGTTGGGCAGGACCTCTAACCTGACGATCGAACGTGGTTCGTTCTTTCCCAAAGAAGACGTGCTTTCCGAGATTCTTACGCTTGCCAGGCGCGAGAACCCTGATTACATTACGTTTTCCGGATCAGGTGAACCGGCATTGAACTCCGATATAGGCTGGCTTATCCGCGAAATAAAAAAGGAAGTTCCACAAAAGGTCGTGGTCCTGACCAATTCCACACTTTTATGGATGCCTGAGGTTCGTGAAGACCTCAAGGCGGCAGACATCGTCGTACCCTCGCTCGATGCAGGTACGGATGAATACTGGCAAAAGGTAAATCGGCCTCACCCTGACCTCGAATTCGACAGGATGATTGAAGGGTTGATTGCATTTTCACGAGAGTTTTCCGGTGAGATATGGGTGGAGATTCTTCTGGTTAAAGGCGTCAACGATACACAAGAAAACACTGACGCAGTCCTTTCTATCCTTTCCAGAATGCGTTACACCAAGATTCAACTCAACACCGTAGTTCGTCCACCCTCAGAAAAATCAGCCGTGGCATTGAGTCAGGAAGAGATGGAGATAATAGCCGAACGGTTTCCACCTAACACCGAGATAGTTTCAACCTTTCAGAAACGCGGCAAGCACGTTTCCGCCCACGGCGATTGCGAACGGATACTGGCAGCTTTAGCTCGACGCCCCATGACCATTAATGACATCGAGCAAAGCCTTGGTATACCGGCTGAAAGGGCTGAAGAAGTTCTCAAGAAGTTGACTGCAGAAGATAAGGCACGGAAAACCATCCACGGTCAGGATGTCTTTTTCGAATCCCTGAAATGAGTTGACAACACTCTTTAAACTAGTATCCTTATACAAGAGATAGAAACCGGATAAAAGGAGGGGCAATGGTTGCCGTGATCTTGTCGATTGTCTTTCTTGCGCAAGCTGATACCTACAAACTCACTGATTTCCGCTTGCCCGAATCAGGGGCGATGGAATTGTGGCTGGGATTCGATGCAGACTTCGGTGGATCGGAAAACACCAGCGGAGACGAGACATTTAGGAAAGAATCCTCAGCATCCCGGGATGGCTCAGGGGATGTAAATTTTTCATTTTTTAAGCGAAATGAACGTAATGATTTAAGTTTTTATTTTACAAGTAGTCTCGAGGGTGGTTCTGAGTCTTCTGAAAACACAACCTACAGGGTATCACCGATCGTGTATGAGATTGACGTAGATGGGTATACTATTGGCGATACAGTTGCTTACCAGTTTGATCTGGAATCCTTATCCGGATCTTTGGGCAAAAACTTGTCTGAAGAACTATCGGTTTCCGAGGATTGGATGTATTATCCATTCAAGAAAATCTTCTTCTTTGGTATTGGTAGTAATCTCAGTTTCGGGCACGGAACGAACAAAGCATACGGTAGGTCAGATAATTATCTTGATCAGAATCCTTCTCAGACAGACACTTCACGGAGCAACTCATTGGGCGTCGGGCTGACTATATATCCCTTGCTGGGATTCGGCAGGTTGAGGGAGCTTGAGTTTCCTTCAAGGGCTTTTGCCGTCAAGGATATCCTTGTCGAGGAACTAGGTTTTGAAGAAAATCCGGAGTTTGTCAGGGAACTCGCCGGGTTGTACGCTCGGAGATGGGAGTACCCGATTAAATACTGGCATTCAGAATGGGAGTTCTACACCGATGTAGAGGAGTTACTTGCAGAGTACGGCATTCCCCCCGAAGACATGCGCATACGCCATTGGATGAGAATCATAGAGTCGGCCTCCATCTGGTCGGAAGGGAGGCCTTACGGTTTGAGGTTTACCTTTAGGCCATCGATCGTGACGGATTTTTCGCGTTCTCAATCTGAGCATACATTCTATGAAGGTTATACTGTATACTCGGGTGTTAAGAATTATAGTCAAACTTCGGGGATTTTCATCATACCCGGTGATTTAATGCTTGAAGGCGGTTATCCATTAACCGATGTAATTCACCTGGAGGGCAGCGTAAGGTTTTCGCCGGAACTCTACTACGATAAGGAGAAAGTGTATATTAAGGAACAGCGCAGAGCATATTATTTCGATACACTTTTGGTTCGCATCACGGATACGACGGTTACCGATTCTCAATTAACCCTTGAAGAATATAACTTGAACTACTCGATGGAGATGAAGTACTACATGCTTTACAACATTGATTTGAGTTTGAGATTCAGCGGTGGTCTTGGTCGAAACGAAGACTACTATGAGGAAGGCATATTCTACAAATCCTGGTCTAACGGCATTTCAGTAGGGGGTAATTATTATTTCCGTAACCGTTTTGTTTTTTCACTAAGCGGAAGTCTTTCGAGATCGCGTTCGGAAAGCAGCTACAGGTTCGATTCGGTAAAAACAACACCTTCGGCAAGCTTCGGGGTTTCGTACCGGCTATTCTAGATCGACACCCTGAGAGGGTGTCCTCCATTTCACAATCTTTTAATCTTCAAATCTTTTAATCTTTTAATCCGCTGTTATCTTCCAATCGGCCGTAAAGAACCCGGCCTCATACACTCCGCCCCAGCCCTTGTTATCGGTTTGGGGACCCCAGATGATGTAGTCGGGAAGGCCTGCGCCCGAATAAAGGGTCGAAAAGTAACCTGATTGCTTGAGTCCATCCTCGCCGATGCCTTCGCGTACGAGCACTTTTTTTGTCGAATTCGACGGGTTAGGGTAGACGAATAAAGCCGCTACCGCTTCTGGGGGAAGAACCTCATCACAGAACATAAGACGGTCATTCTCGATCCATATGGGTAGGTACTCTTCTATTCGAGCGGTTACCGAGTTCTGATCGGCGTTGCCGAACAGTATCAGGTTGTAGCGGTCGATGATACTGATATCCACCAATGTATCCGGGATGATTCGAACAGTGCCGTTCGCCCTGTACCACCAGGCCTGGGCCTCGGAGCGAGCCATCGAGAACAGCCTGCCGGTAGAAACCGAATCACCCCTGGTACCATAAACCAGGATAAAGGGTTCGTAGTACGCTCCTTTTATAGGCGGGTGGGGCAGCCGATAGGTCGAGGTTGTGTCTATAAACCAGGCACCGTCACTTACGGAAAATACCACCGAATCGGAAGCAGGCACGGTGAACTCGCAGTCGGTGTTGATGGTTACATCGTAAACCCTTGCCTCCAGCTCGGGCAGTATCAATGAGAAACGCTCGACATTGGTAGTGGTAATTTCGAACGACGTACCCTCGTAGCTTCCCTCGATTACCCCGTCTCTGTTCCTGTTCTCCACCTCGTGAATCCTTAGCCAGTATGCGCCGTTGTTCGCAGACAGATCAGGGGCGCGGTAGTAGACCTTTTCAGGATAGGGGTTGCGCACATGTGTCCTGAAGAATTCGATTATCTCAGGCGTTGCCACGCAGTTGAACGTATCGCCGTTAATGACCTCGTCCCAGCCGTGGCCTCCGCCAGGGTATTCATGATAGACGTGATCGTAGCCCAGTTGAGTCAACCTTTTCGCGTAGAGCCTTGCCTGGAACGCTGGGACATTGTCGTCGGCACCGCCCTGGAAGATGTAGAATGGCAGGTTCAAAGCATTCTCAACACGGGCAAGCTGATTGTCCGTTCTTAATGCCTGATTGCGCACTGAAAGCTGCCAGGGTTCGGCGAACATGCCCGACTTCTGCCATGTCCATGGAACATAATACTCGTGGTTAGTCCAGCCAGCGCCGGGAGCCGCACAGCAGAATAAATCCGGATGAGTTAAACCGACGTGCCATACACCGTGGCCGCCCATCGAGTGTCCGGTAAGCGATACCCTGTCAGGATCTATCGGGTACTTCTCGAGCATCAGGTCATACACCTCGAGTGCATCCAGACGACCCCAGTCCTGCCAGTCGAACCCGTAGCGTCGGCGGTTCGTTGGCCCGACCATGAACGCCCAGTCGTTACCCTGGTACTGTCCCAGATGCCACAGACCCTTGGAGCCTGCGCCGTGCAGGGCGAATATCATCGCGTACTCCTTGTCCGGATCGTAATCCGCAGGCTCCATTATTGCATAGTACTGCACGGATGAATCAATAGCCGATACAAAAGTCTGTTCATGGACCTTGTCAGGCGGGCTGCAGTCGACGTTTACGGTGTAGTCGGCTCTGCCTCCTTCCCAGATAACGGATATCGGAAGCTCCAGTTTATTGTCCGGAACCGAGTCTCTCAAAGGCTTCTTAAGCTCGAACGTAAACGAGGCATTGTAAAAGCTCATCGGCGCGATAGGGGGGAGATTGAAGGTATCGACCTTGAAGTCATCACCACCGACAATAAGTCGTGCGTCCGAGAACCAGTCCTCAGTAGTGTTCGATACTGGTATTGCCCCGTACAGGATTGAATTATCCCTTGAGTACACCAGGTCAGGCAGTGTAGCATCCCTTGTAATCAGCCTCAGATCGTAATCGACCGGCGCTATCTCGAAGAAGACCCGGTCGTTGCCTGCACCTCCAAGGCGAAGCCAGAGTTTGTTCCTGCCCTTCTCGAGTATCACCGGGACCTCGGCGTAGCCGTGTCCGTACACGTCGCCTGCATAGCCCTGTTCGTTTATGGAAAAACTCGCGCGCTGGGCCACAGCCAGACCCCGTGAGCGTCTGGGGACTTTTACTTCGGCGTAGGCGTAGCCTGAATTGTAGAGTCCGGGGATTCCGTAGAAGTCCTGAAGGGTATCCCATTCCACGTTCGGGTAGGAGGTCTCGAGCCAGCCTGAAGAATCCACTTCAACCTCTTCCCATTTGACCCAGCCTCCGGTTACAAGAACCGAGAACAGACTGTCGCCCTTTTCCGGTACGTAATCATCAACATCGGGAAGGTTCTTCCAGCCCGACTCCCGCACGCCGAGAAGGAATGGTCCTGCAACCAGGTACTTCTCAGGATGTATTGTATCCTTAATCGAAGGAACCTGACAAATAAGACTCAAGATAATGAACATTTCTGCCTCCATTGGTTTTACGAGGGTAACGAAGGGAAGAGAAAAGTCAAGGCAAATGTCGGCTCTTTATGAGGCAAGATGTCAATCGGCTGTATCAAGATTTACCCTTGACAACTTCTCAAATACTTGTAATCTTTACTTACTTGAAGATGCTTCTTCAAGAAAGGTTGGGAGAGAGACAGGTGGGATTTGTGTCGGGCAAAGGCTGCGTTAGCTCGGGAGGACTGCTATTACAGAATCCCACAGCATTACGCAGAGAACAGGAAAATCTAATACAAAGGAGGCACCAGTATGGGTATATCATGGGGAATCTCCCTCATCGTTTTAGGAGTGCTGGCCGCATACTCGCTGATAGTCGCAAAAAAGCCCGAGGCTGCAAAGCTTTTGGATAAGGTTACCCCGTATCAAGGGTGGATAGGCATATTCACCTGCCTGTGGGGTATCTGGGGCATTATCTGGGCGATCATTTCAATCGGTCTTCTAGGACTCGGCCTGTGGGGTATTATCTGGTGGATTACGCTTCTTGCAGGCAGCGTTCTCGAAGCAGTACTCGGATTCATTCTCGGATACGCATTGATCTCTAAGTATGCCCTTTCAAAGAACGAGGAAGCCAAGAAAAAAGGCGAACAGGTTTTGGCAAAGCTTGCGCCTCTTTCAGGAACGCTGGGGATTATCGCCATAATCTTCGGTGTCTGGCTTATAGTCGCTTGGATAATATTCTAGGAGGCGTACTCTGAATTCACAAGAGAGATAATTCGGTAGCGCGAGGATGCAGGGGTGATAAAATCACCCCTGTTTTTTTCTTCCGGTTTTCACGATTCACATTATCAACATTTCTGTGTCCTGGATAGCATCATTTGACCGTTTGACACCGGCGCATTTCTCAGTATGTTCCTTTCTAAACTGACCAGAGGAGGTCGTTTGTGAATAACGCACCTCACCGACCTGAACACGTACCGCCTGAAGCTGTTTGGCTCGAAGCAGACAACGAATGGGAACTCGGTACAACGAAAGACGGTAAAAAAGTAGGCAAATGGCAGTGGTGGTTGGCTCCAACCTATCATCTCTGCTGCGAGACATATTATAATGATGACGGTGAAATAGTCTCCTATACCAGGTATCATCCGGATGGAACCTGGTCCAGAAAGGGAACCTACAAGAACGGCAAGGAGCACGGGTTGACCCAGTGTCAACGGAGTCACGGGGAAACAGGTGAATTCTTTCCCCCTAACGCTCCCTCCGATGCCTGGCGCTCACAGACCACGTTTGTAGACGGTACGATTCACGAAGAAAAGTACTTTGACGAGGACGACGACCCAACCGGAAATCACTTCAAAGACGGCGTATGGTTCGATGAGGATGGCGATCGGATAGAGGATGAAGAAGATGATATTAATCAGGAGGAAGCAACTCAAGAACCTGCGTTAGTTCAAGTCTCCTTTAACTCCGTTGAGGATGCCTCGAAGCGATGGAACGAGGAGGGACTGCGATTCAAGAACGATCTCAATGCCTGGTTGGATATAATCTACAAGGAGGACAAGCAGCCGGATACGCCCGAACCTCAGGAAACCAGAGCGGATATGGCGGAATACGTAGTTGAACGGATAAAGGAGTTCAATAAGCGCGGCGAGACCGAAAAACTAAGGGAGATGTTTCATCCAGCGTTTGAGCCCTTTTTACCCCTTTATGACCGGTTGAGTAAGAGTATTACCCAGCTCTATATCCTTCAGGACGGCAGGATCGCGATACGTGCAGAAATCCCATGGCAGGATGTTCAGGTATATCTTATAGACGATAAAACCATAACACAACAACCGGATATTCTTGCCATCGGAGCCTCTCGTGATAGACGCTACATAGCTAAGGCTTATGAGGATCGTATTGACATCTGTGAGGGTTGGGACGGAACGATCATCAAATCGTTTGCCTATCCAAAGGACTACAAGGATGATTTGGCTGGTGTACATCCTGATAAGAACTGGGCGGATATATTCGAGTATAAAGTTTTCTCCCTTGTCAGCATCGAGGTTTTTCCCGATGCCTCAAGAATCCTGTTGACTTCCCGCTACGGTATCTATGTTTTAGACGAAGAAGGAAGTCGATTAATACACCCGACCTCCGATACCCTTTTCGAAAGGTACAAGAGTTTTGCCGAGGACTACCAAGACGAAGAACCGGATAAACCGTTCAAACTCGACCTTGAATACGTCCACGCAACCATTTCACCTGACGGTCGATACATTGCCTGCGGAGATCAGGACAGCGTTCACCGTATTCTTCATGAACAAGACGGCAGGTGGGAGGAAGCCGCTCAGATTGAACCTCGATCCTCGTATCCGAACTGCGCTAGGTTTCACGACCAGGAACCCCACGTTGCATTGAGTTCGTGTCACTTCAGCCGGAGCGCCACCATTGGTGTTGATCTTAACCTTTTGCCCGGGCTTGAAGCCTCTGCCTGGGACGCCGACGAACACCTTCACTACATCGATGAAAGATTCTGGATATTCTCAATAGTTCCTGTCAATAAAGGTTATCTTCTAGGCGATAACAACGGCTACATCTGGTGGAAGGCTTACCAGGGCTTGCAGCAGTTTGGTTACCTGCATCTCGGTTCGACCACACTGGTAATGGATACCGTGAAGAATCCGGACGGTTCGCGGACCCTTGTGATAGGTAACTTTGCAGGACAGGTCATAAAACTCAGAACCCGCGAGAATGAACCGCATGACCCACATCTCATAACGAATATCCCGATATGGGAGGAGAAACGCTGGTTATTCTGGCAAGGTTCTGAACCTATGGTGTGGTAGGTTCGTCATTATTGTGTCGGGAAGGTTTTGAATGACCAAGGAATAAAACCCAAAAAACGCTGTATTACTGGATAGGTTGACCCAACCGAGGAGGTATTATGCGGCCTAAGATATTTAAGATGCAAATAAGATTATTGCTGATCGTTCTGGTTTCAATGTCTTGCGGTCGTGAGTCGGAGAAAAAATATAGCAGGATTGCGGCTGATTCTTTGTTAGCTTTACATCAAGAAGACTCTAGAGAACCTGCAGATACACAGGTAGTCTTGATTCACCTTGAACTTGGCAAATATATTCTCGCGCTTGCAGAAGCGACGATGTTGACGGTCGCAGTTACAAACAATTCAGACGGCGAAATCTTGTTGGACAATCGCTATCTGTTTGGAGGGACTGAGCATCCTTATTCCTTTAAACTTTTTATGGTTTCACCAGACGGTGAAGAATGGGAATACATAGGTGGTCGCAGGATAAAAAAGTACCTATCTACTAGCAAGTTTTATTTTTACCTTCCTCCACAGCTAAGGGTTGATGAGCAAGTCTGTCTTTGGGCAACGACCTTCGTTCCCAAAGAATACAGACAGGCTTTGGAAAAGCTTACACCGGGTGTTTACAGACTATTCGCGATTTATCATATTCCGATTCAGGAGGGTATTGATAAGTATGTATTCTTCTCTGATACTCTTGAGTTCGTGTATTTACCTCTGGATTCCTCAGATGCAAGGAGTATGAAAGCCTTAAGGCAGATGAATGCTTTAAGCGAGTCATTTCTCGGGATATTCGGGTCACCGGAAGAAGAGAGAAGATTGCGGAAAATCATAAGAACAAAAACACCTTACAGCGAAGCCGCACACTCTTTACTACTGGGAATGATTCTCGCCCATCTTGATAAGAACTCTTACGATGATTTCGTGACTGCAAAGACTCAATTCGATCGTCTTTACCCGAATTCACCGTTCGAACCTACACTTTTGGAGCTTCAATGGTTTAGGAATAAATCGATTAATCGGACCAGTCAGGCAGATTCTATTGCGGCGCTACTGGAAAACATCTACCCGGAAGGAAAGGCCATTCTGCGTTGGCAAAATAAAATTACACCTGTCGTGGCTAAAGACGTTGATGAGAGGAGAACAGCACGATGAGTGGGTATTACTATTCAGGTCGACCAGGAGGTTTTATGCGACCTAAGACATTTAAGATGCAAACAAGATTATTGCTAATCGTTTTGGCTTTAGTTTCTTGCGGTCGTGAGTCGAAGTCAAAAAATAACTGGATATCGGCTGATTCTTTGTTAGTTCTTTATCAAAAAAGCACTAATGAATGTGCAGCACCGGCATCTATCCACCTTCAACTTGCCAAGGATACTCTGGCATTGGCAGAAGCAACCTTGCTGACGGTTACCGTAACTAACAATTCAGACAAGGAACTTTTGTTGGATAACCGATCTACGTTCGGTGTGGCTGAATACCCTTATCCGTTTGAGTTGTATTTGCTTACCCCTGAAGGCGAAAACTGGCTTTATCAAAAAGGTCGTGATGTAAGAATCGATTACTCACCGACTGCTCGACTCTACTTTTGGCTTCTCCCTAAACAAAACATAAGTGAGGAAATATGGCTCTTCGTCACTATATTCGCACCTGAGAAGTACCAGAAGGCTCTGGAAAAGCTGCCGTCTGGTCATTACAAATACTACGCGATTTACAAGTTGCCACTTCAAAAAGGTTACGAAGATGTAGTCATTTACTCTGATACGGCAGAATTCGTTTATCTACCCCTTCCTAAACATGGTTACAGACACCGACGTGCTTTAAAAGAAATGAACACGTTGAACGAATCCTTCATTAAAGGATTTTGGACTGGAAATTTGGAAAATTTGCAACGAATCATAAGAACCAATACGCCTTACAGTGAAGCGGCGCACGCATTACTCGTGGAGGTTATCCTTTCGTCTGTTCAAGATGGCTCCTACGAGAGTTTTCTTGCCGAGAAAGCCCGTTTTGATGAGCGTTACCCCAATACACCTTTCCAGAAAGATATACTTATCCATCAAATCTCAAGTACAATATGTGGGGGGATGAAAACAGAAACGGATTCAATCTTTAATCTATTAGTTCAGAAATACCCCTCTGATAGATTTGTTCTTTTACGGCAGGGGAAATTGAAATTTGTTACCTCTAAAGAAGCAGGTGAGAGTCGGTAGAGGCCGACGTAGATGATTAAACGCCGCTTCGCGTCAAGTGGGTCCGTTGTTTGATTCAATTCCGGGCTGACCTGACGCAAAGCGATGCGGAAGCATCAAGGTCAGGCCCTACATTCAGAACGGATACGAAGTGCCTCATTCTGGAAAAACAGAAGTAGAGGGGTAGCTTGACTCCATATCACTCAACCGTATAATTCCTCGTGGCAAAACCTTTCCAGTTTTTCACGGAGCAGGGCATAGTCTACTACTCCACGTTCAAGGCCGACAACCTCAAATCTTTGTTGACCGGGCTTCGAGGCGTGCCTTCTTCATCAATATTCTATCACCTTTACCATTCCTTGCTTCGTCGCCATTTCACGACCACCGACTATATGAACGATTTTGCCCAGTGGGTGTGGGGGGTGCTCTGGCACAAGACCTTGGGCGAGAAGCTTGCATCTTTCGATCCATTGGAGTTCACGCGTATCCGTGACGCACGCGCTCGACTCATCGAGATAGTGGATAACTACGTGGGCGAGAGTGAGTACTTCCTTCGCGTACCCGAGGAGCAGGCTTTTTACTTCCTGTGCGTCAAGAGCTTCATCTATCCTGTGGGTATAAAGGCCTCGAATCTTCACGAGTTGATCCAGGCCTTGAGAATCGTATCTCCTCAGAGTCTTTTCTATCATCTGATAGAGTCTCGATTGCGCTTGAGAAAGGCGTCCAACGACCTCTCAATCTGGCTCGAGGAGGATATGGAACAACCCGAACTTGCTTCCAAGATAAACGCTATCTCCCCATACGAGTATAACCTTGAAGAGATCCGTAACAGGATCATAACATTACTGCATAATGCCGTCAAGTAAGAAGAAAAACAACCACCACAGGCTCGAGGATTATGCACCGATTGTTACATCAGGCGTCATCAAAGAGATAGAAGAGCTTGCGCATCTTTTTGGTCCGGTGAAGATGGTTCACGTCAATTCCACAAAGGAAGGCGGTGGGGTTGCCGAGATCCTGGGATGGTTCATACCCATACTCGAGGATTTAGGGATGGAAGTCAAGTGGGACACGATCACAGGTGACACTGAGTTCTTTACGGTAACTAAAAAATTCCACAATGCGCTTCACGGTATGCACGAGGATTTCACAGAGGAGATGTTCAGAACTTACCTGGATAACGTCCAGTCTAACGCACCTGTAATACCGGAAGACGCTGATTTCGTTGTCATTCACGATCCCCAGCCTGCTGCAATGATACTTAAGTACCCTGAACGAAAGAACAAGTGGGCCTGGCGATGTCACATAGACCTGTCGGTCGCCGACTTGAGGGTATGGAGTTTTCTCAGGCCGTTCGTTGAGTGTTACGATGCTGCGGTATTTCACATGCCGCAGTATACCAAGAACCTGATGTCTCCTCAGTTCCTGCTGCCGCCTGCAATCGATCCGCTTGCCCCGAAGAACGAGGAATTGACTGACGAGGAGATGTCAAAAATAATGGTGAAACTCGGGGTACCCAGGGATAAAAGGATTATCGTACAAGTTGCACGCTTCGACAGGTTGAAAGGGCCTTTCGGTGCGATTAAGGCCTTTCAGATGGTTCGGCGCTGGCACGACGCCCGCTTGATTCTTGCAGGAGGTTCGGCAACCGACGACCCTGAAGGTCAGGCTGTACTCGCCGAGGTAATGGAAATGGTTGAAGGAGACGAAGACATCCATATCCTCGACCTGCCTCCGGATTCGCACCGTGAGATAAACGCGTTGCAGCGTGTCGCAGACGTGGTCATACAGAACTCAACCAGGGAAGGATTCGGTTTGACGGTTACCGAGGCGATGTGGAAGGGCAAGCCGGTTGTTGGAACCGATATCGGAGGCATACGTCACCAGATTATGCACGGCGTTTCAGGATTCCTCACCCACTCGGTCGAAGGTCTTGCCTACAGGATACGTCAGCTATTCGGTAACCCTGGCATGGCCCGTAGGTTCGGAACCCAAGCCCGCGAATACGTTCGCAACAACCTGCTTGTTCCCCATCACATCCGCCGCTGGCTGCTTCTGTTTCATTCCCTGCGTCAGTCCAACGGCGACGTAATAACACTGTAGATAATCAACCCGGCCAAAAAGATGTGATTGACATTCGGCCAGTCAAGGTCTATACTTATTTTAATCATGCGAATTAGGCCATTAAATCTGCGCCAAAAGATACTCTTTGGCTACGGGGCGGCGCTTGTCCTGGTTGTTCTGGTCGGGGTGTGGGCTGTGGTAAACCTTGCCCAGTTAGGCAAGGCAAGCGAACAGATACTAAGGGAAAACTACCGCAGCATCCTGGCCGCCGAAAGTATGATTGACGCACTCGAGCGTCAGGACAGCGGTCTACTCCTCATTCTTCTCGGCTACAAGGAACAGGGTATCAAACAGTTTCACGAGAACGAAACCCAGTTCCTCGAGTGGCTGGGTCGTGCACGGGATAACGTTACCATCAAAGGGGAAGCCGAGGTCGTCGATTCCATTGAGCAGGGATTCACGAAATATTTAATCAGTTTTTCCGAGTTGCAAGCGAATGTCGGTTTCGAAAAGAATGAAGCGATAGCTTTTTACCACGAGAAAAGCCTGTCTCAGTTTCTTGAAGTCAGAAAGGCGTGCGTCAGACTCCGGGAGATGAACCAGCAAACCATGGTGCAGGCATCCGAACGTACCCGGCGCATCTCGGTCAGAACCATCTGGTCCACCGCAGCCATGGGAATAGCCGCAGTCTTTCTGGGTTTAGTCCTGAGTTTACTGCTTTCACGTATTCTTGTCAGGCCGCTGCGTGAAGTCATCGCCGCCAGTGAAAAGATAGCCTCAGGCGATTACGATGTATCGGTCTCCTTAACCTCCGGTGACGAGCTGGGGCTTTTGGTCAAAGGATTCAACGCCATGAGTCACAAGCTCAAGGCTTTTAATGACTTGCAGATTGATCGCCTAATTGCCGAGCAGCGCCGGAGCCAGGCTATTATTCAAAGCGTCCCGGACGGGGTGATAATAATTGGTGAGGATCTCAAGGTCGTAGCCGCTAATCCGGTCGCGGCCGAAGCCCTGGGGTTTTCCCCTGCCGAGGCCCAAGGCAAGCACCTTCTTGAGGTTTTTAATAACGAAGAGCTGTTCGCGCACGTTAAGTCCATCCTCAGAACAAAAAAACAGAAGTCAGGAATTCTTGAATCTGCCTTAAGCGTGGATCAAGGGAAAGAAAAAAAGCACTTTAGGGTATCGGTTACTCCTGTTAAGACAGACAGAGGACAAATACTGGGCGTGGTAATTCTTCTGCAGGATATTACCAGGCTGCAAGAACTCGACAGGCTGAAAAGCGAATTTGTGATGGCTGCCTCGCATGAGCTGCGGACGCCGCTTACCGCTATCATTCTCAGCCTGGGAGTCCTTGAAGAGAACGTCTCCTCGAAGCTCGGGACCAAGGATAAGGAACTCCTTGGTGCTTCCTTGAGCGAAGCGGAAAGGCTGCGTTCGCTCGTCAACGATCTCCTTGATTTATCGAGGATTGAATCGGGGAAGATGGAGATGAGGTTCGAACCGGTGGAGGTTTCCTCTCTAGCCCGTAAAGCTATAGCGATGCTGGAGGGCCAAGCGGAGGAAAAGGGTATTGAATTGAGAGAAGAGTTGGACGAGAATCTTCTTTACGTCAAGGCCGACGCGGACAAGATAATTTGGGTATTGACAAACCTTATCGGCAACGCGCTGCGATATACCGACTCCGGCGGTCATGTCCTTATACAAGGCAAAAAGCTTAAGGATTTCGTCCATGTTACCGTAGCTGATGACGGAGTCGGCATACCGGAAGAATATCAGTCCCGGATATTCGACAAGTTCGTTCAAGTAGACGACGGACGTAAGACAGGTGGCACCGGCTTGGGACTCCCCTTGTGCCGTGAGATAGTAAGGGCGCACGGAGGAACCATCTGGGTCAAATCCACACCCGGTCAGGGAAGCAGCTTTACGTTTACCTTAAAAGTTGCCGAGACTAAGTAAAGCAAGACGAGAGGGAATAAATGACCTTTGAGAATGGTGCTGATTGACTCACAAGAGAGAACAGTTAAAATGCAACAGAGGAGTAAAGAATGATCGCTGAAAAGATACTGGTGGCGGACGACGAGCATAATATTCGCATGGCGTTGTCCCAGGCTTTGGAATCAATGGACTACCAGGTTGAGAGCGCTGTGAACGGCGAAGAAACCCTTGAGAAACTAGAGACCGAAGGGTTCGGTCTCGTGCTTTTGGATTTGAAGATGCCTGGAATGGACGGCATGGATGTTCTGCGCCAGCTTGCTCAGACAAGGCCTGACGTAAGAGTTATCATCATAACCGCTTACGGAACCATCGAACGTGCGGTTGAGGCGATGAAACTGGGCGTGGTGGATTTCATCCAGAAGCCCTTTACCCCAAAACAGATCCGCGAGCTTGTCTCGAGGGTTATGAACCGAGACCAGTTGGAACGCTCGAAGGCCTCTGATTACGAAACCCATATCGAACGGACAAAATTCGCAATAACCAAGCGCCACTTCGAGGCTGGCCTGGAACACGCGAGGAAAGCTGTAGCAATCGATTCCTCGAGACCTGAAGGCTACAATCTCATGGGAATGATAGAGGAGCTTTTAGGTAACAGAGCCGCAGCCTTAAAGAACTACCGTATGGCGATTGAAGCCGACCCGACCTACAAGCTGGCCAGGGAAAATCTCGATCGTATAACCTCGGGATAGAACCCGGAACAACCAGCTTGGATAAAAGATGCTTAAGTCGCGGTACATAATAATCATAGGTTGCGGCAGGTTGGGTTCATACCTTGCCAATCGTTTAAGCCGTGACGGTCACTCGGTGGTAGTCATCGATCAGAAGGAAACCGCTTTCTTGAATCTTACAGCCGATTTCAGCGGGTTCCGTATCCAAGGGAATGCCGTGGAGCTTGCAGTCCTCAAGGAAGCAAGGATTGAAGATGCGGATTGTGTCCTCGTTACCGCGACCGACGACAACGTTAACCTTATGGTGGGTCAGATGGCAAAAGAGGTATTCAACGTTCCACAGGTGATAGCCCGGGTTTATGACCTTAAACGGGAGAGGGCGTACCAGGAGTTTGGAATCCGGACTATAAGCCCCACCGAGCTTGCGGCTTTTGCTTTTCTCGGGGCGATAGTTGATACCGATAATCAGGGGAAAAGATGAAGATAATCATTGTAGGCAGCGGAAAGCTGGTTTACTACATGGCCAGGGTGTTCACGAGCAAGGGTTACGTGACTACCATAATCAACGGTGATACTGAGGAGTGTACGGCACTGTCTCGCCAGCTTAAAGCCGTCGTCGTACTGGGTGACGGCAGCGATCCGACGGTCCTTGAGGAAGCCGGGGCAAGGGAGGCGGACGCCCTCTTAGCCATGACTTCACACGACCAGAACAACCTTGTGGCCTGCCAGCTTGCCCGCAAGATATATGACGTTCCCCACGTCGTGGCAATGGTTACCGATCCGGACAATGTTGATGTTTTCCGCAAGTTGGGGGTCAAGTCGGTGTTTTCTCCCACTCACGTAATAACGGCACTGATAGAACAGCAAACCAGCTTCGACGACATAATCAATCTCGCGCCCGTTGCCGAAGGCAGGGTGACGCTCTCAGAGGTCATTTTAAGAGAGGATTCACCTGCGGCTGGCAAGTATCTCCATGAACTCGGCCTGCCATCGGGAACGCTGATAGGCGTTATTCTCAGGAATAAGCACGTGATCGTTCCGCGCGGGGATTGCCGCCTTGAGCCTCGTGACAGGCTTACGCTGATATCTGTTCCTGCAAACCAGGGAAAGGCCCTGCGTGTCTTGCTAGGCAAGAGGGTATAACCGCTTGCGCTACTCCAGATTCCTTCGGGAAAGATACCGGACTATTCTATCATACATCGGTCTCGTAAATCTCGTGACCGGTATTGTGATCATCTTGCCTCTGTTTTTTCTTGCTGCCCGGCCTGCCGAATCACGCTATTTCCTGGGGTTCTTGATTCCGGGCGGAGGGCTCTGCGGATTGGGTTTAGCGTTGTGGCGGACGCTTCGTCCTTACTCCGTTTCAGGTATTACACTCTTGGAAGGAGCGGTGGTAGTGGTTATCTCCTGGCTTATTGCAGCGATAGTTGGAGCCCTACCCTTCATCTGGATTCAAGGGTTTAACTTCACCCAGGCGGTGTTCGAATCCGTAAGCGGATGGACTACTACCGGTCTTTCCGTGGTTGACGTCACAAAAGCCCCTCACGTCATCCTCATATACCGGAGCCTGATGCAGTTTGCGGGTGGAGCGGGCATCGCCATCATTATGCTGGCCGCGTTCGGCGGAGCCGTTGGACAAGGACTCACTACGGCTGAAGGAAGGGGAAATCAGCTTGTTCCCCACGTGGAACGCTCGGCAAAACTCGTCCTCACCATTTACGGAGGATACGCCGTCCTTGGTTTCATCGCCTTGATGATAGCCGGTATGAACTGGTTCGACGCCTTGAACCACACGTTTGCAGCACTTTCCACCGGAGGATTTTCCACCCGTGTGGAATCCATCGGTTACTGGAACAGTCCCTGGGTGGAAGCGGTCATCATTGTTCTCATGATTCTTGGCAATCTCAACTTCCTTACGAGCTATGCCCTAGTTCGAGGGAAGTTTAAGCAGGTGATTCGTGACGGGGAGGTGCGGCTGCAGCTGGTTCTGTATCCCGTGTGCGCGATAGTTGTTTTTTTGGGGGTTACTCTGGGACTTTACCCTGCCCTGGGCAAGGCGATTCGAGTGGCCGTGTTCGAGGTCGTAACCGCCCTCACCACCACCGGCTTCTCCACGGTTTCCTACTCTAACTGGAACGGTCTGGGCTGGCTGGTGCTCATCATTCTAATGCTTATCGGCGGAGGGACCAACTCAACCGCCGGCGGCATCAAGCAGTACAGGATATACGCGCTTTACCGTACACTTCTCTGGGAGTTTAAACGTATCTTTTTGCCACGCAGCGCGGTAACCGACCCCGACGTGTGGCAGGCTGGAACCAGGGGGTTTCTAAAGGACATTCACGTGAGACAGGTAGCCGTATTCGTTTTTATCTATCTCGTAACTTATTTTATCGGCTCGGGAATAATTTGCGCGCACGGCTACTCGCTGAAAGAAAGTCTTTTCGAGTTTGCTAGCGCCCTTGGAACCGTTGGACTTTCGGTAGGAGTGACTACAGCCACATCACCTGCAGGGGTACTCTGGACCGAAATCGCCGGAATGTTTCTCGGCAGGCTTGAGTTCTTTGTAGTATTTATCGGCTTGGCGAAGATTTTCAAGGATTTGTATACTTGCTCCTTTTCTCCTTCGGAGAAAAGATCGCAGAGGAGAAAACGATGAGTGAAACCAGGACTCTTCCTTTGGCGCTGATTTGTTTATCCTTGTTTGTTTCCGGATGTTCGATCCATTCGAGCAAGGCGGAGTGGATTACGGACGCGCTTGGCTCAATCCGCGACGGGCGCTATCCCAGAATCGTTGCAATAAGCTACTGGAACGAGGTGTGGGAGAACGAAGACGGCAGCATCTCGGACCTGACCGTCAACTCCTCGGCGGAGGCGCTTGAAGCTTTTCAGACGGGTATTGCGGACGACATTTTTATATCGGAAATCGTATACTCGTCCGATAGCCAAAAGATTCTGCCGCCCTCAAGCGGTATATACTTCTCCGCGTATCCCGATTTCGGAGACTCCGAGGACACGGTTACCCTAGAGCGAATCCAGGATTTCGAAGGCCTTGCAGGAAAGCAAGTCGCGTGGGTGTACTTTTCAAACAACTGGGTAGACGGCATCAAGTTTCCTCAGGAAGCGGTGAAGACCATCCACGATTACGGGCGCCAGCCCTTTATTCGTATGATGACACTTTCCTCGTATGAGAGAATCTGTCCGGACACCCTTTACACGCTTCAAAGGATAATCGATGGTGATTTTGATGAAGAGCTGAAAACATGGGCAGATGACGCCAAGGCTGTTGGTTTTCCTCTGATGGTGGAGTTCGGCACCGAGGTTAACGGCGAGTGGTTTCCCTGGAACGGAACCTGGAACGGAGGGGATACGCTAACTGGATACGGCGACCCGACCGAACCTGACGGTCCTGAGCGTTTCCGTGACGCCTACCGGCATATCATCGATCTCTTCATGGGTCAGGGTGTTGAGAACGTAACCTGGGTATTTCACGTGAACTCGGAGAATATCCCGGACGAGAGTTGGAACCGGATGGCCGCCTACTATCCAGGAGACGACTACATAGACTGGATTGGCATAAGCGCCTACGGGGCACAGACTCCAAAGGAAGCCCATCAGGATTGGCTGCTCTTTTCCGAGATAATGGACGCTTCTTATCCTGAGTTTGCTGCTATATCGGGCAATAAACCTCTGGCCGTTCTCGAGTTTGGTGTGGTCGAATAATCTATCCTCCTTTTCGGTTGCGCCAAAAAAGACCGGAGTTGCTGGAATTTATGAATCAAAGAAGAAGGAAAATTAAAGCGCCGCGGAACTATTATTATCGCGTTCACGAGGAGCGATACCGTTCGATTCTCGGTTCAGGGGCGTCTTTCCGGGACAAGGGTATGCAGTCCTATGTTGCAAGGGCTTGGCAAGAATTCAAGGCATTCTCAGGTCTTGCGACGGGTTCAAAAGGATTGGAATCCGGATGCGGAACCGGAATAAATACCATCAATATCTCTCTCGAAGGGTTTGATATGCTCGGTCTTGATATCTCTTCCACCGCTATCAAGAAAGCCTCTACACTAGCCGAAGAAAAGGGAAGCGATGCCAGGTTTGAGGTTGGGGATATGTTTGAAACTCGTTTTCCTGAGGCAAGTTTCGATTTCATAGTCAATATCTGGACACTTCACGTTGTGGGAGAACAGCAGATGCGCGACAGACATCTTCGAGAATGTTCAAGAATCCTTAAATCCGGCGGATGGTTTTTCTTGCATAATGAGTCGAGCGAGCGGGACATCCTTGATCCGGAAGAGGAGATAATTATTGAGGAAGTCGATAAGTGGAACATTCCGGAGCATACAAAGACATTTACGAAAGCAAACGGTAAAGAAGTCCAGGTCAGCTTTCCCGCGCACATGCCCGAGGGGCTTTCCGGTCGCAGATCGCTTCGGGAACATCACGAGGAATTGAACCGCGCAGGATTCAAAATCCTCAAATCATGGGAAGAGATAATGAAGCCGTCACTTGAAGTGCAAGGTAACAGGATAATGGTTGCATTTGTACGTAAGGTCTAAAAAACAATTTTATTATTCAATCGATTCCTCCGACTCGTGATAGCTTATACTTGAGATACTTGCTTTTCAAGGATAGACTCAAGAGACTGTTGAGAATAACTCATTCGGCGCCAATTACAGGTTTGAGTATGGTATGTGTTGCTTCCTTCGAAGTGTCCGGATACTCTTCAACGAAGTGAAGGCCCCGTGACTCTTTCCTTTCCAGTGCCGAGCGAAGGATAAGGTCTCCGACAACCAGCATGTTGCGTAGCTCTTTGATCCCCGGACTGAAGCTCTGCTGTGGGTATAAAGCCTCAAACTCATTTCTTAGTTTGGCCAGGCGGTCACGCCCTTTTTCCATTTCCTTAACTGAACGTACTATACCGGCGAATCTCCACATGGTTTGTTTGAGAGAGGAAGTCAGGGAATTGAGAAGCGAAGGGTCTTCGATGCTGAGAAGCTGACGTTCAAACGGATTTATTTTTTCTTTAGGACAAGCCTCGCATTTTTCTTTGAGTGCGGCTTTAGATGCACGGTCGGCAAAAACCAAAGCCTCCAGAAGTGAGTTGGAGGCAAGACGGTTTGCTCCATGAACCCCTGTATGTGCACATTCTCCGGCAGCGTATAGTCCCTTGATAGATGTCTGGCCCAACAGGTTTGTCCTCACACCTCCGACTGCGTAGTGCGCAGCAGGCACGACCGGTATCGCTTCACGGGTTATATCTATCCCGAACTTCTTGCAGGTTTCCGCTATCATCGGAAAACGCTTGAGGATGCGCTTGTCCGGGATTGGCTCAAGGTCAAGAAGGACGTAATCTAACCTGCGTGTGCGAAGTTCGTTATATATGGCACGCGCGACCACGCTGCGAGGTGCCATCTCTGAGTCCGGATGGTATGAGGGCATGAATCGATTCCCGTCCGGTGTCCTGAGCAATGCGCCTTCCCCCCTGACTGCCTCTGATATAAGGAAGGCTCGTCCGTCAAGTTTCACACCGTAAAAAGATGTAGGATGAAACTGGATCAGTTCCAGGTCTGAAACCTCGGCTCCGGCACGCCAGGCCATTGCCACGCCGTCTCCGGTTGCAATGGGAGGGTTGGTGGTATGTTCGTATACTCCGCAGAGTCCTCCGGTAGCGAGCATTACAACCTTTGCATGAATCTCGGTGAATTCGGAGGATTCTCGATCAAATGAAAGAACCCCGCAGCACCTTCTATCGTTACTCGTAAGAAGGTCTATCACGAAATGGTGCTCCCATAAGGTTACGTTCCTGGAAGACCGCACCGCCCTTATAAGACCCCACTCTACTTTTTGACCAGTGGTGTCTGCAGCATGCACAACCCTGTGCTTGGAGTGACCACCTTCAATACCGAGATCTAGATGCCCAGATGTTTCGGAAAAGTTGATGTCCAGATTATCCAACTCTTTTACGAGTCCGGGACCTTCCTCGGTCATTACCTTAACCGCTTCAAGGTTACAGAGACCGTAGCCAGCCTTAACGGTATCTTTGGAGTGTATTTCCGGTGAGTCGTCGGGGCTTAATGCAGCGGCGATGCCGCCCTGGGCGTAGTTTGTGTTCGATTCGGAATCGTCCTTTTTAGTCAACACGATTACCTTCCCGTGTTTTGCCATCCTGTAGGCAAACCACAAACCGGCCATACCCGATCCGACCACGAGGAAGTCAGTGTCTAATCGCATCTACTGGAAGCGGTAGACGAGTTGAATACCGGGTATGTGGGGGTCAACAGAGATCCCGAGACCAAACTTCGATTCCTTGGGCTCGGAAAAGAATCCTGCGTCAAAGGCGCTTACAACCCTGGTTAAGAGCATTAGACCCATCAATGCCTGAGATGTCTGCCAGGCGCGGCGCATGTCGTTCCGCTCTTCAAGATAGGAAAGCCTGAGGGAATCGGTTTCCCACACCCAGGCGTCTTCCTCGACGAAGCTGTTTTTTTCGATGTATTCCAGTTGTTTCGTTAGGTCCTTCTCGTATAGAGCACGTGCTTCCCTTGCGATACCCTGGTTATAGTCGCCTGAGGAGAGAAAACCCTCCATCGCGGCAAGATATTTATGGGAACGGTTGTCCGGGTTAGCATGCGCATGCATAATAGCTGAATAGATGGATGCCCTGCGTTTTCCTGAAGCGTCCCATCCGAAACCTGCTACTCCTGCGGCGGTTATTCCGTCCACCCATAGGAATATTTCGCCCTTTACCTTATAGCCGCGGATGAGTTCTCCGGTACCGGGTAGTAGTAAGGAGTAAAGAGGGGCAAGCCTTTGAGCACTGCTGAGTTCGGCGCTTGTTGCTACGGAAGGATCTGCACCCAGAAGAATAAAAGTTAAAATAGCGCTCATCTCGACTCCTTTAGCGAATCACGCCAAGTTTGTAGAGTTCAACCGCTTGTTGATCGGCCATCAAGGCCTCTACCCGAACTATATATAATCCGGGGACAGTTCCTTCAAGAAGCTCTTCAAGCCCGATGTCGTTTACCGTGTTCGGATCGAACGAAGGCTCAACGGTCTTAAGGAGCTTGCCCGAGATGTCGATAAGTTGAACCTTGAGGTTTTCAATGTCGCCAAGCAGTGCATGAAGATACGCATTGTTACTGGCAGGGTTGGGATATACGTAGATTTCATTCAACATCGATGACGGAGGCTCTTGCGCGTTAAAACCTTCGGTTACCAGGCCTGTGTTGGCAACATCGTGCATCCATTGTCCCCACAGAACCTCTGATCCATTCATGCGCCACACGTGTACCTTGCCGCTGTTTGCTCCGGCAATCAGTTCAAGCTTTTGATCTGAGTCCAGGTCTGCCAAGGTAAGCGCTGTGCTGTTGGCGGCCTCGCGGGTATAAAGGGTCCTGTAAGGTTCCCGATCGCCCGGCTTAACAAGATAAACGCCGTGGTTCGGGGCCGCTACTGCAATTTCAGGTTCCTTGTCTCCATTTAGATCGCCAACCACAGGAGAAGTAGAAAAAGAGAAACCATAGGTTACTTCTAGTGGATACAAGTATCCTGAGATTTCGACAAACTCAAGTTCGGTATAGGTGTCAGGAAAAACGACCGGGAAATCTGTGGCGGAGCTGCCGTTGGCATTGAGTGCCCATAGACCGTTTGCCGAGGCGAAGATAACCTCAGGCAGTCCGTCTGCATCAATGTCTGCAAGTGCAGGAGCGGAGATAGGCGAAGGGAAGACCCTGCTCGAACTATACTTGACGGTACCGTCTGTTTCAACCAGAAAGTAGCGATAATTTCCATACTCACTGACAAGGCAGATGATTTCCCTCTCACCGTCTGCGTCAAGGTCGGCAACCATAGGTGGTACAAGGCAAGGAGCAGCTCCTTCTCCAAGATCTACCGGGAAGCCTTCCAGCGTTTCCCCTTCGCCGTCGAACGCGTACAAACGTCCTGCAGATGAGAGGAGTACGAAAGTAGCCTGTGTCTCATCTAACAGTGCGAAGCCCGGTCTTATCTCTTCTCCGATTTCAATTGGGAAGCCGTCCAGTAGTTCACCTTGATAATCATAGGCGTATATGGTTCCATACTCGTCAGCGGCAAGGATTTCAAGTGAACCGTTTCCGTCGAGATCACAAAGCATAGGTGCGGTGAAATTGCGACCCTCGAGTTGTACCGGAAATCCCTGTTTCTGTGTTGCGAAGCCTGAAACCAGGTTGTCGGCGTCGTAGGCGGAAATCGTTCCGTTGGCTCCCGCTATTACTACTTCAACTAGACCGTCTGAATCCACGTCACCTGTTGCAGCCGGCCCGGCGATCTGATCGTTGAATGCGATCAGCATCGGATTGTCAACACTACCATAAGCTGAACCGTCTGCCTCCCATGCAAAACCGAGCCTGTTTTCTCCCTCCTCGTAGCTTGCACCGATTACCAAGAGTTCTTTTTGACCGTCGTTATTGAGGTCAATCGACTGAACCGAGGTAACCGCGTCAAGATATACCGCTTCCTTGGGAAAACCGTGCATCTTATTATCAAAGGTGATTTCCACCCGCATTGCGGTATCTGCAGTGTCCAGGACCGTTACCGAGATTCCTGTTTCGCCGTAGTAACCTTCTGAGGAGGGATTTGTTTCAGGACCGAAACTTGGGTTACCGCCTGTTGCAAAGAATGGATCAAACGCCGACCCTTCGGTGGCGTAAGTGCCTGAAGTTTCGTAATACAAAAGCTCGTAATCCTGTATTCCGTCAGCCTCCTCCATATCCACCGCGTTGTGCATCCCAAAGGGGGTCCATACATTAATGTAGTTGGCGTACCCCCAATCATCAACAACATCCTCGTCCACGTGCCAGATAATAACCCCGGCTCCGGGCTGAAATGCATCGTACTCCCCGTCTTCTACCCAGATGGGTACGCCATCCTTAACATCCACGACCAGTATCGAATCAGGCCCAACTACCGTACTTTGACGATTCTCGATAAGGAAGTACTCCCTGTACATCTCGTTGCCCCTGCTGCTGTCAATTCGGATGGGGACCATGATTAGGGTTGGACGTTCTCCTTGCTGCCATTTATCGATCCCTAACGTGTCGAACTCAGCGGAATAAAGGGTGAGCGTCGTATCCCTGGTTACGATTATCGGATCTTCCCAGCCGAACATGTAACGATGATATGGATCGTGTATGGAAGGGATCTGACCAGGGGGATAACCTAACCAGCCTCCGCCGCCCATCAATGCCCAAGATCCCATCCCCTGAGTGTTGTATTCAACGTCGTAGAGATCGTACCCACCCAGAAGGTGGGTGAACTCATGGTACAGGAGGCCGGGTAAACCGACCATATAGCCTTCAACCCTAGGTGATTCAGGAAGAATCGAAGCTGTCGATACCCGTACGTTTTCGTTCACCAGCGCGTAGGGCAGGCCGGTGTAGGCTTCCAAAGCACCAGGGGTTACAGTGGCCGAAGCAAGATCGCTAACGTAACCGAACGAATAGGAGGATTGAAGGGTGCTTCCGGCATGAAAGATTACTATCATGTCGAAGGTTGTATCCAGGGTCTTAAACTGGTAATCGGAGAAATCGATATCAGGGTCTTTATCTGCGGCTAGAAGCGCGTCCCGCATAAATAATGTCAGACCTCGGTCCAGATTGCTGGTATCGCCGTAATAAGCCATCTTCTGGGGGACCTTGTAGGCTGCAAATGGTTCTTTAGGATACACGTCGTACTCTATTACCAACCTGCCCCGGGAATTCAAAAGATAGAAATTGCGTAATCCCTGCATTTGATTGGCAAAAAAGGTACGGTCGTGGGGAGGGTCGTAGTAAAGGCCGTCTGAAGGAGAACCGTATCCTTTCAGGTCCATCCTGCCGTCACCCCAGGTAGTGGAGTCATCGTCAGTAGGAAATTCGATTCGTATAGCCAGTACCCTCAACGTGTCGGGAACATCGACCCTGGCCTGGAGGTATTCCATTGCCGCAGCATTAACTCTGGTAGGTGTGATTGCCGAACGCTCTAGAAGACTCTGGTAGTAAGGATCTGACATGCGAGACTCGAACGGCTTTACCGGAACCTCGATCTTTGTGGCAAGAAGGGCTGCCGAGGCAACAAACCCTAGTAGGGTAATGCGTCTAATCATATTACTCCTTCCGTCATCTAACTTGTATTCCGCCTTCTTTTAGGCGGGTTTTCTTGGTTTGCATAAAACGCACAATGCCTCGACGACCTCCGATTCTTCTTGTCATCTTGAGCGGAGAGAGAGGGATTCGAACCCCCGAGACGTTGCCGCCTACACGATTTCGAGTCGTGCGCCTTCGTCCACTCGGCCATCTCTCCTTTTTGCAGACACATTCGGTATGTAAAGGTGTCCACATGATTAATTCTCTTCTTGTTTCTTCAAATTTCCTTTTAAGCTATCCTGGCGACGTTTCTTAAAGAACGAACGCATCAGGGCCGCAGCTTCTTCTGTAAGCAGGCCTTCAGTAATCTCAAAGGTATGATTGAGCCTTGGGTCCTGACCAATCCTGTAGAGCGAGGAAACCCCTCCAAATTTGGGATCGCGTGTACCATAGACGATGCGGGGAATACGGCTCAATAGTGCCGCTCCCGCGCACATGAAGCACGGTTCCACGGTCACGTAAAGCGTACACCCAAGAAGTCGCCAGGATTTGAGAGCCGCCTGGGCAGCGGTTATTGCAATCATCTCCGCATGGGCGGTTGCATCCTGGAGTCGTTCGGTCTGATTATGGCCCCGACCGATAATCCGACCTTCATGGATCACGACCGCTCCCACCGGGGTTTCCCCTTCACGGTAGCCAGCCTTTGCCTCCCTCAACGCCTCACGCATCCAACGTTCGTCCTCGTTTGTCAATATCTTCTGCTCCTTGAATACTTTGACCACGCAGGCAATATCCCTTTCATCGCACCCTTCGTCATATAACGTTAAGGATAGTCATAACTTGAACAGTGTCAAGCCTACGAACTCCGAAGTCCTTAAGGACATTCTCACAAACCCTTCGAGCTAATACTCGGCTTTTGAAGCAGAAACACACTTAACACAAAAAAAAATCCTAATTGTACAGATGCAAATTTACTCAGCTTTCATTTATTACGAACAGGTAGCTTGTTATATGATATTCAAAAGATCCAAAGACAAGAGAATCAGGGCTATGGATGGATTATTACGTGCGTTGGTTTAAAAGCTCATTTACCGGCGAAGTCTGGTTTAGAAAAATCGAGGGTGTTTTTTTGTGCGCTTGCTTTGTAAACACATCGTATATTTCAACCAGAGGTGAAAATATGCCAAAAATACGCCCGGAGGGATTCGAACCCCCAACCTTCTGATCCGTAGTCAGATGCTCTGTCCAGTTGAGCCACGGGCGCAACTGAGGTATTCTAGTGAAAGGAAATGATTTGTCAATGATCCGCATTGCTTGTAGGTTTACTCACCTTAAGCCCTGTGTATTAGATATGATCATAATCAATAATGGTCAAATCAACTAAGTTGGGTTTTTCATCGCATTTTATACTCGATAATATCCTGACTCAGAATAAAGGGACTTGACATCTTGGTGAAAAATGCCTATAGTTAAGGTAGTGATACGATTCAGGGTAAGATGACAGTAAGATAAGTTAAGTGAGTCATTTTACGAAGATCAGGTCAAGTTTCTAATTCGGAGGTGCAGAAACTGAAAAGAGGATCTGGAAATGTGTCGCTGAAGCAGATAAGGAGGAGCACGGGAAACGTATATTGTCAGATGGTCTGGAACGGAAGTGCACTTAATAAGATGCATTCAACAAGGATGAGTGTGCAAGTAAAAAATCTGTTTTTGGTGAGATGTTTCATTGGAAAAGAAATAAACAACTTAAGTTAGCATTTAAGCCTAAAGGAGGACATTAATGCTCAAGAAACTAATTGTGCTGGTAACAGTAACGACTGTGGTTGCTTTAGCCGCTGGTGTTACAGCCGTTACTCCTAAAATCCAGATGGAAGGGGTACCTTTTTATGGCACTATTCCCAATGCCAAGTATCCTGATACAAGTCCGATCCAGTGGCAGAGCGGCACTGCATATCCACTTGAGATGATGATGCCTGCGACTGCGAGGCAGATTGGCCTAACCACATATGACCATCAGCAGAATGGGGCTCAAGGTAATCGTGTGGTTCCGTTTCCCTTTAACAACGATACCTGCGTTCACGTATGCTGGACATACTCGGCGGACGAAAATGAGGACCATCCCAATCGCGCCGTTTACTGGAATGTATGGTCGAACAACGCCTCGAAGGTTTATAGTCCAACTGGAGTTAAGGCTAACCAAAACAGGGCAGGATACACGACAATGGGTATTCTTCCGGACGGCAGGGCAGTTGTCGCCTTCCACGAGTTACTATCCTCAAGCATAACGTCCGATCCAGTATCCAAGATTGCTGTTGAAGCAGCTCCTGGTTTCCGAGTGTTCAATTCGCCTGTTCAGGTGAGCCAGAACAAGTTTAATGGGGACTGGCCAATCTGGCCGCACATCGTAATTGGCTCAGATGGCGTAATTCACGTCGTTTCCTGCAATCAGGATACATCATCCAAAGCTGTATGCTACTCCCGCTCCACGAATCAGGGCGGATCCTACTCCGAGTGGGTGCAGATCAGCGATTACGAAGGAGCCGATGTCGGAGTTGCAGTCAGCGACGACGGATCCAAGATCGCGATAGCTTGGGTCAGGGCCCTTTTGGATAATTTTGCCCTCGGTCACGTTATGTACAGGGAATCCACAGACGGAGGTTTGACCTGGGGTGATCCTGTGAACATTACCGAAGGTTACTATCCTGCTGACTTCCCTCCAGACGATGATATTTATCGATTGTGGGCTGATTACGCCAGTCCTTGTATCGCATACGACAAGCAAGGTAACCTGCACATTGTTTTCGAGGAAGGTCTTTACAGGCATGGAACCGACGATCAATTCTACATCTTTCCAGGTTACTATCACCGTATAGCTTACTGGAACGAAATTACTGATGATTTTACCATACCTTCCGGTAAATTCGGCACTTACCGCCCCGTATCCGTGGATGAAGGGTCAGGAGAAACCATTCTCGATTCAACGCTTTACGACATGGCTCTCTGGGGAATGAATCCAGATGTTTACAGCTCTGATAATATCATGGAGATAGGGGCCTGGAAACCTCAGCTGTCCTTCTGGGGTAATAACCCGATCGTAGTCTTCTGTGGACAGAGGGATCCAGCTGACGCGTCCATAGCTCACATACCAAACGGCGATCTCTATGTTACTGTGTCAGACGACAACGGTCAGACATGGAAGCCAATGTTCGACTGGGATTACACCGTTGTGCCGAACAGGGCTTGGTGGCTTGCAGAAAGAGGTTGCGTGACGAACTTGACCTCCTCTCATACACCTGAAGGCAGGCAGGGTTTCTGTGCGGACGAGCAATTCGCTACTGTCTGGCCCAGGACCACCAGAAATAATATTTTACACGTAACCTACCAGCTTGACCGCTTCACTGGACCGGCACTGTCGAATTACCCTACCGCAGGTTACTACTCCTCAAATCCTATTATGTACATACCGGTGGAGATGACGATAGGAACTGTAACGGGTACGTTCAATCCTGATGGTTCAGATTATCCTGTTATCGGTGTGTCTGAGACTCCTTCCGTTGCCCAGTCCAGAGTAGAGGTTTTGGGTTCCAACGTATTTACAAAATCGGTCTCCTTTGCCGTTGAATGTCCTTTAACTACCGGTTCACTCAAGATATACGATGCATCTGGTTCTCTAGTAAAGACCGTTTACGAAGGCGCGTTTACTGAATCCCAGACCTTGACCTGGGACGGTACAGATAACTTCGGCGCTAAGGTATCCAACGGTGTATACTTCTATTCGTTTATTACATCCCAGATTAACGAAAGCGGTCGACTGGTTTTGGTTCGTTAGTCTGATTTTAAACCCAATCTTACGAAGGGGAGAGTAGATACTCTCCCCTTTTTTTACTCCGAATAGTGCATCTGTTCAGAAGAAGAAACCTTGACAGGGGGCAGAGAATTCCTATAGTTAATATAGAAAAAGCGAATAGCGGAAGTCTAAGTGGTCAGATTAGGAATAAAGATGGAGGTGAAGAAATCAAAAAAACAATCGGGAATGTGTTCGGAAGGCAACCTTGTGTATCTAAGGATTGTAAACATCAGAGAAGAGAAAAGTGGTCTTGGAGTCCTTTGGCCGGTTGATTAAGACATGTTCCTGTAACAAACAATTTCTTTAACAACAAGGTGCAATACATGCACTTTTGAGTTGAAGGAGGATATCATGGTTAGGAAGCTTGCAGCCCTCTGGGTATTAATGGTCGTGGTCACGCCAGCTATCCAGACGGCATACGCACCTAAAATAAATGGGGAAAAAACTCTTTGGTGCGAAACAGAGAATCCTTTAGAGTTATCAAGCTGGGGAAGCGGAATGAGTTATTCAGCAGAGGCTTTGACGGCTCCTGGAGAAAGGTGTGCAGGGGTAACCTCTTACGACCATCAACAGAACGGCAGCCAGGGGAATAGGGTCGTCCCTTACAAAGATACCTGCGTACACGTATGTTGGACCTATTCGATTGATACGAGCGGTTCACATGACCACAAGGATCGCGCGGTCTATTGGAATGTTTGGTCAAATACCGCCCAAATCTTTTTTTCTAAAATAGGTGTAAAAGCCTCCGGGGTACTCAGGGCAGGTTATACCACCATGGGAGTATTACCTGATGGCAAAGCTTTAGTGGCTTTCCACGAACGACAATCTGAACTTTCCACCGATGATCACTACTCGGTTCTTGCAATTGAGGCAGGGGCAGGTTACCGCGTATTTATGAGTGCTGAAAAGGTTAGCCTTAATAGATCTCTAGGCGATTTTCCTGTCTGGCCTCACATAGTGGTCGGTTCTGACGGTGTGATTCATATCGTTTCATGCAATCACGATTCACTAAATCCAGGCGTAAGCTACTCTCGTTCGATTGACCAGGGTGGTTCATTTACCGAATGGTTCGGGCTCTGTAAATACGAAGGTTCGGATGTCGGACTGGCCGTATCTGATGACGGCAAGAAGATAGCTGTATCCTGGGTTGAAAAGGTCGAAGAGAATTTTAACCTAATTGGACACGTTCTTTACATGGAGTCAACAGACGGAGGTTTGACCTGGCAGGAGCCTTTATCCATCACCGCAGATATTTACCCCTCGTCTTTCCCTATGGACGATGCGTTGTTTCAAGCCTGGGCTTACTTGGGTACACCTGATGCGGTTTACGATATGAACAATAACCTCCATATAGTTTTTCAGGAAGCTTTCTGGAATCATGGAACCGACGACAAGTATTGGCTAAATACTCATTTCTTTAGCCGTATCGTGCACTGGAGCCAGGCTACAGATGAGTTCAGCATAGCCTCGGGTAGATTCGGAACCTACGACGCCATCTTTGTCGATGAAGAAACCGGAGAACCCTATCTCGACACCACCCTTTACGACATGGCATGGTGGGGCGCTGACGGTGGGTCAAATGGCGCACTTAACAATAATGAGTACCGGATAGGATGCTGGAAGCCTCAGATTGCAGTCTGGGAAGATAACATAGTGGTTGCATTTTGCGGTAATCGCAATCGCAAAGACTTGAGTGTAGCGGGAACAACCAACAGCGAGATATACGTCACCGTATCAGACGATGGCGGTAGAACATGGAAGCCTATCAAGGACTTTGACTACGAAGGGAACCGACACTGGTGGCAGGCGCATCGAGGATGTCTCAACAACGTTACATGGACCGCTACACCTGAAGCGAGAAAAGGTTACTGTGCAGATGAGGACAATCTTTCCATCTGGCCAAAGGTCTCTTCGGACGGTATTCTCCATATGACTTATATCAAGGACCTTTTTTCAGGCCCGGCTATTCCGATAAGCAAAGAGTATCCGACTGCAGGATACTACACCACTAATCCGGTCATGTATCTGCCCCTTAAGCTCGGTGTCGGTTCGGTTTCCGGAACATTCAATCCAGACGGAACCCATTACCCGGTTGTCGGAATAGTTGAAGACCCAATTCATACCGACATTCATCCGATTGAATTGTCAGGCTCGAACATCATATCGAATTCTGTATCTTTCAATGTATCTGTTCCAGGAGAGATCGGGTACGTAAAGCTCTTTGATGCGTCCGGAGCGCTCGTTAAGACATTGCACGAAGGGAGGTTCTTCGAGTGCCAGACCCTAACCTGGGACGGCACCGATACCAACGGTAATAAGGTTGCTCAAGGCGTTTACTTTTATTCCTTTGTTACGCCTGAGTACAGAAAGAACGGACGTTTGATCCTGGTTCGTTAATCCGGGATCTTCAATCTGAAGCGGCCGGATGCGCCTTGACTTGCCGGGCCGGATGGTTAGCATATATCAAGACCCTGGCTTACGCGTCTGGCCGCATGAAATCCAGAGGAGGTTAAGATGCGAAAGACAACTTTGATACTCGTGATGTTCGTCGTCACGGCAGCAGCCGCAGAAGGCGAGGAACAGGCAGGCATTACCACCTACGACCATCAGGGTAACGGCAACCAGGGCAACCGGGTGGTTCCCTTGGGTGATAGGGTAGATGTATGCTGGACACACTCGGAATCAGAAGAATCTGGTTTCCCTGACCGCAGTGTCAAGTTGAATAGATGGTTAACAGAAGATGAAGTGTTCCTTTGGGAAGACGGCATAAAGACCTCGGGAGAACACAAAGCCGGATATCCAACAATGGGAGTCCTTCCCGACGGTCGTGCGGTTATTGCCTTCCATCAGCAACTCACGGCGGAGCCAGGTTCAGAAATAGTCTGTAAGGTTGTTGTCGAGACTGCTCCTGGTTTTGGTATATTCAATACACCGGTGGTGATCGATCCTGAACCGGTTGAAGGCGGGTATCCTATATGGCCTCACTTGGTCGCAGGATCGGATAGTGTAATCCATATCGTGGTCCGGGTACCAAACGATCCGGGTGAAGCAAATCCCATATGCTATTCACGCTCTACAGATCAAGGCTTAACCTTTAGTTCATGGATCCCTCTTGTTGCAGATGCCGAGGATGCAGCCGTTGCAGTAAGCAGAGACGGAGTCAAGGTTGCCGTTGCTTGGGTAGAAAAGATAGACGAAGCTTTGGGTGCCGGACACCTGATGTATATCGAATCCTTGGATCATGGCCTGACCTGGAATGAGCCTGTCTGGGTGACCCAGGGGCGCTACCTGGATTCCTTCCCGGTACACGATACCACATGGCGAATCTACGCAAAGACCAGCAATGTTGATATAGCTTATGACAACAACGATGATCTTCATGCGGCGTTTGCAGAAGGGCGTTACCTTCATAAAGCACCCGGCGAATTTGAAACAAATGTTGGAAGTTTCAGCAGAATCATCCACTGGGATGAAACCAGTGACAGTTTCAGCCGTCCGTCAGGGCGGTACGGGACTTACAGATGGATTACCGATGAAGAATACCCAGTTATCGATACTGCCTTGAACCATCAGGGCTGGTGGGGTGCCAATTCTGAAATATGGAACAGAGATGACCGATACTGCGGAGCATGGAATCCTCAACTGGCCTTCTGGGGTGATACGATAGTTGTTTCATTTGGCGGCAATAGACTGCCCTGGGATTTGAGTATTGCTTACTGTGTCAACGGTGAAATCTACGTTACCGTTTCTGAAGATAATGGGTACAATTGGAAGCCGCTTGAGGGTTTTGATTGGGATGAATCCTTTAACCGCAATAATTGGTGGCGATATCACATGGCTTATGTAACCAACGTAACGAATACACAAACACCTGACGCTCGACAGGGTTTTTGCGCTGACGAAGATTTTCACTCGGTTTGGCCGTGGATTGGGGATGACAGTATCCTTCACGTTACTTACCTCAAGGATCTCTTTTCAGGACCAGCGTTGACAGGTTTTTCAACAGAAGGTTACTATACCGACAATCCTGTAATGTATTTGCCTGTCAAGTTAAGGGTAGGTAAAGTATACGGTATACCCCCGGAAGATACAATACCGGCAGTTAAAGACAATTATGTTTCCCCAACTTGCAGGATTGAAGTAGCAGGCCCTAATCTGTTTTCTCATAGGGTTTCTTTCAATGTAACCGGTTCTTTAACTCAAGGTTTCTTGAAGGTCTTCGATGCCGCCGGGGCACTCGTGAAGACCGTATTCGAAGGCGGGTTTACCGATTCCCAGACCCTCACCTGGGACGGCACCGATACCTACGGCAGCAAGGTTGCCCAGGGCGTGTATTTCTACTCGTTCGTTACGCCTGAGTACAGGAAAAACGGAAGATTGATTCTTATCCGTTAGAAAGGTTGGATAGGGGAGGTAAAGAGATAAACAAGAGGGAGTATTTGATACACGAGCGTCTAATCTTTATTCCCGGTGTCTCTGTGATTCCTTCCTGATCCCTCTTAGAACACTTGAGAGGGTGTGTTCAGGAGTGACTCTCCAGGATACGGTTAAGTGCTGCAAGAACCTTGGCTATCCTGACCGGGGATTTCATCTGCTTATCGTACTGCTCTTTGAGAAAAGGCAGGGCCTTTTTGCCGAAGCGCTCCGCAAGAAGATCAAACTGGGCTACCCTCACGTCAACCGGGACCTTTGGATCGGTGGTTCTTTCGCAGAGCGTTCGGAAACGGTCCTCCTCTGAAAGGGGCTTTCCGCAGCACTTTTCAGCATCCAGCAGAACTTCCTCTTTGCAGTGAGGACAGATTATGGTTTGGCTTGCACGAGAGAAAAGCTCGTCGTAGAAGAATCGAATACGCGGGCGCTTGGAGAAAAGAAAGAACGCTATCCATAGTACGGAAAGGATGATACCTGCCAGGTTATAGATGTTAAAAGGTCCGAGAAAAAGTTCCACTGCGGAAAAAACAGCCATTCCACCCAGGAAACAGAGTATAATCGTCCAGGCGAAGGGGCGTCTGACGAAGAGAAGAAACACAACCCCGGCGTGAAGCAGGGCAAACACAATAAGAATCGCAGGGAGCGTGTTTTGGGAGATTATGTCCAATACACCGCCTACGTACATGAGCGGGAATAGCTTGGCGAGCAATCCCACGATAAGGATGACTGCGGCTCCTTGTTGAAGCAGGAAGAGCCAGCCCAGAAACTTAAACTCACCCTGGCCTTTGGCTTCTTCAGGCGAGTAATCCTCCAATAGAGCGTTCATTACTACTCCTATGCAAGTAATTCTTTTATAAGTTGCACAACTTCAGCAGGCGAAGCAAGCACGAAGTTTGCTTCTTTAGCGATCTTTTGTCCTACGGCAACCTTCAGCGAGTTCTCAGGCAGGGCCGTAAACGCGTCCAGATCGGTCGTATCATCCCCAAAGTAAGCCACAAGAGCCCCGTCAGAGGGCAGGAAGTTTTCCGCCAGAAACTCTACTGCAATCCCTTTGTGCATTCCTGAAGGTCGTAATTCCAGCACCGCTTTACCTTCTATTATCTCCATCTCTTCGTAGTTCGACAGTTGCTCTGCCCGGCTGTAAAACTCTTCCTGCGCATGTTCGATTGTCGTTTTATCAGCCAATCTATAATGCATGGCAACGGCACACCCCTTGTGCTCGATAATTATTCCGGGCCAGTCCGACAATTCCTCAAGGCTGGCTGCAAACTCATCAAGATCGCGTTGGATATCCTCGTCGTCAAGGATGGATTGTTCGACTTCGCCAGGCATCTGAAGTTCGCAACCGTGACAGCCGGCAAATGCCAGAAGAATGTTAGCAGGTATGTATTCCTGCAACTCGATAAGACTGCGCCCACTCAAGATCGCAACGTTGATTGAAGGTCGTTCGACAAGTTTCCTTAAAAGAAGCTTGAGGTCCGGCGGCATCACTATTCTGTCAGGTGTAGGCGCTATATCAACAAGGGTTCCGTCGAAATCAAATAACAATAGCAAGCCTTTACTTGACTTGAGAAGTTCCAATATTTTTTCCTTTTGAGTCATACTATCGTCTCCGTTTTGTACCTACGGTTTTTTTATTCGGTAAATCGCCACGTAGCCTTTCCAGAAAAGCCTCGCCCCACTTGCCCACGGTGCGTCTTTTTAATCTGTTTCGCATAGCTTCCATCCGGATCATACGTTCGACCTTACTCATATTAATAGCCTCCAGCAGCCCGTTCTTGATAGATGGAATGCTGTGAGGATTAACGATCACGGCTTCTTTCATTTCCTCTGCCGCGCCTGCGAATTCAGAAAGAACGAGCATGCCTTTATCTGGTGATTGGGTCGCCGCATACTCCTTGGCGATGAGATTCATGCCGTCCCGCAAAGGAGTAACAAGACAAACATCCGCAGCCAGATAGTAGGTAACGAGTTCTTCGAAAGGAAACGACCTGAAATAGTAACGAATCGGCGTCCATGCCGCTTTTGAAAACTTACCATTGATACGTCCAACTGCATTCTCTACTTCATGCTGCATCCTGCGATACTCCGGTAACTGGATACGGCTGGGAACCGATATCTGCACAAAGGAAAGTTTACCGATGAAGCGAGGATTTTCCTCAAGCAGTTTTTCAATGGCCTCGAGTCGTTCGGGGATGCCCTTTGAGTAATCAAGCCTGTCAACACCGAGGATTATACGTTTGCTTCCAATCTCCGAGCGAATGCGTTTTGCAGCGTTGATGGTTTGTTCTTCTTGAGTCAACTTCTGGATACGGTAGTAATCTATACCCATGGGAAAGGCTGAAACCCTTACGCTGTGTTTGTTTCGGACAAGCCCTTTTGAAAAGGAGACATCCCTTGCTAAAAGATTCTCCACCGCGTGCAGGAGGTTTTTAACGTAGGAATTGCAGTGAAATCCAACGAGGTCTGATCCAAGCAGGCCTTTCAGGAAATCCCTTCGCCAGGGTAGGGTGCGGAAGAGATCGAGAGGAGGAAATGGGATGTGCCAGAAAAAACCGATGCGTGAAGTAACACGAAGATTGCGGAGCATTTGAGGAACAAGCGCCAGGTGATAATCATTTACCCAAATCAGATCCGAAGGTCTGGCCTCGACTGCGACCGCTTCGGCGAATTTCCGGTTGACCTTAAAATAGCCTTCCCAGTCAGCCTCCTGAAAAATAGTTCTGCCAAGGAAGTTATGCGCCAAAGGCCAAAGTGTGCTGTTAGAGAACCCGAGATAGAAATGACGTATTTCTTCCTGATCAAGCGGGATGAGCTTGAGATCGAAGGTGGGATTATCAGGCGGTATTCGGCATATGTCGCATTCGGCAGGGGCGTTTCCCCATGCAACCCACATTCCCTGGGTAGAGGCAAGTACCGGTTCGAGTCCGGTGACCATTCCGCTGACGTTACGGATCATACGGATTTCCCCGTCAAGGGATTCAAGATGGTACGGACTTCTGTTCGATACCACTATCAGGCGCGGCCTGCGTATCTTCTGCCGCGCTTTGGGCTTGGTGCGGTTGTAAGCCACGCATCATCCTAATACGGAAATACCCCTTGTCAAGTACCCTGGGGGAATTTCAGGATTTAAAGATTAGAAGATTGAGTCTCGTGGGTAGCAGCCACGCGTCGGTTCTTTCTGGAGGCAACTGTGTCGCCTTCACTCGCTGCAACCTGCGCCCGCAGCGCGTGTTTCAATCTCTCTTGCCGTAGGCCGTCAGCCGTAAGCTGTGAGCGGTCAGCGGTAAGCTGTATATCCTGCACTTCTCGCGGTAAGCTGTTTGTCGTAGAAGTTAAAAAAGGCCGGTTCGAGACCGGCCTTTCGACTTATTCGATAAAGCTATTTTACTATTACTGCCTTGGCAGTACGTGTAAATCCGTCAGCTTTCAGGGTCATGAAGTATGAGCCTGACGCAAGATCAGCGGTGTCCCAGTCAAGGGAGTGTGTGCCTGCTGCGGTATAACCTTTCACAAGGGTTTCAACTTTACGACCGACAGCATCCCAAACCTCCAGACAAACTGAAGTCTCAGCAGGAAGACTGAATGTAACCTTGTGATTTAAATCAACCTGCAGGTTAGCCGTTGCTGCAATCAGTTTTTCTTCCTCTATACCGATGGGCAGATTCCCGTTTCTTCCGTAATGACGCAACGAAGGATCACCGAATATTACGTGTTCGTAGGTGTTTATGTAACGCTGCCAGGTGGATTTTTCCTGGTTGAAGTACTGAAGCCTTCCTGCATCGACAGCGTCGCCCAGAACATAATCGTAGGTTTCAGATTTCTTCAAGTAGTTTTCCAGAACGTAATAGTAGAGACCGTTCTGTCCTCCGTCTTCGGCGCTTAGCCATCCATATTTTCCAAGGGCCGAACGTGTATGGGCGACAACCGCCACAGAGCCGAAATCGAGTAGCGACTGTGCAAGGCAGGTCTTAGAATCAGGTTTTCCATTCAGACACGAAAGCAGGAAGCCCACGCTTCCCTCGTCGGCGGTTTCAAACTTCCAGGTATCGCCAGTATTTAGGGCCAGCTTTGCTTCGATGTCAAGACCCTCTTCCGGTATTCCATCGCCGTCATCGTGCCAGACGGTGCGAAAGAAGCTGTCTTCCCATCCGTGATTATTTTCGACGAAGATACCCTCATTCCCTTTCAGGGCATCTACAAGGTTGGATCTGGTAAAGTCTGCATCGCATGTATAAGGTGATATCCCATCACCTTCTTTTTCATAAAGTGTAGTGGCATTGGAACGATCGATAATGCCGTTATCCATAAGATGCTCCATGTAATAGCTGGCGTCGAATCCTGGACCACCGTTGCCGTTCTGGTTAGGGAACCACAGGATGCCTCCGGCAAGTACTGAGGTTTGTTTGAAAGGGTCGTCCTTTGTATACTCGAATAGCCAGATGCGTTCGAGTATGGCAGCTATTTCCTCCGGGTCGGAATTGTTGATGCGGCCTACGTGAAGCTCCATCTCGAAGTCAGGTTCGTCCTGAGGGTCATAAAACCCGACGTAACTCATAACCTCTCCAAAGTAGGAATCACCGTCCTTATTCCACGATTCATTGTCAGGAAGGGAAAGGTCACCGTAGTAAAGATCAGAGGGAGGTTTGTTATCTGATTCGGACCTGCAGTTATTGTTAAAAGGTGTCATAACCTTCATGGGAATGTCCCAGTCGTGACCGATTATGAAAAGGTAATCGTAGTCGGCAGCGTTTGCCCTGAGCCAGTTGCGTATCTTTTGTTCTGTGCCTTGACCTTGGGTCGAAGCGGTGATATCTTCAGAGGTAACAACTGTGGTTTGGAAACCTGCATTGCCTTTCCACTCACGGAGCCAACATATTTTCGCCTCTGCGGAATTTTTTAACCTGTTAGTAGTCAGAATAAGCATACGAGGTGTAGCCAGCAAACGGTTTTCTGGTTGATACCACTCCCTGGCCTGGGCTTTATTGTAGATATGCTCAGGGATATCGGAGTATATCGTACCTTGTCTGAGGAATCGAGAGATGAATTCCGCATGTTCCTCATCTACCGGCTCGTAATGCATATCCACTGCGATATCCTTGGCAAAAGAAACACAAGAGGTTACAGGATCATAGAAGAACGGATAAAGGGTCACGGTTACAAGGGAATACTCTCGGCGTTCTGCCTGAGAATGCACTTCGCCGTATATGGGAGAAAGTATCTCTTGTCCGGAGTATACACTTGCCTTGGTCCGAGAATAGAGGTCCATTAGTTCTTCATTGAGGGGATTTGATGCAGAAACGGACATAGGCGGAAGGCTGGCCTCAATCAGGTATTTACCTTCGATTGCGCTGCGGGTACCTGAGAAAGCTATGCTTTCAAGCCTTGTACCGGGCGGCAAGGCGAAGGTGTAAGTCATGACAGGTAAACGGGGATAACCTATTTGTTCGCTGTAACTCGAATTATCTGTGTTAAATGATATTCTTGCTTCACCGTTTTCCAGGGATCGGATCTCGTATGTAGGCATGGTGAAATTGAAGCTGAGTTCGCCCTTCGTGGTGCACAATTCCATCTCAGCTTTTGTACTTGCTCCCAAGGGAAGCATTATTAGAACAACTCCCATAACTATGAATGCTTTTTTCATAAGTTCCTCCTTAGATTGGTCAGAAATGGCATCTGCAATTCGTCTTTCAATTACCCTAGAATACTTATCTTTTTGCTTGTGTCAAGCGGATGGATAGGTTGATTGCGAATCCATAGCTTTTCGGTAGGTTACCGCTACGCCGTATCCGGAGATCGTAAACAGCAGCGCCGAAACTACCGTAACCAATCCGTCAACAAAGTAGAGACCCAAAGCTAACAGAGGTATCTGGGCAAACAATAATCCCCCGGCTATTATTTCCAGAGCCAGATAAAGGCGGAAGCTCGTGAAGGTTTTGTATAAACGAAAACTGCGATAGGTTGCCAGGAAAAGGGTTAATGCCGCAGCGAAGATACCCACCCAAATAAGCCCCATACTTAGTCGAATAAGCCACTGATCAATCTGGAGAAAGAATAGTATACCTTCAAGCGCTGACTTGACCGCTCCCCAGATAAAACACCGTATCCAACCCAAGGCGCTTATCTGACGGGAAAGGCCTGAATTATATAAAGACGAGGGCGCTTTCATTCTTCCTTAAGACGATAACCTTGCAGATGATGTTGAGAGAGGCTGATTCACCTTGACAAACTGTATTAGTAAACTATAATATAGTTGGAAATCAAGATCTATTGTAAATCTCAAAGCTTTTTTTGAAAGGAGGTTAGAGAGATGAACAAGATCAAGAAATACGACCCCTTCTGGGGTGTCGATAGCTTCCGGCGCGACATGGATCGATTGTTCGATTCGTTCTTCGGCAACTGGCCAGGCGAGGAGTACAAAGGTTTCTGGGCTCCTGCTGTGGATGTCGAGGAAACCAAGGATTCTATCTACGTACGAGTGGAGATACCCGGGATGAAGAAGGAAGACATAAAGATCCAGGCCGCTGGAGACACACTTGTGATTTCAGGTGAAAGACGCCACTCCTCAGAGGAGAAGGATCGTCATTTCCACCGGGTCGAACGAGCCTATGGTAAGTTCCAGAGAGCTCTGCAGTTACCTGTAGAGGTTCAATCCGACAAGGCCAAGGCTACCTACAAGGATGGCATTTTGGAAGTCAGTTTTCCAAAATCCGAGAAAGCCAAGGCCCGCGAGATCGAGATAGACGTTAAATAAATGCTCCTTTTCGCTAACGCGAAAAGATCGCAAGAAACCGAAGGGCCGGCAAAGCCGGCCCTTTCATTTCACCCTCTTGTACAGAGCGCATAAGATCTGAAATGAATGCGTCAGAGGTCATAATAAATTAACTCACGTGATATAAAAAAGAAGGACTGGAAAATCCAGTCCTTCGAAATTGCGACCTTTTTTTCAGAGTCCCCAAAGAGAAATCAAAGATTTCTTTTTGGGGTAAATTTACCACTCGATCATGGTGATAGCGTCATGCCAGTCTGCTACGATTGCCTGGAACTTGCCTCCAAAGCTTCTCACCCATACGTCCATTATCTGCTCGCCTACATCCAGTGTGTATTTGAGTTCGGGTGCAAGAGGATTGCTGATGTTAAGAACACGAAGACCGTAAGCGCCGTCGGCAAGATAGGCTATGTTACCGAGAAGGTAAATTCCCTGGGCATCGTTTCCTCCATCATCAGTCCATTGAGCGGAAGGCGAAGGGTTGGCCTTATCCGATACATCGAGGATAACTAACCCATCCGTACCTGCGGCTAGATAGGCAAAGTTGCCGGATACGTAAACCCGGTTCGCATATCCGCCTGTCGTACGAGTGGATACGAGATTTAAGGCAGGTGTTGCTGTCGCTTGAAGTATGGCAAGTCCGCCATCACCCATGGTCACATATATGTAGCTTCCATCTACGTATATGTCGGTGGGAACATCGGGTACTTGAAGCGTGGTTTGGAGAGCAGGTGATGCAGGGTTGGTTATATCGTACCATTCCAGTGAGTGTATGCCTGCGGAAGGATCAGTTCCGCCTACAAAGGCGTTCAAGCCGTCCAGACAGACAGCTGTAGCTTCGGTAGCAAGGCTCAGTGGGGTTGAGGCAAGATACACGGGGCTTAACGGGTTTTGTATGCTGTCAGTTTCCATCCCGCCTGTACCGAATGCAGTTCCCAATATCAGACCGCCTCCACCTACCGATACGTCGTATGCCCAGTCGCCTGCAACCTGGGGGGCAATTATGGCGCCAGGGGTTAGTGTGCTGGATCCTATTCCAAATCCCCTCACACCTGCGGCACGGGCCGCGCAGAAGATATAATTGCCGACTGCTGAAAGACGTACTCCCTGGGCGCCGCCAAGGCTCTGGCCGAACAGAATGGCGAAATTATCGGTGAAGAAGGAAATCTCGTTGGAGTAGGACCTTTCTTCGGTTGGTGTTACAGTTGCTACGACATAGTAGTACTCGGTATTGGGAAAGACGTCCATATCCTTATACACGGTATCAAGTCTGCTCGAAGTAATTTTTGCAATCATAAGATGAGGATTGGGTGAGTTTGCCCGGTATATTTCGTAGGCTACCCAGTCGCCGTCATCGGCTGCGTTCCACGTAATGATTGCCTGTCTGGTTCCAATATCCTGTTCGTCCGGATCGAGAAGGTTGGCGCGTACCGTAACCATTAATGAAGAATCGTAGGCGTAGCCGCCCCGCTCATCAGACAACACAAGATAGAAGCGGTAATCCCCTGTTACAGCCGGCGCTATCCAGGGGAAGGACTTCCCGGTAAATACCGAGTCTGCTTGATCTACCGATTGCCAGCTGTAGACAAGGACATCGTTGTCTGCATCGACGGCGGTACACGATATAGTAGCCGTATCACCGGGAGCAACGGTATTTGGGTTAGCAGCGACAGTGTTAATCTCGGGAACGTTATTACATCCGGTAAGTGCTATCAATACAATAGCTACTAAAGCTATAGGAATAAAAACTTTTTTCACTAAATCCTCCTAGTTTTTTACAAGTCTTATATAAAAGTGTAACCATTTTGGAATGCTTGTCAAGGTTAGAGAGAAAAAGACTTAGACAATAGAAGAGGGGCCTTTAGGCCCCTTTCAATTTTAATGCGTTCTTTCTTCGCCGTAGCTAGGAAAGAAGCATTCTTTACCACTCTACCATGTGAATGGCGTCGTACCAGTCAACCACGATCGCTTGAGTCTTCAGTCCCTGGCTCTTTACCCAGACGTCCATCAGCCTGTAGTTGCCGGTTACGACATAATCGAAGTCTTTTGTATCCAGTAAAAAGGGTTTCATAGGATCGTTGATATCGAGTACTCTTATGCCATTCGCACCGTCAGCCAGATAGGCCCTCTTTCCTACGAAATATATACCCTGGGCATTCGTAGGGTAAGTTGGCAAATCAGGCCTTGGCCATTGTGCCGCGAGATACGGATTGTTCTTGTTCGAGATGTCTATGACCAGGAGTCCTTCGGATGACGCGGCAACGTAGGCTTCGGTTCCGGAGACATATACCTGATTGGCTTCGTCGTTGGTAGAAACCAGACCGACATACGAGAAAGCAGGCGCAGGCAGTATTGACCAGCGCAGGACCTCGAGACCTGCGTTTGCGACCGCGATGTAGACGTAGTTACCGTCCACGTGGATATCCTTCGGTGTGTCGTGGAGCGTATCTATAGCGTTAATCGTGTAGGTTGCATTCGGAATGTCGACCGTAACCCAGGTTATGGTATGAATGCTTGTGGCCAGGTCGGTGCATCCTATGAAGACGTCGTTTCCGTCCGCAAAGATCGCTTTTGCTTCATCTGTTGCACTTCCGGTAAGTGTTGCAGGGTCGATAAACAGGGTGTCGATCGGGGTGAGCGGGTTGGTGATTTCGTATGCCCAGTACCCTTCGATACCGAAGGCTACGTGCAGGACGTTGCCGGTGATGTATAGATCGTAGGCCCAGGCGTTGTAGTTTGTATTGGGATGAGGGATATTCGCGGCAGGGGCTGGACCGGAAGCGTTAATGGTAAAGCCCTTTACGCTTTGTTCCCTTGCTGCAACGAAGATGTAGTTGCCTGTGTTTGCCAGGCGCAGCCCGTGTCCGCCGCCCAGGGAAAGGCTTCCGAGCAGTTCGAGTCTTAAAGTAGTAGTATCGATCTGGTTCGAAAAAGCTTCATTACCGGCTGAGTCTACAGTCGCAATCTGGTAGAAGTAATCCTTACCGGGTTCGAGATCACTATCGGTGTATGTAGTGTCGTTGCGGTCGTCACCATAGTCATAGCCTATTTTTGCGATGACTTTCTTGGGTTGAGAAGAGCCGTCTCCTCGATAGACCCTGTACTCGTACCACCATTCGACCGGCGCGGCTCTCCACATCAGTTCGATTTCACTAGAGCCTACCCGTACGGCAGGAAGTAAGTGTACTGAGTCCGCTTGCATAGAGGTTCCGTTTACTACTACTGCAAGTGTATCATAAGCTATACCGCCGTAGCCGTCGGTAACGGTTAATGCGAATCGATACGTGGCTGGCATCTGCGGTGGAGTAGGAGCGGTCCAGTAAAAAGACGATGTAGTATATTGTGGTGAAACTTCATCCAAGGACGACCATTCGTAGTTTAGGGTTTGATTCGCATCAGGATCACTGACGTCACAGGATATAGTGACCGTTGTGCCTGCCTGAACGGTGTCAGGTTCAACACCGTTGATAAAAAACCCCGCTATTAAAGGGGGGTGATTCCCACAGCCGGTTAAAACCGTTAATAAGACCGCAACTAGGGCTGCCGAAACGATTAGTCGTTTCGCCATGCGACCTCCTTTAAGGATTTCCTTGACTACTAATGTTTCATGCATTTTCATATATAAAATTGTAACATAATTTTCCGAGCTTGTCAAGCCCTCTCAGGATAATGATTTACGGTTTATTAAACCGCTTAGGGGTTGACGCAGCCCGCTTTCTTTCTATAATCACAAGGCAGATGGTAAAAAAAGGACCCGTCACAAAAATAAAAGAAGAACTCCTGGCTAAAGAAGCAGAACTTGACGAAATAAAGACACTTATGCTTCGCAAGGCGGCGGAGTTCGACAACGCGCGCAAGCGCTGGGAACGCGAACGTAATGTCCTGGTAAGACAGGCTTCTGCCGAAGTGTTGCGTGATATGGTTGAGGTCTGGGATAATTTCGAGCGTGCCCTGGAAACGGCTGTAGAAGATAAGAATACCTTTGAGTCTTACAAGCGTGGAGTGGAGCTTATCTTTTCACAGTTCCAGGATGCGCTTGTAAGGCACGGCTTAAACCAGTATAGTTGCCTGGGCAAAGAGTTTAATCCTGCACTGGCAGAGGCTCTTGGACATTTTGAAACCGACCAGGCCGAGCCGGGCAAGGTTGTAGATGAGTTGAAAAAAGGCTTCATGCTGGGCGATGGGGTTTTACGCCCTGCCCAGGTGATAGTTGCAAAGGAAATTAAAAAAAATCAATCCCAGGGCGATAACCCTGAGAATGAAGGAGGTTAGACAGTTTATGGCGAAAGTGATCGGAATTGATCTGGGAACGACCAACTCCTGCGTAGCGGTGGTCGAACACGGGCAGGCGGTTGTTATACCTAATCCTGAAGGCGGACGAACCACGCCGTCGGTCGTATCTTTCGGCAAGGAAAGGCTGGTCGGGACATTGGCCAGGCGTCAGGCTGTGCTTCATCCCGAGGAAACAATCTATTCCATCAAACGCTTCATGGGCAGACGCTTTTCTGAGGCGGAAGATGAGCGCAGGAAGGTTTCCTTTAATGTGGTACCTGCCGATAACGGGGACGCGTGGGTTGATGTAGGCGGACGGAAGATGGCCCCGCCTGAGATTTCGGCAATGGTACTGCAGTATCTGAAGAAGGCTGCCGAGGATTACCTGGGTGAGAAGATTACCCAGGCGGTTATCAGCGTTCCGGCATACTTCAACGATTCCCAGCGACAGGCCACCAAGGATGCAGGTAAGATTGCAGGACTCGAAGTCTTAAGAATAATTAACGAGCCTACAGCGGCGGCCCTTGCCTACGGACTCGATAAACAGCGCTCGGCTAAGGTTGCTGTATACGATCTTGGTGGTGGAACCTTCGATATTTCAATCATCGAGATAGACTCCGAAGCCAAGACGATCGAGGTTCTCTCGACCAACGGCAATACACATCTGGGTGGAGACGATTTCGACCAGCGGATCATGGATTACATTATCAAGGAGTTCCAGACCGAGCACGGGGTTGATTTATCCGCAGATCGCTCCTCGCTTGCCCGCATCAAGGAAGCTGCCGAAAAGGCCAAGAAGGAGCTCTCAACCAAGTTCGAGACCACCTTGAGCCAGCCGTTTATCGCATCAGACAAGGATAAGGGTCCGCTTCATCTTGAGATGAACATGACAAGGACAAAGCTTGAGTCCCTGGTCGGTGATCTGGTCGAGGGTACGTTCGAGCCGGTCAAACAGGCCCTTACCGATGCCAAGCTGACCCCTTCCGACATCTCGGAAGTAATTCTTGTGGGCGGTCAGACCCGTATGCCCATGGTGCAGGAGAAGGTCAAGGAGTTCTTCGGCAAGGAGCCTCATAAGGGTCTTAATCCGGACGAGGTGGTTGCAATCGGAGCGGCCCAGGCCGCGTTTCAGGCCTCTGGACAGGCTGATCAGGAAACCTCGCTTCTCTTGCTCGACGTCACCCCGCTTTCCCTCGGTATCGAAACCCTTGGAGGGGTGATGACCACCCTTATTCCCCGCAACACAACCATACCTACGAAGAAAGCCGAAACCTTTACCACGGCCGAGGACAGTCAACCGGCGGTTACCGTGCACGTTCTTCAGGGTGAGAGACCGATGGCAGCCGATAACCGGACACTCGGGCGTTTCAATCTCGAGGGCATTCCACCTGCCCCGCGCGGTATGCCCCAGATTGAGGTAACCTTCGACATCGACGAGAACGGCATCCTGCACGTTTCCGCAAAGGATAAGGGAACAGGCAAGGAACAGCGAATAGCCATCACCGCCTCATCAGGGCTATCTGACGGCGAGGTCGATCGCATGGTCAAGGACGCAGAAACACACTCATCCGAAGACCGCAAGCACAAAGAGGTGATCGACGCCCGGAACAAGGCCGACGCTCTTATCTACTCAACCGAGAAGGCGATGCGGGAGTTGGGTGATAAGATATCAGAGGAAGATCGCAAGAATATCGAAGCGAAGATCGCTGAACTCAAGGAGGCAATGAAGGGAGAGGACGTAGCTCGGATTACAAAGACCCAGGATGAGCTTCAGCAGGCTTCCTACAAGATCTCCGAGATCCTTTACAAGCAGCAAGCCGGACCGCAACCAGGTGCCCAGCAAGCCCAAGCAGGACCCGAACCTCAGACAGGCCAGCCAGGTACTCAGGGCAAGGAAGCGGAAGACGTACAAGCCGACTACGAGGTTATCGACGAAGAGGAAGATAAAAAGTAGATCAGTATATTGTTGTAGAATCCGAGATACCAGAATATTACTGTCAATGGTGAGGCTTTGTACTAACTTGCCAAGTTCATGGGAATGACTATAATCGTTTTAGTGTCAGGTAAAATGGATCTTACATGCTCCTGGAGAGTTAATGGCTGATAAGCGAGACTACTACGAAGTGCTGGGTATAGCGCGTGGAGTATCTGAAGACGAAATTAAGAAGGCCTACCGCAAGCTTGCCCGTCAGTACCATCCTGATGCCAACCCTCGGGACAGGGAGACGGCCAGGGAGCGCTTCAAGGAGGTCTCAGAGGCATACGACGTCCTTTCAAACCCTGAAAAACGCAGGTTATACGACCAGTTCGGGCACGAGGGCGTTTCTCGCCAGTACGGGCCATCCGGTTTTAACATGAACGATTTCTTCCGCCAGCACCGCGGCGAGTTCGAGGGTGATTCGATATTCGGGGATCTGTTTTCCAACCTTTTCGAGGGATTGTTCGGGTTTTCACAAGGCGCAGGATTTAGCAGGCCTGATCCGCAAAGAAGGATTGGTGCTGACATCCGTATCATGGTTCATCTGGAACTCGAAGAGATAGCCGAGGGTGTTAGGAAAAAAATAAAGGTTCAGCGCTTTGATAAGTGTACCGAGTGTAACGGTAAGGGCGGCCACAATCCGGAGTCCTGTTCGGTCTGTCAGGGCAAGGGTTACGTGGTTACCGTATCCCGTTCTTTCTTCGGTAACATCCAACAACGCCGAACCTGTCCTAACTGCGGCGGGCTCGGTGAAACTTACAAAGAACCTTGCAAGAAATGTGACCGTACCGGCAGGGTAAAGAAGACCCATACCGTTGAGATAAATGTTCCTGCCGGTGTATCCACTGGCAACTACATGAGGCTGCGGAATGAAGCCCACTGGGGTCCTGGCGGACGCGGCGACATTATCGTTGAATTTTCTGAAAAGCCTCACAACCTCTTCCGCCGCATCGGAGACGATATAATGGTCGAGTTCCCGATCTCGTTTACCACAGCCACCCTGGGAGGACAGATTGAGGTTCCTACCCTTAACGGGAAAAAGAAGGTAAAGATTCAGGCAGGAACACAGTCAGGAGCCATTTACCGCATCCGTAGACAGGGATTGGGCCACCTTGACGGGGGTAAAGGGGATCAACTGGTCAGGGTGATTGTCCATACCCCAAAAAGGCTTTCAGCCGGTCAAAAGAAGCTTTTGGAAGACCTTGGGTCAGACGACTACAGCGTCCCTGGGCCGGCTAAGCCCTCCAGATGAAGGAACTTTTCTACACTTCGCCCGAACATATCTCGGGCACAACGGTCGTGATTGAAGGTGATGAAGCAAAGCACATACTCAAGGTGAAGCGTCACAAAAAAAGTGATACTATCTTGGTTACCGACGGGCAGGGCTCGGAATACAAGGTACTCATAAACTCAGTCTCCGAGAAGAGAATCGATGGTCAGATAATCTCTACCCGACGCAAGCCTTCCGAACCATTGCTTGAGGTTACCCTTGCATTCGGTATCATCAAGACCCCGCGGGTGGAGGTTCTGTTCGAGAAATGTACGGAGATGGGAGTCTGTGCTTTTCAGCCTCTGGCTACATCCCGTACCGTACCGCAATGGGAAGACGGGGAAAAAAAGATAGGAAGGTTCCAGCGGATCATAATCTCGGCAATGAAGCAATCGATGCGTTCGGTTGCACCACAAATTCTCCCTTTACTTGACTTGCGTGATTTTCTAACTAGAATATCAACGTATGATCATACACTGGTGGCCTGGGAAGAGGCACGGCACCAGTTGAGAGAACGACTGACCCAAAGGCGCTTGCGGCGTCTTTTGTTGGTTATAGGCCCAGAAGGCGGTTTTGCTCCTGATGAGATCGAGGAGTTGACCGTTCTGGGGGCTAAGGTTTTTTCTTTAGGGCTACGGCGCTTGCGAACAGAGACTGCGGCGATCGCGGCGTTGGCAAACGTATATAATCTGTATGACGTTTAAGGAACAAAAATGTGCAATTGCAAAAACCATCTTAAAGCCACTGAAAGGAGGTGAATCTATTGGCAGGTATTGAAGTGCGCGAAGGTGAATCTTTTGAAAGTTTTATGCGTAGATTCCGCAGGGCCTGTGAGAAGGCCGGTGTCTTACGTGATTTCAAGCGGCACGAGTTTTACGAAAAGCCCAGCGAGAAGCGCAAGCGTAGGATGATAGAGGCCCGTCGCAAGACGTGGCGTCGTCGTCAGAAGGAGCAGTACTGACGTGATACCGCAGGAGACGTACCAACGTCTCGATTTTGCGCGCATCTGTAACATACTGGCAGACAATTGTGCGACAGCAGGGGGAAAAAAACGTGCTAAGACGCTTGCACCCTGCCCGAGTAAAGATGTTATTGGAAGACGCTTTGCCGAGACTGAAGAAGCGCTGCTTTTTACGGAAAGCCTTCCTTTCGGTATGTGTGCTCCTGCAGATGAGCTTCTTCATGAACTTGAGGCTGAACCGCATCTTAGACCTCAGGGATTCTTGAGATTCAATCAGGTTCTGCAAGGGGTAGGACTTATCAAACGCAGACTGAAGGCGCAAAAACCCGAACACTCAAGACTCGTTAGAGGATTTGCAGACATGATGTGCACTTTTCCCGATTTGGAGGCTCGTATTGAGACTACGATTGATGAAGAGGGTGTCAAGGAGTCTGCTTCCCCCCGACTTGCCGAGATTCGGAGGCAAATTGCTGCAGAGCGAAATCAGATGTTGCACAGCCTGGATAAGTTGATTAAGGCAAGAACCGAGATTTTTCAGGAATCCGGTATTCACTTTCGGGAGGGACGTTTGGTCCTTGCTGTCCGACGCGACAGGGAGACCGATATTGATGGCGTCGTTCACGGAATGTCTTCGGGCGGGGCCACCGTGTTCGTGGAGCCTTTCGATACCGTTGCTGGTAATAACCGTTTACGTAAGCTTCGTTCCGAGGAAAGCGAGGAGATTGAAAGAATATTGCGCTCTCTTGCAGATGCGGTACGGGAAAAGTTGACAGACATTCGAGCTACACTTGAGGTTGTTGAAGAACTCGATTTCATCTTCGCCCGAGCAGAATGGGCAGTAAGGTTCAAGGCATCGTCAATAGGTACGGCTGAACTTGGGCTTGAGTTTATGGATGCACGTCATCCGATGCTTTCGCTAAAACGTGAGGTGGTTCCGCTTGATATGAGATTTGATCCCAGAACCAGGGTGCTTCTTATCTCTGGACCCAACGCCGGAGGAAAGACCGTCGTTCTCAAGACCGTTGGTTTACTTTCGATTCTTGCCGCCTGCGGCTTGCACGTACCTGCTTCACCTGATAGTCGGATACCTTTATTCAAAAGGATATTCATCGACGTGGGTGACGAGCAATCCCTGGATGACGACCTGTCAAGCTTTACCGCACATCTTGCCAACCTGCGTAAGGTTATCGAAGAGGCGGATGAGTATTCCCTGATACTTCTCGATGAGCTCGGTTCATCCACTTCGCCAGAGGAAGGGGGTGCTCTGGGTATGGCAGTTCTCGAAGCTCTAGCAGGGAAAGGAGCAACTGTTATAGCGACAACTCATTTGGAGTCCTTGAAGTACTTCGTTGAAGAACACGAAGGTATGCAGAACGCGGGTATGGAATTCGACGGCCGTCCCACCTACCGCTTGATTATGGGTATACCTGGGGCCTCGAATGCCCTGGAAGTGGCCGAAGAGGTGGGTTTTCCTGCGCCGGTTATAGACAAGGCCCGTAGTTACTTGCGTCCTGAACTTCTCGAATCCGCCTCGCTGATCTCAAAGCTCTCAGTGGAACACGGTAAGGCTAAAGACCTCAGAGTCGGACTCGAAAACCGGCTTGAGCAAGCAAGGATGGCCCAAAAACGTTACGAGGAATTGGAAAGAGAACTCATCAGTCGCCGCAAGGAACTGACTCTGGAGATGGTTACCGAGCGCAAGAAAATCCTGGATCAGGCGCGAAAGGATATCGAAAATTTGGTTCGCGAGATAAGGGAGGGCCAGGCCCAACGCAAAATTATCAAAAAGGCCAAGGAGTTCCTTGCCGCTGAAGCCGAGAAGCTTGAGGCCGAGGACTTCGTTGATAGCCGTGAAGAAATACCGAGGATCAAGGTCTCGGAAGGTATGAAGGTACACGTTGAAAAGCTGAAACGAGACGGTAAAGTCCTTGAGATTATCGAACGTTCAAACGAGGCGATGGTCGAGATAGGAACGCTGCGGATGGCCGTTTCCCTAAATGAGCTTACACCCTTGCATGATGAGTCAGGACGGAAGCGCTTGAAGATAGTAGACAGGGAAGAGGTGGATTTTAATACCCGATTGCAGCTGCGCGGCTTGTACGCAGACGAGGCTTACCAGAGGCTTTTAGATTACGTAATGGAAGCGCTCGCCTTAGGAATCAACGAAATAACCGTTGTTCACGGCAAGGGAACAGGTGTCCTGCGCAATATGGTGATGGATTTTGCTCGCAACGACCGTCACGTTGCCTCATTCAGGGTAGGCGAACCTCACGAAGGGGGCGACGGGGTAACCGTATTGAGGCTGGCTTCATGATTGGATGGATAAGCGAGAGTGGTTTCACATTCGAGTCAGAGTTCCATTATTCGGTGATTACATATGTGAGGTTTAACCCATGATTTCCCAAGATATTATCGAACGGGTTCGCTCGGAGACCGATATAGTGGGCCTTATAGGCGAGTACGTAAAACTGAAGCGGGCGGGTCGAAGTTTTGTGGGACTTTGTCCGTTTCACACCGAAAAGACACCTTCATTTAACGTGAGTCCTGATCGCCAGGCATATTATTGTTTCGGCTGCAATGCAGGCGGGAATGCCATTACCTTCATTATGAACTACGAGAACCTGAGTTTTCCAGAGGCTGTGAAACGATTGGCAGAAAGGTTGGGTATCAGGGTTGAGTATACCGAGAAGGACGATCCAACCAAGCCTATGGTTGAAGCGCTGGAATTAGCTCACAAGCTTTACCAGGAGACCCTGTGGTCCAAGGCAGGACTGTCCGCACAGCGCTACCTTGTCGAGCGAGGACTCAAGAAGGAAACTGTAAAATCATTTGAACTTGGACTGGTTCCCCATGACATAACAGAGCTAATCTCCCTTGCACGCGAAGCAAAGCTTACCCCAAAGGTCTTAAGTGAATCCGGTGTCCTGGGCACCAAGTCGGGTAGGTTTTACCCGTTTCTTTCAGGCAGGATCGTTTTCCCTCTTTACACGTCTGCAGGTAAGTTGGTGGGATTCTCAGGCAGGATATGGGGAGATGATCCTAATCCAGCGAAATATGTTAATACCCCTGAGACCACGTTGTTCAAAAAGGGAAGGATTCTATACGGTCTTTCACGTGCCAGGGCTTACCTGAGGCGTGAAGGCGCAATCGTAGTAGAAGGTCAGATGGACGTGGTAAGACTTACTCAGGCAGGATTTCACAATGTTGTTGCTCCGCTCGGTACCGCGTTCACTACCGATCATGCCGGACTCTTATCCAGGTACGCCGAGAAGGTTATTCTGGTTTTCGACGGGGATGAACCGGGACGTAAGGCAGCCCGACGAGCCCTCGAGGAAGTTCTTGCAGTGGACCTCGACGTATCACTTCTTCTGCTGCCGGAAGGCGAGGACCCTGACAGCTTTCTTGGCTCTCATCCGGCATCGGAATTTCGCGATTTACTTGATAGCGCTAAGGAGCCAATACCGTTCCTTTTCCTATTAAGCAATCCCGAAGGTTCAAGCCAGCGCAGGCAAACGGCAAAACAAATGATGGCGATTATTTCAAGGGTTAGGGATAGATTACGCCGTGAACTTTATCTGGATGAGGCTGCAGAGCTTTTAAGTATCGATCGTAATGTTTTGGCAGGTCTTATGAGTTCAGACGGCAACACACGGGGTACTAAAACGTCTAATAAAGGTACCGAAACCTTGAAAAAAAAGGAGGAGCAACTTCTTCGGATGATGATTCAAGATGACGGGTTTATACGTATTGCCGCTGAGCGACTCTCGCCGGAGGTTTTCCCTGAAGGAGATGAAAGAGAGCTTTTGAAAAGACTCTACGATTTGGTGCAGTCGCGGGATAAATTCAGCGCAGGCGAAATCCTTGATACCCTTGAACCTCGATTACGCAGCCGGGTTTCTCGATGGAGTCTATCTGAAGTGCAGTATTCACGAGATGAGTTCATTAAGGCCCTTGCCCATTATTTGTTCCGCAAGCGCAGGGATAAGTTACGCAGGGAACTAAAGGAAGCGGAGAGAGTGGGAGATACAGAGCGTGCTCGGAGTATTCTCTCCGAGTTGAATGAGTTAGTAAAAGAAAGTAGCAAAATCTATCAGGAGATATGAAAGAAAAACTGAATGTTCAATTAGCTGCCAGCACTACCAGAGCCGTTCAGATTGCAGAGAAGATTGTTTCCGAAATCAAAGGGCGGCTTGGTATAACCTACAAGGAGTTCGAAAGCTATTTCCCCGAGACCTACGTATCTGCCGATGAGGTAGATGAAATAATAGTAATGCTAAAGGATAAGGGTATAAAGCTGGTGGCCGAAGGTGAGACTATTCCTGATGAGACCAAGGAAAAGGCTTACAAACTTCCCCGAGTCAAAGGACGTAAGGATTCCACCCGTTCTTACTTCAAAGAGTTAAATAAATTCGGGCTTCTTACCAAGGAAGACGAAGTGCTTTTTTCCCGCCGAATGGAAGAAGGCTACATCCAGTTGCAAAAGGAGCTTTTTGGAAGCTGTGGGATGATAGATCAACTCCTGGAACGTTGCAAGGAGGTTGAAGAAGGTCTGAGTTCGGTTGATCAATTGGCAAAACCTGATATTGACTCGGTGATCGACAAGAAACTTTATCAGCGTTGGAAACAGAGCTTTATACGTAATAGCTACAAGATCTCCGACTATAATGAACAATTACGGGAAGCGGTAAAGCGTCGTAATCGAACCAAGGAAGAAGAGGATACAATAATCAAACTTCGTGAGAAGATCAACAAGAGGATTTCGACACTTTCCCTGCAGTCTGAGGTAATTAAGGAATACTCCGAACACTACAAACGAGAAATTGAGGAATTAGCTAAGATCAATCAACGTGTTGAGGCCTCAAAAGAAAAAGCCAAGGAAGATGATTCGTTCAAAGATCAATATCTGGAGCTTCGTTCAGAACTGCATCGGGCGGAACGAAACTTTGGGCTAACTGCTTCTGAAGCAGAAGGAAGTCAGGTAGAAGTAAAGGAAATCGAAAGAAATATTCTCGGTTCAAGGGATAGGATGATTGAAGGAAACGTGCGGCTTGTCATATCCATTGCCAAGCGTTATACGAATCGAGGACTTGAGTTCATTGATCTGATTGCAGAAGGTAACTGCGGGCTCATCAAGGCAGTAGAGAAATTCGACTACAAGAAAGGCTACAAGTTCTCAACCTACGCTACCTGGTGGATCAAACAAGCCATTACCCGCGCTATTGCAGATCAGTCCAGAACCGTAAGGGTGCCGGCTCATATCATTGACGCCATTAACAAGATCACTCGCGTCTCCAGACGATTCATCCAGAAGTACGGTCGTCTGCCTGCACCACAGGAGATAGCTCACCATCTTCCTACATTTACCGAGGATAAGGTCAAGTTCCTGACCAACATCGCGCAGTACCACGTGTCGTTAGATAAGGCAATCGACGACGACGGTTCATCGTTCGTAGGTGATTTTATATCGGACGATAAGACGCCCGTGCCTACCTATCATGCGGCGCGATCGGTGCTGGAGACGAAGATAGACGACGCTTTGGCAACTTTGTCAAAACGCGAGGAAACCGTTCTCCGGCTTAGGTTTGGCGTGGATGACGGGGTTCAGCGCACCCTGGAGGAGGTCGGACAGATATTCAACGTAACAAGAGAACGTATACGCCAAATAGAAGCAAAAGCGCTTAAAAAACTGAGAGATTCATCCCGCAGAAGGATATTCGATCCTTTGAAGGAACTTTTGCGCTAACTTCCTTCAATACGAAATTTACAGCCGCCTTCGGGCGGCTTTTCTCTGTTCAGGGGTGAAAAATAAGCGCCCCAAAAGCGGGACAAAAGCATGACAAAAGCGGGACAAAAGACCCCCAAAAGTAGGACAAATAGCGACCAGGGGTCGCATGCGCCGTAGCCGCTAGAGGCGGCATGTGCCGAACTTCGTTCGGCGAGCAGGAACAGCACGGCTTGGTTGTTCGGCGGCCAGGTTACGCGTTCGGTTGACGGCTGACAGCTCACGGCTGACGGCTAACGGCTGATAAGGTGAAGTTCGCCGAAGGCGAGATAGTGAACAGGTGAATTGAAACACAGAGGATACGGAGAGCACAGAGGGCGGAGCGCACCCTCTCAGGGTGTTGGGCGGGTTCTAATCCGATCCTTCGACTATTTTTATCTCATTATCAGTGAGGCCGTATAGTTCGTAAACCAGGTTGTCAATCTCGGTGTCGGCTATTTTGTCGTTTGAGGGCTTCGCGTATCCGAACAACTTGCTACTCTTCTGTAGCCTTATCCCACCAGTCGAATTCGTCCGGGAACTTCTTGTAGTTTTCATCAAACCAATCGAACAACTCCGCATCATAGAAGCCGCCCTTATTGAAGCGGGTCTCAAACTCCGTAAAGGTCATACCCATCCTGATTCCAAGTATCATGTTTCGCGCCCCGATGTTGTCATTTGGATTGGTCCGAAGCAGCTTCCGCAATAGGTTAAGGGCCTCGTCCGTTTGTTTCTTGTGCCACAAAGAAACAGCCTTGTTGTAGATGGCTTTTACAATGTGCCGGTTGTCCAGCCACGCCCATTCGATAACGTCTGGCCAGTTTCCCTCCTTGTTCGTTATCAGTGATATTGCTCGTCTATAGGCCTCATCGGTTAACTTTTCAGCTTCTTTGACTTTGCCTTCATCCTGCAAAAGGTCGTTCAGGAAAAGATAGGCGTCCAAAAAGTTAGGGTCAGTCTTTATGATCTTCTTCAGCCGGAGCTTGACGATTTTAGCGTTCCGTCCGTTGTAGCTTTCACAAATATCGTAGTATTCGGCGGACGCCTTCCGTTCCTTGTCGTAGAACTCTCTGAGTTTCTTCTTCATGCTTACTTCACCTCGCAATTGATTTTTTTATACTTTTCACTCATTTCAAGCCTAGCCCTGATGTGGAGTATGGGCAAGCGAAACTACCTTTCGTAGTTCTCATAACCCGTCCATATTTTTTTTGACGGACAGGAGAGTCCGTCCTCTACAATCCCACTGCTTCACCTTGAGATGTTTACCGACTATACCAGCACGGCCGGGGTTGTCAACTAAAATGAATTATCAGGAAAGGATTCGGGGGATTGGTAGGAGCACTTGGCGGTGAGTGGATGGTGGTATGCGGACAGCGGTAAATGGAGCGCACCCTCATCGTGCCCCGTCGGGTGCACAGGGTATCGGGCAGGCTAACTGTAGGGGCAAATCACGATTTGCCCTATCCTCAACGTTAATTCTCTCTAAAGTGAAGCAATCCATTTATCGAAATCGTCTTCACCTTCCCGGGTTGGATTGTTTCTATCCAGGTGCCATCGGAAGGGATTAGTCTGGATATATTCAAAGATTCGGTTCATTGATTTCTCGATTCGAATAACGTGTTCCCAGTAGTTTCGCTGCCACACTGAAAATCCCCGGGTGTTTCTCATCTGGTTAATACGTTTGGCTGTGTTCATTTTGAACCATCCGACCAATTTGGGGATCAACATATTACGGCGGACCCGTAGGGGCGTTTGGCTGCGCCGCTTCGCGTCATGAACTGCCCCTACGGGCGGTTTGCTTACCGCCCGTACAATATTATCCCGTGCATCGGGATCCCAAATAATACATACAATCCCGTGTACGTGATTGGGCATTACAACGAATGCAACAGATTCCGTTTTCGGGTAACGCTGCGGGATTTTATTCCAATACGATTGAACGATTTCGCCGAATTCATTTAATTTCATACCGTTATCGGAAATTTCCCCAAAGATGCTTTCGCCGTTACGGGTGCACATGGTCAGAAAATAGCATCCGGGTTGAGAATAGTCGTAGCGTTTTAACCGGATACTACGGCGGTGGTGTTTTTCAGGGTCGTATTTCATAGGGGTGTTGTAGAGGTACGATGTAGGGGCAGTTCATGAACTGCCCCTACCGATAATGTCATGAACTGCCCCTACGTGAATCGCCCCTACGGATGATTTTAATCTCCTCATCGGTCAACCCGTACAGTTCGTAAACCAGGTTGTCTATTTCGGTGTCGGTGGCGGCAATCTGGCGTTTCAGGCGTTGGGCGGTGTCCGGCACCTTGGCGTCTGCAAGTTGCTTGTTCAGTTCCAGCATCCGCTCCACCAGTTCAACCATCCGGTCGTGGCGCTTTATGTCCTCAGGGTCGTTAAAGTCAATGGTGGCAAAAGGCATAGAAGCCAGTTCATTTGTACCAACATTATTATTACTACTGGTTATTTTGAAACGCCACTGGAATAAATTGGAATTAAGTAAGCCTAGTAAATATTGAATATCATAATTTACCTTGCTGGTTAGGCTTATTGAATTTGTAGAATCTGCAAAATGTGTAGTTGGTTCAATTAAGGTAGCGACGATCCTTAAACGTTCATCTACACCTGTGATTCGTTGTGTTGCCAGTCTCCTTTTCAACGAATAAATATTTGACTTCCCATCTGCTAGATACTTCTTTTCATTAAACCACTCGCGTTCGCCCTGACTCAATTTAATGTGAATAAGATATTGACCGACTTCAACACCCTTTAATAATCTCGCCATAGATGTATCACTACTTATGTATTTTCGATAAATGGTTTGGTTTATTTCGCCTCTACGAATATCGAAACAAGGTTCGTCCCCTAAACGCCTAACTTCTTTCTTTGAATGTATTTTTCGACAGAGTTCCCAATCTTTCCTAGCCACTAGAGGTATGGGAATATTATTTGGATCTAGTAATTTCAGATCAATTAATTTTATTTCACTTTGTTGAAATGTTTCTTCAAAACTTCGACCAGGAAATACTCTCATTCTGATTTTTGCTTTTTTTTCAATTTGCTTAGTGTATTTGCTACAAGTTATTACTGCAGTTGAGAGCTTTGCGTTTCTAAATACTCTCCTTTTGGGGTCATCCTTTTGTGGAAAACAATCTGCTAATAAATTGTTCGAACTAGTCATTAAATGCTTTCGACACTTGGCACAACTAATATCTGCTAGTAAAGAAAGTGGTATAATCATACCAAATCTCTTCTTATCCTTTAGTAAGTTAAGCGATCTAACGATGAAAAATCTATAGAGGTTTAACTTACCACCAAGTGCAAGTTCGTATTCTGGGTTGATTCTTACGTACTCTCTCAAAATCTGATGCGGTTGGTCACTTCCCTTTCTTTCTTTTTCTAATACATCATACGGCGGATTCCCGATAACCGCGTCGAAGCCGCCTGCGCCCTGGCTTGCTTCTTCTGCCGATACGATGATAGAGTTAAGGATAGGCTCGATGCGCTCCCTGGAGACAAGGGGTGCCTTTGAGACAAGGGGTTTAAACCCCTTGTCTGTCGCAGTCGCTGTCGAATCTGCCCGGTACTTCGAGACTTCCGAGACAATGGGCTTAAGCCCATTGTCTACCTCGTCTTCGTCTGCTTCTGGGGAATGCTTCAGATGGTTGTTCTGAACGTAGTTGAGTATAGTGTAAAAGGCCTTCTCGTCTTTAATTGGCTTCCGGTTGAATTTCTGCGCCCACACCTTATTCCCTATTTCCCACCCTAACGCTTTCTGAAACTGTCTTGAGCTGTATCCTTTGATCTTACGAACATGTTCGTTAAGTTCCTGTTCGGTTTCAGCGGCAATAACCATATGCACGTGATCTGCTAAAACGTTCCAGGCAACTACCGGCACTTTATGTCTTTGACAAGCCTCTGCAATCTTTTCTGCAATCAAAACCTGATCGTCAGGCGTGAAGACAAGGGGCTTAGAGGCAAGGGGCTTAAGCCCCTTGCCCCGGGAAAGCCCCTTGTCTAACATTCTTTCTGAAATCCTGGAATTATGTGTAACGAAGGTAACGAACCAGAAATATCGCGATTCTCCAAGCATAATCTCTGCAAACTCAACATCCCAATCGAAGGCGTTAATCCGGTACTGTTCCTCGGCATCGAACATCCCGGTTTGCCTGCCCTGGTAGAAGTCCGAGCCAATCAGCGAGTTGCCGCACTTGATGTTGGAACCCAGGTCGGGCAATGCCCGCTGGTGGAACATCTGCATCTGCCGGTTCAGGGTTTCTTCGTTCTCGCCCTCCAGCACCTTGAGGAGTAAGGAGAGCTTGGTAACCTCCACCGCCTGGGGGTCTATGTCCACCCCGTAGATGTTGTTAATAAGTATCCGCTTTCGCTCCTCGGCGGTCAGCCGCCATTGTTTATCCGTAATCTGGTAGAGCTTCTTTTTGTGCTTTGCCGCGCCTTCTTCTATGTAGTAATCCCGGTGCCAGTCCAGAAGATACTGGTAAGCGCCCAAAAGGAACGAACCCGAACCGCACGCCGGGTCCAGTATCCTGAGCTTTGCAACCTGCGCCGGGGTCTTGCCCTTGCACAGCTTGCCCACGGTGTTGGCAACGATGTAGTCAACGATGTAGGTGGGGGTGTAGTAAACGCCCCCGGCCTTGCGCACCTCGGGCTTTTCTTCTATCTTCGCGTGATGCGCTTTGGTCAGCCTGATGACCTTGCCCAGGAACTGCTCGTACACCTGCCCCAGGATGTCTGCGGGAAGCACCGAGAACTCGTAAGGGCTGTCAGGATAGTAAAGATCATTGAGGATGGACTTGAGCTTGTCGTCGTCTATCTCGAGGCCCAGTGTAAGATCGTCGGGCGGTTCGTCCCGGCCCTTCTCGTCCTTGAAATGGAACAGGCCGAAGTTGTTTCCATGGAGCTGCGGGTGCAAGTCGCAGCGAGTGAAGGCGACGCAGTTGTCTCCGCAGATGACGCAGATTGATTGAGCTAAAACCGGGGGCGCCGGGAGCAATTTCAAATATCAAAAATCAAATATCAAATGTCACCGGAGGGCGACGCTTGCGGAGTAAATTTCAAAATGACAGGCCGCGGGCGGCAGAACGGCGCAGGCGTTTAGGGTGAACTTGAAGGGCTTGACAAAAGGTGAAAGTTTATTACACTTATTAGGTAAACATTTTTTTTCAAAGTCGCTGTTGACAAGTGAACTAAGGGAAGTATATTAACGCTAGCCAAACGAGGAGACGATGAACACCAAAGATTCAGAACCAACTATCAAGACACGACGTGAGCTTTACGACTACTATGAGATGCAAATGAATAAAGCTTACCGTGAGGTTCTGAAAGCACGTAGACTGGAGTCTGATAGTACCTTTATAAAAACTTACATGGTGGAGTTTGACTGGGGTGAAGAGGAAAGAAAAGGGGGTGTCGATTTTCTCAGAAAAACATTAGCGTTAACGCCAACACAACATCGAAAAACACTAGTGATGCCAACAGTCCATGAAACTGACGAAGATGGATTCTTTTCCGTTGATTGGTTAAGGAAAGATAAGAAGTTGAGGGTTTATTTTGATACTATTACAGACCCAGATAGGCGATTTTGGTTGGCATATTCACTCTCCGACGCGAATCTGTTAGATGCCGTTATGGATAGATTAGCTATGTCTCATTCGTGTTTTGACAGGGCTTGGCTGTGGCCGGATATTTTGAAAGAAACCCAAGCGATGGGTGAGTTTCGTGGAGTTGGCTTAGATTACGATTACCGGGCGTTTGAATCTAGAGAAGAAAAAGGGCACAGGGAATCTACGAACTATTTTAAAGTTCAAATTTGGGGTGGGCGCGAAACAGAAGAAATACTCAATTTCATTACGAAAAAATTCGAGAAAAAAACAGTACTTTCCAAAGTAAGATTAAAATATACCACGGATGGTGAATATTCCGGACACTTTGCACTTGAGGATATAAAGTACAACGGGAAGTTTACAGCCAGAGGAACGTCTTTCCAGACCCACCAGATTCTAGTGAGTAATTTACGAACCCGCTACTCAAAAATTATTAAGAGACTTGAAGAAAACTATATTATTAGACTGAATGACGTAAAAGGGGAAGAGTCTATTGAAGGGAATCCGATTTTCTTTGACCTAAGCAGAAACCCGATAGAAAACATGGATGCTTTTTGTGATGTCGTCTTTGCTGGTACAATGCCTTTTCGTCTTTGGGGCGTACCGTTCCCAATGGAAAACGAGCCTAATGGGAGGGTAGTTTCCGCAGTAGACCTTCACAGTGGATCGAAATTGTTCTTTGAAATCTACCCCGATATCATTTCAGTTTACCTTTATCGTGGTGCTTGCGGGAATTCTATTGCGAGGTTTTTTACTAATATTCAACACAGGTTCAGTAAACTGGTTTTGGCAGAAGATAACGATGGAACCCAACTCTTTTAATCTTAACGTTATAAACATCTTTGCAGGTTTAATGAAAGGCCACAAGTTTTTGCGGCCTCACTCTACGAAGATTAAAAAGTTAGGGTATACTCTTTTCAGGGTTGAAATGGATATAACTGTACCGTCTTTAGGTACAACAAGGGTAGATGGAATCGGGCAATCTGTACAACAAAGACATACGATATTAGCAGAGTGGACGAGTAGAAACATGCCGGGTGTTGACAAGGAGAGGCAGATAGAAAAATACTTATCGGTGACAGCAGATACTCTTTCTGCAGTAGGGGGCGTAAACCGTGAAGCTGCAACTCAGAATAGTACGTGGTTAATTTTATCGCCTGGCTCCGAAAACAACTACATGAGTTTTCTCAATGAGAAGACAAGAGATAAGTTGATGATATCTACCTTTGGAGTAAAGCAGAGTAGCGATAACGGTGCGACCTATGGGCTGGTTTATTTTGCGGGTGAATCGCAGGATTCAGAACTTGCAAACATCCTCAAAGAGGATATCAAGGTGAGGCGTCTACCTCAAGGTTATGTAAAAGTATCAATTGATGATACGAGTCTCAAAGGTTTGGCTAATGAAGTCGTGGTTGATATAAAGACTCATTTCGTTCGTGGGAAATACGAAGTGTCCGAAGAAGACATCATTAGAGGTGTTTACAAGGAACTATGGAGGTATATTGGTCCCCGTGCAAAACACGACATTGTAAAAGGCATCAGAGGCGTCCTAAAAGAAATGTTGAGGAAGAATTATTTAAGAGATTGGATTCAAAGAATAAGTGAAAATCCACATGTCTGGAAGATTATGATTCCTGAGAAAAAAGATATAAATCTTGTCGGGCGGCAATTCCGGATAACCTTGGAAAAATTTATTGCTGAAGTATACGGAAAAAGTCCTAGGCAAAAGGAATTATTCGAAGAAATAGACGATACTTTTTAATCTCCCCTAACAGCTTTCGTCGCCTTCAGCAATTCTGTAGAGGTTGGAATTTCCCCGGTCTTCCCCGTCCCGCCGGGCACACGCTCACAGTCGGCGCCGAAGTTGCCGTCACCCTCTCCCATCGGGAGATGGATGGGGAGAGGGATGGGGCGAGGGATTAAGTACGGCACTGCAGCTCAGGCCTCTTTGTCCTTCCTCCGCTGTCTGTTAATATTCGGGTAACCCCGGCCCCTGCGTCCCGACATCCAGGCGCTCGAACGCGTCGGTCTCGCAGAGCCTGGCAACCGCGTGTCGGATGGCACTTTTACGCTCTTGACAACATATGGAATTCTCCTATAATCAATCAAGTATGAATTGCTCCCCGCTCGACTTGCCCCTGTGGCCCGAGCGGGGTTATCTTTATAAAGGGAGGAATGACGGCTCAGGAACCGGCTAACAAAAGAATAATTGCCTTTATTGATGGGCAAAACCTCTTCCACGGGGCAAAGGAAGCATTCGGCTACACCCATCCCAACTATGACGTTCTCGCTTTGGCGAAAGCTATCTGCGCTATGCAGGGATGGGATTTCGGCAAGGTGCGCTTTTATACAGGCATACCCGATCCATCGGACGATCCTTTCTGGCACGGCTTTTGGAGCAAGAAGTTGTTGACGATAAGCCGTCAGGGTGTTTATGTCTATTCTCGTTCGTTGCGCTATCGAAATAAGCGCGTCAAGCTGCCGGGCGGAACCTACGCGACCTATCTGACCGGTTAAGAAAAAGGAATAGACGTCCGAATCGCCCTTGATATTATACGCATGGCGCATCGAGGAGCCTACGACGTAGCCCTGGTGTTCAGCGAGGATCAAGACCTGTCAGAGGTGGCGGAGGAGATACGCACAATCTCCCAGGAGCAGAATCGCTGGATAAAGATGGCCTGCGCATTTCCCTACAGCCCAACCCACAAAGCGCGAGGCATCAATAAAACCGATTGGGTTAAAATCGATAAAACGTTATACGATTTCTGTCTCGACACGAGAGATTACCGGCCTAAATTAAAGTAGAAGTCGGAATACCCCTGTCCCGGCGGGCACGCACTCACCGTCGGCGCCGAAGTTGCCGTCACCCTCTCCCATCGGGAGAGGGATGGGGTGAGGGATTAAGTACGGCGCTGCAGCTCAGGCCTCTTTGTTCTTCCTCCGGCATCTGTAAATATTCGAGTAACCCCGGCCCCTGCGTCCCGACATCCAGGCGGTCCAGCGTGCCCGGGTGAGATTGACAAATTGAATATTTTGTGTACTATGGAAATCTGATTCGTGTAAAACCCTATAATCTGAGTTAAAATCTCAAGGAGTCTGTCATGAGATATAGCGTTATCGCTTTGTGTCTTTTTTCAGTCTCGTTATTCGCCAACAAGGCCGAAGTAGTATCCGAGGATGTAATCCCTCGCTGGATGTCGCTCGATGCCGACACCACAGGCCGTCCGCATCTTGCTTACTACGCGATAGACGAGGCTTCGTCACCCTATTCGTGGCGCATCACATATGCAACGAAGAACGGTTCGTGGCAGAAGCTGGTTGTGGACAGCTCAAAGGCGGTATCTCACGATCCTGCGGGTCCGCCCGACGTATCGCTCGCGCTGGATGAGAACGATGTTCCTGCAATGACCTACTGGAGGGATATTACGGATGACAGTCTATGCTATGCTCACAAGGAGGGCTCCGCATGGCAGGTGGACGCGATACTTGATATCTACCCCTCGTGGCCGACGTTAAGGTTCGGCGGCGCCGTACCGTTCATCGTCTATTCCCGTTACATCGCCGACAGCAGCTGGGTGTTCATCGGTTCGGCAGGCCAATCGCCGACAGGCTGGGTGTGGGATTCAACCGGGGTCAAGGAGCGTCTTAACCTTTCGGACAGGATACTGGACTTCGTCTGGACCGGGTCGAACGCCGAGATACTCTACATCTATTCCTCGGGCACGGGGTACAAGCGGCTCGTGAGGCCTTTGAGCTGGGACGGCGACTGGACTTATGCCCCGTCCATAGACTCCACTGGTTCCGATCCTCGTGAGTCGGGCGTGCACATGGCCTTGAGCCGCAGCGGTATCGTGGGCGCTTGCTTCGCGCACCAGGACAACGGCGGTTCAGGCGGACCTTACGGCCTCTACTACGTAACGCATTCGGGCTCGGGTCAGCTCGAAATAGTCGATACGATGCTTATGAAGACCGGCTCGGCCAACTCCCTGTATTGCGGCCCGGCCATCGCGTACGATACCTTGAACAGACCGCACATCGTGTACGTTTCCGAAGGCGCCTCAGGCGCATGGATACTTACTCACGCGTGGAAGCAGGGTTCCGGCTGGCAAATGGAAACACTTGATACGCTGAGCAATTCCAACCTGTTCCGTGCGGAAGTCTCGATCGATAGACTCAATCGTCTGCACGTAGCCTATATCGCGAGCAGCGGGAGCGACAACAGCCTCTATTACCTCGCGCCGGGCGGCTCAGGAGTCATCGAGGAGAAATCCGAAACCCGGGAGCCGGCGCTCGAAGCGGCATACATCCTGTCCTCAGGCGATGTCAGGTTCAACATCCCTGGAATCGATAATGCCCTGGTCGACGTGTACAACTCCACGGGCAGGCTGGTTGAAACCTTAACGATAACAGATGACTCCGGAACGTGGCATGCCGAAGGGTCACCGCAGGGTGTTTACTACGCAAGGGTCAGAGGCGCTTCGCCGGTTGCGGCAAAGGTGGTATTGTTGAAGTAAGGAACTTAGAGTCGACCCACGTTCTTTTTCGGGGCCGGTCTGATACCCTATGGGATAAAATTATCCCAAGGGGCACTCTGAGACCGGCCCCTACGTCTATTCTTCTCTCAAATTCAACACTCAGTCTGTAGAAGCCCGTAGGGGCCGATGTTCACGGCCCAGACGTGGGCTTCTCGTTAGGTCGGCATAAACTTACCATTCCGAGCTGACCTGAAGGTCAGCCCCTACGTCCCGGGATCCAGGCGCTCGAACGCGCCCTTCTCGCAGAGCCCACCGCGACTGACCGGACGCCACTTGAGCCTACCTTGCATTGTCAGCGGTCAGCCGTCAGCTGTGTGCTGTCAGCCGTTAGCGGTATGCGGTGAACGGTGAGCGCCTGAACATCCAGGGGCTTGACAAGTCGAGGTTCATCCGTAGGATAATCGTGAGGAAAATTAATCGATGCGAGGTGAAGAATGCTATACGGGTTTCCAATAGTTCTCGGATTAGTGATAAGTGGGGGAGGTTTCCAGGCGAAATTCGCCATAGAACCAGCTTTTCTGAGCAAGGAATTACCGATGCTGTCCCTTTTTTTCCCATACGGACCTGACGGCAGCTATTATTTTAACAATAGAATTTCGGCAAAGCTTGGTAAGGAATTTCAAAATGGGTTGGTTGTGAGGGGCGTAGGTGGATTCGCGCAGTCCTTTGTGCGGAACGGGCTTTCATGCTGCGATCCTTATGGGTACACCAATTGGTTTACCCTGGAGGGTAGTTTGGGTTTAGAGCTTGGTTACCAGGTGAGATTCAGAAAGGGAAAAGGAGAACTGTTCTGCGGGCTGGAAGGGGTTTTCGCCTGGCTGGACGGTAATCACATAGACGAGTTATATACTGAAGACTGGTCATTTTATTACGAAACCTATAATCTGCAAACTTTTGGAATAGGGCCCCAGGCCTACATAGGTTTGAGTTATCCCGTGGCAAATTTAGGTAAGGGATCCCTGCGTTTGACCACCGGTTTAAGAGGAGGTGCAATTTTTCTTGAACCGACTTACCTCGAGAGTGGAATTGCCTGGAAAGGATACCCTTCAGTCAACGGTGCAATGCCCAGATGGGGTATTTCGGTTGGCTTTGAGTTCGTTCCTGGGCAGGGCGCCGTTGACCTTGCTGATTTACCAGACTTAAGGTGTCAATACGAATTCAAGAAAGATACATTATCCACTTGTTGCTGCGTCGGTGGGTGTTGTTTATCGGGTTGCGATTGGGGCGGTAGGGAGATGATTGATATGGTACATCGATGGCCTCCGATAGTTGCACAGAGCGTTGTTACTTTCGTAATCGGGCCTGCCTTAGGCAACGCGGTGGGTATATGCGGTGCAGCAATGTTATGGGACGCCACATTCGACGACTTCCACAGGTTTCCGTTCGGGTTCGGGTTTTACATCTGGCCTGCAGTAGGTTCGGTTATTGGGGCTTATGGATCAGGCGTCCTTTTCAACCCCGGGGGATGCCTGGGTTACACTATAGCCGGTGCTTTGACAGGTAACCTGGCAAATTTAGTTCTTACTCAGAGTTACATAAGCATCACCGGGCGAAACACCTGGGTGGTTCGCTGGCCGCCGTTTTCAGTATCTTATAATCCCGATGTTATAGCTGTCATGGCGGTTGGTTCATTGCTTCCGGTCGCAGGTGCAGTGGTCGGCTACAACCTGAGCCTGAAGCACGCCCGGGAGTCGACACCGGATACTATGGGCTTAAGGCCAACCTGGACCGAGCGGGTGGCTGCCGATTTTAATCCTCATTTTGCCAATACTTCAGGTATAGAGATTGCGTCGGTTACGTTTGATTTCTAAAAACGACTCGTTCCAAATCGGTTGACAGACTCCTCAGAGCACCTATAATCAATGATAATTCAAGGAGGATCGATTGGCTCATGCTTACACGCCGGGACTCAAGGTAACGGCCAGGACGAAGATCGTTAAGGAACGCAGGCTTCCGCTTCAGGGTGAAGTGGTTGTTTCCAGGGGAGACAAGGTCAAAGGCGATACCGTCGTCGCTCAAACCTCGCTTCCCGGCAACGTGACAACCCTTAATGTGGGAGCGCTTCTTGGCGTACAGCCCCATGACGTTCCCGAACTGATGCTCAAGAAGGCAGGCGAGAAAATAGTCAAGGACGAACCGATAGCCCAAAGCAAGGGACTTTTCGGTGTATTCAAGTCCACCGTTCCTTCCCCGATCACGGGTGAGATTGAAAGTATCTCTCCCATAACCGGGCAGGTTATTCTGCGTGAACCGCCTCAGCCTGTTGAGGTCGACGCCTATGTGGACGGTCAGGTAGTCAAGATATTTGAGCAGGAAGGGGTTGAGGTGGAAACCACTGGCAGCCTTATCCAGGGCATCTTCGGTTTCGGTGGGGAACGCCGGGGCCGGATCAAGGTTGTTGCCAAGACCCGTGAAGACGTTTTGGATGCAAATTCGCTTACGGCGGAGATGAAAGGTTGTGTGGTAACCGGGGGGTCACTCGTAACCGCCGATGCGATAGAAAAGGCCGTCAGCCTGGGTATCAAGGGGCTTGTTGCAGGAGGGATAGAAGATGCCTCGATCAAAAAGGCTTTAGGATACGATATCGGCGTTGCCATTACCGGTTCCGAGTCGATCGAAGTAACGGTTATTGTAACCGAGGGCTTCGGCAAGATGCCCATGGCTCCGCGGACTTTTGAACTTCTAAAGGAACTGGATGGAAAGCTGGCTTCCATCAACGGTGCAACTCAGATAAGAGCAGGGGTGATGCGTCCGGAAATAATAGTTCCCGGCGCGGATCTGGTCAAGAAAGAATCAAAAAGTTCGCTTGAAGAAGGACTCAAGGTCGGGATGCAGGTGCGGATCATACGAGCCCCTCATTTCGGGAGCATCGGGTCGGTGGTAAACCTCCCGGTAAACCTTGAGGATATTGAAACCGAATCAAAAGTAAGAGTACTAGAGGTGGAACTTGAAGGGAAAAAACGCATTCGGTTGCCGCGAGCCAATGTTGAAATCATTGAAGCGTAGCAGCCGCAAAAGAAATCGAAGCGCCGGTTTTGTAACAGGTGCTTTAATACTTACGTTAAGCGCTCTTTGCGGGGCGCTTAAGGCATCCCAGGGATATGCCTCGCTTAAGATCGCTGCATGCGCACGTGAGGCAGGGATGGGTGAAGCAGGTGTTGCCGGAGCGTCTTCGGCGAGTGCGATGCGATGGAATCCGTCGCTTCTCGTGGGCGGACCTGGTCTCGAGGTATCAGTACACCACAGCAGGTGGTTTTTGGGAACGTCCCAGAGCGCCTTGCTGCTCAAACGTCAATACGGTCGACTCGCAGTAGGTGCAGAAATACTGTACTTCAACGGCGGCGAGATAGAACTCCGCGACAGCATCAGCTCCCCTGAACCCATCGGCACCTACGATTTCGCTGATCTTTCCTTTGGATTGGGAATGGCGGTTGAGATAGTGCAAGGGACGCGCATAGGACTTACAGGAAGGTATTACTACGAACGTCTACAGAGCTTTTACGGCAGTTCCTGGGGGCTTGACGCAGGATTTATTTACACTCCCCTTCCAGGTTTCCAACTGGGTTTTTCGGTACTGGATTTCGGCTTCGATATGCACCTTGACGGTATGGGCTTCAAACCGCCGATGACCCTTAGGGTTGGAGGGGCCTACTCCAGGGAATGGAATGAAACCATTGCCACCGCGTTGAACATCGATTTCCTGTATCGTCCTTTCGAGAGCGAACCAGGAGTAAGAACCGGCGTCGAGGTGAGTTTGTTCAGGTTGCTTTCGTTGAGAGCCGGTGTCAAACTGCTGAGTTCAAATGAAGATGATGAGATTGAACTCATCTCGCCCAGCGAATTTCTTGCGTTCGGTCTGGGTATTAAGCAGAAAACGATTTCACTGGATTATGCCCTTGTTCCTTACAGCGGGTTAAACCTCGGTCTGACCCACAGGATCAGCCTTAACCTTGAATTTGACTGATGGCGGAATACTACCTTGATTTCGAGAAACCGATAGTCGAGCTCGAGAAACGAATCGACGAGTTGCACGGGCTAGAAGGGGTTTCAGACGAGATAGGGAAGCTCGAAAGACAGGTAGATAGACTACGCAAGAAGGTTTACTCACGCCTGTCCCGCTGGCAGATAGTTCAACTCGCCCGTCATCCACGCAGACCCTATACCCTTGATCTGGTTCCTTACCTTTTTACCGAGTTCACCGAACTTCACGGTGATCGGGGATATGCTGATGACTCAGCGCTTGTGACAGGAATCGGTCGGTTTCGCGGACGCTCGGTGGCAATAGCCGGACACCAGAAAGGGCACGATACAAAGGAAAGAACGAAGCGTAACTTCGGTATGCCTCATCCTGAGGGTTATCGTAAGGCTCTTCGGATATATAACATGGCAGGACGGTTCAAACTCCCGGTAATAAACTTTGTTGATACGCCGGGCGCTTACCCCGGGGTAGGCGCCGAGGAGCGGGGTCAGTCAGAAGCCATTGCCCGGAATCTGCAGGAGATGAGTGTCTTACGCACGCCAATCATCGTGATAGTCACCGGGGAAGGCGGTTCAGGTGGGGCTCTGGCCATAGCCGTTGGAGACCGCATCTACATGCTTGAGTATTCCTTTTACTCGGTCATCTCCCCCGAAGGTTGCGCTTCAATCCTGTGGCGTGACAGCACAAAGGCTCCTATGGCTGCCGAGGCTCTCAAGTTTACCAGCCGTGATAACCTTGTTCACGGTGTAATTGATGACATTATTGAAGAACCTGCGGGAGGTGCGCATCGAGATTGGGCTCTTACGGCCAAGTTGATAGGCGATAAGATATCCGAGGCTCTGGCTGAGCTTGAGAAGCTGCCTGCAGATGAGCTGATCGCAAGGCGTATTGGAAAATTCAGGGCGATGGGTAAGTATAAGAATTCAAGCTGAGGAAAGGAGATCCATGAGGCGTCTTCAGGTTAGCACACGAGTAGGGCAGGAGGTAGTGTATGAGGCTTGACGGTACACTTGCCGATTATCCGCTTTCCGATATACTTCAGTTGATCTTTATGGGAAAACGTGCAGGGACGTTGCGGATCTTTTCAGGTGGCGATGAGGGAACTATCGTCTTCGGAAACAACCTTGTCAGGTACGGACAGACCAGAGAGCACAAAGGACTCAAGGCGGTCAAGAGGATTTTGAGTTGGGAAAGCGGCAAGTTCATCTTCGATACCGAGGACCTTACCGAACTCGCCGAGGAAGCAAGGATTGATCTACCGATCCAGCAGTTCATCCTTGAGGTTTCCACCGCAATAGATGAGTACGACGACCTTTTAGCCCGTATAGGAGGGCTTGAACGACGATTGATACTTTCCCCCATGGCTCCCAAAGGTGAACCAGTTAACCTTTCACCTGAAGAGTGGCTTATAGTCGTTCACATCGGGGATGCACCTTCTATAAAGAGCCTGGAAGCCAGAATTGCAATACCCGAGTCGGAGTTGTTAAGGCTGCTTGTCCGCCTGCGTGACCGAAGGCTGATAACAATCGAGTAATTAGGTGTATCTTCTATCGAGTTGGCGACTAAAGCGATATTTTCGCTGTTAAGGTTATGAACGGTAGTGTACGTGCCTTACATTGTTTCTTCGAACGCGCTAATAGGTTGACACTTCAGATGCTCCCTGTATAATTTCATAGAAAATTCCTACACAGGAGATGGCTTGAAACAAGACCTTTTAAAAGAGATTCGTAAAGCGGAAGAGCAGGCGGCACGAGAAGTTGCCAAAGCAGAAGAAAATGTGCAGAAAGAGATCGCCCAGTTGACCTTACGACTGGAGAAGGAAACCGAGAAGCTCGCGGCTGAACGGGAAGAGCAGCTCAAGCAAACCCGCCAGACCGCTAGGGCCAAGGCTGAAAACAAGGCAAAAGCCATTAAAGATGCTGCAAAAGAAGAAGCAGATAAGCTGCGTGCCAGGGCCGGGAAACGGATAACCTTGGCGGCGGAACACGCACAGAAGAAAGTGCAGGATTTGTGGGAACAGCAAGGGTAGAGAAAGTTCTCATCGCCACTCACCTTTCGGAGCGGGATGCTTTGATGCAGAGACTGCAAGAGGAAGGTATCCTACATATAACCCGGATTGACAGAGAAGAGGAGAAGAAGAGGATCGAGGAGAAAGGCGACACCGATCTCAAGCAAACCCTCGCTTACCTCAATCAGACCACAAGTTTTCTTTCAGCTTACGCCGGGAAACGTAAGGGCGGTCTGTTTTCCACCAAACCTTCACTGCCTGCGGATGAGTTTCGACGTCGCGTGGAAGAGTTTGACCTAGAAAAAAAACTTGATTTAGTTTCCGAACTAACTGGAGCGTCAGCAGGATTGGATGCAGAAGAACGTAATCACAAGACTGCCCTGGAGCTTCTCGGTCCATGGGTTGACCTGAAACACCCTCCCTCCGATTATACGAACTCAATCCTTACCGATGCACGGTTTCTTTTTATCTCAAACACCGAAGATGCCCAGAGCCTTCGCAAGGAGCTTGACAGCCTAGATACCGGCCTTCAGATAGTCAAGGAAGAAAACGAGACAGCCTATGCATTAGTGATATTCCCCAGGGCTGAGGAGGACGCCGTGGAGGATATCCTGAAGGCCTGCGGGGTAAAGACGGTTCAACTTGCAGGTTTTACAGAACCTGTGAAAAATGAAATCAGGAAGCGCCTGAAGCTGCTCGAAGCAATCAAAAGCGAACGTGTAAAGCTTCGTGAGAAAGCCAGCGAGATGAGTGCTGAGCTTTCAGGATTTGAGACCGCCCTTGATCTTTACGAGAACGAGGGGTATCTCAGGCAAGAGTACTCGAAGATGGATGAATCGGAGGAGGCGGCATTTATCCAAGGATGGGTTCGCATAGACGATCGCAAGAGATTAGACGATACCGTCGCCTCGTTTTCTGCATCGGAGGTCCAGACAGTCAAGCCTCGCAAGGACGAGAAGATTCCGGTGGCTCTAGAGAATTCGGGCATAATCAAACCTTTCGAGATGATCATGAAGATGTACGGCACCCCGGACGGCATCGAGGCCGATCCCACCCCGTTTATGGCCCCGTTCTTTGCGTTGTTCTTCGCCTTATGCCTCACCGATGCAGGATACGGCCTTGTAATGACGCTGGTAACAGCCTATCTGATCTGGGTGAGGAAGATGAAAGGGAACCTTTTCTGGATACTGTTTTACGGCGGGATATTTACCATAGTAACCGGGGCAATGACCGGTTCATGGTTCGGTAACATGCCTGATTTCCTCCAGATACCATGGCTTATGCAATTCCGGGACGCCTTGATCTGGTTTGATCCCCTCAAGAACCCGATGCCTTTCTTCTACCTCTCGCTTGGCCTTGGCTTTTTCCAGATGCTTTTCGGCATCGGTATCGCGGTGGTGGACGGAATCCGGACCAGGCGTTACGGAGCCGCCCTGTTTGAAAGCCTGCCGTGGTTGTTGATCTTCATCTCGGCTGCGTTCATCGCAGGCACCCTTTTCGGAATCCTGCCGGAAGCATTCAAGGGCCTGCCCCTGTTCGCAGCGATCATCCTCATCATCGTGAGTCTGGGGGTAACGCTCGTCCTCTCCAACCGTCCCGGTCCGACACCTGTGACCAGTTCCATCATCCTGTGGGCGGCGATGACCGCCGCTCTCCTGGCCGGAGCCAAGGGTATGGGGATTTTACCAATAAAAGGAATCGTCGTGAAGGGGATTCTGGTAGGCATCCTGACCATTCTCTGGCTTTACGCAGTCTACAAGGGGTTTACCGAACATACCCTGAAGATTCCGGGTATTGTGTTCGGGGTTCTGGGGCTTGCGAGTATAGGCCTGCATATCGCAGGCTTGCTCGGTGCATTTGAGGGTGTAGCGTTTCTTCGCGGTAACCTGCTGCTCGTGATCATGTTCCTTTTGAATCTCGTTTTTGCCCTTGTTGTTCTTAAGGGATGGGGCGGGCGCATCATCTGGGGCGCATACAATATTTACTCCAACACCACCGGGGTTTTAGGGATAGTCCTTTCCTACGTGCGTCTCATGGCCCTGGGAATGGTTACCGCCGGTGTGGCCGCCGCGTTCAACCAGATAGCCTGGATGTTTACCGGGATCCCGGTTGTCTCGATTATACTGATGCTTGTGGTTTTGATTATCGGGCATGTGTACAATCTGGTCATGAGCGCTTTGAGTGGATTTGTGCACACCTTACGTTTGCAGTACGTTGAGTACCTTCCCCAGTTTTTCCAAGGAGGCGGTACTCCGTTTGAACCGTTTGAATTGAAAACCCGTTACGTCAAAGTAACAAGGAGGAAATAGATGGGAATAGAAGTCGATCCCCAGGCTCTGGGGCTGGGAATAGGCATTCTCGGAGCGGCATTCGCCGCAATATTTGCAGGAATCGGTTCGGCTATCGGAATCGGATATGCAGCCAAGGTCGCCAACGGCGTGCTGGCCGAGGACCCGGACAAGTTCGGTTCGCTGTTTATCCTGGTCGTTCTTCCCGGGACACAGGGCTTCTACGGATTCCTTGCCGCCTTTCTTATCCTTTCCAAGATGGGTATTATGGGCGGCGGTGCGGAAATAACCATGAACATCTGGACCGGTCTTAAATTCTTCTTTGCCGGGCTTCCTGTGGCGTTTACAGGATTGCTTTCGGCCATTCATCAAGGTAAGGTTTGCGCGTCAGGAGTAGAGATGGCGGCCAAGCGGCCCAAAGACTCGACAAAGGCAGTGATCTATGGAGCCATGGTTGAAACTTACGCAGTACTCGGTCTTCTAATAACTATCTTCATCTGGCTCGGCATCTGAAGATGTCTTCCAACAAGGTAAGCGCCAAGATTATATCCGACGCAAGGGCGAGGGTGAGTGAGATCGAGGCTGATTACATCAAGCGCAAGGCAAAACTCTCCAAAGAAAGCAAGGAGCACGAAGCCCTGTACCGCAAGGAGACTGCCAAGCTTGCAGCCGAAGAAGCCGAACGAATCCAACGCGAGATACTATCCGAGGCCAGGCTGGGCGCCCGCAGACAGGTTTTGGCCGTGCGGCACGAACTTATAAAGCAGGCGATTGATGAAGCGTCCAGCAAATTCACGAAATCCAGGCAATACGCGGCTATCCTGGAGCGTATCGTGAAAGAACAGGGCAAAGGAGCGCAGGTACTTCTCTCATCTTCGGATAAGAAACGTTTTAGGACATCTTCATGGGCAAAAGGGGCAAAAGAGGCGTTTATAAAAGGTGGAGTGATTCTTCGCAGGAAAGGCTTTGATCTCAATTTCAGCCTGGACGCCGCCTTTGAGATCATGGGAGAGGGCTTGATGCTTGAGCTGGCAGAGATCCTTTTCGGCAAGCTCAAGCCTTCGAGCAACAGTTAGAACGAATAGAATGAAAAAAAGCCCCAGAAGGGGCTTTTTTTTTTATCTACTACTTTCTTTTCCTCTTCCGGCGAACCCACGATATCCCGGCACACGCGCCGAACACGAAGGCCAGAGGAAGCAAGGCCAGGGCGGGTCCACCTGCAGTGTATCCATAGTAGTTTTCGGAGTCCTTTTCCGCGGCAACCATCACGAAATCCGCATCCACTTGTTCAGGGTTCCAGAAGATAGCCTCAATCCTTGTGATGAATTTCCCTTCCTCGGAGATCGCGGCGACCGCAGGAAAGTGCTTTTCAATAGAAGCGTACTCGGATTTCGTAATCTTGTTTGCGTAGGTGCAGGAGATGTCGCCGCAGCCCGTATCCACCTCGACCCGGTGATCCGCGATAACGAACAGGAACAACTCCAGATAATCGTGATAGTAGTAGTCGTAGTAGGACGCCTCGGAGTACGGATCGTAGTAACCGTCTATCTCCGCATTAAGGGATGTTATCTTCATCGGGTAGACGATGTCAGTCGACGGAAAAATGAATTTCACAGGCTGGAGGTTGGCGTCGGAATCGGTGATTGAATCCACGGTAAACACCACGAACACCCAGTCGCGCGATACGTAATCTGCAAAGATTTCCACCGCCCTTAGGCTGTCCTGTTCCGAGGTCGTATCGGTAGTATCCGTTATCGGGAATCCGTTGTCTTGAAGCCACGAGAAGAGATCGGCTGGGTCCTGGGCCGCGAGTGTTTTCCAGTCGAGCATTCCTACGCTTCCTTGTGAAATTATATCGACCTGTCGTTCGCCGTTCCCGTCATAAAGGTCCCCGTAACCCGGTCCCATGCATCCGAAACCGTAACCGTAATCCGGGTTTGACATATCGAGTATTTCCTCGAACAGGTCGATCGTATCTTCACCGATCTCAGGTTCTTTAGGCAAGGGAACTATCCATCCGAACTCCGAGGCCTCGCCTGCAACGCGAACCAGAAGGTGAAGTGTTTCGGTACTGCCGTCGTGTTCAATAACGGCGTACTGAAAGGGTTCGTAAACGCTCACTCCCGGAGGCGGAAATATGCCTCCGTCCGCAAAGGCTGTGGCGGCTATAGCGGCTACCATAATCGATAAAGCCCGTTTCATTGCCTCTCCTTTGTTGTTTTGACCAAGCATACGCCTGAGGATATGGGCTGTCAAGCCGGTAAGGGGCCTGGTTTTTATGTTGAGTATCATCTCGCCTCGGTTTAGTGAAAAGTCTTAAAAAAACTCCAGACCTCACGCATATCCCGACTACGTATATCATTAGACCCCGATTCCCGTCACAGGTTTAATGACATTGATCCCAGTGAAAGAATGGTCAACCACTGCACTCAGAATAGAGTTGGAGCAGAGTGATATTTGATATTTTCTGGCTTGAAATCGACAACTTAACGAATATTTTGGAGGTTGAAATATATGTCAACAGAGGGTTACATTTGGAAAATTTTACTATGCTTGACAAGGGGATTGTTTCCGGTAGACTTCGGTCTAAGACTTTAAGGAGGAAATACATGGCTCTATTCGACGATGTAAAGAACATAATCGTGGAACAACTCCACGTGCCGCCTGAGAAGGTGACCAAGGAAGCGAAGTTTATCGACGATCTCGGTGCCGATTCCCTTGATACGGTCGAGCTTATTATGGCGTTCGAGGAAAAGTTCTCCATTGAGATCCCTGACGAAGATGCACAGAAGCTTGAAACTGTTGGCAAGGCGCTGGATTATCTGGAGAAAAAGCTCGGGGATAACTGATTTAGGCTGCCGGCGAAGGAATATAGGATGGATCGCCGAGTGGCAGTAACGGGCGTCGGATTAATAACGTCACTGGGGCTTGATACCTCAACATGTTGGAATGGGCTTCTTGCCGGAGAGAACGGTATCAACCGGATAACGAGTTTTGATCCTTCCGAACTTGAAGTTCAGATTGCCGCCGAGGTCCGGGATTTCGACCCTACCCAGCGTATTGACTTCAAGAAGGCCAAGCGGATGGATCGGTTCTGTCAATTCGCGATCTGGAGTTCCGGGGAGGCGGTAACGGACGCAGGTATAACCTTTGATAAAGAAAACCCGGAGCGCTGTGGAGTCCTTATAGGCGTCGGTATCGGCGGTATTAAGATCTGGGAACAGGAACTTGAGAAGTTCTTTGAACGTGGACCCAATCGTGTTTCACCCATGCTTATCCCGATGATGATTCCTGATATGGCCTCGGGACTGGTTTCAATCGAATACGGCATCTGCGGACCCAACTTCTGTACTGTCTCGGCATGCGCCTCGGGTGCTCATGCCGTGGGTTGCTCTTTCGAGATGATCAAGCAGGGCAAGGCCGATTTGATGATCACCGGAGGAACTGAAGCGGCGCTCACAGCCTGCAGTGTGGCGGCTTTTGCCAATATGAGGGCTATCTCAAGAAGAAACACCGAACCCGAGCGCGCATCCAGGCCTTTCGACGCTGACCGTGACGGTTTCGTGATAGGAGAGGGCTCGGGAATCCTCATCCTGGAGGAGTTGGAGCGCGCCCGCAAGCGGGGCGCAAGGATTTACGCCGAGATTGTCGGTTTCGGGCTTTCCGGAGACGCCTATCACATGACTGCCCCTGATCCTAATGGAAGAGGTCCAAAACTGGCGATGCGCATGGCTCTTGAAGAAGCCGCAATCAATCCTGAAGACGTGGATTACGTAAATGCTCATGGAACCTCTACCGAACTCAACGATTCGATGGAGACGATGGCGATTCACGGGGTATTCAATACCCATGCAGAAAAGCTCTGGGTTTCTTCGACCAAGTCAATGACCGGTCATCTGTTGGGCGGCGCCGGCGGTTTGGAGGCGGCAGTCACTGCACTTTCCATATTCACTGGTAAAGTTCACCCTACGCGCAATCTTGAAAAACCGGGTGAAGGATGTGACCTTGACTATGTGCCTGGCTCGGCAAGAGAAAAGAAGATCAATGTGGGGATATCCAATTCCTTTGGCTTTGGAGGACACAACGTAACCCTGGCATTCAAGCGCTTTGAAGGATAAACTACCTCAGATAATATGAAGTTCATCGTATGTATCAAGCAGGTGCCTGATACTACCGAAGTACGGGTTGATCCTGAAAAAAACACCCTTATCCGTGAAGGTGTGCCTGCAATGGTCAATCCCTTCGACCTTTATGCGGTCGAGGAAGCGCTTCTGTTCAAGGAAAAATTTTCAGGCGAAGTGATTGCCGTATCCATGGGCCCGCCGCAGGCTGAGCAGGCCTTAAGGGAAGTGATCTCGATGGGTGTTGATAGGGCAATCCTTATCTCGGACGTGAAATTTGCAGGCGCAGATACATGGGCCACCGCCCTGACCCTTTCTGCAGCGATCCGAAAGATCGCTGACTACGATCTCATCCTTACAGGCAAGCAGGCTGCAGACGGCGATACAGCACAGGTCGGACCCGGCATCGCCGAGTTTCTCGATATCCCGCAGGCGACCTTTGTCCGTAAGGTCGAAGAGCTTGACCCAGGAGCACGGGTTATCAGGGTTCAATCCATGTGGGAGGAAGGCTCGGAAAGACTTGAACTTCCGCTTCCCTGCCTTATCTCGACCGTGAAGGAACTAAACGAACCGCGCCTGCCCAGTCTTAGGGGAAAGATGGCGGCAAAGAAGGCCGAGATTCCTGTCTGGACGTTCGACGACCTCGACGTGAAAGAGTCAGATGTAGGACTTCAAGGCTCACCTACCCAGGTAATAAAGGTTTTCCCCCCGCCTGCTCGCGAGGAAGGCGAACTCTTCGCCGACACCGAACCCGACGAGGCCGCAAAAATAATCGCGGACAGGCTTTCCGCAAAAGGGCTCATCTGATGGGATTGAAGATCGATCACGACGCGTGCACACTTTGCGAGGAGTGCATCCCTTCCTGTCCCTTCGGGTCTCTCGAGATTCACTCAGGAAGGCTTGTTGTGCTCGAAACGTGCACCTTGTGCGGCGCCTGTGTCCCGGTTTGTCCTGTGAATGCATTAGAAGTCGAAGAGGTCGAAAGAAGCGTCGGGATTGATCCTTCCCAGTGGCGCGGCATCTGGGTTTTTGCAGAACAGCGCAGGGGCGAGATACAGTCCTGTTCGTTCGAACTGCTGGGTGCGGCCAGAGCACTTTCTGAAAAACTCAACGTGCCCGTAACGGCGGTAACAGCGGTGCTGCTTGGATCAGACGTTCGGGACCCTGCCCAGCTTCTTAAGGCAGGTGCGGACGAGGTCCTGTATGTAAAGAACGAGGAACTCTCCCGCTTCGGTGTGGAACCGTACTCGAAGGTCATCGCTCGCTTGATTACCGAACGCAAACCCGAAATATTTCTGGGTGCGGCAACCTTTATCGGTCGCTCGCTTTTTTCTAGGATAGCTGTCAAGGTTCAAGCAGGACTGACAGCAGACTGCACCGGGCTCGATATCGATACCGAAAAACGCCTGCTCCGCCAGACCAGGCCTGCGTTCGGCGGAAACATCATGGCAACCATCGTTTGTCCCGAGCACCGGCCTCAGATGGCCACTGTCCGGCCAAAGGTCATGAAACCCCTGGCCGAACCCTACTCCTCCTCCGGAACCGTGACCGAGCTTTCCGCAGATTCCCTTACGAACCGGGTGAAGTTCCTCGAGTTCGTCCTGGACGATACCTCCCATGCGAATATCTCAGAGGCAGACATAATTGTGACCGGGGGCAGGGGCCTTCAAGACCCCAAGAACTTCTCCCTGATACAGGAGTTGGCAGATTTACTCGGAGGTGCTGTGGGCGCCTCACGCTCGGCAGTTGATGCAGGATGGATTAACTACTCGCATCAGGTCGGCCAGACCGGAAGAACCGTATCCCCGAAGATTTATATAGCGCTTGGCGTGTCAGGAGCTATCCAGCACCTTGTAGGGATGCAGTCCTCGGACTACATAATCGCGGTAAACAAGGACCCGAATGCGCCCATATTTAAGGTTGCTGATGTGGGAATCGTCGGAGACCTGTTCGAGGTCGTTCCGCAACTCGTCTCAGAGATAAAGCAACGCAAAGGCGTCGGCTGATCGCTTCAAATCCTTAAAAAATCCGGATATGAACCATGGTTTCAGATAAAGAAAGGAAGGTAATTGTCGGGGTCGTCGGACGCCTGGGTGCGGGGAAGTCGACTTTTTCAAAGATGCTCGCCGGACACGGGGCAAGGCTCTTTGAAGCCGACAAGATTGCATGGAAGCTCTACGCAATTCCTGCGATCAAAAAAGACATCAAGGCGACATTTTCCAACAAGGTTTTTGACGAGTACGGTGAGGTTTCGAGAAGGAAGCTGGGGGAGGTAGTATTCAGCGACCCTTTGGCCCTGAGGCGACTCGACGCCATCGTGCATCCGGCTCTCGTGGGTGAGCTGGAATACATTATAGGCAAGACGCAAGAGTCTGTGGTCGTAATAGATGCCGCACTGCTCCTGGACTGGACCCTGGCCCAGAGGTGCGATCTCGTGATCGCGGTGGTTGCAGATGAGGAGACATCCATTAAACGACTGGAGCAGAAAAAGATTAGGGCCAAGCGTGCAAGGGCTGTCCTTCGCAATCAGAGGACGGAAGACGAGTTTCGGAGGCTGTGCCGGATTGTGATAGAAAACAATGGGAATCTGGAGGATTTGAAGGTCAAGGCCGGATGGGTCTGGAAGAACTACGTTGAACCCTTGATCACCTAGGGCTAGAAGTAGTAAGGTTTCAGGGTTTTGTTTTCGAGCAGGAAGATAGTGGATGCATGCCGGGCTATGAAGCTGCGGTCGTGAGAGATAAAAAGCATTCCTCCGGGAAAGGAATCCAGAAGGCTATCCAGGACTGTCAGGGATTCGATATCCAGATGATTTGTCGGCTCGTCCAGAAACAGGAACTCGGCTTTATCCAGGATAGCGCCTACGATTGCCGCCCGCATCAGTTCACCCCGACTCAGGGTCGACACCGGTCGAAGCGCCTTTTCGGAACCAAGCCTTGCCGCACCAAGATACTGTCTGATCTTTGAGGCTTCGATTCCTTCACGAGTAAGATTATCCAGAAGAGTCTGGCGGCGAAAATAGGCCTCGATGTTCTGGGGTAGGTATGAGAAATTTACATGTTTACTCAAATGAACCTTACCGGCATCCGGATGAATATCAGCAAGCAATGTTCGCATGATTGTGGTTTTTCCGGAGCCGTTCTGACCGATTATGGCAATCCTGTCCCTGGTGGTTACGCGCAGTCCGAGGTTAAGGATCACGGGTCCTTTTTTAAAACCCTTCGAAATCCCCTCGGCGGTCACTACCAGGCGATTATTGACTTCATAGTCTTCAAAAGATAAGTGAATCTTCTTCTCAACGAAAGGTTTTTCACCGGAGAGTTCCTTGAGGGCTCTTTCTCGTCGAGCGGCTGCTGCCTTGCTGCGTTTTGCCATGCGCGCAGCACGAGAGGCAAGAAATGCTCCGTCGTATAGCTTTCGCTCTTTGCGAGCGGAGTGCTCCTTGCGTCCGGCCCAGGTCTTCCTTTGCACAACCTCGGCTTCGAGTCTTGATATCCTGCGCTCGAGATCCGCCGCGTGCTTCTTCTTTGCCTCCAGTTCAAGTTCCAGATGCGCGAGCATCTGAGAGATACCGCCGTTTACGGTTATCCCTTCGCCTCTCTGGAGATAGAGTGTCCTGTCTGCAACCCGGTCTGAAAACACCCGGTCGTGGGTTACGATAACGAAGCACCGCCCCTTCTTCTTCTCTGCAAGGACGAATTGCTCGGTAAACACCCTCATCGAGATATCCAGGTGATTCAAAGGCTCGTCAAGAAGCAGTAGTTCGGCTTTGCTCGCAAGAAGTCTAATCAGAGCCAGGATTCGCTTTTCGCCTTCGGAAAATGTCGAAAGCCTGCGTTCGAGGTCTTCGTGACCGAAATACGATGCAATCTGCTCCAACTCGGAGGTAAGTTCGTACCCGCCCGAGTCCGCGAACAAACTGACCGAATCTGCGAATTCAGCAGTATCCTGGGAAGATGCATTCATCTTCATATAAGCTGTGTAAATCGGCGGAGTAACGGAAAGCAGGAACTCCATCGCAGATCCCTGAAAGGCCGGGGTTTCCTGCTTCAGGAAGGCTGGTGTTGTGCCCTTGCTGAGATTAATTGTCCCGGCTGCCGGTTCTATCTCTCCTGCAATGCATGAAAGAAGGGTTGACTTTCCCGATCCGTTCGGCCCGGTTATTACCAGTACCTCTCCGGGATTGAGGTCCGTCGAAATCCCTTTGAGAAGTTCAACCGAACCGAAGTTGACCCTTAAATCCTTGACGTGAAGCATAACCAGATTATTAGACGTTCAGAGATTAGTAAATGAGAATCATGGCCTTCTATTCACTCAGGCGAATACTCGACGCGGGGAAAGAGCGCTTCGCCCTTTTGAACCTTTGAGCCGTCCTGCAGTTGTCCCCACATAACCAGTTCTTCAAACACTTTGTCCCCTGTAAGTTCCAAACCAAGCTTGGTCAGTATCTTTACCGAGGTTTCGGGCATGAAGGGCGTCAGAAATACAGCAAGGATTCTGATAACCTCAAGTAAGGCGTAAAGAACACCGGCCAACTCCTCATGTTTTCCCTCCTTGTTCAGAGTCCACGGTGCAACCGATTCGACATAAGCATTCGCAGCGGTTACCAGTTCCCATATCTTTAAGATTGCCTTTCGAAACCGGAAGCCCTGCATCAGTCCGGGAAGTTCGTCAGCGATACCCTCGGCAACATCGGCAAGTTTCCCCTCGTGCCCTTCAACCTTTTTCACCACACCGTCCTGATAGCGCTCGGTCATACCCAGAACCCTTGATACCAGATTTCCCAGGTCGTTGGCCAGATCGGAGTTGATGCGCTCCACCAGAAGCTCCTCCGAGAACGAGGAGTCCAGACCGAAGCTCATCTCTCTCAAAAGAAAGTAGCGAAACTGCTCGAACCCGTACTTGAGCTTCATGTCCAGGGGCCTGACCACGTTTCCGAGTGACTTACTCATCTTGGTTTCATCCACCTGCCAGTAGCCGTGAATCTTCAGGGTCTTATAGGGATCGAGACCCATGGCCTTGAGCATGGTCGGCCAGTATATAGCGTGCGGGATAAGGATATCCTTTGCAGTAAGATGGTGAACCACAGGCCAGTACTTGGCAAAGTTCGCGCCGTCAGGGTAACCGATACCGGTAAGATAGTTTATGAGAGCGTCGAACCACACGTAGGTAACGTAGTTATCGTCGAACGGTAAGGGGATTCCCCAGGGCAGTCTGTCCTTGGGCCTCGAGATGCACAAGTCGGCAAGAGGGTCATCGAGGAACGAAAGTACCTTGTTTCGGTGGCGTTCAGGCTCTATAAAAGAAGGGTTTTCCTTGATGTGATTTACCAGCCAGTCCTGGTATTTACTCATCTTGAAGAAGTAGTTTTTCTCGGCAATGTACTCGAGAGGCGTCTGATGGTCAGGACAGCGACCGTCCACCATTTCCTTCTCGGTGTAAAACCGCTCGCAGCCCACGCAGTAGTATCCGCCGTATTCCCCGAAGTAGATGTCCCCTGCATCGTAAACCTTCTTGAGAATACCTTTAACCACTTCCTCATGGTCTTTGTCAGTAGTCCTAATGAACCTGTCGTAGGTGAAGCCCAACTCCTCGAAGGTTGTTTTGAAAATCCCTGAAATCCTGTCCACGTATTCTGCAACCTCGACCCCGGCGTCCCGGGCCACCTGCATTATCTTGTCGCCGTGCTCGTCAGTGCCTGTGAGGAAGTACACTTCCTTGCCGTAGACCCTCCAGAACCGGGCTAGGGTGTCGGCAAGAACAGTCGTATACGTATGTCCTATGTGGGGTTCAGCGTTGACGTAGTAGATGGGCGTGGTGATATAGAAAAAGTTTTCTTCGGTTGCTTTATTTCTCAACTAATTATTCCTCCGATAGTCAACATGTGCAAGTTTCGGTTTCGTTTTTTATGCGATCTTTTTGCGTAAGCAAAAAGGAGCAATGAGTAAGTTTACGCAGAGTTAGGGTTGAGGCAATACCCTCACCCTTGATCCCTCTCCCGGCGGGAGAGGGAAAGTATGTTCTCCTTTCCCTTCGGGACGGCCTCTGGACGGTTAGGGTGAGGGGATAGGCCGCATTATGTTTAAAAATTCGTTGATAAATAATGTCTTCAAGAGTTTGCGGGACGGGTTGACAAGCGCGAGGATGCTGGGCATAATCTTACGTGAAACGGATTAAGCGTGGCGTATGGACAGGCAGACCCTGACCTTCAATTTCAACGGCCAGGCGTCTGCAGAACTTGATGGCCTGGTTCAGCGCCTGAGGACCGTGTTCGAGGCGAACGGGTACTGCTACGTCAAGAATACCAACACACCCCGGGTTGCACTGAATTTCCTGTCAAATGACGGGGTAAAAGCCTATCGTCGAAATATCCCTGAAACCTTTGTGCTCTCTCTAATGGAGGTCTCAAAGGCCCCTTCCAATCCGATTGAGGAGTGGTATCCCTACCTGGTCCGTACCCTTTCGAATATGCTGCTCGTCTATATCCCGGGAAAGCGAGCGCACTTCTTCACCCTTGACCTGGGTTACTTTGTCGAGGATTTTTCCGAGGGCTTCTACGATCGTCTGTTCGAACGAATACACCCGATGGCCTCCTCCGTTCTGGTTGTCAAGAACAGGTTCGAGCCTGACCTCGAACCCGAGCTCTGGAACGGGGACGAGCTTTCCGGCATGCTGAGTGAGGCAGGCAAGAAACTCGGCGAGTGGGATCTTCTGCCTGCTGCATTCCCGATAGACAAGATACTGCCGCCCAAGGATTTTCGTCACGTGCAGCGGCTTTATGGAATCGGAGGCTTATCCTATGGAAACCTGTCCGTCAGGAAGGACGAACAACGTTTCTGGATGAGCGCTTCTGGTGTGGACAAGTCAAAACTCCGCGTCGTAGGCCGGGATATACTCATGGTCAAGGGGTACGACAGGCGTGAGAACGCAATCGTGCTTTCGGTTCCAACGATCGTCGAGCCGCGCAGGGTTTCGGTGGATGCAATCGAGCACTGGTTGATATACCAGGAACATCCAGAGGTAAAAGCAATCATCCACGTTCACGCATGGATGGAAGGTGTGCCGACCACGTTGTTTCAATACCCGTGCGGGACATACCAATTAGGCCAGGCCGTGGCCGAAAAGGTTCGCGATGCAGCTGATCCTGCGGAAACCATCGTCGGGTTAAAGAACCACGGTCTGACCGTTACAGGCCGAAGCCTTTCTCACATCCTCGAACGAATTGACGGAAAGCTCCTGAAGCACGTTCCCATGGAATGAAGGCGCTTTGCTATTATCCGTCGGTACCGGCTTATCTTTTAGCTAAGGTCTTAAAAAAATCCTACCCGGTCGGATTACTTCCGCTCAGGCTTAGGGACATCCCTGAACCGGAATATCTGCCTGACTGGAAACGTATCAAGGTAAGGATGTGCGGTATCTGCGGCTCCGACCTCGCGCTTATGTACGGCAAGAACTCGCCACGTCTTTCTGGATTCTTTTCATTTCCAGCGGTGCCCGGCCACGAGATCCTGGGTGAGACGGACGGTAAACGAGTGGTCGTTAATCCCTGCCTTGCATGTCGTGAACGGAGCCTGGAACCTTGCGAGGCATGCAGGAACGGGGAAGAACATTTATGTTTGAACGTCGCTGAAGGCCAGTTCTCTGCCGGGATGCTGGGATTCTGCCGTGACCTTCCAGGCGGTTGGTCCGAGACGATAGCCGTACATCCGGCAAAGATACACGAAGTCCCGGATGATGTACCGGACGAACGAGCGGTCCTTGCCGAACCCCTGGCAGTGGTCTTGCGGGGATTAAGGAACGTGGATTTGAAGTCCGACAAGAGCGTCTTAATAATCGGGGCGGGAACTATCGGCCTCATGGCGATAAAGTTACTGAGGACCCTTGGGTACAAAGGAGAGATGAACGTCCTTGCGCGATACTTAAAACAAAGGACTCTGGCCCTCGAGTTCGGGGCGGACAAGGTTTGCGAGAACACCTTGGAAGCCGCGGCAGGGATCGGTGCAAAAGCGTATAAATCCATTATAGGTCCGACTGGGTCAAGGGGCGGTTTCGACGTAGTAATAGATGCCGCAGGAAGCAAGGTAAGCCTTGATCAAGCCTCCTGGGCCGTAAGAGAGGGCGGAAAGCTCATCCTCCTGGGTTCGCCAGGAGAAATGAAGCATAACTTTGCACCCTACTGGTTCAGGGAAGTGAAACTACTCGGGAGTTACATCTACTCTAACGAAGACTTCATAAAGGCCGTAGCAATGCTTCCCAAGCTCAAGGGCGCAGAGAAACTCGTAACGCATGCGTTCAAGCTTTCAGATTGGCGGCAGGCGATAAGAACCGTCGTTCATAGGGACGGGATTAAAGTAGTTTTTACCCCGCAACACCCCCAGGCAATTACTGAAGCTAACCAGGGTGTATCTCAACTCGTCAACGAGTACGTTACCGGCTCCAACTAGATTTTAGTGTAACGAAGAATCGGCTGTCGATTGAAAGAGTTACTCTTGACTTAATCTGACGGCATTGTTAATCAGTAGCCGCGGTATAAGATAAGTTTTATGACCATTACTGGTGATCTTGAGGTCGAATACGCTAATCACTTGCCGTAAAACCGTAACCGGGGTCTGTGATGGCATGTCATATCCTTACGCAGACACCGGTTAAAGAAGAAAATCGGAGTGATACGAGTGTTGCGCCTTAGTGTGTCGGTTTGTGTATGACGGGTCTACATCCAGTAGGCTGCCGCGGATAAACCGATAATCAACCAGACAATTAAGAAGATCGCTCCACCGGCCAATCCCAGGGCGCCCAGAACGATGCCTGCTATAGTCATGCCGTCGCCTTCGTAGCGGTCAGGTTCTTCACGAATCTGCTTGCGTGCCTTGTTGCCTAGTACGATTGCGATAATACCCAGTACGATGCTTATTATTACACTAGCCGTAAAGATCAGGCTGATGATTCCCAGAACCAGCGACGCAACAGCGCCATTTGCGGTTTCCTTTTGTGCTGGATATGCGGATTGTTCCACGTTTTCTCCTCTCGTTTTTTTGGTTTGCTTATTCACTTTCTCATCTTCCACCGAGGCAGAAAGTAATCGACCTTTTTAACAAATCAACTGAACTACTCGTCCTTCACCGGGCGGAAGCCGAGATCGATGAAGGCGAGGTAAGGGTAGTCTTTTTCACGGTCGGTACATCTTAGATCGGAATCGTACCACCAGTACCAACAGCCGCCGCGAAAAACCTTGTAAGAACCGGTTTCCGGACGCGGGGGATTCTCCTCAGGGCTCTCCTCGTAATAATCGTAATAATACCAGTCCGCAACCCACTCGGCTACGTTGCCTGCCATCTCAAAGCATCCGTATGCCGATACGCCGTCAGTGTAGTAGCCTACAGGTACGGTGTTGACTCTTGTGGAGTCAGGGTCTCCGTACTTTGCACGGGCTTCGGTTGGATCTTCATCGCCCCAAGGGTACTTTCTCATGTCCGTACCCCGTGCCGCTTTCTCCCACTCGGCCTCGGTCGGCAGACGACCACCTATCCATTGGCAAAATCCCTTGGCTCCGTACCAGGTTACGTCGATCACCGGATAGTCTTCCTTCCCGGCATCTACGTAGTATTTCCCGCTCGACTCGTATATCTGGCATAATTCCCAGCCGCCTTCAAGAACAATACACTCAAAACCTTGATAGAGATTTCCGTTTTCGTTAAGGAACTCGCAGAACTGGGCATTGGTTATCTCGTACTTGGAGATGTAGTAGCCGTTAAGGTAGACACTGTGCTGCGGCATCTCGTCATCGTAGGCGTCTTCGTCCCATTCAGGGCATCCCATGTAGAAAGAACCGGCAGGTACGTGAATCCATTCGATTTCAGGTATGTCTTTGTCGAGAACCGCGTCTATCTTTACGGTGTCTTCGTCTTCTATCTGTACCGTATCTACCCAATCGATATAGTCATCCTTGGTGAGTCGCACAATCAACTCTTCTTCCCTGGGCATTGAATCGATTACACAATTCGTAGTATCATCCTGTTTTGAATCGTTGATGTATACCGTGCATCCCGTTGGTTCTGATGTTATAAGCAGGTTTCCATAACCTTTGCCAATGATATCGTCGGGAGTCAGACCTTCGCAGCTGACGCCGATCACCACGGCAATTATTGCTAGTGCAAAACAAATAAATCTCATACTGTCTCCTTAATCCCTGGCCGGACGGAATCCGACGTCGTCCCAGCCGTCGAACGGGTAATCGTAGTCGTGATGGCGGAAAGCGCATCTCAGGGTGGTTGCGGCGAAATACCAGCTTCCGCCGCGCTTTACCGGGCAGGTGCCGCTTTCCGGACCCTGGGGATTGGAATCAGGACTTATCTCGTAGTAGGACGGGCTGTACCAGTCCGCAACCCACTCGAGTACGTTCCCGGCCATGTCCAGGCATCCGTAAGCCGACGCCCCGTCAGGGTATGAACCCACCGATTTGGAAGCCCCTATCTCGCCTCCGTAATTGGCTAGTGAGCTCGAAGGCGGGGTGTCGCCCCAGGGATACTTTCTGGCGTCGGTTCCCCGTGCGGCCTTTTCCCACTCAGCCTCGGTGGGAAGGCGCCCGCCCGCCCACTGGCAAAATCCCCTGGCTCCATACCAAGATACATAGATAACAGGATTATCGTTCATCCCGGTCTCTACGTAATATTTCTCGTCGGCGTCACTGTAGTATATCTGGCACTCGTCCGGGTCGAGATCTATGCACGTATGACCCTGGTATGTGTTGCCGTAATCGTTCAGGAATTCGCAAAACTGCTCGTTAGTTATCTCGCACTTCGAGATGTAGTAAGCATCCAGGTAGACGTCGTGCTGCGGTCTTTCCTCGGGCCAAGACTCCGAGTCTTCCTCCGAGCTGCCCATCGTGAACCATCCCGAAGGAATCAGAATCCATTCAATGCCTGTAACATCCGTTACGAGTACCGCATCCACCGTCGCGGTCTGATCGGTGTATACCGTCACCTGTTGTTCGTAGTCCAGGTACTCGTCTTTCTTTAGTTTAACTTTATATGGACCGGCAATGAACTCCGTAAATTTATGGGGTGTCGTATGTCCGGTGCCGGTATCGGCAAGGAATATTTCCGCACCTTCCGGGGTGGATTTTACCTCGAGATCGCCTGTGAAGGTCTCGTCTATGTAAAAGGTATCGATATTCGTCATATTGACGGTATCGGTCCAGTCCACATAGTTTCCTTTTACGAGTCTCACGACTACTTCTTTTTGTTTCGAGATAGAATCCAGGATGCAGTTGGTCTTCTCATTCTGTCTTGAGCCGTTGATGAAAACCTCGCATCCTGTAGGCCGGGTAATTATACTCAGAACCCCTTTACCGGTTAGATCACCCTGGTCAATGGCGTCGCAGGCAAGAAACGCTACGATCCATAGAAAGGCGAGGTACTTTACTGCGGTCTTCATTACCTTAACTCCGTGAGTACCTTTTCCTCGTCGCCTGAAAACACAGGTATCTGCTCGCGGTCCAGATCTGCTGCGGCCTTGGAGACCTGGGACTCTACGTAGGTCTTGAGTTCTCCCCAGGTGAGCTGGTGGTCGCCGTTGTCTGCGTTACCTCGAAGCCCTTTAAGGAAGTAGTAGGTAAAAAGCCCGTGCTTTTCTTCATTCAGCCAGTTGGCGACCTGGCGTCCTCCGGCAGCGGTTATTACAGTGAACTCTGAAGGGGTCTGTTGCTGAAACTCCAAAGGCTCCATTATTAGGGGAGAGGCGTTCCTTAGAAGTGAACCCTGGGGAGAGGAGCCGGAAAAGCAGGCGTCTATCACTACCGTCACGTCCGCAGCATCCAGCACCTCGAGGTTCTCGTAAAGCTGCATCAGCGCATATCCGCCCTGTTCAGGGTAGTTGGGATCGCAGTCGGTCGGAACGAGGAACGGGTCGCCTGTAGCAAGACTCGGTACCCCGTGACCTGAATAATAGATAAAGACCTTGGGTTTATCCATGACCGAGGCCTTGCGTGCCAGCTTGCCGTCCGGACTTGTCTGAGTGCCGAACCAGGTGGTGAAGTCGGAAAGCACAGGGTCTTCTATGGCAAAGACATTCTCTTCTGCGAAACCGAGAATCTTCACGAGGTAGTCGCGCATCACATACATATCGCGAAGCGCGTACTCGACCCTGACCACGTCCGAGTGCTTGTAGTTCGATGCACCCATGAGTACCGCAATCGTGTTGGGGTCAGCCGCAACGCCAGATTTCGGGTTTATAGTATCAACGTCCGATGCAAGCGCGATCGGTCTGGGCATCTTACCCATGCCGAAATCGTAAGTAAATCCGACCTTGAGTCCGGGATTCCAGTAGTTTCTGAAGGCAAAGAACAGGCTGTTGCCCAACTCGACTTCGCAGATGAGCTTGCCTCCAATGGGAACGCGCGCGCCTACACCGAACCTGGCAAGAGGGGTTCCTTGAGGGATTTCCGCCTCGTCAAGGCCTTCGCTGACCTCAATTCCTGTAAATAATCCGTATCCTGCCGCAGCCTCGAGGTACATGAACGGGATAGGCAGAAGCCGTGCAGCTCCGTAAGCCTGGATTGCCGAGAAGTCCAGGCTCGAATCGCCTGAGACTGTGGTGTTACACCCGTAACCGAGGTTTACGCCGAAGCCGTATGGCCTCGAGGGTGCGTGCCAGTAGACGGTCGGGCTCACGCTCCAGGTCAGACCTGACCAGCCGCTCCACAAGGCATACCCGGGCCGGGCGTCGATCCCTACAGATAGACCTGCGGACGCCGCAACGATCCCTGCAAGTACGAGCAATGTTACATATACAAAACTTTTTTTTCTCATGATTATCTCCTACGCCTGTTTGATTTCCTCGCGCGTTGAGTATATGGTTTTTATTGAGATTTGTCAAGGTTGATTGAGGATTCGTTGGAAGCGCAGAATATCCTCTCAGGCAATCCCGAAAACCTTGAAATGGGTATAAACCAGTGATAAGATTTATTATATGGGAAAAAGGCTTTTCGTTAGTTAAGGTATATGAATTAGAAAGAATGAGTGCAGCCTTGGTATTTACCAGGTGGGGTGAACCGGCTGCGGTGGGTTGTCAGCGGTGAGCGTTAAACCCTAGGAGGTTAAGATGAGTGGGGATCAACCGCCCTCCACTATCTTAATCTCTTCGTCGGTTAGATCGTAGAGCTTGTACACGAGCTTGTCAATTTCCGAGTCGGTGTAGTCAATGCGGCGTTCGAGCGCCTCGCGGTCGCGCTCGGAGACACGCACGGAGACAAGGGGCTTAAGCCCCTTGTCAAAAGTACCGTGAAGCTCCTTATTCAGCTTGAGCATCAGCTCGACCAGCTCAACCATGCGGTCGTGCATCGCCTTGTCGTTCTTGTCTTTAAAGTCTATCGTGCGGATGGGTGTCAACTTTAGATAACGAGGATCGATATTTACTATATTGTATGACTTAGCGAAAAACCAATTGATAAGTGCTGAATTAAGAATACCAAGTATATAGAAGATACTTGGTTCTTCATCAGTCACTACGACATTGGTGATGCTGTTATTATTAACGGAGTTGTCATTAGCAAAAGTCGCTACGATACGCCGTTCGAGTTTGGGGTTACGAATTGATTGAATGAGAAGACGTGGTTTATTAAACACAAGAGGATTCCGAACTTCAGCCAACCATTCTCCGTAACTTAGCCATTCATTTGTTTTACCTGTGGGATCAGAGTAACGACTAATATCTTCACCACGTAACATAATTCGAAATGTTCTGTCCTTTTTGAATTGGGCAGTAAAGGGTTTTGACGCGAGAGTATGTTTCGTCTGTGGTGGAATTCCCTTGCCAACTTGGTAAGGCTTTGGTCCTGTAGTTACGATTGCAATACTACCTAGCAGTTGAGAGATACATGCTATTCGTTCCACCAAATTAGAAGCAAAAGGGGAAAGCGAAAGAGAAATTCTTGCTTCGGCAGCAGACAACCAAGTAGTTTGGTCAATATCGTACTCAGTAACAAACCGGTGTTGAGCAAAGTCCTCAAGCGTGTGATTTTTTGAAGCAATTCTGACAGTTGTATTTCCCTTATTCTTGCTTTTCTCATACGTGATAAGACAAACATCAACTTTTGCTTGCTTAAAAACATTCTCATGCAACTCAATAAGTTCGCTAATCCGACCGGCACTAAATAGAAAACGCCTTAGTTTTTCTGCTGCTTTAAGTGTGAACCATGTATCAGGAACGATATACCCTAGATAGCCATGTTCTTTAAGCAGACAAGTTGCTTTTTCCAGAAAGTACCAATAACTCTCGAAACGGCCCGATGTAGTCCCAAAATGCGTTTGGAAGTATGTCTTTTCTGCTTTTGAGAATCCTGCTCCATACGGCGGATTCCCAATCACCGCATCAAAGCCGCCCAGCGCCATAATCTCGCCGAAGCCGTGTTCTTTACTGTACCAATCGAAAGCGTTGATGCGGCGCGATTCTTTCGTGTCGAACAAGTCGCCCTGCTGTTCATAAAAATCCGGACCAATCAGCGAATTGCCGCAGCGCAGGTTGCGCTTGAGGTGCGGCAGAATCTGGCGGTGCGACGGGAAGTGCACCTCGCCTTCAAGAAGCTTGATATACAGCGACATCATGGCTATCTCCACCGCCTGCGGGTCAATGTCCACGCCGTAGATGTTGTTTGTGAGTATGCGCGCCTTCTCTGCGGCGGTAAGCTCGATCTCGCCGTCAACGTCCGTAAAGTAGGGCAAATCGGCTGCGCCAATCATGCGGCTCTGCTTGCCCGCCTTCGCTACAGCCTTGTAGTATTCAAGGTGCCATTCGAGCAGCTTGTCGTACGCTTCCAGAAGGAACGAACCCGAACCGCAGGCAGGGTCTAAAATCCTGAGCTTCGAGACGTCTTCAGGCGTAAATCCGGGTTTTTCAAGAAGCTTGCCAACGGTGTTTTTGACGATGTATTGCACGATGTATGAGGGGGTGTAGTAGACTCCGCCCGCTTTGCGAACCTCGGGCTTGTCTTCGAGTTTTGCTTGTTTGGGGGTAACGTGCAGGGTCTTGCCCAGATAGCGTTCGTAGATAGTACCCAGAATCTCGACGCCTATGATGTTGAACTGGTAAGGGGACGAGGGAAAGTAAAGTTTATCGATAATTTTAGCCAGAAGATCGGAGTCGAGTTTGTAGATTTCGCATCCATGCGGCTGGAGAATCTCGCCGTTGAATCGCTCGTTAAGCTTATGGAAAAAAGGCGCGAGATGGTCGGTCATCAGGTCGCGGCGCTGGCCCTCTTCGCGCCAGTAGCGCGCAAGCTCTTCCATCGAGCGCGCAGGCACTATGCGGCGGTCCTCGCATATCCTTACAAAAACAAGCCTGTCCAGAAGGCGCTGTACTATCTCGTTCAAGGTATAAACATCGAGGTCCGGCGTGTGTTTCTTGTACGATTTTGCGAGTTCCTCTCTCCACACGGTCAGCTGTTGCAGAAACGCCTCGTCAACAGGGATACGCAGTCGCTTCGATTCCTTATCGCGCAGAAGAAGCCTCTCGAGTGAGCCTTCGAGAACTTTCTCCTTTGAGAGTTCTTCGAGCTTATCGAGGTTGTCCAGGTATTCGGTAAATTTTAAAGACCATATAAGACCTCGCTCAGGCGCTTTGGGGTCGGGCTTCAAGGATGCGTCGTAAAGCTTAGTTTCCTCGAAGTCGGTCAAGGCGGAGATGAAGACGGTCTTCGAGTTCCATGCATAGGACTTTGCCTGCAGGATATGCTTTACATTGTCCAGGCTCTCCGAGGGCTTCTTTGCCTCTACGAAGAACTTCGTCTGACCGTTCAGCCTGAATGCGTAGTCGGGAGTGCCCGATGTCTCGCCCTCTTCGACCATGACTTCACGCATGGCGGGCGGCAAGCCCTGCTTGTTCTCAACGTCCCATCCCAGCGCCTTGAAAAACGGATTGATAAACTCCTTGCGGACGCTCGCCTCGTTGTATGATGCCGAACAATAGTATGCCCGGTCGCGCTCGAAGCGCTCAACAAGATCGCCTATCTTGTCGAATGCCGTATCAAACTCAGACACGGCCTTGCCGCTTCTGATTCATAACATATGATATGTTGTAAGGGTTGGTTGTCAACTTATAGAACCCTTGATCGCAGCGGCATTGACATGACAGCCTTATCACATTAGAATAAGCTGTAGCCGGGATGGTGGAATTGGTAGACACAAGGGACTTAAAATCCCTCGGGGGCAACCCCGTGCCGGTTCGAGTCCGGCTCCCGGTATTGTGAAAGATCTTCAAAAACGTCTCAAGCTTTCGTTCAGGCGCAAGGCGCTTTTATCAAGGGCGTTGACTCATCCTTCCTACGCCTACGAACAAAGCGGTGATCGCCGCACTTCCTACGAAAGGCTTGAGTTCCTGGGCGACGCGGTATACGAGCTTTTACTTCGAGAATACTTCTATGACGTACTAAATCAGGCAGACGAAGGGATGCTCTCCAAGCTCAAAAACCGCTATTCGTCAGGCGCGTTCATGGCCGAGGTCGCTCAAAGCCTTGGTTTGGAGTCGGCGATTCGCCTCGGACGCAGTGAGGAGAACGAAGGACGAAGCAAGGTATCCATCCTTGCCAACACATTTGAGGCTCTTATCGGCGCCATCTATCTTGATCGGGGTATAAGGCACTGTCAGCGTTTCTTTACCAGACACATTGTACCTCAGATGGACCTTTCGGTGATTCCTTTTGACGCAAAGTCACGTTTGAATATCCGCCTGGCAGGTATTCCCTTTGAGTACAGGGTCTTGTGTAAGGACGGTCAGGATCACAAGCCTCATTTTCGAGTAGGGTTGTTTGTTGCTAATGAGATGGTTGCCGAGGGTGAAGCAGGCAGCAAGAAACGGGCTGAGGTCAAGGCCGCAGAGGCCTACCTGACTTCACTCAAGGAGAAATAACGATGGGTATTATTGTTCTTGCCCTTGGACCGGTTGTCGCAATCTTTTTCTTTTTCTGGGCTAAGGATCGCTACGAAAGAGAACCCTTAAGACGCCTTTTGTTGACCGCTGCCATAGGCGCGGCTGCAGCTATACCTATCGTTATCGTAGAAGCCTTATGGGGGCACACGATAACCGATGTGTCGGACCTTACTTTCAATGAACTTGTCTTTATGACATTTGTCGAGGTCGGTTTGACTGAAGAGTTCTTCAAGATGCTGGCTTTTCTCATAACCGCCTACTGGAGCAGACACATGAACGAGCCCTACGACGGAATCATGTATGCTGTATCCGCTTCCCTGGGTTTTGCCGCCATCGAGAACGTGCTCTACGTGTTCGGAGGAGGGGTAGGTACAGGCATTCTAAGGGCGATAACCGCGATACCAGGCCATGCAATGTTCGGTCTTTTCATAGGCTATTTCGCTGGACGGGCGAAGTTTGCCAAGACCTCGGGTTTTGCCAAGTTCCTATTAATCATGATCGGTTTCGTCATCTCCTCATCCCTTCACGGGCTCTACGACCTTATTGCTTTCTGGTCTTTTGTTGAAGGGAACCTGGGATTTTTGTTCATATTCCCGTTGTTGGGAATAATGGTTACAGTATCCTTGCTTTTAATAAGGGATGCACGCAAACGCTCTCCATTCAGACCTGCGAAGGATGCTTACGGACACTACACCGGCTATACGGTTTCAGGCGAACCCCTGCCTCCAAAACTGGCAGCCAAGTTGAAGATTGATATGAGCCATATTTACGAACCACAGGGGCTGGGTGCATCCAATCTGTTTACCTCGAAGAAAGATCAGGCGGCCAGACCTTACTTTCTGGATGAATACCTGCAAAGGGACACCAAGGATATACCCACGGCTGTAGATGATTCCGAGATAAAGGAAATACCTACAGGCGGTAAGGAACCAGAAACCTGGCCAGGCGCGGACGGAAGCGAGGATGCTTCTCCTTTTCTGCGTGACTACTACAACCGGAAGGGGAAGAATTAGATGGAGGGGTTCCTTGATGCTTCGTGGAAGCTGGGGTTGGCCCTTTTACTAAGTGCAATCGTTGGGATTGAACGTTCCATAGCCGACAAGCCTGCAGGAATTCGTACATTGATGCTGGTGGGATTCGGATCGGCCCTATTTATGGTCATTGCCGAGAAATCGGGGTTTGACGCGAGCCGGCTTGCCGCCGGGATCGTTACCGGCGTCGGATTCCTCGGAGCTGGAACCATCATCAGGGAAGGCGGGACAGTACACGGCTTGACAACCGCGGCATCTATCTGGGCTGTAGCCGGCATCGGTATTGCATCGGCAAAAGGGCTATGGCTTTTGGCTGTCCTTGCTGCGGTGGGAGTGTTGATCGTGTTATGGGGGGTAGGGTTTCTCGAGAACGTTCTCGATCGGGGCTGGGATTCCCGTCATCAGATGAAAAAAAGACTCGTAAGAAGGCCTGAATCCCTTGTTTTTATCCTACTCAGGCCATAACACTCCGGAGATAATCGGATCATCGCTAAGATTAGCAGCAATGCTTTATCTCTTGAAAGTTGACAAACCCTTCTCCTTCAATAATATTTAGCCGGTGAGCTTGAAAGTTAAACTTCCGCTGGTCGTGACCCTTCTCGTGCTTGTGAGCGCCGCAGGGGTAGGGTATCTTTTGATCCGGCATGAACAGAAGACCCTGAAGGAAGAAATAACCCGTCGAGGCATATTGCTGTCAGGTAATCTGGCAAGCGTGGATTGGGTTACGTTTAACGAATACTCCTCAGAGGTTCTCAAGGATACCCTGGACACTCGACCCTCCTCGATATCGTCGTCTTTTCGTGAGAGTGAGAGGATGCTTTTGAGGATGTTAAATAAGGTTACCGACAGTGTTATCGTCGTAGGAACCGATACCTTGAAAACCTGGGTCAGCCAGGCAGCGATGTTTACCCAGGACAGCCAACTGGTAGTTTCAATGCCTGAGGAGGTTTTCAGTGCCTTGGGTGAACCCGGGGACGGCTTTACCTTTGTTCATCCGATTCTCGTACCTGACGGCAGAATTTTGGGATATGCACAAGTGCGGATGAATCCGGTAGTTTTGGATATAGCCATCCGGGAAGCCCTGGAAACCACCCTGCCTGTTTTGGCGGGAGCGGTAGTAATAAGTGCACTCCTTTCAATACTCTTGAGCGTATTGTTTACCGTCCCCGTATCCAGGCTAAAAAGACAGTCCCTTGAGTTGGCAAAGGGTGATCTGACCGCTCGTGTTAAGGTCCGTTCCAGGGACGAGTTGGGAGTACTGGGCAGGGTTTTTAACAAGATGGCTCAGAACCTCGAGCGCACCTACGAGGAACTCGAAGAGAAACTAGGTGAGATTCGTCGCTTATTCAAGATGGCCACTGAAGACGGCCTGACTGGAGTCTATGTGAAACGACACTTTTTGGAGCTTTTGGCAGGCGAGCTTCAGCGATCTTATCGCTACGACCGTCCTCTTTCGTTTTTGATGTGTGACATAGACCATTTCAAGCGGGTTAACGATACCTATGGACATCAAACCGGTGATGTTGTATTACGTTCGATTGCCCGCCGGTTATCTATTGCGACACGGGAAGGGATCGATCTGATAGGCCGCTACGGGGGGGAGGAGTTTGCGGTTATGCTACCTGAGACCGAGGTCCAGGAGGCCTGGTTGATTGCCGAGCGTTTAAGGCGGGTCGTTGAAGAAGAACCTATTCCGATACAGGGTGTTGAAGGGGTTAACATTAGCAGTTTAAGTATAACGATTTCGGTTGGGGTAACCACCGTAAGGGGGGATGTAAATCTTGAACGTTTGATAGCGGCTGCAGACAGGGCCTTGTACCTTTCCAAACAAAACGGCCGCAACCGCTCCACTGTCCTGGGGGTCGAGGCGATATGAACGTTTTAGTCGCCCTGCTGGTTTTCGGTTATCCACACGGCTACTTCGGTGTAATGGGGTCTTCGGCTTCGGACGCGGGCATGGCCTTGGAGAAGGGTCTTTTAGCCATGGAGTACAATCCAGGTGGCTTGGCATGGGTGGATTCTTTGGAGTTCGGCTTTGCCGGTGAAGGGTTGTTCAGCTACGGCCTGGTAGGGGTGAGTTTTAAATACGCTGGTTGGCCTGTAGGTGTATCAATTCATCACTATAATACAACCACCGGTTTTACGTTGGCAGGCAGTCATCTTAACGGTCCTTTTGCCTGGGGAGGTGCATTCACAACCTCGATTGATTCAGTCAGGGCGGATACCTTGTCGTTGCGTGCCGGGATCCAGTGGGGAGACTATGTAGGGCTTGTTATCGGACCTCAATTGGAGATAAATCAAGGTGTTTTTCACTTCAGCGGGTCAGGACGGATCGGAGCCCAGATTCCCATACTTCCCGATTACGGATTATATACACTGGTAGGAGGACGTATGGACATGGCACCTGTGGGTTTCGATGTTTGCGGCGGCCTGGCTTACGAGGCCTTTGAGGGATTCTTGCGCATCCAGAGTGTGGTCGGGATTGACGAATGGGGTGCAGGACTGATCCTTGACAATATCGATGACCGAGGCGGCATATGGGTGCGAAAAGGATTTACGGAACAGGACTGGCGATTCGGGGTATACTATGTTCGCAACGTGAGGCCGGAGCAGATACGAGAAGTGGTGATTCACAAGACGTTACCTCCCAGGGTTGAGGTAAGGGTGGATACCGTATACATAACCGAGGAGGCGGTTACACCTGCTCAGGTGCCCGAGGAGGTACAGGCAAAGCAGGATGAGTTGATGGCCAAGGCGAATCGGCTCTATGTTGCGGGTAAGTTCAAGGAAGCGATTGCCGTATGGGACGAGGTTTATAAACTTGCTCCTTCAACCGATCTTGCCAAACTTGCCTTAAAGAACAAGAGGGACGTAGAAGCATTGCTTGAGACCTTAAACAAGATGGATTCTGAAAATAATTGATTCCTTTGCCTGAGTTTTCCGGGGTTTCAACGATTTCCACCATAGACAAAAATATCAGGAAACATGATTTCTGATGTTGCAAGTTAAGGTAATTCAAAGGCTAACACTACACGAAGTCAGTATAGTGACATCCAGGCTGTGCTTGACACCGCACGCAGATCGTGTAAACTTACGCTTATGGTTAAGATAACGCTTGACGGAGTCTTACAAGACGTTGAAGAAGGCCTACGTCTTCGCGATCTGGCACCAGACGAAGCATTGGCCGCGCAGATTAATGGTACGGCTGTAGGGCTTTCTGCTCCGGTAGAAGATTATGCGGAGATTCGCTGGTTAACCTTTGCAGACGAGAAGGGACGCGAGATTTTCTGGCATTCAAGTTCCCATTTGATGGCACATGCGGTCAAAAAACTCTTCCCCAGAGCCAGGCTTGCCATCGGTCCTGCGATCGATGAAGGGTTTTACTATGATTTCGAGGTCGATGCCCCGTTTTCGGATAAGGATTTGGAAAAGATTGAATCCGAGATGCACAAGCTGACCTCTCAGGCCTTGCCTATCAGGCGTCGCATATTTCCTAAAGCCAAGCTCGAGCACTATTATCGGTTCTCAGGCGAAGACCTAAAGCTTGAACTGCTTGCCGAGATTACGGATGAAGATGTCAGCGTATACGAACAGGACGAGTTTCTTGATCTTTGTCGGGGTCCTCACCTGGATGATACCTCAAAGATCGGTGCATTTAAACTCCTTTCGGTAGCCGGTGCGTATTGGCGTGGAGACGAGAACCGCCAGATGCTTCAGCGTATCTACGGTATCAGCTTTCCTTCCCGTCAGGAGTTGGAAGACTACCTAAGGCGTTTGGAAGAAGCGAAGGCTTCGGATCACCGTATTCTTAACCGTAAGCTCGAACTCTTTGATATATACGAGGATGTAGGACCCGGATTGGTTCTTTGGAAGCCTAAAGGCACAATCCTGCGGAAGGTTATCACGGATTTCTGGACCACCGAGCATCTGAAACGTGGATACCAACTGGTAACGTCTCCGCATATCGCTCGGGCCGAATTATGGAAGATCTCCGGTCACTACGATTATTACAAGGAAAACATGTTCTTTACATCCATTGAGGATCATGAATATGCAATAAAGCCCATGAACTGTCCCGGTCACATGATGCTTTATCAATCAACCAAGCACAGTTATCGGGAACTGCCGATACGATATGCGGAGTTGGGTACGGTTTATCGCAACGAGCGGTCAGGCGTAGTCCAGGGTCTGCTTCGGGTCCGCGGCTTTACAATCGACGATGCACATATCTTTTGTACTCCTGAGCAGGCTCCTTCCGAGGTCTCAGACGTTCTGGATCTATGCCTTTTTACGATTGATGCATTCGGTTACAAGGAAATAAAGGTTGAGCTTTCATTATGGGATCCCCAGAAGCCAGAAAAGTATGCAGGTACACCTGAGAAATGGGGGCATGCCCAACAGGTTCTGGAACAGGTTCTTGCGGATAAGGGAGTGCCTTTTAAACGAATGGATGGGGAGGCGGCTTTCTACGGTCCCAAGATCGACATAAAGCTTCTGGATGCATTGGGACGCCCCTGGCAGGCTTCAACCATCCAGTTCGATTTCAACTTACCGGAAAGATTCGGCTTGATTTACGTTGCAGAAGATGGTGCGGAACACGAAGTCAGGGTGATACACCGTGCAGTCCTGGGATCGATGGAACGTTTCATCGGTGGACTAATAGAGTTTTACATGGGTAACTTTCCTTTATGGCTTGCTCCTTATCAGGTGGCGGTACTTACCGTTACCGATGCATCCAAGGAATATGGAGCAGAGGTAGCTACCGAACTGATTGACACCGGGATCAGAACCGTGACTGATTTTTCTTCCGAAAAGATCGGAGCCAAGATACGCAAGTTTGAAAACGAAAAGGTGCCCTACATGCTTGTATTGGGGGAACGCGAAGTAAAGGAAGGAACCGTGACCCTAAGGCGTCATCGGGTTGGAGATATGGGTTCTTTCTCGCTTCCCGATGTGATCCGACGATTAAAGAAAGAAATAAAACAAAGGAGGTGATAGATTAGAAGACGCTTTGCCGGGCCTCCACCCACCCCTAAACGCCGTCACCGCATAAATCATGAAATCAGATCGGATTATGTACGAGTGATCGGTTTTGATAAAAAGATGATAGGTATCCTTCCTCTCAGGGAAGCGATGAGAATGGCATCTGCACAAGGATACGATTTGGTTGAGGTTTCACCGAATGCTGAACCGCCTGTTTGCCGAATCCTGGACTACGGCCGCTTTCTTTACGAAGAAAAAACAAAACAACAGGCTACTAAGAAAAAACAGCATGCGGTCAGTGTTCGACAGATGAGACTTACTCTCAAGATATCCGAGCATGATTTTGACACTAAGGTTCGTAAGATACGCGAGTTCCTGGAGGCCAAGGATAGAGTAAAAGTTACCGTCATCCTTCGTGGCCGAGAGGTAGTCCACAAGGAACAGGGTATAGAGATGATAGATCGTATTCAAGAGAGACTTCTAGATGTAGCGATACTTGAGAGTGAACCGCGGCTGGAAGGAACGACTCGTCTTTCTTGGCAGGTTATGTTTTTGCCTCTTAAAGGCGCGAACAAGAAACCGAAAACGGTGATGGAAAAACAAGAAAGCTTGAAGAAGGAAAAGAGACCTTCTGTAGCTGCGGCAGGTGAGGAGCAGAAGACCAGTTAAGGAATTATTACGATTTTTTTCAAGGAGTAGATGAGATGCCGAAGATGAAAACAAAGAGATCGCTTGCCAAGCGGGTGAAAGTAACTGGTAAAGGAAAGTTGAAACGCCATAGATCCGGTCACAGTCATTTGCTTGAATGCAAGAGCGAACGTCGAAAACGCGGATTACGTCAGTCAACGACGATTGACGGACAGAATGAGAAACGTATGAAGAAAATGCTGCCAAAGGTAGGGCAGCGTAAAAAGTAGTAGGTGAGGAGATGCCTCGATCTAGAAGTGGAGCGTCAACTCATGCCCGTAAGACCAAGTGGCGTCGTTACGCCCGTGGTTACTGGGGCGGTCGTCACCGTCTGACTCGGACCATCCGCTATGCAGTGCAAAAGGGGTGGGAGTCCAGTTACCGTGACCGACGACGCAAAAAACGTGAGATGAGAGCCCTTTGGAATATTCGCATCAACGCAGCATTACGTCCACAAGGCCTTAACTACAGCCGATTCATCTATGGTTTGAAGCAGCAAAGGATTGATGTTTCCCGTAAAGTCCTTGCACAGCTTGCAGTGGAGAACCCGGAAGATTTTGCCGCCCTTGCAAATAAGGTTAAGGAAGGATTGGATGCAGGCGGGACAACATCCTCCTAAGAAATCCGATCTTCTAAAAGCCCTAGACCTTCTTAAAGAGGAGGTTATTCCTGCAATTGCAGATGTTAGGAGTCAAAACGAGTTAGAAGCCTTAAGGGTTCGTTATCTGGGACGAAAGGGGAAGCTTACCGCTGTCCTGCGTTCAATTAAGGACTTGTCTGAAGACGAACGCAGGCGAATCGGTCAGCGGGCGAATGTCCTGAAACAGGAATTGACAAATGCATTTGCAGAACGTATAGAAGGATTTCAAGAAAAACCTAAGACAAGTTATATCGACGTAACGTTGCCCGGACGAAGGCGGCATCTGGGACGCAAGCACCCGTTGACCATCGTGACCAACCGGATTGTAGAAATATTTGTGGGTATGGGTTTTGAAGAGTATCTTGGCCCGGAGATAGAAACCGACTGGTACAATTTCGAGGCCCTTAATATTCCGGAAGGCCATCCGGCCAGGGGTGAGATGTTCGGTAACTTCTATCTGCCCGGAGGCCTGCTCCTTCGTTCCCACACCTCCCCGATGCAGATCAGGGTCATGGAGAATACCGAGCCTCCGGTCAGGATCATAGTGCCTGGACGAACCTATCGGCGCGATGCGTTCGATGCATCTCATTCCCCGGTATTCTATCAACTGGAAGGCCTGTATGTAGATGAAGGGGTGAGTTTTGCCGACCTCAAAGGTACCCTTCAAAGATTCAGTAAAGAACTATTCGGAGAGGGGGTCACGACAAAACTCAGGCCTTCCTACTTTCCATTTACCGAGCCCTCTGCGGAGCTTATCGTGTCCTGTGTACGGTGTAACGGTGAGGGATGCAAAGTTTGCGCCCACACCGGATGGCTCGAACTGGGAGGCTGCGGTATAGTTCATCCTCAAGTCCTCAGGAACGTAGGCTACGATTACGAAAGATATACGGGTTATGCATTCGGGCTTGGAATCGAAAGATTGGCGATGATACGGTACGGTATAGACGATATCCGCAGGTTCTATGCAAACGATCTTCGATTCCTCGATCAATTCAGCGAGATATGATGGTCTTGATGGATTTGGGTAGATGACTGAGCGATTCAGAGACTTTTTTAATCCGATCTTTTCGTCTGTTGAGGAGATCAAAGACTAAATTTAAAGGAGAGGAAGGATGAGTGAAAAAAAGAACCCGGCAATCGATAAAGAATGGGTCTACTATCTATTGAGGGGGTTGCTCTTATCGATTATTTGCCTGGCAATGACAGGATGTGCGTACTTCAATACGGTTTACAATGCGAAACGATACTACAAACAGGGATTGAACAAGGAGGAGGCGAGTAAAGGGGCCGGAAGACCGGATTTTAATCTTTCGCTTGAGAAAGCGGTGATAGTAGCTCGAGATTATCCTGACTCCAGATGGATTGACGACGCCTTTTATCTAATAGCCATGAGTTACTACAGGTTGGGGAATTACGAGAAGGCCAATATCCAATTTTCCGGATTCCTCGAACACTTCCCTGAAAGCCCGTACGTTGACGAGATTCAATACCGATACGCCCTTACTCTCATAGAACTCGAACAGTACTCGGAGGGCAGGCTTGTCCTGAAAAAGATTTTTGATGATAGACCTTACGGCAAGAAGGCTTATTTTGCGTGGGCCGAGGCGTTTAAGCGTGAAGAGGACTGGGATGGTGCGCGAGATGCCTTTCGCGCCTACCTTAGAGAATTCCCCAGTGGGGAGTTAGCTCATGCCGCAAGGCTGCATCTGGCTGAGATTGAGCTTGCAGGAGGTGACACCTCTTCCGCCATAGCTACTTACGAGAAGTACCTGAGTCGTGCTGTTACATCCAAGGAAAACTACGAACGGAAACTCACCCTGGCCGAGCTTTACTACCTGAAAGCCGATTACTCGGCTGCACGGAAGACACTCAAAAAAACCAAGGGTAGATACAGTGATATAGATCAGAAGAGTGATTTACTGGCCGCGAAGATTTCACTTGCAGTAGGTGATACAAACAAGGCCGAGAAGCTGCTTCGTGATATGCCTGTAGGGGACTCCAGGGGTGAGGCTTTCTACATCCTTGCTAGCGCTTACGAGGTGCAAGGGGGCTACGATCTTGCCCTGGTTTATTTCGACAGTGTTACGCAAACCCGATCCGATTATTCCGCGCTAGCCAAACGTAAGAAGAGTCTTTTAGAGGCCAGGGTTTCCGAGCCGGATTCAACGGATACTACCCAGATTGATCCAGCAAAAGAACAGTTCCTTCTGGCTCAGACTTATCTTTTGAGCCTGGGTGACGTTTCCAGATCTCTCGAAGAGTACAGAAAGGTTGTTGAAACTTATCCTGAAAGCGAATACGCTCCCAAGGCCCTTTACGGTATCGCGTGGCTCAGGCGTTACCGGCTCGATGATCCGGACTGGCACAAAGACATTGACATGCTGATCGAGCATTATCCGGACAGCCCTGTCACTAAAGAAGCCTTGGAGGTTTTTTTATCTGATGATACGTCTAAAGGCTCCGGTTCTTGAGAACCGTGAATTAGGCCCGGGTCTTTATTCCTTGTGGCTTGCGATTGAGGGTCTTAACGAGGTGCAGCCGGGTCAGTTCTTCGAGTTCCGAATCCGTGAAAGATTCTTACGCAGGGCTTTATCTATTGCGGATCAAAAGGGCAGGAACTTGAGATTCGTCTTAAAAACGGTAGGTTCAGGTACGCAATGGTTGGCCCAGGTACGGGTAGGGGAAATGCTTGACTTGATTGGACCCTGCGGTCAGGGCGTAAAAATACCTGATCAAGGACCGGTCATGCTTCTCGGCGGAGGAGTGGGTAGTGCACCTTTACTTTACCTGGCTCGAAGGCTTTCCGAAAAAGGGATAAAAAATGATGCAGTAATCGCCGCATGCACCAGAAATGAGTTGATTCTGGTAGAGGAGTTTAAGGAAGTGTGCCGGGAAGTTATCGTCTCGACCGACGACGGTTCAAGCGGTCATAAAGGACTCTTGACCGAAGTGGTGAGGACCCTGCATCAAACCACGCAGGCTAAGGTCCTTTACGCGTGCGGGCCTGAACCCATGCTTGCAGCACTTAAGAATATAGGTCTGAAGCAGCCTGTCTATGCCTTTCTCGAATCCAGGATGGGATGTGGGATGGGTTTATGTGTGGGGTGTGCGGTAAAGGGGCGAGACTCGCGATACCACCGAGTATGTCTCGAAGGCCCGGTATTCGACCTTACGGAGATCGAGCTGTGAACGTAAAATTAGGGAAGACGACATTTCGCAACCCCCTGGTTCTGGCTTCAGGAACCTTTGGTTACGGCTTGACCTTTCCTGAGGTCATTGAAAAAGTAGGTGCATTGGTAACCAAGGGAATCACTGTAGAGGAGAGGATCGGGAATCCGCCGCCCCGTATTTGGGATAGCGCGGAGACGGTGGTCAACTCTGTAGGTCTTGAAAACGTGGGCTTGCAACGGTTTCAGACCGAGATTCTTCCCATGATACCGACCTCTACCCCGGTCTACGTTAACCTCGCAGGGGTTGATCTTGGTGATTTCAAATCTATACTCCAACCCCTTGGTCAAGACCAGAGGATTGCAGGCTTCGAGCTTAACCTTTCCTGCCCTAACGTCAAGGAAGGCGGGGCTGCCTTGGGGCAATCATCGAGGAAGGTCAGTGAAGTGACTGCACTTGCCCGCTCGCTTACCGTAAAGCCCATCTGGGTTAAGTTGACTTCAAACTTCTGCGACGTGCGTGAAATCTCAAAGGCGGCGGCGGACGCAGGCGCTGACGCGGTTGTGCTTGTTAATACGCTAAACGCCCTGGTAATCGACGTAGAGAAAAGAAAGCCTTTCCTGGGCGCAGGTTCGGGCGGACTTTCCGGTCCGGCTGTCAAACCCCATGTACTTTACATCGTTCGCGAGATTTCGCGCATTATAGATATTCCAGTGATCGCCTCGGGCGGAGTCGTTTCCGGCCTGGATGTTTTCGAGTATCTTCTTGCCGGTGCACGGCTTGTCCAGTTGGGAAGCATCAATCTGGTTGACCCTGGGGCTGCTTTACGTATCCTCGAGGAGTTGAAGGATTTGTTCAGGCGTGAAGGCGTTAACTCTCCGACCGAGATCATCGGTCGATTGGAGGATAGATGACCGAATTGATTGTGGCGGCGAATCTGCAAACCTTCAAGGAGTTTGCCGCTTTTGTTCGCAAGACCAAAGACCACGTGGACTGCTACAAGATAGATTCCGGTTTCTTTACACACCAGGGACCTGATGCAGTAAAGTTCCTCAAGGATCTGGGGAAGAAGGTTTTTCTCGATCTCAAGTTTCACGATATCCCCTCCACAGTGGTTCGCGCCGCTTTGGGCTGCGCGGCTATGGGGGTCGATATGTTCAACGTTCATGCGATGGGCGGGTTCGACATGATGGAAGCGGTTGTCAAGGAGGTCTGGCGTCTGCATGAGCGCCGTCCCATTATCCTGGGTGTGACTATCCTTACCTCGATCGACGAAGCAGCGTTCCGCGACCTTTTCGGTTCACCTGAAAACAGCCTTGCCGAGCACGTGTTACTTCTTGCAAGGCTCGCTAAAAGCGCAGGGCTTTCCGGTGTTGTTGCCTCAGCAAATGAGATAGAAGATATCAAGAAAACGTGCGGTGACGATTTCATCGTGGTTACGCCCGGGATTCGCTTGCCTGAAGAGGACACCGGTGATCAGGCACGGGTCAATACCCCGGCCGCTGCAGCCAAGGCAGGTGCGGACTTCATCGTTGTCGGACGACCGATCCTCAAGGCTTCCGATCCAATCGCAGTAATCAAACGCTATAAACAGGAGCTTTCCAGTGGGAAATGACCTTTTAGAACTTGCCAAGGGCTGCGGTGCGGTAAAGGAAGGGCACTTTCTTTTAGCATCCGGAATGCACTCTGCGGTCTACGTCGAGAAGTTTCACCTCCTGGAACGAGCCGAGATACTAACCGCTTTTGTTGAAGCCCTAATACCAAAACTCGCAGGTCCTTTTGACCGGGTCGTAGGACCGACCATGGGGGGTATGATCGTTGCATACGAAATCTCAAGGCATTTGGGGATACCGGCAAGCTATGCCGAGAAATCGACCGACGGAAGCTTCGTTATTCGGCGGGGAAGAGGTGTGCAAAAAGGTGAACGTATCCTCGTGGCCGACGACGTTATGACTACCGGAGGCTCTGTACGCAAGACCCTGGATGCGGTTCGCAAGCGCGGGGGAGAGGTAGTTCAGGTAGCTGTTTTGGTAGACAGAGCTGAACAGGCACCAGCCGATTTCTCATACGTCTCGGCCCTGCGACACGTGCTTCCTGCATATAAGCCGGAAGAGTGCCCTTTGTGCGCGAAAGGCATACCCTTGGTGAAACTCGGCGGACAATCCGCCGCGCCCAAAAGCTGACCGTTTACCACAAGTCATTCACCGCTAACAACAGACCGCTTGCCGTCAATTGCTTGGTTCCTTTAAAGTATAAACCAATCGTTGACGACAGGCCCTGATAAAGAAGGGATAACGTTATAGGAGCACGGTGTGCCTTATTCCTACAATTACCTGTCCCTCGGGAATATGTTATTCCAGACCTCCTGCTAATCCGGGTGATTAGTCCGGGTCATGAGGAAAACATTCATACACTATACGTTAACACAAGAGGATTGATGAGCTGGCTGCAGTTAAACTATACTAATGCCAGGGAAAAAGGGTGGTCGTGAGGCCGTTACTTATCAGTTTCCTTTTCCTTGGTCGCTTTCTCGGCTTCCTTTGTTTCCTTCATCGACTCTTCTTCTTTCTTTAATTCGTCAAGCTTGGCTTCCAGTTCCTTTATCCTTTCGGTCAGTTCCTTGACTTTGGTATCGGTTTTGATGGAACGGCTTTCCGCCTGGATCAGTGCGTACACGACCCCGCCCAGTTCTGAGAAAGTCTCCTGGATTTTTTTGTTAACATTTAACATGTCAAGTTTTATTCTTCCCTTTCGGGCCAACTCCTCGGTTTCCTTGACCGCGGTACGCGTGGCGTCGGTCAGCCAGGTTGTGACCTCTTGCCACAGGTTTCTTTCACTCATAAGCTCTCCTTGTAAAGTTGTTTTTCTTTTATGTAAGCCTCCACTGTATCCGGCACCAGATAGCGGATGGTTTTTCCTTGTGCTATTCTTTCCCTGATCGAAGTGGAGGAGATATTGATCAGGGGCAGTTGGGGAAAAGATACCCCTTGTTTTGATTCGGGTTTTTCTTTTCTAACTCGTGGCAGGACAATGAGTTCTGCGATCCTTCCTATCTTTTCCGGTTCGCGCCAGGTATTCAAGGAATCGTATTCGTCCTGACCTATGATGAGAAAAAGTTTGCTGTCCGGATAAAGCGCTTTCAATTTGTTCAGTGTATCAATCGTGAAGGAAAACCCCTCCTGCGATTCGATGTCTGAAACCTCGAACCCTGCAATACCCTTAGCTGCCAGTTTTAACATACTTAGTCGATCCTTGAAGGAAGCATGAACCTCTTTATGAGGAGGACAAGCAGAAGGCACAAAGAGGATTTTATCGAGATTGAAAGCCTCAAACACGAGCTGTGTATGTATGAAGTGAGCGATATGCGGCGGGTCAAAGCGCCCTCCGAATACTCCCACGCGAATCATTTTTGTTTTTCTATTTTGTTGAGCGCTTTCTCGGCTTTCTTCTGCCAAACCGGATCATCCAGCAGTTCTTCCAGGATAGCTTCCGCCTCTTCTGTCTCACCCAGTTCAGCCTTGCACCGCCCCAGATAGTAACTGGTCTCGGTGTTGGTTTTTTTTGCCCCTGGATAGGTCGCAAGGATGTATTCCAGGGACATGATTGCGGCTTCGTACTCCTTGAACTGGAAGTAAAGCTTTGCCGCTTCCAATTCTTTTTGTGCAAGTTTATCATCGATTCGTGCGAGTAAATCCTGAGCCATTGATACGAACTCGGAATTAGGGTAGCGTTCAATAAAATTTTCCGCCTTGCGTTTAGCGTCCAGGGTCAGGATTTGTTCCTTGTAATAAGGTTCGGAGATCTCGAAGATTGATTCTGCCGCTCTGATCTGGGCTTCTTCCGCAAATTCCGAGTTCGTGAATTGCTTGTAAAGGAATTCGAATTCGACTGAGGCTTCCTGGTAACGGCGCAGCTTGTAATATGAATCGGCAAGGTGATATTGCGCAACAGGAACCTTGTCCTTGACCGGGTAGTTCATAATGAAGTAGTCAAGATATTGAACTGCTTTCCTGAAGTTCCCTTCCGCGTACAATCTCTCGCCCAGGGCGAAAAGACTGTCTGCTTCCATATCCTGGGGTTTGGGCATTTTCGCGTATCCTGTCAGGGCTAACAGGAGAAGAATTCCGATAAAGGCTGATTTAGGGTTCACGGAGCCTCCTCTCCGAGCAGCGCAAGACGTTGTCTTGCACGTTGGATGAGCGCACTGGATGCATTAACACTTAATTTCAAGACCTCTCGATAGGCATCTACGGCACCTTGGCTATCGCCGTTCTTGAGTCTGATTTCACCGGCAAGGAAGTAGATGTCGTCACGCAACATGGGGGAGAGAGGAACCTGCAGGACCCTTGTCATTATCATGTCGGCGCTGTCAAGCTTACCCCTGTATAACAGATCTTCGGCATACCGGTAACCGTTCTGGCAGTAACGAGACTCAAGGTAATAGTGATGTTCGAACATGGCTTCCTCTGTGGCCAGAAAGGCATCTCCGGGATCACCCAGACGTTCCAGGAGAATGATCAACTTTTCCCAGGTAAGTGCCCTTGTGGTGGAGTCGCGAAGGGTTTCTAAAGCCATTCGGTAATAATGTACCGCACGACCGCTCTCTCCGTACTTGGAGTAAAGTTCACCCATTAAAACATAAGCATTACTCATATCTATGCGAGTCGAGGTCCGTATTGCCGAATCAAAGCATTCCAGGGCAAGTTCCTGTTCTCCGACCTTCCCGAGCTCAAGTCCTCTATCCCGGTAAGCTAGAGCTACGCTGTCCCTGTATGCTTCATCCGCCCCTAATACGGTATTGAAGTGCATTTCCGCTTCAGGCAGATTTTTTAATCCAAGGTAGGTCCTTCCGAAAAGATAATGAGCTCGAATAGGTAATTCAGAGACCCTTTTTCGAAGAAGTTCAAGCTCTGCAAGCGCACGAGAAAAGTCCCGTTTGGTCAGTGCTTCCTCTGCATGATCAAGAGCTTGCTCGGTTTTTGAACCACATCCTATTAATAAAAGCATGGATAAAACAACCAGTACTCCGAGTGTCGTTCGATTACTTTCCTTCATATTCCAGGCCTTTGAAGAAACGGCTGAAAACCCTTGCCAGATCTCTGCCTGCCTTTTGGGCCGCATGATTGATCTCTTCTACGAGATCTCTCTTGAGAATCCTGGGTTCGAAGACAGCCTTATTTGAAACAACGGAGATGCCGAGAATCCTCATATTCAACCAAACGCCTACTGTTACTTCAGGTACAGTAGACATACCTACGAGGTCAGCACCGATACTGTGCAGGAACCTTAATTCTGCGGGCGTTTCCAGGCTGGGTCCACAAACCGCTGCATAAACCCCAGAGCGAGGTGAAAGCTTTCTGGATAGACATGCCGCCCTGAATCGCTCCGTAAGGTCAGGATCGTATGCCTGACTCATTACCGGGAAGCGGATACCGTCATCTGTTCCTGTTCTTCCTCTTAGAGGGTTCTCTCCCATAAGATTGATGTGATCTGAAATCAAAACGATGTCACCTACCTGGTAGTCAACGTTGAGTGCGCCTGCGGCATTTGTAATAACCAACGTATCTACACCCAGGGCGCGAAGAACCTCTAGCGGGTATGTTACCTCAGCCATACTGTAGCCCTCATAGTAATGAGGTCTTCCCTGCATCACCGCCAGGGGATATGATCCAAACCGACCAATTATCAGTTCGCCGGAGTGGGTCGGCGCTGTGGGTGTCGGGAAATTTGGGATATGGGAGTAGGATATGGTTACTGCTTGGGCAAGTTCGCCAATTGCCTGTCCGAGGCCTGTACCCAGGATTACAAGGCCTTTTGGGATAATGTCGGTGGTGGAACGGATAAATCCTAGGCTTTCCTCAATCTGTTGCTTCAAATCCGGTATCTCCTCGTCCTTTTCCTGTTTCTTGTATTGTTAGTATTTTTGCTGGATGTCTTGTGAGTAATCCTTGATTCATCTGTCTTGCAGGAATATCTGACATAGGTTGAGTTTACCTACTGGAAAGCGTCTGTCAACGTCCTGGATTGTGTATCCTTATCTGAATGAAGTACATCCGAGAAGGGGTCGGCTTTATAGCTCCTGCCTGGCCAGATCGGCATAAAGGGAGGTGGGGTTTCGGATTATAAGATCTTTGAGTAGTTCTCTTGCTTGTTCAGCACCATTCAGATGGTCTCTTAAAAGCAGAGCTTGTTCGAAAGCGCCCCTTGCGGAAAGAGGGCTTTTCGGATAATTTTCGGCCAGGTCCTTATACAGGGCTTCGGCTTGATTCCACCTTTTCAATCCTACAAGGCTTTCTGCTGCCAGAAGGAGTGCTTCGTCTTCGAGTTCGGTATTTGTTTCCACAAGCTTTATGGATTTTTCATATGCATCTTCCTTATCTCCCCAGTAAAAGGCTGCAAGCGCCTCGGCGTATTGTTTTCCGACCTCGGCTGCGGTAAGGGCTATGTTGTAAAGAAGCAGGAAATCATTTTCATATGAGTTTCCAGGAAAGCTTATCATTGATTGGTCAAGAAAATACTTAACTGAATCCAATTCATCATCCAGAATTGCCAGAATACCTTTCAGAAGTAAAATCGAACTGTCAGGCGCAATGCCATGCAAATACTCGTAAGCCTTTTTGTCGTTTCCCTCGAGAAGGTACAGTACAGCGATCCCAAAACTCCACTCAGGTCTTGAGCCGTAGCGAGTCTGGAGTTCCTTATAGGTTTTGATCGCATCTTGATAGGTCTTACTTGAGGTCGCTTGAAGCAGTGCTTTTTGCTGGAGGCCTTGTCTGGAGATGTTTCCTCCAAGTATGGTTAATGCTTCTTCGGTTCTCCCAAGCTGTGTAAGCACCCTTGCCGCATCTTCCTTACGGGCCGCCTTCCGGTAGGCAAGAAGCGCTTGTTCCGGATAATCGTTGTGTTCAGCCAACTGCCCCATCATTATTAAAACGCGTTCATCATTTGTTTCATTGATAGCCTTTTCCATATTCCGGGTATCAGCTAATTCCAAGGCAAGCTGGAAACCGGTTCTTGAAGATGCATACCGGAGTTTATTCAAAACTTGTTCTGCACCCAGTGTTTGTGAAAGTTCATTGAGTTCCTTTTTAAAGATGTGTGGGCTTTGACCCGTAGCCAGGGCTTCGGCGATTTCTTGAAGAGCCTTGCGTTCATTACTTTCCTTAAGATAGGCTTCCGCCATAAGTCGGGCGTGAAGCGTCCGATTGCCGGTGCGTTTGCGCTCCTGTTCAACAAACCAGGAAACCTCACCGGGCTCTAACTCATTCAAGATAAAGATTATCTCATTTGCCCATACGTAGGATTCTTCATACAGATCGCGGAATTTCTTTATTCCTTCCTGAGTCCTGGTAGACATCAATAGCCCTTCTGCCTCTCCTATTCGTAGGATTTCTCTGTCAGGATAGACTTCAAGCCATTCCTGGCTGTGTTCTGTAAGGCGAGAACCTTCATTCTGCTGACGGCAATAGTATAGGTACCGACGGTACGTTTCTTCTTGGAATCCCGCATCCAGGCTTTGCTCGAGTCCGGAAAGAAGGTTCGTGGAGGCTGAAAAAAAAGGCAGGATCAGAAGCAGTGCAGCGTTCACTCCTGCTCCAGGAGGGTTTCAAGATAGGCCCGGGCCAGGCGCTTGTACTCTTCAGGATAGTCGGAACGCAAGAATCTAACCAGTTCTTTCTTTAGCCACAGGTTTCGCTCACCCATGTCCTGAGGCGGTGTAGGGGATTCTAGATTTTCCCAAACCATGCCTATCTCACGTTCCCGTTCAGGTGTTTCGTCCTTCTTGCGGAGTACGTTGCGTGCGTCGAGCAGCCTGCGGAAGACATGTTCCCCTCTTTCTACCACCTCGCGCTCTCCAACATACTTCGAGAGATCCTCTTCGAGCCTCCTCATTTCCTCGATTATTCCCTCAAGCATGCCGGAAAGTCCTGGTTCCTGACCTGCCGCTTTAGCCAGTTCCTCCAACTGTTTCCGCAAGGCCGCCTGCTGGGCTAACATCTCACCAAGGGCCTGACGTTGGGCAGCACTCATCCGATCGGTAGAGATAGGCAATGGAAAAAGCCCGCCCATTTGCTGATTGATCGAAAGCTGGGCAAGACTCATCTGGGAAAGGGCCTGCATCAAGTCATCAAGACCTGTGGAGGAGCACGATTGACCACATGCTTGAGCCATTGCCTCAAGAAGTGCGGCTGCCGCCTTATCGATCTCGTGCTGAACCGAACGACCCTGGTTCGAGGCGGTGGATTTGCGGCCTTCGATCAGCGATTGTTTGAAGGTTGTCTGGTTGCGCGATGCTGTAGATAGGTTCTGCATGGCCGAGCGGGGTATCTTGAAACTCTTAGAAGCCAGCTTGAATACATCCTCCTTCTTGCGATCGAGGGAACGTTCCAGTTCAGTGACTTGCGCAGCCAACTCAAGATCGGCCTCCGTCCCTATGCGTCCGATCAAATCTTCTTGCTCTTCACTCAAAAGTAGTAATTCACGAATCAACTTGGCCATCTCCTGCTGTAATGCCTGATTGCGGTTCTGCTTCAGGTTCTGGTTCAGCTGAGCGAACTCGATCCCTGCCTGCCGGAGATTCCTTTCGAGTTTGCGGGCGCTTTGCTTGTCCATCTTACCGGAGTTCAGACTGGATTTGACCTGTTGACTGAGCTCGGTATTTTCTCCTGCCATCTGGTTTGCCAGTTCGCGCAGTTCCTGGGCAAGTTCGGTGTCCTCTAGTTCAGAGGCAAGCTCTGATGCTTCCTGGGCAAGTTCTTCCAACCCCTTCTCGATCTCCTGCTGTCGGGCGGCAGCTTGGGGGGGAGTCAATTGATCCTCTTCACGTATGAGTTCTGCCTCCATGTCTGCAAGGGCTTCTGCTTTTTCGGCCAGTTCTTCCAGGCGCTGTTCCTGGAGGAAACGTTCCAATACACCCAGGGCCTGCTCGAGTTGATTCTCAAGATCAAGGTTCATCTCAGATGTATTCTTCAATATATCCGCAAGTCGCTGGGGGTCTTCACCGAGAGTCTGGCTTAACTGGGCCAGCTTTTCGGCAAGCTCAGGGGGCATCAGTTCGGAGAGCATTTCACTGAGTGCAGAGAGTTTTTCAAGGGTTTCAGGTTCGGTGATCAAGCCCTGTTCCATCTTCTCAAGCAACTCGCGTGTTTCCTCGGCCAGGCTGTCGATTGAGGATAGGAGATTTTCCTCCTGGGAGATGAGTTCACGAAGGTACTCCTGTTCTTCGGTGGAAAGGTTCTGTTCGGCGCGAAGCTTTTCCTCGATCCGGGACAGGTCTCTGGATAGTTCCTCCTGCTCTGAACTCAACCTGGAAAGCTCACCTGCGGTTTCCTCACCGTAGGAGGTAACCTCTGAGAACATCTCGGATATGTCAGGGAAACGCAGTCTGAAGCTTTTGCTTCGTCCCCATTTAGGTCCCGAGACCGCGTCGTTGTCCGAGGCCTCAACGTAGTAGACGATCTCCTCTCCTGGCAGGAGCGCAAGGTCATTCAGGTCCCAGCGGTAGAGTACGGTATCTTCAATCCTGCCGGCAGGAACGGGTAAGGGAAGGGAGACCTCTGCTGCGCCGGTGCTTACAAGGTTTACACGCCCAAGACCGTAGTCGTCAAGCGCGTGAACACCCAGGGTCAGGCTCATAGACCGGTTTACGTCCATATCCTTTCCCGGTAGGAAAACCTCCACCAGCGGTGTCTCATCAGGACGTAGGTTCAAAGCAATCCGTTCTTCGAGCTTGGCGCCGGTGCGATTGGTCAGGATAATGCCTGCTGACTTCAGCTGACCGAGTTCGAAGGAGCCTTTAAAACTCCTGCCCTCTACTTCAAGCGGGATGGATGAATCGCCTGCTGCGATGAGGGCTTTTCGGAGTTCACAGGATGCCTGGCCGTCCAGCGCCACAACGCTGCCCGCAAGAGCCGAGAGTCGAAGACCTCGAAAAGCCCTGGGTTTCTCACCGGAATATGCGGGTGGAGTAACCGTAAACTCGACTTGCCTGATTTCAAAAGCCTCGACCAGTCCCGCATATATCTCAGAACCACGACCAAGGCGAAAGAAACGGATGCTTTGCTCTTCGGCAACCTTGATGCGATCCTGGGCTATTCCATCTTCGACTTTTACTTTTCGTCTTTTTTTTGTTTCGGCCCCATTCTGCTCAACATAAACGTAGCGAATATCTATCGGGGCCTTGACTTCGGCTGCGACCTCAAGGTACTGACCAGGGTTGATAAGGGTGTCAGGTGTAAGGGCTTCGATCTCAAGGTCAAGATTGTGGGGTGCGAATACAGCGATTGCACCGAAACTCAACCTGGTAAAGGTTATTAGTGCCAAAATCAATCCGATAAGGAATGATGTCCCCAGGATTCCAGAAGAAGCAATCAAAGCTTTCTTTCCATTCAGAGCCGGAAGCTTGTGCCCCAGGAGTCTTTTTTCAATACCTTCAATGTACTTGCAGGTGAGTTCATGCGAGTAAACTTCCCTAGGGTTGTGTTTGGCTGAAAGGTCCACTGCAGTGGAAAGACGGTCTTTCCATTTCAAGTCGGCGCGTTCGATAGCCTGCGCCGCCTGGTACAGCGACGGCCTTTTAAGATACCACCAGATACCAAGTCCGACCGGAACTATCAACAATAAATAGGGAAATGCCGAGAATGCAAGGAACGAGACCAGGCTCGCAATTACGACAGATGATAAAAATACGAGTAACAGAGCGGCAATAAACCGCATATCTTCTTTGCGTCGGTGGCTGCACAAGTTTTGGTAAAGTTCCTTCCCGGTCTTAGGTGTCATAATCCTCACTTATTTGCCAGTCCTCAAACTCCTTCTCGAGTCTTAGAACCCTTTCACCGCATCTAACTGTTAGACGAGTTAAGTAGCCCTGGGTTGCAGTGTCAAAGACAAAAGCCCGCTCGATCATCTCGTCTACTTCCAGTTCTGTTCCCTCGATTACTATACTTCGAGGTCTCTCTTCTGCCATTGAGCCTTCGTACCATTTGATCTCGACCACAGATGATTATAGGGTAAGAAATTGCCTGCGTCAAGGCTCAGGCGAACCGCTTACAGGGGGGATTACAATGGATCACAGGCAGTTGACTTTAAGCAACATTCGATTATCATCCCACCCAATATGTTGACCCTGCAGAAAAGGAACGCCTGATTGAACAAACCCGACCCGCTCAAAGGTTATCGAGGCAAGGCCCGTGAAGTGCTTGAACGTATGGGAGCAAGGGTTTGGGCAGATGTTGAGATCGAAACCGATAAAGGAACGTATAAAGGAATTATCCTTCCACGTTCAGAACAGGCCGATGATCTGCATGTCGTTCTGAAGCTATTCACAGGCTACAATATCGGGTTAGCGGTGGATAGAATAAAAGACATAAAAGAGAGGGGATTCCGCGAGGCTCACTACAAGATTCCTGAGCAGGAGTTTCCGTACGATCCGGCAAAGCCGAACGTTACGCTTCTGGGAACCGGTGGTACAATTGCATCGAGGCTCGATTACCGCACTGGCGCTGTCATCCCGGCATTCACCCCTGGAGAGCTTTACGGGGCGGTGCCCGAACTGGCTGATATATGTAACCTGAAGACCGAGAAGCTGTTTGGTGTATTTAGCGAGAATATGGGGCCGGAGCAGTACATCACCACTGCTGAAGCAATAGGCAGGGAGATCGAAGCAGGGGCTGCAGGAATAGTGATCGGGCACGGCACCGACACAATGCATCACACCGCCGCGGCCCTGACCTTCATGGTTCAGGATTCACCTGTGCCGATAATTATGGTCGGCTCACAGCGTTCGTCTGACAGGCCGTCCTCGGATGCGGCGTTCAACCTAAGATGCGCCTGCAACACCGCGTCCCACGGGAATATAGCGGAAGTCATGGTCTGCATGTTCGGGCCTACGTCGGACTCATACAACCTGCTTCACAGGGGTACGAGGGTACGCAAGATGCACTCTTCTTACCGTTCCACGTTCAGGACATTATCGGACATACCGGTTGCCACCTGCACACCGGACGAGGTCAAACCCTTAAGAAAGGATTACAGACCGAGAAGAACCGATCGCAACGCGAAGGTGGATGCGGTATTCGACGATCGCGTGGCCATAGTATACTACTACCCGGCAATGAAACCGGACATCATCGAATCACTCATTGACAACGGGTACAAAGGCATAGTGATAGCGGGCACCGGCCTGGGTCATGTGAACAAGCCGCTTTACGAACCTTTACGCAGGGCGTGCAGCCAGGGTATTTCGGTAATGATGACCGTACAGACCTTGTGGGGCTACGTTCAGATGTTCGTCTACGATACGGGCAGGGACCTCATGGAACTGGGTATCGTGCCATGCTCAAACATGCTTCCCGAGGTCGCCTACATCAAGCTGGGCTGGGTGCTGGCTCACACGCATGAGAGAGAGGAAGTCGCCAGGATGATGTTGACACCCGTTAACGGCGAGACAACTGAGCGCGAGCCTTACGACGGGTACCTTGTGTTCCAGGGCGGACTGCCCGAGATTGAGGAATTCCTGAAAAGGGGGTTAAGGTAATGGACGCCTGGCGCAAGAAACTTACGAAAGGCGTTGATTTCGATGATGCCGAGTTCTATTCAAAATTAGGATTCAAGTGCGGACTCGAGATTCACCAGCAACTGGATACCAAAAAGAAGCTTTTCTGCCACTGCCCGGTAGGTTATCGGAACGACGAACCTGACGCGGTGATTCTCAGACACATGAGACCCACCTTATCGGAGATGGGCACCTATGACGGCACCGCGCTAATGGAGTTCAAGACCCGTAAACAGGTGATCTATCAATTGTACAGGGAGAATGTCTGCACCTATGAGATGGATGATACCCCACCTTTCCCTATTAACCAGCATGCACTCGACTACGCAATTGAGATTGCACTGATGCTAAACTGTCAACTGGTGGACGAAGTACACATTACCCGTAAGCAGTACCTAGACGGTTCTATTCCGACAGGGTTTCAGCGAACGGCTATCATCGGGATCGACGGCTGGATTCCGTACAGGGGACGCAAGATTCGCATTCAGCAGCTTGCTTTGGAAGAGGATGCGTGCAGGGAGGTCGAAGACAGTCGCCACACCATAGTATTTAGGACAGACAGGCTCTCTATCCCTTTGGTGGAGATCGTCACTAAACCGGACATGTTCACGCCTCACGAGGCCGCTGAGGTTGACGAACTCCTGGGCCGGTTAATGAGGGCTTCAGGAAGGGTACGTCGAGGCATAGGCTCCGCCCGACAGGATGTGAACGTTTCCATTACCGGCTCGGAAAGGGTGGAGATAAAGGGAGTGCCGCGCACGCCGGACATTAGGCCGTTGACCCATTACGAGGCGTTGAGGCAAAAGGCTCTGCTTGAGTTGAGGGATGAGTTGAATAATAGAGGAATAACCCCTGAAACCTTCAAGGCAGACTACCATGATATAACCAACCATTTCACCAATCCTGAAATCCGCTCGATGTCCGGAATCCCACAGGGCACACAGCGTATCAACGTTGTCAACCTTTCAGCCTGGCAGGGGCTACTCAAACATAAGACCCAGCCCGGGATTACCTTTGCCGCAGAGATTGCAGGCCGCGTTCGCGTCATTGCCTGCCTGGATGATATACCAAACATTCTTGTCCTGGACAGACAACCCGAGGGGATTCTTCACGGCGAGCTTAGACTGTCCATTGAACTGGAAGAGCATATCCGGGCCGAGATCGGTGCGGACGATGACGATACCCTGGTTCTTGTTTGGGGCGATGCCGATGATGCAGAAACCGGGGCCAAAGAAATAATTATCAGGGCAAAAGAGGCCTGTGGACTGATTCCCCAGGAGACCCGCCAGCACATGACCGACAAGTGCAGAACGGACTTTGAAAGGATTCTTCCCGGACCGGACAGGATGTACCCGGATACGGACTCGCCGCCCATTGCGATTGCGCGCGAAAGGGTCCGGCGAATTGCTGCACAGACGGCGCCACGTCCGTGGGAACGTGAGGAGAAATACAAGAAAATGGGTATCCCGGATCAACTGGCTACCCAGTTGGCTATCCACGTTCACGCAGGTCTGTTCGACCGTTTGGCTGAAGAATCGCCAATAATCCATAGACTTGTAGCCGAAGCCTTGGTGGAATGGCAAAAAGCTATCAAGAGGGATAAACTCGAACTCAAACTTAATATCGATTCCCCGGATGAAGCTCGCCTGGAGGATTTCTTTAAAACCGCAGCCTATAAACGAACGCCGCGCCGCGCACTCTACTACGCATTCGAGAAGCTCTGCTACGGCGAGGATGCGGAGCCACCATATCCACTTTCCGATGAGGAACTTATGAAACTTAGCAAAAAAATTAAAGCTGAGTTCAAGGAAGTGCAGTTCAAGAGTCCTGATTTGACCCTTAACTTTCTGCTGGGCGAGGTGATAGAACAAAGCGAAGGCAGGGCTGAGCCTTGTAAGGGGAAAAAAATGCTTGAAAACCTTTAGTCGTTACACATCAAGTTTACCATTACTGAATCTCGACCGGAATACTGTCAGAGTCGCTTTATCGAAAGCATTTACAGGATTTCTTTTTAAGGGGTATTATCTTGTAAACAGCCCGGGTTCCCCCTCGGATATCTTCAAGTTACATATCAACTTGCAGTAGATGGATTCCGCTATATCAGCAGGAGAGAGGTACAGAAGGTCATGAAGGTTGTCGGCAAATACAATTCCTGAAGCGTGATACCAGGCCGCGCAGGCTAGACCCGAACATTGCCACTTTCTAGGACTCTTGAAACGGTTTCTCTTATCGAATATTCTTCTCAAGAAATAGGGTATCTTTTGCAGACCGTCGGTTCTAAAAAGGTATGAGAAGTTGGCTCCAACGTCGTACGGCTTTCCGATCTGGCTTCGTGCAAACTCTACTGCCCTGGCACCTTGACTCGGATTGACTTCTCTTCCGTCACGATGAAGCGGACGTCCCTAGCTAAGAAGCAGATTGGGCCTTGTAAGATAGAATCTCTCAAGGGTATTCTCCTCGGTCGTAGGCCAGAAGGCGTGAATGAACCGGCCGCCGTGGTCGTAGAGGAGCATGTGGTAGTAAGGACTGCGCGTGACGAGCCTTACAGGTCCGCCGAGCGCCGCTGATTTGTCCAGCACGTCGTCAACTCGAGCAAACACAAGGTCACCTTTCTGGATTTTGACCTTCTTCTGTCCGACGATGAGTTCGTCTTCCAGTTCGTTGATTTCACGGATATTTATTCGTGGCGATGGGTCAACTGAGATGTCCAGTTTGCTGGGGTACGGGCAGATACTTACGTTGATGTGACCGATTCCGGTCCTCCATTCGCACGAGTATTTGAATTCCGAACTTTCACTGGGAGCGAGCAGGCGGTTGGTCAGGTGGAAATCGTCGGTAAGGAGCAGCCTTCGCTCTAGGTTGTAGACTTTTACGCGAAGCATTAGGTGTGAAAGGCTTTCTTTCGTTACGTTGGTGACCGTTCCCGATATCTCACAGAAATCACCGTGCCTGGACCATCTGAGATTTCGTATGATGCAGGCATCCGTCGACCAGCTTCTGCTCGTGTCTCGTCTTTGCCTTGAAGCGGTGTTCTGGATCGCTCTTAAAATCTCCAAGTTCTGCCTCCGAGATGGTTTTCAAGTTTCAGGATGATAGGTAGCGCATGTGCAAAGTCAAGCGCTTATCTTTAGTCGCACATCTGATCAGAGAAACATCGATCCAGTGGGGTCCCCATAAAAATAAGTAGTATTTTTATGGGGCTTTATTACTTCGTATAAAGCCTGGCTTCGCCGTCTGCTACCTCAAGGGTACAGACAACATCAAGGTAATAGGAATCGTATATGTCGGCAGGAGAGAGGAAGTCCTTCTGGGTCATATCGTCGATGAGAGCGAGCTTGGCACCTTACCACCACGCTCCTGAGGCCAACTCCGAACAGAACCACTCGTCCTTCTTGTGCAGCCAGTCGCGGTTCTGAAAGAGTGTCTGGAGATCCGGAGGAGTGCTCGGCAGGCCGTCGGCCCGGAACAGGAATCCTATGTTCCCGCGCATGTCGTAATCTTTTCCTATCTGCTCCTCGGCAAACTTGATTACGTCCGAAGCTTCATTCATGGTTGCCGGCCAGGTTTCGATTTTTTCCCGGTCCCGTTTATGATGCTTGGGACGCGCCCAGGTCAGGGTGACTTCCTTGCGGTCGAAGTACAGGGTCTGGAGGAAGTTGGACTGTACGTGGGGAGAAGTTGCGTGTACGATCCGCCAGTTGTGATCGTAGACCAGGGCATGATGGTAGGGATTCTCGGTGACGAGCTGGATGATGAGGGTAAATACCCTTACTATACCGTCGGTCGGTCCTGCATCGAGGATGATGTCGCCTCGCTGGATCATCGCGGACTTTGAACCGAGGGAAATAGTCTCTTGCCAGTCGTTGATCTCGGCAAGCTTCAAATCTTGCACCGAAGCCATCATTTCTCCTTTTCCCTGATGTACGGTTTGGTGGAAACCTCGACACGGTGCATCCTTTTGTCCCATAGCCCTTCCAGCTTGAATGGAAATTCCTCTCCGGGTTCGAGTGCCCGATCTGCAAGGTGGATGGTATCTCCGTCGATGTTCATGAGGTTATAACGGTCTTTCAGGATTCCCAGATTGAGTTTGTTGCCATCTTTGTCAAAGAAGGAGACATCGAGCCTGAGTTGAGGAAGAACGCAGCCCAGATCGCCCCGGGCCCTGGCCGTACCTGTGAGGACAAAGTAATCACCTGCCTTCTCGAATTTAACGTCTGAAACGTTGCAGGCATCTCGGTCCCACGATTCACATAGTATTGCGGGATTCATATAGCCTCCTCGATTTATGACATTCTAAGGATCATATCCTTAAACACTAGATTGACAAGTTTCCTTTGGTTTTAATGACCTCGGGGTATGCTGTCTTGTTCCAGAGCCTGGAGTCTTTCTTTCAATAGTTCCCGGTCGTCGGAAAACGTTACGTGTTCGTACAACTTGTATGTGTTTTCCGGGTCTACTATGTGAGGATACATCGAAACGATGGCCTCGACCATATCACCGCCGAAAGGAACCTTATCTACGATCTCACCGATTTGATCGACCGTAAACCAGTTTGAACGTGCAAATTCCTCAATCATGGCGACCTTTGCGTCGCTGAAACCGGCACCCTCTAGGGCGGCAAGGAATTTGTCCAGGTCTTCAGTACGGATGGATTCAGGAATGCTGTCTTCTACTATCAGTTTTCTCATCCGTTCGGCAGCTTCGTAGAATTCGTCGATCCGTTCGGTTATCTTTCTGCGTAGTTCTCTGTTCTGAACTTCCAGCATCAATTTCATCAGCACGTCCGCTGATTCCTCGAGGTGAGAGATTTCCCTTAACAGGGCTTTCGAATTGTCGTTTGCAGCCAAGGGTCCACCAAGAAAAACAACTAAAATAAAGGCAGCTTTGAGGTTCAACGTTCCTCCTTTGTATGTTAGCGTAGTGTAAAAGGACTTTAGCGCTTGTCAAGGCTTGACTTCCTTCGGCGCACGATTATTATGGGTTATGAAACGAGTTATCTCAATCCTGGTTCTGGGCATCGCGATTCTTCTCGCTCAGGACCTGGATACTGAAAAAGAGGGGGCAGGCGGTGTTGTAGTTGGAGAAGGTTTCATGATTGCCCTGGGCGCGCCTCCAGGATGGATATTCGAGACCAAACTGGCAGTTGCTATGGGTTCCAGGGTGGTAATCTATCCTGCGGATGAAGATCTGGGCACCACACCGGTTATGATTCACGCCAATGCGTTTCCTCTTGATGGACTTTCCCTAGAAGCCTGGCTGGCACAGGACATCTCAAGTCTTGAAGATGAATACCCGGGTATAAAGATTACAGTCTATCCTGATCTAGTAACCGCCGACAGCCTGACTGCGGTTGTCAGGGGTTTTGATCCGGCTGAAAGCGACTATCCGCTTATCGAACGCATCGCCTATATCCGTATCGGAAAACACGTTGCTATAATCTCCTTGTCCGCCGAGACAAAGGAAGCCTGCGAAGATGCGATCGATGAGTTCGAGTACGTGGTTGCGGGATTCAGCGATTTTAAGAAGACGCTGAATCAGGCGGAACAGGAAAATTGAGCGCCGCTTCAGGAGTATTGGGTGAAGGTTGTCCGTCTCAGAGCGAATGAATACTTTAGTTCGACTCGTGTTCAGGTTTCCAAAACCAGCGCTAAAACGATTTTAACCTGTCCAGGATGTTCACGAACACATGTCTTGAGGAGTCGCGATTTGAAGAAAGCGCATCTTGCACTCAATCAAACGAGTATCCTGGAGGACGATATAAGACAACTCTTCAATCTGGCCTTCCCTATCCAGAAGATAGTAACGAACGTTCTTGGCAAAAGGATGTCTATCTATCTGGAGTATGCGCTTGACATGTACTGTAAGCAGTGCCGCCTGCCTCTAAGGGTACTCTTCGCGATAATAGAGGGGCACGACGACAGCCTCTTCTACCTGGTTAAGGCAATACTTGCTATCGAGGAAGAAGGGCGAATCATCAAAGATCCCTAACCTTAAACCTGAAATTATTGAAAGACATATATCAGGTGTGATTTAGATGCAATGGGGATGATGATGGGAACGAGATATTTCCGGTTACGATATGTACCATAGGTGATTCGAGCGCGCACTTGAGGTGCGAACTATCGCAGGAAGATGAGGAACATTACGAATAGTACCGCCGTTCCAAGGATTGCAGAGGTTAAGGCTCTGAGCCATTTCGCCTCGTACACCTTGTGTACTGCAATGAAAAAAAGCGCACCCATCCACACCGCAGGTACTGTCAGGCGAATGACCTCTAACCAATCCGGCCAGGGGGGAAATCCCCAGGGACCGAGGAAAGGAGCCACAAAGGTCTCAGGAATCAAGGCGAAGATGAACCAGGGTATCACGATCGCCTGACCGATGTGTCCCAGAATGTCGCTGTATTTACGTTTCCTGTAAAAGATGCGGTTCCAGAGATGTACAATTACTGCCACCAGAAACCAACATGCAATTCCCCAAGGGACTGTATAGAAGGTCTGCCACAGGTAGTAAGATTGGTCAGGTATGGGAAGAATCGCTTGAAATGCGGGTTTGAATCCGGTCAGCCACAGAATGAGTGCGGTAATTGAGTAAAGAAAAGAGAAGACGAGGACTGACCAGAAACCGATCCAGGCCTTGTTTTTTTCATATAAGAGGTCCTCTGCAGCCTCACTCGGCTTCGCAATCCATCGCCAAGCATAAGTGAATATCTTTGCTAACATCATTTATCTCCTTTAGGTTCCAGTATAAGGATAAATCCTGCCGATTCAATACCCTAAGGATATAGATTAGGTAATTGAACCTTGTTGTTTTTCCTTGCCTGGGAATCCCAAAAGGAGAGTTTACAGTGAATCGGCTCCGCGTCAGGGTTCATGTACAGTGGATCAGGAAAGCCTTTTTCGCAAGCTTGGAAAGTTTCCGGGCGCTTTGTATCGAAAGGTGTACGCGTTCCTCTATCTCTTCTCCTGGTTCCTTGAGGGTTGCTTCGATTAAAAGAAGGTCGGCTCCTTCGATGTGTTGTTCGAGAGCGGAGGCAAGGCCGCAGTCACCGGTGTATACTACTTTTTCACCGCTATATGCAAGCTTGTAACCCATAGCAGGTTTCGGCTTTCCGATTCCGCCTTTCCGGGTGCTTCCGCAGTGAATCACCGGAAAAGGCTCTATCCTTATTCCTGCAATGTTCAATTCTTCTCCTCCCGATACCTTTTTTTGAACCATCCTGAACGGGATTGAATCAGGATAGGTTTTCGCGAATCCTGAGATCAATATCTCGTCTGCCAGTGATCCTTTGGGAGAAACTATCTCAAGATCGTCATCACAGCCAATCATCCTGAGATACCCGAGAAGTGTATGAAGTCCTCCAACATGATCGAAGTGGTCGTGGGAGATTAGTATCCCCGAAGGTTTTTTTATAAACGGGTAGTGCTTCTTTTGTTTTAATGCTTTTTGAACAAGATCACGCGTGCAGCCGTCACCGCAATCCAGGAGAAGATATGAACCGTGCTCAATGTTTACGAGGATAACAGTCGAAAGACCGGCACGGGAAAAAAGTACTTCAACATTCCATCCCCTCCCTTTCCAGATCATTTCAACGCCCACAACATCTCCTTTCAGGGTTTTTGTTCAGGTTTGGATTATAGAAGAAGACAAGTAGAAAGCAAGCAAACGAGTTGGGCATGAAAAAATTGGGGGCCGTGCACGGCCCCCATCCATTTTGTTTATCGAGAACGGTTCGTTAAGGGCCACCTACCCTTGAGGTGTTACGAAGATCGTGCGAAAACTTCGGCCAGGGGGAGGATGCAAGTCCATATGAATCACTCTTGATCGCGTAGAAGGTTTTGTCTGTAGAGCCGATTAGGATTGTTCCATCGTTTCTGATGGTTGGTGACGTTCCGATGATGTTGTCTGTTTCGAACTTCCACTTTAATGTGCCGTCTGAACGTATCGCATAGAGATAGTGATCAAAGGATGCCATGTATATAGTACCGTCTGAACCAACCGCAGGGGTAGATCTGACACGATGATCGGTTAGAAATCTCCATTTCAAGGATCCGTCAGGTTTAATCGCATACAGATAGAAATCATCTGACCCAACGTAAATTGTACCGTCCGGTCCTATTGCTGGCGATGAGTGGATTCTACCGTCGGTTTTGTACTCCCATATTACAGAGCCGTCGGCAGGATCTAATGCGTAAAGCTTCTCGTCGTATGAACCGCAGTAGACCGTTCCGTCTGATGCTATGGCAGGAGACGAGATGACCCATCCCCCTGTCTTATACGACCATATTATTTCCCCTGAATCGGGTTCCAGCGCGTAGATATTTTCATCTTCAGAACCGAAGAAGATAGTACCGTCCGTTCCGATAGCAGGAGAAGATGTTATCTGGTTACCAACCAGAGTCCTCCAAATCCTCTTTCCGGTGGAGTCTATAGCATATAGGTAGCCGTCGCTTGTGCCGAAGTATATGTTGACGTCTGCATCTAATGCAGGAGAGCAGGAGATGGCTCCGTCGGCAGGATACTTCCAACGCAGACCCCCGGAAGGTGGTAGGGCATAAAGATACTCATCGCCTGAACCGAAGTATATCACCCCGGCCGGATCAACCGCAGGGGAGGAGTTGATTGCGAGTCCTTCGGTATCAAAGGTCCATTTCAAGGATCCATCCGGATTAAGGGCATAGAGGTTTTTGTCATCGGAGCCGAAGTAGATCGTTCCATCCGGACCTATCGCAGCCGAGGAGTTTATCTGCTCAACGGTTTCGTGAGACCACACCACGATACCTAATTCTTCCAGGGTGGCGTTTACCGTTGCGGTTTGATCCTTCTGGACCGTAACCGTAGTATCAAAATCACCGTACCCTTCGAACCGTAGCGATACGGTGTAGTCTCCGGGCAGTAATTGTTCGAGCAGTCCAGGGGTTTTCTTGCCGGTTGTTGAATCGTTTAGGAGAATGTCTGCGCCTGAAGGTGTGGAATTGACCTGTATCTTGCCGTAGCTGGGGGTGGCTGAAATCTGAACATTGAGTACCGGAGACCAGTTTGAGGGTACTTCGTATGTATCGCGAGCCTTGTATTTGACTTCGTAGGTTCCGGTATCGGTGTAGGTTTTTTCCATACTAACCGTATCTCCACTGGGAACAAAAGAACTCCACTCGGATTTTATTCCGTCTCCCCAGTCGAATTGAATCGAAATGCTGTCTCCGTCAGGGTCCACTGCCGAGGCTTTAAAATCCAGGGCCTGGTTGATCAAACCCGCACTAGGACCCTTAGGTGGGTCGGTGGGATTATCAGGTGGATTGCTGGGTTGATCCACGGTTACAATTATGAGTTCGGATTCTCCCTCGTTATCCGAGGGATCAATCGCAGTTGCCTTGATCTGGACACTACTTCCGTCTTCGAAATCGAGTGTATACCACTCATAATCTGCAGGAACTTCGGTAAAGGTATCTACTTCTTTGTCGTCTATAATAAGGGTTACACTGACGACCGAATCGTCGTCAGTAGCGTCCACGGTTATGGTTACAGACCCGGCTACGGTTTCTCCGTTGCTTACCCCGGATATTGTGATCTCTGGTGGGGTGTTGTCTTTGTTACACGAAAGGGCCAGAAAACCTAACGTCAGGGAAATTGCGCCAATGGCCAACCCGCGCAGAACACCTTTTCTTTCTTTTTTCATAATCACGCTCCTCTCTGGTTGATTGCTCAGTCGCAATCTTCTGCAAAATTGGATAGAATACTTCTTATCCATTACATGTTACCGGAGATTTTACTGAAGTCAAGTCCTTGAAACCCTGTGAGCGGCAATCTATCTCGCGGCGATTAACCAACACAGATTACTGAACTATTCGCAAGGAGACATTGATTAACAAGCATCCTTTTAATCTAGCACCACAAATCTTGCTATTCGATTAAATTCAGGTCCCCTTACAACAACGAAATAAACGCCCCGAGTTAGGGTACCTGAAAAAAACTCTACAACATGGCTGCCCTGTTCAAGAATTCCCAGAGTCTTAGTGCCTATTCTACGTCCGATGCTATCGTAAAGATCAAGGGTAAAACTTCCTCGACCGTTGATCGATAATCTGAGCTCGGCGGTTTGTCGGGATGTAATCAAGGTTGTCGGCATTTCCATTTCGTCACATGTGTTCACCGGCGTTTTTTCGGAAACATTCAATTCATACCCAAACCAGTTGAGGAAACGTCTCATGAGTTCATTTTGAGTGAGCAGGAGATCTGGATTGCCGCCTACTCCTTCAAAAGGAAAGGCAAGGTATATTACTTTAGCCGAATCATGCTCTGTGATTATTCCAGCCGAGTTACCGTTTGCATACAGGAAGATGGATGATCCGTTCGAGCGCGGCGCGATACCGTCCTTTGAAGTTCCGTATCCACCACTCACCGCTATCTTTTCTTCCGGATCAGTTACAGGATTATCCGCAGCTCCCGAGAAAATCACGTCGGGTTCGGAGGCGGTTATGAATTCTGCCTGCAGCGTGTTTTGGTAGAACCCTGAGGTTCCGATGTCTTCACCCAGATTCTGACTCGAGATTATTACCTTCCCGCCTGAGGCAACGAAATCTTGCATCAGTTGAATTTCCTCGGTGTTCAGGGTGGAAGTCTCCTGCCCGGTATACCAGATTAAGACTGAGTCTCGGGATTCCGCGCTCAACAAAACACTGTTTAGTATTGAGAGATTGTCCGAGGAAGCGGTTTCGTGATCTACACCCAGGTTATCAAGTACAGTCGAGTATATTTCGGTTAAGGACTCGTCTTTGGCGTCGTTAACAACCAGTATACCCGGCCATCCGAACAAGATGGGGAAATCGAAGCGTTGGGTTAATCCTGTAGTAGTTTCGTGTAAGGTGAGCTCTGCGGTAAGATTAAGATATGCAGGTGCATCTTCTGCCACCCTGATTTCGAAAGGGTCAGATGTGTTTGAGACGGTATCATTCTCGTCAACAAACCCGAATGAGGCTTTACAGGTGAGTAAGGTTATCGCTTGGTCCTCGATACGAAGTTCTGCCTCGATGTTCAAAGCAGTGCCCCATATGTTTTCAAGGGTTACCACAAGGGAACCTTCTTCTCCGGGTTTGATCCTGCCGCTTGGACCGAACTGATCAGTCGAGATTAGTTTGAAATAGGGAAGATGACGACCTACGTCCAGATTGGCGTACATTATGCCGTCTGAATCACTGATTGAAAGCACACCCACCTTGGTGTCTTCTTCAAAGTAATTTCGGCTGGTAGGGTATGGCAGGAACCCTGCAAATTCACGGCGATTGACTAGCCCAGGATATGGATCGCCTTGATCTCCCGGGCTTTCGTAGCGCTCAAGCTGAAACTTACCGTCAGCCTGCTCTACGGCAACCTGGAAATGGTGGTCCGGGGTGTTTATCTCAGGTATGTATTCATTGTCGTTGTTTTCAGCCCAGTCGTCTACGTGATATATTAAGAGACCATCACCGGGGAGCTTGGAATCAAAGAGGCCTATCTTTTGGCGATTTTCGCAAAGAAAGTACTCTCCGTCGGATATGTCGCCGTCGGTCCATAACTGATATACAATCGGGTGAAGTTCAACCGCAGGTAACTCCGCATCCATTTTGTAGCCGGTAATCACCACAGGCTCGACCCACCCCAGTTTATACTTACACCATGCATCGAAGTGCGCGGGTGAACGTCCGCTTCCGCTCCACGAGCCACGGGCCATAACGCTCCAATCTCCTACTCCCCAAGAATCATAATCGTAATCGTAAAGGTCTGGTAAACCCAGGATGTGCCCGTACTCGTGAGCAAAAACCCCCATATGAATAAGGGAACCGTCGCATTTCTCTTCCGGCTGCATGGAGTAGCGTTCCAATCGGATCTTGCCGCCGTTAGCCGAATTGTCGTTGGTTTCGAATCCGGTCACAGACATATGGGACCATATCTTGCCACAACCTTCCTCGTAGCCCGGACCGGCATGGATTACGTATACCGCGTCTATTGCACCGTCGTCGTCACCGGAGTTGGGTATTCCATCCGGGCCGTCGTTGTCGTAAAGACCGAAGTCGATGTCCGGGTCGGCTGCGGCGACAGCGGCCTGAGCCATTTCTTCGGAATGGCGGAATCCTCGATTCCTCGACCAGTAATCGTCGTAACTCCCCTCAAGTCTGTACCAGGAGCGGCCTTTCTCGGATGGAGGGGCGGTTTTACCTGAAAAACTAAACTGGCCATAAGAGTTCTCGATATAGTAATCTTTCATACTGCCTGTTTTTAACACACCTTCGCTGAAAAGCAATGTGTCGTAAGCGGCTGGTGAATGATTAAGAGAGTCTGCCGGGTTGTCTTCAAAGTCAACCAGTATTGCTATGCCAGCGCCAGAGGTCCACTTATACGGATGGGCTTGCGCGTTCATCACGGTAACCGCGTATCGATTGTTAAATTCCTTCCACTCGGCGACGGCTTTCTCCAACTCGCCGGCGGCTTTCAATTCCTCAACAAAATCCGGGTGCAGAGGCGCGGGAAAAATCTGTCCGGTGAGGGTCGGACCAGCCAATAATATCTGCATCGGAAGTATAGATAGGATTACCCTGTTCATGAGAATAAGTCTAGTTAATATGTCGAGTATGTCAAGTTCGCAATCCGCCGCGTGATCTTTACCATTAAACCTTGATCAATCAACGTATTGTTAGGATTTGTGCAATGAAATCCCATTAGAGTTAAGAATGCCGAGAGTCTACCTAAACGTTAAATCCCAGACTCGTCTGGAACCAGAACGTGCATAGACAAAAAAGGCTGACCTTACGGTCAGCCTTTTTTTGCTTTAAAATGAAATCTTACTTGAGTTTCAACTTGAGGGTGACGGTGGAGTCGGCAATGATGGTGAAGGTGGTATCCATATCCTTGTAGCCCTTCATCTTCAGTGTCAGTTTATGCGTACCTGCAGGAAGGGCTTCGAAAAGAACGTTGGTTTTCTTTCCGGTGTTTTCTTCGTTTATCCAAACCTCTGCGCCTTTAGGGGTTGAATTGAGCTGGAGCATTCCGGTTTTGATCTTGAACTCGGCCATAACTGTATCGGTCTTGCCTGATTCCAAGGTAATGGTAGTATCCCAGTCATGGTAGTTTTCCATGACCAGCTTGAGCATGTGTTCGCCTGCGTCAAGTTTCGCTAACATCGTGTCGGTTTTTGCGCCGGTGGACTCTTCGTTGAGCCATATCTCGGCTCCCGCAGGGATCGAGTTGATCTGAAGCGAGGTTTGCTGGCACACCACTAATCCCAGGATGGCAACCACGCTCAGTATCGATACTAACCTTTTCATGTATACCTCCTCTGGTTAAGGGTTAGGATTTCATCATAATTAAAGACAGCGTTTTGTCAAGAGCATATCTACTGAGAGAGAATGACAAAAGTTGGAGCGTAGGCCGTCTGAGGCGTTTCGAGTGAATATCTAAGACAAGTATCGTACGCGAATGATTTTGCACCTCAGATGCTCGATCCGGAACTGAATCAGAACGTGAGGGCTATCCCTGCCGAAACCTGGTCAACGTAGTCCCTGCCCCTCAGGTCGACGGTGCGTGCAGCCAGGTTGATCCCGAAATCCGCAGCATAGAAGATACTCAGCCCGAAACCGGTCACAAACCTGAGTCCGGGTGTAACGCGTACAGGAGTTACGTCCGGGGAGATTTCTCCGGTGAACTCAACGTAAGGATTCAATATCCTGTAACGGTAATCCAGGCCGATTCCCCAAGTCAAAGCCGTAGTCTCCAGATACTCGCCGCCGAGATTCGCGTACGCACTCAAGCCCTCGATCTCGCTGGAGGTAATCGATGCAAGCATCTTCACCGATCCTCCCAAGCGGGGACCTCCGAAGCTAATGCTGCGCAGCGGGATGAAAACCCTTGCATCCGTCCCCAGGCTGGCCAAGGGATTTCTAAAGAACTCGTACTTTGCGCCAATCTCCGCATCCCATAAGCCGACCACTGGTTCGAGGTCTCCGGTATCGGCAAGGTAAGTGTAGCCCATCCCGGCTGCGGCAATCACCTCCAACTTGTCAAAAGGTACCCAGGATGAAAACGCCCTGAATACAGCGTTTTCCCAGGTGGTTATGGTCCAGTCGTTCATGTGGTCTGCGCCGTGCCGGTCTCCTGCAAACGAAAGTCCAGTGGTCCAGGTATTTCGTTTCGGTGTGCGAGAGTCTAAGACCCTTGCGAGTCCTGCGCCTCCTGAGACAACGGGCGCTGAGATTATTTCTGCAACAGGTTCAGTTTCAATGGTAGATGCAACGGAGTCCAAAGTCGTGACGTTAATCGAGTAAAGCAATGTATCCGAGACGAAGTACACGGTGCTGTCGTAAAGAATCGGATCGTAGGATATACCGGCACTGGCCTTGTATCTCCATTTGAGCTTGCCTTTGGGTGTAAGTGCGTAAAGATAGTCGTCCCAGGAGCCGAAGTAGATGTTTCCGTCAGGGGCTATGGCGGGGTTGGACTGTATCGCATCACCGGTTTGGTAGCGCCACTTGAGTTTACCCTGGGGCGTGAGTGCGTAAAGATAATCGTCCCAGGAGCCGAAGTAGATGGCGCCGTCAGAGTCCACAGCAGGGGTTGACCAGACCTTGCCTCCGGTTTGATAGCGCCATTTGAGTTCGCCTTCGGTTGAGAGCGCGTAAAGGTAACCGTCATCGGATCCGAAGTACAGGATACCCTCAGGCGTGATCTGAAGAAAGGTTCGAATCGTGTCTTCGGTTTCGTATCTCCATTTGAGTTCCCCATCAGAGGTGAGTGCGTAGAGAAATCCGTCGTGTGAGCCGAAGTACAGCGTTCCGTCGGGACCCGCGGTTGCGGCGCTTACCGTGGCATCTGCGTTGTATTTCCACCGGAGTTTACCCTCAGGTGTAAGGGAATAATAGTAATTACCGCCGCCCACGTATACGTTACCTTGTGCGTCGGTAGCCGGATAGGTGTACCAGTAATCCGAGGTTTCGTACTCCCACCTCCAAAGGAGCTTCCCCTCAGGGGAAAAGGTGTAAATGCAGGGATCGATAGTAACGTGTACGTTGCCGTCTGCGCCTATCGACGGTAAGAGTGTTCTGGTATCGGCAAGGTCTCCAGACGGCGTGTATTTCCATTTGAATTTACCCTCCAATGAGATGGCGTATAGATAGCCGTCATAGGAACCGATGTAAAGCGTGCCGTCAGGGGCTATCACCGGAGCGGTCGAGAAGTTTCCTCCGGCCTCAGCTTCGTAAGTCCATAAGACGAGCGTTGTCGCTTCGGAATCCTCTTTTGCATTAAGCAAGGCAAAAGTCAGGAACAGAGGTAGTGCTATTCTTTTCACCCGGTCTCCTTCAGGTCAGCGGGCATACCGGAAAAGTTCTGCTTGCTTGAATCATTATAGATATTATCGAATATCACGCCACAGTCAAGGTAAACACGGGAGCGAAGCTTCCGAATTTGAAAAAATGCGACTCAGCTCAGAGGTCAAAAGTGTCCTCGTGTGGAATTGACAAGGCTTAAAACTCACTTAGACTTGTTGGAATTCTCAACAAGGAGGTTATCATGACGTTTTTAGGTCTTGAGATTAAGGATTGGATTCAGATAGGCGTAATGGTTGTGCTGCTCGTTACCCTGATTATTTCAATTGTGCAAGCAAGTACACAGAACCGCCTTTTCAAAGCTCAAATCCTTAATGATGTAATTACAATGTACTGGAAGACTTATGAGCCAATATCTGAAGATGAAATGACTGAACTCCAGCGATACCCTGAGACATTTATGGCAAAAAGTATTTTCGAGAGGAAATATCAAAGTAGTAAGACAGCTATGCATGACTACTTGTATCTAGCTAAAGTATATAAGTATTTGATTTTCGCATTCGCCTTAAGAAAATATAAGCTTGCTGATCCTTTTACTACTGAAACGATAGAAACTTGGGCAGAGGTGCTTGTCAAGGATGATGTATTTCTGGATGTACATGCGAATTGCGAGCGTTACTATTCGCTATTTGCGAACTACATTGATAAGTTGATATCCATGAGCAAAAGAAAGAAGGGGCGACCTAATAAAGGTTGACCCCAAAAGGGCCGGCTTCGCCGGCCCTTCATTATTGAACTCACCATTTTGAAATTTGACTTTTACTCCGCCTGATTCTTAGGCGTCGTCGCTTCGCGTGCAATGTCGCTGAGCGTCAAAAACGTTCTGCGATTGATTTCCCTTGCATGAATAATAGCAGGTAATCCCTGCCGCCGGCCTTGGAGTCGGTGCCGGACATGTTGAATCCGCCGAACGGCTGAACGTCCACCAGAGCGCCGGTGCACTTGCGGTTGATGTACATGTTGCCCACGTGGAACAGCCGCTTGGCCTTCTCGATCTTGGCCCGGTTCTGGGTAAACACCGCGCCGGTCAGGCCGTACTCGGTGGAGTTCACGATCCTGAGTCCGTCGTCAAAGCCCTTGCACTTGATCAAAGCCAGTACCGGCGCGAATATCTCCTCCTGCGCGATGCGGGCGTCCCAGGTTATATCGCCGAACACGGTCGGCTCCAGGAAGAAGCCCGGGCCTTTCGCTTGCTTGCCGCCGGTCAGGAGATTTCCTTCCTTTTTTCCGATCTCGATGTATGAAAGCGTGTTCTTCAAGGCCTTCTCGTTGATCACCGGGCCCATCCAGTTTCCGTGGTCTTTGGTCGGCCCCACAGTAATCTTCTTTACCCTGGGTATCAACTTCTTGACGAACTCGTCGTACACCTTCTCGTCAATGATGGTCCGGGAGCAGGCCGAGCACTTCTGGCCCTGGAAACCGAACGCGGCAATGGCCACCGCTTCCACCGCGGCGTCGATGTCGGCCTCTTCATCCACCAGTATGCAGTCCTTGCCGCCCATCTCGGCGACCACGCGCTTGATCCAGATCTGGCCTTCCTGCTTCTTTGCCGCGTGCTCGATGATGTGAAGCCCTACTTCCTTGGATCCGGTGAAGGAGATGAACCGGGTCTTGGGATGCTTGACCAGGTAGTCGCCTGCAATGGCCCCAGGCCCGGTCAGGTAGTTCAGAACGCCGTCAGGCAGGCCGGCCTCGCGCATGATTTCGGTAAAAAGCTGACCCATCATGGGAGAGTCGGACGACGGTTTCAGAATAATGGTATTCCCGGTAACCATGGCCGCCGAGCTCATGCCTACCAGGATGGCCCAGGGGAAGTTCCACGGCGGGATGATGATGCCAACGCCAAGGGGGATGTAGCGCAATTCGTTGTTCTCGCAAGGGAACGGGGTTACGTCCTGGTTAGGACCCAAGCGCAGCATCTCGCGGCCGTAGAACTCCAGGAAGTCAATACCTTCGGCAGTATCAGCGTCCGCTTCCAGCCAGTTCTTGCCTTCCTCCAGGATCATCCCTGCGTTAATCTCGTACCTTCGTCTGCGTGATATCTGGGCGGCCTTGAACAGGATGTTTGCCCGCTCCCGAAAGTCGAAGAACCGCCAGTCCTCGAACGCTTTCAGAGCGGCCTGCATGGCCTTCTCCGCTAAATCCTTATCCGCTTTCTGGAAATGGCCTATGACCTGGTCCTTATTGGCCGGATTGATGGACGCAAAGGTCTGGCTGGCCTTTACCTCCTTGCCGTCGATGAACAGGGGGTAGGTTTTGCCCATGTTTTTCTCTAACTCCTCGATAGCCTTTTTCTGCGCCTCGTAACACGGCTTGCACGAGAAGTCGGAGTACCTTTCATTCTCAAACGGAAGAACCATTGTGCCTCCATAGATTTGATTTTTTTGAATTTGGTTGAATCATATTGAATAGGGGGGAGATGTCAAATTGGTTGGGGTTATCGAATTAAACAAAGTTGACATAATCCTTTTTTCATATTATGGTAGAAAAAAGGAGTTAGGCATGGCTTTAAGTAGAGAAGACATAGAAAGGATAGAGCTTGTTATTTTCCACTGTAGGATGCTTGAGTACTGGTTCGATCAAAAATCGAATCCAGTTTTAGAAATGGCTGGATTCGAAGACCCAATTGCACGGTTCTATCATAATTTTGCTGGACTTCACTTACTTGCTACATTATTATTGGTTGATAGAAGACAGAGACCTATGGGTGGTTTTTTTTATAATGTCTTGGAACCTATACGGTTAGGTGATTTGTTAGAACCTATTCGTAATATTATAGATTCTCCAGTTGGTGAGACAACTTTTGGGGACTTCATAAGACATAATAGAAATAAGTTAACTGTTCATGGAGACTTAACTTTCGACTCCTTACCTCAAGAGTCTAAAGATATCCCTTTTGACAAAGATGCTGTTGAAACAATCTATGACTTGTTTGAGGAATTAGATGTTGAGGTTACTAATCTCAAGTTGAAACTTGAAGAAATACTTAAGAGTGGAAGTTCTGAAAAGTAGGAATTTGTAGGTACTTATCTATAGGTTAGATCGTATATAATGTAGAGACAGGCTCTCCAGCCTGTCTGGGCACCCTGAGAGGGTGCCCCTACCTCTGCCCGACGGGCGTGTAAACACCCGACCGGGGCGCAAAAGGGTGTCCAACACTCCCTGTTAAGTTTTTGCGTTTCAGCAATCGGCGACCTCAATCCTGTTAAGTTTTTGGCATTTCAGCTCTTGACAGTTTGAATTCCGGTTTCTATACTGACTGACTATGGAAAACAGCAAAACGGACAAGAGAATATGCCTGATTACCGGGGCTAACTCCGGGATAGGCAAGGCGGCGGCCATCCAGATCGCCAGGCAAGGCTACCGGGTCATAATCGGCTGCAGAAACAAGGAAAGAGGGGAGACAGCATTAAGCGAAATCAAGGAAAAGAGTAACAGTGATGACGTGGAATTGATGATAATCGACATGGCCTTGCAGAAATCTATCCGGGCTGCGGTTGAGGCACTTACCCACAATCAAGTTGACGTGTTGATCCACAACGCCGCCGATTTCGACATCACCAGAAAGAAGCGCGAGGTTAGCGGGGAGAATATCGAAACGGTGTGGGCGACCAATCACCTGGGGCCGGTGCTCATGACCGATCTCCTGACGGAGAGGCTGAAGCGCAGCGAGCAGGGCCGCATAATTACTATCGCCTCCAAAGGGCTGGTGGCCCATCCCTTTCTCAAGGTGGATATCGAAGACCCGGAGTTCAAGAGTAAGTCCTACTCGGTCGAAAAGGCCTATTACCAGTCGAAGCTGGCCCAGGTGATGTACGCCTACTGGCTGGCACAGGAGTTGAAGGACACCGAGATAACGGTTAACTGCATCCGGGTCACCAACGTTAAAATCGATATCGAGCGCTATCCGAACCTGTCCAAAGCGATGAAGCTTTCCTATTCCATGAAGAGCAAGTTTGCCATCACCCCTGAAGAGATGGCGCTGACTTATACCTATCTGGCAACCTCGCCTGAGGTGAACTCGGTTACCGGCAAGTACTTCGACGAGAAAAACAAGGAAGTATCTTCGTCTGCCTACAGCAGGGATGAAGCGAACATTGCCGCTGTTATGGATATGACGATGAAGTATTTAAAATAACAAGTCCTACATCTTAGTGCACAGCATACCTTAACCATACCAGATTGCCTTCCAGTTGCTTGCACTCCACGAGTTTCAGATTAACCGACGCGGAAGAGGCGTAAAACGGCTTGCCAGACTCGCCTGCCAGCGCGGGATGGATGAGTACGCAGACCTCGTCGGCAAGGCCTTGATCCAAGAGCAGTGAGTTGAGCATGCCGCCCGCGTCCACCCTGACGGTTTCAAATCCGCGCCTGTCAAGCTCCTCCAGGGCTACCCTCAGGTCAACCTTATCTTTGCCAACCTTTATCCACGACACGTGCCGCTTGTCCAGATAATCCAGGTACTCGGCAGGTGTTCGTTCCGACACCAGGGCAATGAAGTCTTTCCAGTAGCCCGATTTTCGCAGGGCTGACCATATCCTGACCTTGCCAACGGAGTCGACGACGGCCATCGCTCCTCGGGTGTCATCTTTCTCGATCTTTACAGGTTTGAAGTCATCTTCGGTTTCTTCGTAGGGCTCCATGGGAGCGGACAGGATTGTCCCTGAACCCACCAGGGTAATATCCTCTTTCCAGTTCGAGGCCAGCCCGTAATAGGCTCCCATGTCCACTTTGAATCCGGTGTTACGGCCGTCAACGCTAATCGCGTTGTACACGATCACTTTGGGTCTTTTGATGATTCCTCCTTGTTTAAAGAGCCGAACCAAAATTCTACCGCAAATCCGAAGACGGTCAAACCTCGCTGGGGTGACGTTGATGCTTCTGCATCGCTTCGCATCAGGTCAGCCCGCGTATAATCTTGAATATGGACTGCAACGACCGCCTCGTTGCCGCGACAACGCGGTTGTCGCACTTCAAATCCCCGGGTTGACAACTTCTATCCCATGAATACAGTGAACCAAAACCGGAGGATCATTTGAAACGAATTATTGCGATTTCTTGCTTCATGCTCTTGGCCGGAACGGCCTTGATGTGCGTCAAGCTCGACCCCAACTTCGCCAGGGTGAAGATATCCGCCCCGGACGAGGAGATCGGATTCACCGGCTTTTACATGAGCGCTACGACGGACAGTACCACGGTGGACGCCATGACTTCGGCTTCATATCAGATTGCAGTCGACCCGGAGTCGGATTCGGTTGTTGCCGGATTTATTAAGTCAGACAGCGCTGACACACAAAGCGAGCTTCGGGTCAGGCTTTACTATATGGGAAAAACCCGTGACGAGGCTGAGATAACCTCGGGCCGGGCAAAGGTCCGCTGCGATATACCGTAATAGCTTGTCAACGAACCTCGCGCTTTCTCATTAGTGTCAGAAATAAATATGACTTTATGTTATCTGACTAGGTGTATTCTCAGGGTCAGGCCGCCTAAATTATCGTAGCAGAACAACCTTTCTTGAGATAGAGGTGTCGCCGGCTCTCAGAACGAGAAAGTACAATCCTTCGGGTATAGAGTTGCCTGCATCCCAACCTGCGGTGTAAGAACCTTGTGCATGTTTTCCTGAGACCAAAGTCTCAATCTTGCGACCTGAAGCGTCGTATATCGCGATGGATAAATCGCAGTCGTAAAGGACGTTATACTTCAATATCGGTTCCGTGGATGTTACTGGAGTTAAAAGATATAGGTTGGGTACGGACAATTCAGGGGGTTCCTCGGAGATTGCAACGCTTGTCATCGCGACGGCCTTAACAGCGTCCTGAGCCGAAGCCTGGTTCTGTGATTGTGCAGTCACCAGGACTTCGAATGTGTCTTTCTCGGGAGCGGATGCAATGAGCTCTACCTTTATGAGTCTGTCCTCATGGGGATCTAATTTGCCGGTAGCCCACCCTGAAGTTGTAACAGAGAGTGTTATGTCTCCGCCGCCCTGGGTGTCGAAGTATCTTACTGTCCAGCCGGCTTCGTCGTCCGTTCCCCTGACAGTAATAATATCCTTGGTTCTGCCGTCATCAACGTCGTTTTCAACACTAACAAAAAAAATTGCCGTATCACCTGAGGTTATTTCCTGTTCCTTGGTTTGGTGCTGACCAGTCAAATTGTAGATATTCTCGCCGATAAAGGCGGTTTCCCCTTCGTTGCGAATCTGAGCGTCAGGTCTGCCCGGCGCAGCCGCTCCAAAAACGACAAAAGTAACGATAAGCAGATAGACATGCTTCATATACTCTCCTTTTGCTTATGATGTCAACTTGAGTATCCTCGAAAACCAAGGATTGTCAACTAATAGAGAATTCCTATTGGATGAGGGTTGTCTTTCGCGCGATCGAGCCTTCTTCGGTTCTCAGGATGCAGATGTAGATGCCTTTAGGTATATCCTGAGTTAGGCATGTAACGGTGTGTTGGCCTTGCGTTTTGTTGCCCTTATCAAGATAGCCTATCAATCTGTCGGTTACGTCATGTAAAGACAGGATAATCTCTTGAGGCTTGGGTAAGCTGTACGTTACCATAAAGTTTTCAGTCATTACCGACGGAACAGAGAAAAGGATTTTACTGTCAGGAAGAGCCTCGGTGAATCCAGGTTCAGGTTCTTTGACAGGGATCCTGCCGCGCTTGTACATTATCTCGTGATTGCCCTGGCTGGGGTCGTGCCAGATTAGGTGAAGGAAGGAGTCGCTTACAGCCATAAACGGACTGTAAGAGGTAAATGCGTTGTTACTCAGATTCGTATCCCGAGACCATGTCGAACCCAAGTCGCTTGATTCGATAAAGAATATCTGCTCTGTAGTGAAACGTTCATCGTGCCAACTGATGTAGATATTGGAGTCGGCTACAGAAATAGAAGGGTTATGCGAATGTTGGTCGGAATCGATCAGCCTTTGAGCTTCGCTCCAGGTTGCACCGTTATCAGCCGATTGCATAAAGTATATTTCACTGTTTCCAGGGTGATCGTCATGTTGATCCATCCATGCAAGATACAGGTTATCTTCGTTAGTCTCAATTGACGGGTGCTCGGAGGCGCCTGTTGTTTCGGTAAGTCTTTTTGCCTCTTCCCATGTTTCTCCGCGGTCGGGTGAGTGAGTAAAGTATATTTCATAATTGCCTTCAGCATCGTCGTGCCAGACGATGTACAAGTCGGCTCCCGAGGCTTCGATGCACGCGAAGCGAGAATTGCCCTCGTTTGAGGTCAATCTCTGGTCGTCTTCCCAGGTTTCCCCGTAATCTAGAGACCGTTTGTAGTATATCTCGCGGTTACCTGCACGCAGATCCTCCCAAACCACGTGAATAAAGGAATCTGACGCTGCAGCCGACGGAAAATCGGAGAACGAAGGTTCCTCGGTTAAACGCATTTCATCCAGCCAGGTTTCTCCTTCATCCTGTGAATGTCTGTAGTAGATTTCCGAGTTGCCGTCCCTTACGTCTTTCCATACGATGTATATCTGCGTTCCGGATACCGCCATCGACGGGTAGTCGCTCGTTGTAGGGTCAGTCGATATCTTAAAAGCGTCTCCCCAGGTTTCGCCGTTATCCTGTGATTTTATGTAATAAACGTTGGTGCTCGTGGCGCCCGACGCTTCTCCCCAGACCGCGTGCAGGGTTTGCCCTCGAGCCTCGATGCAGCGTGCGTTGTTGTAAGGCAGGTAGGGCCACGTGGCGCTCACAGTGAGTCGTACGGTGGGTTCCCACTTCACCTGTGCGAATACGGCGGAGAATGCAAGAAGAACCGACCCTAGTAATACTTGAAGGTTTTTTATTTATTCCTCCGGTTTTCGGCTCCACGTTTTAATGGAGACCACAAAGATTAGGTCTCTTATTCGAGTACATAGTAACGTCAGAAGATGTCAAGAACTCCTGCTAAAGAATTAAGTGAGACGCCCAAGTCAGCGTGTGATATATCTAGGTCGGCTTGAAGGCCAGGGTGTATCTTGCGGCAATGGCGGAAGGCCGCTGAGTTACGCGAACAAAGCCGCAGGATTCGACGAATCTCCTTAACCCTTGTTGGGAGAAGAAGTGCAGGTCGCCGTTAAGGGGATAGAAAGACAAAAAGATATTGACTACACCCAGGAAAGGAAACGGGAAGTGCGGGTCGGAGACGATTAACCTGCCTTGAGTTTTCAGTACCCTGTAGGTTTCAATCACGGGTTTGCGGGGATTTGGAAAATGGTGGATGGTTGAGTTGAAAAAAGCCACGTCGAAATAATCGTCCGGCCACGGGAAAGAGTCTTCGGCATCTGCCGTCCTGAGGTCATGCGGGAATCCTGCAAGTTTTTCCCGTGCTACATCAAGAGCTTTGGGGGAGATGTCCAAACCGGCCAGGAGTAAAGGTTTCCTTGCTTGTAACTGCTTTAAGGCGGTACCCGTACCGCAACCGACATCCAGTATCTTGCTTGCGACGGGTACGTCTTTCAAGAATCCCTCCACCCAGGTCTTGAGCCATGTCGCCCACAAAGATTGATCGTAGGTCTCTGCCCATTTGTCGTAGACTGCCCTTTCCCTTTCCTTGATATCTTTAATTATTCCGGGATCAATAATCACCTTGGCCACGTATACCTCCCGGGATTGATTGTCATTCCTGGGAAGGATGCTTCAAGGCAGCGCCGCGTTGAGGTCGAACCGCGACAGGCCTGCGTCGGTGGCAATCCAGAGAAAGTTATCCTGGACGTAAAGAGCCGTTACGGTATCCGAGAGAAGCCCTTCCTCGGTGGTTAGCCGCTCCTGGAAATAGGTTTCAGGATTGTATACAGTTACCCCGCCTGTTCCGCCAAGGACAACCAGGCTGTCCCTGCCTGCTATGGCTTCCTGGGGAACAGGTATGAATGCAGGGGATACGAAATACTCCCAGCCTTCAGAAGCCTGTTTGACCACCATCCTGCCTGTCCAGAAGTAACGAGCAAGGTCACCTCGAATGATTCCAAGCACGTCGTCCGCGACAAGCTTGGAGCGTTCGTCGGCTAACGGTTCGGGTTCAGTGTCAGGAATCAAGGTCAAAAACACCCCTTTATCGGTGGCCAGGAACAGGGAGTCCTTGTTGTAGTCTATGTCATACAGCCACCTTGTGCCGGTTATCTCGGATAGCTTCTTCGATGGGATATTCAGTACATCCGCCTCACGCTTATCCAGAAGAAAGAGGTTGTCCCCGATGAGACGGACCTTCTGATAGTTCGTGCGGCGTAATTCGTCGTAGGCTCCGTTGCTCCACGATGGGGCAGGATTGACCGTAGTACCCCAGCGGCTGTATGAGTGGGAGACAAGCAAGCCTTGTGCCGGGATCAACTGGTCAACACCTTCCTTGCCGATGACGTACAAAGAGCTGTCAGATGAGAACATCGAGTGAACACCGCTTACCCTCGGGCTTCGGAAACGCACGAGTTCCCGCCAGCTCAGACCGTCGAATACCATATACCCGTATGCAGGCACGGATACGAAGACCTTGTTGCGGTGAGTGAATACCTGACTAAAGGTAAGTTGATTGAACTCATCGTCCACCAGATACCAGGGGGCAAGGAACGGGTAGCTGTTCCTCAGGGTGTATTGATCGGGTGCCGCAGTCCATTGAACGTCTGAACCTGGCTCGGCGTCTGTTGTCTGTTCGGAGTATTTGTCGACAGCCTTTATGCTGGAACCGTAATTCAAAAAAACATACTCTGAACCTACTCCAATACCTTGCGCTTCAGTTGTTGAACCGACGGGAAGTTTCCGGGTCGTTCCGGCAAGAGGTGTAAAAAGGTAAAGGCCACCATCCCCGGTGGCGATCCAGAATTTTTGCAGGTCGTTATCGAAGATAGCATAGTGGATGTTGGGGGGAAGCCCTTCACCCGGACCGTAGGTTCGTTCAGGCAGCAAGGATTCGTCGTTGAGTTTAATGATTGAATTCGGGGTAGTTATGTATACGGTATTGAAGGCATCGGCTGTGAAGTTGCGAATCTCAACCAGCTTCGGATAATGCTGCCAGTCTGCCGGATTGTGAATGTACGCCAGTAGCACAAGGAATAGACTCATTCGTCTTCCTCATCCCGCTCGAAAGAGGTGACGATCGCATCCGCAAGCCGGTAGATCAGGTCGCCGGCTAGTACCGAATGCTCGCCCAGGCTGTCAGCTGCGAGATCTCCGGCTCTGCCGTGAAGCCATACGCCTAAACTTGCGGCGTGTGAAAGAGGCAGACCTTGTGCCGCCAGCCCTGCGATTACGCCTGTAAGTACGTCACCTGTTCCGCCAGATGCAAGACCTGAGTTCCCGGTCGAGTTTATCCATGTTTCTCCAGGGCATGCGGTAATGGTCGGTGCACCTTTGAGAACTAAAACAAGCCCCCATTTCTTCGCATATTCCTCAGCGACATCCAGCCTGTGGCGGTCAATTGTTTTCGCATCCATTCCGGTCAACCTTGCCATTTCACCGGGATGTGGTGTAAGCGCTAGTGGTGGTTTCTTACCTTCCAGCATTTCGGGTTTTTGAGCCAATGCATTGAGGGCATCTGCATCAATTACCATCGGTTTTTTCCATTCCGCTGACAAGCGTCTTACCATTTCCACCGTTTCCGGGTGAGTGCCCAATCCAGGGCCGATGGCAAGAAGCTTGACGTCTGCTTCCATCTTAAGTACCTCGTCTGCCGCTTCAGATGCCAGGTGGCCGTCGCCTGTATCCCGAAAAGGTCGCTTGACGGTTTCTAGAAGCCCGGCATCGAATACGTCGGCCATGGTTTGGGGAAAACCGAGGTATACGAGCCCGGCCCCGACCCGTGCAGCGCCCATTGCAGCGAGTCGCGCCGCTCCGCTCATCCCTCGCGAGCCGGCTACTATTAAAACCTTGCCGAAGGAGGCCTTGTTACCCCACGCGATACGTTCAGGTAAGAGCGTGACGGCTTCATTTTGAGTCATCAGTCTAAGGCTGCCTTCCTTGTCGATTACGGAATTAGGTATACCGATGTCTGCCACCCATACGTCACCGCAGTAAAGGCGGGTGGGGTACAGGAGATGACATGGTTTGAGATAAGCCATGGTTACGGTAAGGTTCGCTTTGACCGCAGAGCCAGGCTCTGCATCCATCCCGTCCGTTTCTATACCCGAGGGTATGTCGATGCTTACAACGTAGGCTGCGGCTTGGTTAATCATCCGGATTGCTTCATTTGCAAGCCCCTGAGGTAGGCCTTTGAATCCTGTGCCGAGGACTGCATCCACAACCACATCGTAATCCCTTTTTGTCCACCAGGATTTTAGTCCTCTACTGTTGGTTACTTCCTGGATTGCCAACCCACATTGTTGGGCTATCTTTGCGTTGGTTAGGGCATCTCCTGCGAGTTCCTCGATCTTGGCCAGCAAAAGGATTTCCACCTCGGCTCCGGCATTGGCCAGATGACGTGCAGTAACGAAACCGTCTCCACCATTATTACCTTTCCCGCACACACAGAGAACGCTTAAGGCATCCAACCGGGATTCGAAATAATCCTGGATGGTCTCTGCAACACCCCGCCCCGCGTTTTCCATAAGGATGATGGATGGAATGCCGAACTCCTGTACCGCGCGTTTATCTATAATACGCATCTCATCCCTTCTGGTTACACGCATCCTCTCTCCTGGTTGTTAACGAACCTCGTGAAGGAAGGTTAAAAGTATGGACGAATGACTACTCAGGCTAGCCGTAGAAATACTGGTAATCGATGGAGCGAATCACATCACCAGTACGATCTTTGCTTATTTCCTTGGCGATGTGTCCCTGCTCATCGTACTTTAACTCGACCTGTCCGTATGGCTTATTCCGTTCATCCCGCCACACGATTCGTACTGGATCTTTTTTACCGCTTTCGTACTCGTACTCCCAGACCTTGGTACGCTTTTTCTTCGCATCACTCCACTCTTTCTTGAGTAGCCGACCATTACTGTCATACTCAAAATCTACCATATTGAGTAACTCGTTTTCCGAATTCCGGATGATCTCCTTCATGATTCGGCCTTCCTTGGTCTGTTGTCTTTCGAGTACCTGTAAGGTTCTTCCTGCCTGATCGACATGGAGTTCCTGCTTCAGATTACCATCTTTATCGTATATCATCTGGTGAGTACGCAGAGGGTTACCTTCAGCATCGAGAAATACCATTCTCGTTAGTTCATCATCCTCGTACTCGTAACGGCATATTTCATTTAAGGTATCGTTAAGTAGGGTTCGTCTTTCAATTATTTGACCTCCGGGTTTACCTGAATTTGGTGGAGGTGGAGGTGCTTTTTTTGAAGTTGCTGCAGGTGGAGGAGTGATTTGTTGGGGAACGCTCTTTTTAGCAGCGATTGCAGGTGAAACAGAAGGGGTTTCTTTTAAAGTCGCTGAAGCTGCTTCCTCGGGTTCGTATGTCATCTTTCCTGACAAGTGACTCTTGAGACTTTCTAGAAGTTTTGCCGCTTCTTTGTCGTCTGAACCTCTTACAGCAGCGTTGAGTTTGTTCATAAGTTCAACTTGCAGTTCATGGGCAGCTTTATCTATAAGGAGGTTATCAGTCGCTTCTCTGGCATACGCGAGGTGTTCTTCCACTTTTTCCTGGAACTTGCGCCGTTCCTCTTGAAGCTCTTCAATTCGAGCTTCCAACTCTTTCGCCTCTTTCGCCAACTCTAAATACTTGGCGTAATCAACTGTAGCATCGTACTTCTGTGTCATTCGTAAACCTCACATTGTCTTATTGCTAAACTATATCTAGCCTTTGGCCGTTGTCAAGTGTTTTAAGCCTTAATTGAGGACTTTCAATACGCAAAAAAAAGGTGTAGGGTATCCCGACAGGTGTCCGGAATCCGTACAGATAGTTTTCGAGTCGTAATTTTAATTTGAATTATTAAGTTTCATATTTGAGTGGCTTAGCTATTGTTTGTGGTTGGCACGCGAATTGCTTCTGAATATAGTATGTCGGTAGATACGTGGAACACTGTGAGCGAAGAAGAGGTTGGTGAAGAAATTACGCCCTCCTCCCACACTTATCCTGTGGCTGTCGGGGATTCCTCGGCAGCCACATTTACTTTTTTCAAAAGGGGTAGAATGCAGAAATTCCACGGGTCCCTACCGCACAAGTGGAGATTAAGGTGTCCTGGTCGCACAGATACTTTCCCAGCCACACCACGGGTTCCTTGGCTATTTAAGATGTGCGTTCACCAGAGTCACTGCGGCGTTACCGGATTCCCAAAAGAGGCAGAGGTAACGATGTGGGGTGGACATCCGGGACACCTTTTTCCACTTTATACACGAGATCTCAAACCTGATCTTGAGGCGGGGATGAAATATAGGCTAAATCGTGAAGAAACTTGCCTTCTTTGAAAACGGGATATGTAATATTTGTCTGGAGGGATTACCAGAGGCATTAGAGATCGAGAATATTATTGAAGAGTATGTTCTTAACGTAGAGTTGCTTCCAAATCCACTTAAGTTGATATTTATAGATATCTCAGGCTTAGTCCATATGGGAGTTCGCAGCAGACAGGTTTTTTCCGAGCTTTTAATACAGGCTTCAAGACATTACGAAGGCAAGATAGAACTTATAGTAGCCGGAGGATCACTCAATCTTCGTCGCTACATTCAACTTTTCTGTAAAGGGATAGGTTTTCGGGAGAGAAGCCATATCTTTGCTACCCTCGAGGAGGCTCAGACTTGGATAGAGAGCCGATTTGGCAAGGAGCCTTCGGTGGAAAATACAGCTTTCTATCTAAAGGAACAGACAGCGTAGTCTAGTGGCCCCAATTCTGATTGTCGATGACGAGATAGCTTTTACAACGGTAGTATCCAAAATGCTCGCTTCGCAAGGGTATGTTGCGGAGGTGGCCAATTCCGGAAAGAAAGCTCTATCCATGTTGGAATCGAAGGAATACGATCTCGTAATAACCGATTTGAATATGCCTGGTATGGATGGATTAGAGTTGATTCGTAAGATCCGTGAGTCTTTAGGGAACCAGCGGATTATCGTAGTTACCGGATATCCTTCCCAAGATTCACATTCCGATGCCGTAAAACTCGGTGTTCTAAATTATATTGTCAAACCGTTTGTACCTGACCAATTTATTGAGATATTGAATCAGGCCATAGCTAATTGAAAAATAATCCCTCAGGAAACAATGGAATATTAAGGGGAGTGATTCTTTATTATACGCCAATCCTTATGAAAGGTTGACACTAAACCCGCCTTCTGTATAATCGCAAAGAATGGTCGCCTATACCCCCTCTGAGGATACTCGGTACGCTTTTGCAGTCGGCAGGGTTCGAGCAAGAGAAGCATTGATGCTCACCCGTTCCCAGTTCGATCGGCTTGCGGACATGCGTAGCGAGACCCAGATATTATCGGCCCTGGCCGACAGCCCTTACGGCGAGGTCCGGGCAACCGACATCGATACCATGCTTACTACCGCTGCAGCCGAAGAGGAGGCTTTTTTTTCACGTTATCTCATCGAGGAAACCCTGGCAGGATTTTTCCGCGCCCCGGATCTCGCGGGAAACCTCAAATGGGCGTTAAGAAAGCATTACGGGGCAGAACCGGATGAGAATCTCTTTATCCAAGAAGGCTCGCCTTCTCAAACAGAATTCGCCAGGATGCTTTCGGGCGAGGTAACCTTACTCCCTGATTGGCTTTCACAGGCGGCAGGAGAGGCGGTGGCAGCTTACTATGAGAATCCGGATCCCGCCTCAATAGATATTATTATCGACAAGATCCTGGTGGAGCATCAACACGGATTAAGCGAGGGGTATTCGTTCCTGACTTGTCTGCTTTCCCTGGCAGTTGATTCAGTAAACCTCCTTACCTTGCTGCGACTCAGGATCGCGGATGAGGACTGGGAGAGTTTCGAGAAGGCTTTCCTCCCTCACGGTGAAGTGAAGGTTGAAAGATTCAAGGCCTGGTGGGATGCCGGACCCCAGACATGGGCCACTGAGATTGTAAAAACCGACAGGTTTTCAAGGCTTACCGAAGGGCTGCGAGAGGTAGCCGATAGTTTTCTACCGCTCGAGCGACAGGTAAAGGAGCAGGAGATCGAGTTCTTGCTTACCGCACGCCGCCTGACCTTCGGTTACGAACCATTGGTCGGGTATGCCTTGCTCAAGCGTGAAGAGCGGCTTAATATAGGTCGTGTTGCCGCAGGCTTGCGCTACGGACTCCAGCCTGAAACTATAAGGGGCTCGATTGCCTGGTACTACTGAGATATGCATCCTCGGACCCAGGGAGCTCGTCGAGCCATTCCGCGGAGTGGGGCTGGATGAGGTTAGGGCAGACTCCTCGAATGTTGCTCAGAAGGCTAAAGAACTTTCAGTATCCCGTTACAAGATTGTCTTCTACGCCGAGGAGTTCTATCCGGCGCTTCGGGAGTTTCTGTTGAAACGTACCGGCAGCGTTTTTCCCACCTTCGTACCCATCCCATCGATGGGCGAAGGTGAGCGTTACGCAACAGAGAGATTGAAAGAATTGATTAAAAAAGCCATCGGAGTAGACGTCTACCTGGAGGTCGAGTGAAGAAAGAAGATGTAGGCAGAATAGTGAAGGTTGCCGGCCCTCTGGTTATTGCCGAGGGCATGAGCACGTCGCGGATGTACGACGTGGTTAAGGTATCAGACAAACGACTTGTCGGCGAGATCATCGAACTGGAAGGTGATCGAGCCTCTATCCAGGTTTACGAGGAAACAGGCGGAATCGGTCCTGGGGAAGCGGTATACCCAACCCATGAGCCGCTTTCAGTGGAACTGGGTCCTGGTATGGTTGAGGGGATATACGACGGCATCCAGCGCCCGCTGCCGGGGATCGCCCGTGAAACCGGCGCCTTCATCACCCGCGGGGTAGAACTTCCCGCACTGCCCAGGGACAGGAAGTGGAATTTTGTCCCGACCGTCTCGAAGGGCGCCAAGGTCACTGGAGGCGATATAATCGGAACGGTCGCGGAAACCGTGATCATCGAGCACCGGATAATGCTGCCCCCTGACCTGGAAGGTGAGATCGTTGAAATAAAAAAGGGTTCCTTCACGGTTGAGGAGCCTGTGGCCGTAGTCAAGACACCTGAAGGCGGGAAGGTTCCAGTGACCATGATGCAGCGCTGGCCTGTGCGTCAGCCCAGGCCGTACAAGCGCAAGCGTACCCCACACGAGATACTTTCAACGGGTCAGCGGATTATCGACACCTTCTTTCCCTTGGGTAAGGGGGGTACAGCCTGCGTTCCCGGTCCGTTCGGTTCGGGCAAGACGGTTATCCAGCATCAGCTTGCAAAGTGGGCAGATGCAGAGGTTATCGTGTACGTAGGGTGCGGTGAGCGGGGCAACGAGATGACCGACGTGCTCATCGAGTTCCCCGAGCTCCGTGACCCGAAATCGGGTGAGGCGTTGATGAAAAGAACGGTCCTCATCGCCAACACCTCCAACATGCCTGTGGCCGCCCGTGAGGCCTCGGTGTATACCGGCATTACAATCGCGGAGTACTTCAGGGACATGGGTTACTCGGTTGCCCTGATGGCCGACTCGACCTCCCGCTGGGCAGAGGCTATGCGAGAAATCTCAGGCAGGCTCGAGGAGATGCCCGGCGAGGAAGGATACCCTGCGTACCTGTCGGCCAAGATCGCCGAGTTCTACGAGCGTGCCGGTCTGGTGGACTGCCTTGGTTCGAATGAAAGGAAGGGTGCGCTTTCTGCAATCGGTGCGGTTTCGCCTCCTGGCGGCGATCTGTCTGATCCGGTTGTCCAGGCCACCTTGCGGGTGGTCAAGGTGTTCTGGTCTCTCGAGGCCGCCCTTGCATACGCCCGGCACTTCCCGGCAATCTCCTGGCTCCGTTCCTACTCGCTTTACAAAGACGCGGTGGCCGATTCTGTCCGGGACACACTTGGAATGAAATACCTCGAAGACTCGAAAGAGGCGATGAGGATACTTCAGGAGGAGGACGAACTTGCCGAGATAGTTCGGCTCATCGGCCTGGACGCCCTCTCTCCAAAGGAACGCCTCACCATGGAGGCCGCTCGTTCCATCCGGGAAGATTTCCTGCACCAGAACGCGTTTCACGAGATAGACACTTACGCCAGTCTTGATAAGCAGGCCAAGATGCTTTCCGTAGTACTCCGGTACCACAAGGAGGCCCTGAAGGCTTTAGATTCAGGGTCCTCGCTCGAGGACTTGATCGATCTGGAGACCCGTGAGAAGATAGCCCGCGCGCGCTATCTGCCCGAGTCGGAAAGTAAAGCCATACCGAAAATCGAAGAAGAGATTGCCTCAGAAATTGCTTCCTTGAAAAAGGAGGTTGTATAATGGTCCGTAACACCCGTACCCGTAACACACCTCCCCGTAAAACCCGTAACACACCTGCTCGCAAAACACACCCAGGGGAAAGAAATAAAGACACCAGGAAGTCCGGCATCATCGACTACCAGACCATCTCGTCGGTTGCAGGCCCCTTGCTCATGGTGGAAGGTGTGGAGGGCATCAAGTACGAGGAACTGGTGGAGATATTCCTCCCCTCAGGCGAGCGCCGCCGGGGACGCGTGCTCGAGGTCAACCAGGACAAGGCCCTTATTCAGATATTCGAGGGTTCTGCCGGCATCGAGATCGGCCGGACAAGGGTGCGTTTCCTGGGCAAGGGCATAACCCTGGGTGTATCGGAGGAGCTTTTAGGCCGGGTGTTCAACGGGCTCGGGCGTCCGCGCGACGACTCGCCGCCGGTTATCCCTGAAGAGTTCCGCGACATCAACGGCCTGCCCATCAACCCCTATGCCAGGGCGTACCCGAACGAGTTCATCCAGACAGGTATATCGTGCATCGACGGCCTGAATACCCTTGTTCGCGGTCAGAAGCTTCCCTTGTTCTCAGGCTCGGGTCTGCCTCACAACCGGATGGCCGCCCAGATCGCCAGACAGGCCAAGGTCCTGGGCGCGGAAGAGGAGTTCGCGGTCGTGTTCGGCGCAATGGGGATCACGTTCGAGGAGGCCCAGTTCTTCATAGACGACTTCCGCCGTACAGGCGCCCTGGAGCGCGCGGTTTTGTTCCTCAACCTTGCGGACGACCCAGCAATCGAACGCATCGCGACCCCGAGGGTGGCCTTCACCGCCGCAGAGTACCTTGCCTTTACCAAGAACTACCATGTACTGGTCATCCTCACCGACCTTACCAACTACTGCGAGGCTTTGCGCGAGGTGTCGGCGGCCCGCAAGGAGATCCCAGGACGCCGCGGTTATCCGGGATACCTTTATACCGACCTTGCAACTATCTACGAACGCTCCGGACGTATCAAGGGTTCGGAGGGCTCGATAACCCTTATCCCTATCCTGACAATGCCTGAAGACGACAAGACCCATCCCATACCCGATTTGACCGGTTACATCACCGAGGGCCAGATCATACTTTCGCGGGTTCTGCATCACAAGAACGTGTCCCCGCCGGTGGACGTTCTGCCTTCGCTTTCCCGTCTGAAGGACAAGGGAATAGGCAAGGGCAAGACCCGTGAGGATCACGCCGATCTTTTCAATCAGCTTTATGCAGGATACGCCCGGGGCAAGGAAGCTGCAGAGCTTGCCGTTATCCTGGGCGAGGCGGCCCTTACCGACATCGACAAGAAATTCATGAGGTTTGCCGAGGCCTTCGAGGCCCGATACGTATCCCAGGACGAGTACGAGGACCGCACGATCGAGGAGACCCTTGATCTGGGCTGGGAGCTTTTAGCGATGCTGCCCCGCTCCGAAATGAAGCGTGTGCGGGACGAGAATCTTGCCAAGTATTACGACAAGGCCGCTGCGAAGTTCAGCAAAAAAGAAGAGTCCTGATATTGTGAGATCATCACCGAACATGGCATCGGATTTTGTGAGAGCGGGTTAAACGATGGCCAGGCTGAACGTTAACGCCACCCGGATGGAGCTCCTCAAGCTCAGAAAAAGGCTGGCCATAGCAGCGCGAGGGCACAAGCTACTCAAGGACAAGCTTGAGGAACTCATGCGCAACGTCTACTCCCTGATAGACGAGATACAGGTTATGCGCAAGGAGGTGGAGCAGGCGTTGAGAGGAGCCTTTGCCCGTTTTGCCCTTGCCAAGGCCCAGCGTGACCCCAGGGCCACCGACCTTGCAACCTCCCTTCCAGGGGTCAAGCTTTCCATTGAATCGGGGATTCGGCGTATCCTGAACGTGAAGGCTCCCACCTTTAAGCCCAGGCTGGAAGGCCGCATCCGCTGCTACGGTTTCCTTCAAACCTCAGGGGAACTGGATATGGCTCTCGGTGAGATAGTAAAGGTTCTTGAGAAGATGGTTCTTCTCGCCGAGAAGGAGAAAACACTCGAGCTTGTCGCAGAGGAGATCGAGCGAACCAGGCGAAGGGTGAACGCGCTCGAGTACGTGGTCATACCCAACATCACCGAAACCATCGCCTACATTAATCTTAAGCTCTCGGAGATGGAGCGCGGGAACCTTACCAGGCTCATGCGCATAAAAGAGATAATCAGGGGCTGAGGTGCAAAGGCACCACGTATACTTAATCCTGTGGGGACTGCTTCTGATTTTCCTGTCCCTGATCCCTGGACGCCAGATGCCGCAGAGGCTCCACGTCGATAAACTCCTTCACCTGATTACCTTCGCTTATCTCGGCTATCTTGCCGCCCGCTCGATAGGGTGGTGGGGACTTGCAGTAGCCGTGGTATTCGGTATATTGAATGAGATTCTGCAGTTCGCAGCTCCAGAACGCGATGTCGCGGTCTGGGATTTCATAGCCAACGAGGCTGGCGTGGCTTTAGGCTTCGTTGTCGGGTTTTTGAGGAGGAGGTATTTAAGGAGGAGTCGTGCGCTTTCAACGGGTTAAGGGAACGAGGGATATCCTTCCTCTAGAAGCCCTGGCCCGCAGGGAGTTGGAGCAGCTCGTGTTTTCGAGGTTAAGCAGGTCAGGCTTCCAGCCTATTCACACTCCGACGTTTGAAAAGTTCGAGCTTTACCAGCGTTCCACAGGCGAGTCATCCGACATCGTAATCAAGGAGATGTACCGGTTCCAGGACATGGGCGGACGCGACCTTGCACTCAGACCCGAAGGTACGCCTTCGGTGATGCGCGCAATCCTTGAAAACCATATCAAGCTTCCCGTTCGCTTATGGTACTCGATGAGCATGTTTCGCCAGGACAAGCCCCAGAAGGGCCGGTACCGCGAGCACACCCAGATAGGCGCCGAGATAGTGGGTGAGGCTGAACCCGAGGCGGATGCAGAACTCATCAAGCTGGGTTTTGACCTGTTTTCCGAGATCGGGATAGATGGGATGTACATGGAACTCAACAGCATCGGCTGCAGGGAATGCAGACCCACCTACCAGGTTAAGCTGGTTAACTTCCTTAAGAAACATTCAAGCGAGATGTGCGAGGAGTGCAGGGTTCGCATGGAACGCAACCCCTTGCGGGTGTTTGATTGCAAGGTAGCCTCCTGCCAGGACATCCTGAAATCCGCACCTTCCCAGCGCGATCATCTCTGCAAAGAATGTAAGGAGCACTTCGATAAGGTCAAGAAGGGGATTTCTGCGTTTAATATACCTTACCAGGAGAACGACCGGCTTGTCCGGGGGCTGGATTACTACTCCCGCACCGTTATCGAGTTCAAGTCAACCTCTCTTGGCGCACAGGATGCTGTATGCGGCGGAGGCCGCTACGATTACCTGGCCGAAGAGATGGGCGGACCTCATATCCCCGGAACCGGGTTCGCGTTCGGTGTAGAGCGCGCGCTCCTTGCAAGTAAGGGTGAGGGGATATTTACCTATGAGCAGCCGACCATTGCGCTCCTTATCCTGCCCCTTGGCTCCGATGCGACATCCTTTGCCCTTGATCTCGTGTTCAAGCTCCGCAAGGCAGGATTAGAAGCCCTTGTCGAGTTCCGTTCAGGCGGTCTTTCGAGGATGCTCAAGCGGGCCGCCTCCAGAAACGCCCGAAAGGTTCTTATAGTGGGCGAGGACGAGATGGCATCGGGGGTCTTCATCCTGCGCGACATGAAATCAGGGGAGCAGAGGGAGTTATCGTTCGAGGAACTCATCGAGTCCCAGGACGCAGATAGTAGTTGACAACCCTAGGTTATTACATAACATACAGGATGCGTCGAATATCCATCGTCAACCAGAAAGGCGGAGTCGGAAAAACCACTACCGCCGTCAATCTTTCCGCCGCCCTTGCGGTTGCGGAAAAGCGGGTGCTTTTGGTGGATGTCGACGCTCAGGCCAATGCAACCTCAGGCATAGGAATAGATACAAGAGAAGTTCCATTCTCGAGTTATGACATTTTAAGTGATCCTGACTCGGCTGGAAAGGCGATCGTATCCACCAGTATTAAATACCTGGATATAATACCGGCTTCACTTGACCTTGCAGGGCTTGAGATAGAACTCATCGACGAGGAAGGAAGGGCTCAGCGACTTCGCCAGGTTCTTTCATCGATAGATTCCGGCTACGATTACGTGATAATAGACGCCCCGCCTTCACTCGGTCTACTGACACTGAATGCATTAGTTGCAGCACAAGGCGTAATCATCCCGGTACAGTGCGAGTACTATTCCCTTGAAGGAATCGGGAAGCTCATGAGCACCCTGGACAGGGTAAGAGCGTCGCTTAACCCTTCGCTCGATGTATTCGGGGTGCTTTTGACCATGTACGATCCCAGGACGAACCTTGCAGATCAGGTTGCAGACGAGGTGAGGAAGTATTTTCGAGACAAGGTGTTTTCGACCATGATTCCACGGAACGTGCGCCTGGCGGAAGCCCCGAGCTTCGGGCAGACCATTCTTCATTACGACATCGACTCCCGCGGTGCAAGAGCCTATCTTGACCTTGCACAAGAGGTGATAGAGCGTGGCTAGGAAGGCCTTGGGCAAGGGTATAGACGCCCTGATTCCCGCCCAGAAGCGGGACGTAACCCATAAGATTCCTATCAAACTCGTTGCAGACAACCCTTATCAGCCGCGCAAGGTCACGGGGAAAGAGGTTTCGGAGCTAGCGGCGTCCATAAAGGAACACGGGCTTCTTCAGCCGATCCTGGTTCGCAGACACGGAGCAGGATATCAACTCGTTGCAGGTTCGAGAAGACTGAGGGCCGCTCAGTCGGCAGGACTCCAGGAAATACCTGTGGTTATCCGAGAGGCTTCGGACAGTCAGATGCTTGCCCTGGCGCTCGTGGAAAACCTTCAGCGCTCGGACCTTAACCCTTTGGAGGCGGCGCTGGCCTACAAAAGGCTTGCCGACGAATTCTCAATGACTCAGGAAGAGATAGCCAGGATAGTGGGCAAGAATCGAACAACCGTTACCAACACCTTGAGACTCCTCAGCCTGCCGCGGAGCGTACGGTTGCTCCTGGAGCTTGGAAAGATAACGGAAGGGCACGCAAGGGCGCTTCTGCAGATGACGTCCGCTTCGCGGATTGAAAAGATCGCAGCCCGGATCGCGAGTGAAGGGCTTTCGGTAAGGGATGTGGAACGCCTTGCCAGGGCGTCCGAGAAGACGAGGCCGCTTGTGCGCCGCAAGCAAACCGACGGTATCGTGGTGCAGATAGAGGAGATTTTGTCTGAAAAACTTGGGGCCAAGACCAGGGTGGTAAGGGGTCGAAAAGGAGGAAGGATTGAAATAAGATATGCAGACGAGGCTGAACTCACTCGGTTACTGGAGTGGTTCCGTTCGAGATGAATCACCGGTTACTCCTTGAACTTGTAACCATTCCTTCACCGTCAGGGTGTGAGGAGGAAATTAAGGGGTTTATTCTGAATCACATCAGGAGTCTCGGGATAGAGGTTACAGATCACGGCTTACCAGGGCTTTCATGGGAGATAGGTGAAGGATCCCGACTGGCTATCTTCACCACTAACATGGATCAGACCTCGTTCATAGTAGAACGTATCGACGATGAAGGCTACGTGTATCTGGCGATGCCCGGGATCGATCCGAGGTTGTTACCTTCCCAGGAGATAACGGTCTGGGGAAAGCGGAAACTGGAGGGTGTAGTGGGCATGATTCCACCTCATTATGCCTCAGCTGAAGATTTCAATGCCCCTGTTCCCCGCAAGAAGCTGTTCATTGACCTGGGATTGTCGCCTGAGGATGTCAAGGAATTGGTTCCTGTTGGTGCCTCGTGCACCTGGTGTACAGAGCCGACCGAACTCCTTGGAACCAGAGTTACGGGCCCAGGCCTTGACAACAGGATTGGTGTTTTTCTAGCGCTTCTCTTAACCAAGGAGCTTTCGGGTAAAACCTTGCCAGGCCGCATCAGATTTACGGCTACCGCCCAGAAACAACCTTCGATGCTTGGGGCCGGGTTTTTCAGCCGGGATGCGTACAACAGGGGCGAGAGTGTTTCGTTTGCAGTGATTGCAGATACAACCTCAGGTCCCATAAAACGCGAATACGAGTACCCTTTAGGAAAAGGTCCCTTGTTAGGGGTCGGTCCGGTGTTCTCAAGGCCGCATCTTGCAGTTATCCGCGAGATAGCTTCCCGTAGTTCACTTCCCCACGCACTTGCGCCCAGGATTCGTTCAACCGGCACAGAGGCGGACGTTATCAGCCTTTCAGGGGAAGGTGTTCCCTCTATCCTCGTTTCAATACCCGTACGTTACATGAATTCCCCTGTCGAGCTTGCAGATCTCACGGATGTCGATGTTGCCCTCGAGCTTCTTGCCGCAGCCTTCGAGGAGGAGGATTTGTGGAGCTGTTGAAACAATTGAGTGATGCGGCAGGGGTTTCAGGGTTTGAGGACGAGGTTCGCCAGATTCTCGTGGATAATGTGGCTTCATACGCTGAATCTGTTCATGTGGATTCAATAGGCAACTTATACATGAGCAAGGGGGAGGGTAAAGCAGGACCGCGAGTGATGTTTGCCGCCCACACAGACGAGGTAGGGTTGATGGTCAAGGAAGTCGACGACGAAGGCTTCGTAAGGTTTTTGGTTGTTGGTGGGATAGACCCAAGGGTACTGCCTGCCAAAAAGGTCAGGCTAGGAAGCCAAAAGATACCAGGTGTCATAGGAGTCGGAAAGATGCATCCAGAGCACGAAGAGGCCTTAAAAAAGATTATCCCGGTTTCAGATATGCGCATCGATATCGGCGCATCCTCGAAGACCCAGGCAGAGCGTTTTCTCGATGTGGGTGCCCCGGTGTGGTTTGATACCCGGATGGAGCAGCACGGGGATATACTCAAAGGTAAGGCGTTCGATGACCGTGCAGGCTGCTATATGTTATCGGAGCTAATAAGGGAAGATTTCGATATGCCGGTTACCTTTGCGTGGACCTGCCAAGAAGAGGTAGGATTGAGAGGCGGACGTATCGCCGCGGCCAGAGTACGTCCGGACATCGTTATCGCCCTTGAAGGAACCGGGGCTGGAGATTCACCCGTGGATGAAAACTTAATTCGATCACCTTGCATGGGATCCGGACCGGTTGTTACGATCATCGACTGGTCGTTAGCCGCTAACCAGAAGCTTTATGAGCTTTTTACCGAGACCGCGGACAGGGAAGGGATTCGCTGGCAGTACAAACGCCCTCTGATAGGGGGGACAGATGCCGGAGCTGCGATACGGGTGAAGGCCCTTGCTGCAGCGGTTATAGCCGTACCCTCTCGCTATATCCATTCCCCGGTTGCATTGGTTAACCTTAAGGATATAATTAGCATTATTAGATTGGTGAAAGCCTTCAAAGGACGTTTAGGCGAGGTAGTATCTTGAGTGAAGTCATTAAAGAGCTGTGCAAGGCGTTTGGACCCACCGGCCGTGAGGCTTCGGTGGCGACAATAGTAACCAGAAGGCTTAAAGACAGCGGCTTTTCTGTACGTGTTGATGCTTTGGGTAACGTAATAGGTTTACGAGGAAAGCAACCGAACCGGTGTCTGGTTTTCTCAGCACATATGGATCAACCAGGATGGGTGACCGAGCAGCGGGCTAAAAACGGGATGCTTCACGTCAAGCCCGTGCCTGTACACCAGAAGCTGGGAGATGGTTGGGCGGTTGATGAGGAGAATAGGCGTTATCGCATATCTCGAGACCATGACGGAAAAGCGCTTCTGGCCGAGGAACTCAGTGAAGATTCAGGCAGTACAGGCACCTTCCTTGTTCCGGATGTAGCCTTCGAGGAAACTTCCCAGGCCTTTTATGCAACAGCACTCAGTGATCGTTTGGGAGCGAGTCTTCTCGTCCAGGTGGCCGCTGAAATACCTCCAAGTGAAGAATCGATCGCCTTTATCTTTTATACAGGCAGGCATCTCAAATTTACAGGTCTTATTGCTGCGTTGGAAGGGATTGAAGCCAAGCGGTTTTATCTGATTGAAGGAGTGCCGGCCGAGGATGACTATCAGCCCGGGGATGGACCTTGTTTACTTCTAAGAACCTCAGGCAGCATAGCCCCAATTCCTTCCCGGAAGGAAGTAGTGTCAATTGCTGAAGAGGCGGGAATTAAACTCAAGAAAAGGCTTTGTCTAAAGCTGGGAAGCGCAGCAGACGTACTGGCAAGGGCCGGGATCCCGTCCATCGTACTCGGTCTCGCAGTCCGGTATGAATCTTCGCGTATAGAAAGAATAAGCCGATCTGATTATGTGGATATTAAGGAATTAGTAAAACTGCTCGCAGGTTTTGATTGTACAGGGAGAAGTGAATTATGATACCAAAGCTTCCTAAGAAGATATCCGTGCATATCTCAACCAGCTTTTCCAATCGTTCCTTTGCACGTACCTATTCATTAGGTTCGGTCGTCGGTATAGTTACCGCCGTTTGTGTATTCGTTTTGGGTGTAGCGGCTATGCTAGGATTTTCACTTAAGACCTACATCAATTGGGCAGAGGTCGCAGCCCTGGAAAAAAAGGCGGCTCGTCAGGATACCGCTCTAGCCAGCCTGCCTGCACTTAAACAACAACTCGTAGAAAACGAAAAGGAGTTAAATCAGTTACGTATCATGTTGGGGATTGATAAATCTCCTGATACTTTGGACATTACCGAGCTTGTTCTGAAGTACGAACCGATCATCCCTCAAATGATTCCCGACAGCCTGGATACCTTAGGCACGGAAGACACTTCGAAGATCGAGGAGGATATAGAATTATTCTATCCTCAGGTTTATCCTACCGTTGGGTTCAAGATAACCCAAGGGTTTTCCAAGAACCACCCTGGGATTGACTTTGCTACTTCCGAGGGCAAGCCTTGTTTTGCCACTGCAGACGGGTTCGTCAGTGAGGTAGGATTTGACAGTGTCCTTTACGGCAACTACGTGAAAATCAGGCACGGCAAGTACTATGAGACGTTTTACGCTCATCTGAAATCGGTTATAGTAAAGAAGGGCGAGAAGGTCAGCATGAACCAGATAGTTGGTTTTGTTGGAAATACAGGTCGATCAACCGCCCCTCATCTGCACTTTGAGGTACGGCACAAGGGAACGCCGATCGATCCTTCCCAGCTGCTTGTCCTGGGCAGGGAGTACAAAGGCACGGGGCAGTGACTCAAGGAAAAAACCTCAACCTTATGAGTGCGGATGATGAGGCGTCTTCGTATAGTTACCTGGATGGAAACTATGGTTGAGGCGAGGTTTGTTATGACGGTTTTCAATGTTGGAATCGTATCGAGATCCTGTGTGAGAAAGATTCACGAAACTTTTTCGCCTACTTGAAATCGGTGGTTAAAAGAAAGCGAGAAGGTTAATATGAATCAAACAACTGATATGAATAAAACTAAGGGTTTAATGGGTAGTGCCGTTCTCTCCACCTTTTCGCGTTTTTATAAATGGACTCCCATTGATTACTCTGATCTTTTTGTGCTCAAACCTGCATTAAAGGAGGAGCCTAATGGCTAACAGCAAAGAAGGAAAACTGGATACCTTAATAGGGAAGGAAACAGTAATTTCTGGTAACGTAAAAGCAAAGGGCAGCCTGCGGATCGACGGAGAGCTTGACGGTAACATTACCGTATCCGATACCTTTACCGCAGGTGCAGGTGCTAATATAAAAGGCGATGTCCGTTGCCGAGATGCTTTCGTAGGCGGCAAGATAGAGGGAAATATCTACGCCCAGGGCAAGGTGGAGATGCATTCCGGGGCTCATCTTGCCGGCGATGTTACGTGCAAGGGACTTGTGATTCAGGACAACGTCTTCTTTGAGGGGCGGTGCTCCATGAAAGAGAAGGAGCAGCCCCTGAAGAAATAGATGAATATCTCTTTATTTGCAGCCGTTGCATCTCTCTGGCTAATGCCTCCTGGCCCCGGGATCGAGCTACCGGAGCAAGTCCGGGATCGATATAAGGAGATGGGATTGAATCGTAACCAGGCGCTTACGCGTTCGGAATACGGGGGGGTAGGTATCCTTTCTGTGGTAGGGACAAAACAATTCCCAGTGGTACTGATGGCTTTTTCGGACGTTGCGTCGACCTACGATTCAGGAGACTTTAACCAGATGCTTTTCGAAGGACCTTGGGATCCGGGAACCGCTCACGATTACTACAACGATGTGTCCTATGGCAAGGTCGATGTCAAGGGTCAGGTCTACGGGCAGTATACCGCGGATCATACTGCCAGTTACTACGCCAATAACGAGCATGGCATAGGTAACGATTACGAACGAAGTGCCGGCTTGTTGGTTTACGAGGCATGTAAGAAGAGTGATCCTAGCGTCGACTTCTCTCTCTACGACAATGACGGTGACGGGTACGTCGATGTATTCACGGTCGTTCACGTGGGACAAGGGGCTGAGGAAACAGGCGATAAAGGCGATATTTGGTCCCACGAGTTCTCCCTTTCAGGATGGGGATACTACGGCGGTCCGGGTGAATACGAGACCGACGATCCTGATCCGAACAACCCGGGTTCCAACATCAAAATAGATGTATATACCATGAATCCTGAGCTTTCCGATTACTCCGTACTCGGGGAAGGCGGGATATCGAACATCGGGGTGTTCTGTCACGAGTGGGGGCATGGATTCGGCCTGCCCGACCTTTACGTCATCGAAGGCGATTACGCAGGTGCACCCGGGCTCGGTGATTTCTGCCTCATGGCGTCGGGTTCATGGGGCGCGGTGGATGAGACCTGGGGCTCCTCGCCCGTTCACCTCTGTGCCTGGTGCAAGCACTTTCTCGGCTGGCTTGAACCCGAGGCGCTCGAAAGGGGCGCGGTTGAGGAGGTTACGGATGCCGAGTTCCCTGCCTCATCCGAGAACCCTTGCGCCTGGCGGATCTTTGCGAATCCATCCGACGTGGACTGGTCGTTCGAATCGGTAGGTATCGGTGAGTACTTTCTAATAGAGAACCGCAGGAGAAAGGGTTTCGATCGGTCCTTGCCCGGTGAAGGACTACTTATCCTCCACGTGGATGAGTCCCAGGAGACCAACAGCTATCTGGAAAACCCCCTTGTCGGGATTATGCAGGCCGACGGCGATGATGAGCCTCTTTATATATCCGAATACGGAAGCGGGTCCGATCTCTGGTCCGACGACGCGGAAGGATTTACCAACTTCTCGATTCCCTCAAGCCGGTTTTACGACGGGGTAGCGTCCGGAGCCAGTGTGAGGAATATATCCGCGGCTCGAGATACCATGAAGGCCGATCTGGAGATAGGCGCGGTTCTTCTTGCAGAAGTCATATCCTATCCGAACCCCTTCAACGTACACGAACACGATAACGCCACCATTCGTTACCTGCCCAGCGACGAGGAAAAGGTCTCCGGACAATATCCGGATATCAAGGTTTACATCTACAACCTGGCAGGTCAAAGGGTCCGTGTTCTGGACGAGAAGCCCAGAGAGGTTTCGGTCTACGGTCGTGTTGCCTACTGGGACGGGAGAAACGATAACGAAAGGGCGGTTGCATCAGGGCTTTACTTTTACATAATCGAACTGCGTGAAGGGGATGAGGTGATCGACCGGAGTAAAGGAAAGTTGACCCTCATTCGATAGGAGGCATGATGAGTGAAGAAAAACGAGCGGTAATTACAGGCGCGGCAGCAGGCATAGGCCGCGCGATTGCACGGGAACTTGGCGGCTCCTACCCCTTGATACTGATCGATATAAACGAGGAAGGACTTGCCGAGACCGGGAAGATGATTGAGGAAAACGGAGGTAAGGCGGCTGTCTACAAAGCGGATATAACCTCGTTTGAAGCGATGAACGAGCTTTCTGCGAGGATTGAGCGCGAGTACGGCCCGGTCTTGATTCTTGTAAACAATGCAGGCGTCACACGCGACACGCTTCTCGTGCGCATGGACCCTGAGAGCTGGGATATGGTTCTCAGGGTAAATCTTACCGGGGCGTTCAACTCATCGAAGGTATTTCTCAAGCCCATGATAAAGGCGCGCTGGGGCAGGATCGTGAACATGTCTTCGGTCGTTGGCCAGATGGGAAACGTGGGGCAGGCCAATTACGCCGCTTCTAAAGCAGGCCTCATCGGTTTTTCCAAATCCCTTGCCCGTGAGCTAGGCTCCCGGAACATAACCGTGAATTGCATAGCCCCGGGCTTTATCCAGACACCGATGACCGATGACCTTCCGCAGGAGATGAAGGACGCTTATCTTGCCCAGATTCCGCTCAAGAGATTCGGCGCTGTCGCCGACGTGACCAGGCTAGTTCGCTTCCTTATCTCTGACGACGCCTCCTACATCACCGGACAGGTGATAAGGGTGGACGGCGGGATGCTGATGTAGGTGGGAACCTTATGATCAAGGCGCTTCTGCTGCTCGTACTCGCAGGCGGGACAAGAGAGGAGTTCGACCAGGCCGTGGCCGCATTTAGCATGGGGCTTTACGGCCCGGCCCTTTCCGCCCTGGAGGGACTGCTGCTTGAACCCGAGTTCGAGGAAGCGGACAGCGCTTACCTTATCGCAGGCGAGGCGGCATTTGAGCTTACCAGATACGAGAAAGCCCTCAGGTATCTAGAAAGTCACCTCGCGGAGGCCACCGAACCCGGGCCAAAATCCCTCGAGAAAGCGGTTACATCGGCACTCGAACTCAACCAGGCCTTGAAGGGATATTCTCTCTTTGCCGCCTATCCACGGCAGGCGCTTACCCAGGATACCAAGCTGCGTCTGGCCCAGGCCCTTACCGACCTTGAGAAATACGCCGAGGCCCGAAACGTATACATGGAGATCGATGACTGCGAAATCCGCCTGGTAGGCGCCAAGATGCTCCTCGATGCGGGGCGTCACGATCTGCTCGGTCCATACCTTGCTGACCTCGAACTGACCTGTCCCGAGGTCGCCGAAGAGATACGCAAGCTCCAGTTGGAGCAGTCCATAAGCAGGGGAGACAGCCTGGCATCCCTCGAGACAGGTATCGCGATAAAAGATCCCTTCTCAATCGGCGCGGTGGAAGCTCATACCCTTGGCTCGCTCTTTCAATCCTTTTCGCTTTTCGAGGAGGCGCAGGAATTCTTTTCCTCGGCGGTAAAGCAGCGCCGCTACAACGCGCTCTTGCCTCTGGCCCAGTGCTATGCCGCATCCGGCGACAACCGCAATGCGGTCAAGACATTTCACGAAGCCCAGGAAAAGCTCAGCCTGTCAGCAGACGATCGGGCTACCCAGGCCAGGGTTCGATTGCTTACCGGCGAGGACTACGATGCCAAGTCGCTGGTGGATGCCCGGTTTAGAGGCTTTGACGAGTACAGGTTGGCATTGGAGCTGATCGAGGATGCATCGGAATACCTCGTCTACGAGCGGCTGCTTGTCTCAAGCCCCTTTGTTCGGTCCTCCCTGGTACTCAGACGAGCAAGACTGCTTGGTCTGCAGCAAAGATTTGAAGAGGCATTAATCGAATACGAAAAATACCTCCAGGATGCGCCTTTTGCGAACCAGCGAGACGAAGCCGCACGTGAGGCGGATATTATTATTAACTTCGAGATCAAGGACGCTGAGGCCGCATTAAAGAAATTCGTTACCGCCGCCACATCGTCGGAAAAAGGCAAGATTCTCTTTGAAGACGCAAAGGATTACGAAGGGGCTATAGAATTCCTGGATACCGTTTCGACGGCCCAGTCCTTCTACTATTCAGCCCTGTCGTACGAACGCCTGTACGAACGGGACGGCAAGATCAAATACCTCGATAAGGCCAGGGAGCGTTACGAGAACCTTTACTGGCAGTTTCCCGAGGACAGACTGGTCGAGGATGCCCTTTACCGCCTTTTCGTAACCGAGATTCGCGATCCCCTGAAGAGGGTCGACCGGGCCCTGGATTACATCGATCACTACCCTGAAGGTAAATATGCAGACGAGATAACCTTCAGGCTCGGATACGTCGAGATTGCCCGGGGCGATACGGTGGCCGCCCAGAACGACTGGGAAACCCTTTACCTTACCCGACCCAAAAGCCCGTACAACTATCCTGTCCTTTTCGAGCTTGCCAGGCTTTCTCAGGCCGCATCGGATACGACCGATGCCGCGGCGAAGTTCTCGTTGATCGTTTCAGTCGCGCCTCACGACACCCTTTACTTCCTTGCCTTACGTGAGATGGCCCTGCTCGAAGAGTCGAGAGGCCGTAACGTGGAGGCCTTGACGCATTACCGCAGGCTGGCTAAAGAGTGCGAGTATTTTCCTTCCGAACTCTGGGAGCGAACCTTGGATCTCATCTTTTCCTTGAGACAGTACAAGGAACTGGATTATTTCAGAGGCGTCCTCAAGGATCGGGAATACCTCGATGACATAGAATTCTACAAAGATGCGGCAAAGGTCGATGCCAGGGAGGTTGAAAAAAAGGATCTGGAGCGTCTTTTCCGCAACCGACCCGCGGCCCGCAAGGACGAGTATCTGTACTGGACAGGTGTAGGAGCGTACGTCGTGGGATACGAGCGCTTGAGCAGGCACCTTCTGGAGCGAGTGGTCTCGGAGGGACATGACTCTCTCCTTACAGCGAAGGCCGATTTCCTCGTGGCCCAGATTCAGATGCGTATGCCTGAAGATACAACCGAGGTCACAAGTGCGGTCGAAAAATTGAGGAGGCTTCATGCCAAGAATCCTCATGATACACTCGTCCTCGAACAACTGGTCAGGGCTCTTTACCGTGCAGGTGAATTAGAGGAGGCGGATTCTTTGTGGCGCAAGCTCGATTACTTGAGCACGGACAAATCCCGGATACTTCTGGAAAAGGTCGCCTGGCTTCTTAATAACCAGAAGGTGGAAGAGGCCGACAGCGTACTTACGTTCCTTTCCAACGTGCGTACCCTTTGGAAGAACGACCAGTTTCTCTACTACAAGGGGCTTATAGCCGCCATGCAGGGACGGGAAGAGGAAGCGGTGGAGATGTTCAAGATGCTGATTTCCGATTTTGAAAAAAGTGAGTTCGTCGGTCTTGCACATTTCAGGTTGGCTACACTGTACCATATCCAGGAGGACTACGACAACGCGGTCGCCCATTACCTTGCGGTTCTCGAGTATCCTGATTTGCGTCGCGACGCCCTCGTGAACCTCGCCAAGCTCGAACGCAAGAGGAAGGATTTCGATAAGGCGGTAGAGTACTTTGAACTTCTCGCGCAGGAGGCTACTTCCCCTGAGGAACGCGGGGAATGGTATCTTGAGATGGGTGTAACCTCCTATCACGCGGCAGGATACTACCGCTCTATTTCCTACCTCGAGCGCTCGATCGTCTACCTTGAACGGGCCTTACCCCTGGTCTCAGAACAGCGATCTTACCTTTTGTACTGCACCGCACGTTCTTACGCCGGCTTCCTCGACGACGAACATCTCGAGCGTGGCGTGTCGGTATTCCTGCAGTGTCACGACGAGTTCCCTCAGGATCAATGGGGACTCGAGTGCTGGTTTCAGGCAGGCGTAGGTTACCTCGAACTCGAACAGCCGGATAAGGCAAAAGAGATATTTACGGCCATTCTCAACTCAAGGGGGGAAGACGATCCCTTCGGGATGCGGGCCAGGGAAGAACTGGACAAACTCGAGTGAGGGCGTATAGTCCATTCAGGTTTTATGCTTGACCTTGAGCCTTCGTTACTCATAATATCAAAAACCGTCACTAGGATAACCGCAAACAGGATGGGTTATACCCATCGAAGGGAGAGATGATGTTCGCAATCGCGCTGATCCTTGTTTCAGGCCTGAACCTGGAGCGGGTGGAATGGGAAAGCCTGCTCAATGCAAACTTCATTTACGACATTGCACCGACCGTGGACGGGGCGTGGTGTGCAACCAATGGAGGCGTGAGGTTCTTTTCTTTAGCCGACTCTTCGTTCACCGTGTCTTATACCAACGTCGACGGCCTGCCTCACAACACGTGCAGATCGCTGGCGCTCACCGGATCTGGCGAGTTGTGGGTCGGAACCGACAGGGGGCTGGCCCTGATTGACGCCGCGTCCGGCAAAGTCCTTGCCTACCCTTATATCGAGGATTCGGTCCATTCGCTCGCTCTACTCAACGATACGCTTGCCGTAGCCAGGTCAACGGACGTATATCTCATAGATACGAGAGGAACCACCGGCTATTTCGACGACGATTTACTGGCAATACCACAGCCCCTTGCAGATCGCGGCGCACGTGTAATTTGCTGGTTTAGGGGGGATCTGTGGATGGGTGCAGAGGACGGTCTCAGGCGCTACGATCCTTCGACCGACCAGGTCAGCGTTGCCGGCGGCTTAAGCTCCAAGATTATCCGGGACCTCGACCCGGCTGACTCGCTCAACGTACTTACGAGCAAGGGGGTTGCAAGATTCACCGAGTCGGGGAGCAGTTTCAGGCAGGTTTTCTCGTTCGATGATGAATTGCCGTCGGTTACCTCTGGGGCTTCAGTCGCCGATACCATCTACGTGTCGGCCACCGACGTGGTCAACGAAGAATATGGCTACCAGCGTTTGATTCGCTACGTTGAATCCCAAGACTCCATCGATTATCGCGGGTTTTGGATCGATACCCCGGCGGGCGAGAAGAGGGGTTGGGCCTGGAATTTGCAGGTTGTCCGCCCTGATGACCAGGGCAGGATATGGGTCGGTCTTGGAAGCGGCTCGAGGTACTCGGGTGACGGCCTGGTGGTCTGGGACGGCGAATGGAAGACCGTATGGGACGGGTCCCAGAGCTTCGACTGCAAGGGCTTGAACTCCAACCTGGTCGGGAATCTGCTCCTGGACGGCAACGGTAATCTATGGGTAGTCCATTACCTGGGTGAGTTCAGTGGGGTGACGCGCTATACGGCTGAGAAGGAATGGTGGAACATAATTTCGTTCGCTGTAACCTCTTCGGGCGATACGGTTCCTTTTGACTACTCTTCGCGGGTCAGCGACGTGGATTCCAAAGGCAGGGCGCTTTTCGGTACCTGGTGGACGAATACGGCGGTGGTGCGTTACGATCCTTCAACCGAGATATGGGACTCCTACGACTGGGGCGAGGGAGCCGCGCGCAATATCGTTTCCTGGCTCGCCGTGGACCCTCTTGACCGCATCTGGGTCGCGCATTTCGGATCGAACGAGATGATGAGCGTTCTTTCTCCCGAGCTTGATCGTGTAGTCGCCGAGATTCCCTGGCCCTACGGCGAGGTCTACTCCCTTGCGTTCGATGCCCGTAATGAGGCGGTCTGGGCCGCGACGACCGCGGGTCTACTGGCGATACATACCGAAGATTTCACCAACAGTCCGGGAACCGGGGAGTTTCGCTACGAGATAGCCGACAAGATCGTCTGGGACGTGGTGACCGACGGCGCGGACGGCGTATGGGGCGTGACCCCTGAAGGTGCGTTCCACTGGACTCCCGAAGAAGTGATATGGTATACCGCAGGCAACTCTCCCATACCTTCGAACGATCTGGTATCGGTGGAGCGGGACCCCTGGGGCAGGATTTACTTCCTTACCCGGTACGACGGGATCGCGGCTTACGATCCTGCAGAAGCGGCATACGATACCTCAGCTTCCCTGTGGCAGGTGATTTCCAAGGAGAACAGCTCGCTCATACCCGGCTTTGAGTACACCTGGATAGACGCCGATCGAACCGGTCGCCTGGCCGTTGGAACAAAGGGCGGCGGGGTATCGGTAGCAACTTTGCCCGCGCCTTCCGATTCTCTCAGGCAAAGCGTTTCCGTGTATCCCAATCCCTGTTACGCGCAGTTGGGCTTGCCCGTGCGCTTTACGCCGCTCGATGACGCCGAGGCGGTTACGGTTTACACCCTGGCAGGGGAAAGGGTTCGGCACATACCACAAACCGAGTTCGTGCGCGTCCAGGGCGCGCTTCAAGCCGAACTCGACGTCTCCAACCTTGCCGCCGGGCTTTACATAGCGGCGGTGCGCTTTGCCGACCGCACGGAGAGGGTGAAGTTCGTGGTGATGCGGTAGGAGCGGTTTCAGCCGATATTAAAAAGACTTTATTAGCCAACAAAACAAAGGATTGAGTTAAGCGATTGATAAGATGGGGGTTGACAAATATAAATCAACCCGATATAATTAGATAAAAACAATAATAACAAGGAGGGTTTTATGGAAATCTTCAGTTCTATAATTACAGGTGTATTCATGGTTCTCTCTGCAGTAGTAGGTGGTGTTATTGCCTTAATAATCAATCAGCTTTCTAGAGGGGAATCTATTTTTGGAGTATCGGGGAAAGGAAATACTCCAAGAAAAGCAAAGGCCTTGTATAAGAAATGGAAAAAGACAATCGACAATGTTGTTTCTAAAGAAGGCACCCCAGGGTCTTATGATACAGATACACTTCTTGAGATAAAGGCTAAGAGGTATAGGCTACAAGCAGATGGACTATGTTGTTCATCAAAAATGTTTAACCGCCTAAAGGCAGCATATCTTTATACAGCGGCTGCTTATGCCTCGTATAAAAGAGGAGCCGCAGGGAATCATGAAGCTGGACAATGCTATCATTTTGCGGGCTTCGAGTTCTGGAGGTTAGGTCACCTTAACCCCGCAGGCAGATGTTACAAGTGGTCAGGGGATATATTTGTGAATAATAAGGAATTCCACGAAGCCATTAGAGCCTATAGAGGGGCGATAAGGGTTTTTCAAGAGGCAGGTTATAGTGAAATTGTTGATATCTTGAAGAATAAAGAAAATGATGTGATATATAAAACAGGTACTTTGATTAGGCCATGGTGGGACAAAAAAGGCGATTTTTTTGGCCAGTTAACTTCTGATACAATAAATGACGAACAAGAAGGACAGGAAGAACAAGTCGAACAGAGAGAACAGGTTGAGCAGGAAGAACAAGTCGAACAGAAGGAACAGGACGAGGAGGTAGAGCAAGTTGAGCAGGAAAGACAAGAAGGACAAGAAGAACAGATAGAAAAATTACTCGATTTTATTAAAGCAAATCTACGCCCCGCATTTTTCAAACCTCCTGAGATAGAAACAGAGATTCAGAATCAGTTAGAGGTTATTTTTAACACTCAATCCTTTGATTTCCAACGTGAAAAAATTACTATTCCTTATTCCGTTAAATGTTATACGCCTGATTTTACTTTCAATTCTCTGAGCCTTGCACTAGAAGTAAAACTATGCAAAACTCCGGATAGAGAGAAACGAATAGTAGAGGAAATTAACTCAGACATACCAGCGTATCAGACTCAGTACCGAAATCTAATATTCGTAGTATACGATTTTCAAATTATTCGAGACGAAGCAAAATTTAAATCAAGTATTGAGAGTAATTCAAATGTATATGTGGTGATTGTTAAGCATTAGTTTAATAGGTATTTCTTGAGGATAGCACCTATTTGCCCTTCTCTTCTAAAGCTTTCAAGCGTTTATTAAGGTCACAAGCTACTTGTACTATTATTGAGAGTGTCACGGTTATAATAGCTTTATCTACATGGACGTTCCCGTGCTCATCAGCTTGCTCTTCAGCCATCTTAAGTCCTTTCTCGACTGCTTTTGCTAAGGCGGGGTACTCCTTAGCTATTTCTTCTAACTTCGCGTTATCCATTTTTTCTCCTAGGTTGTAATCCTTCATTTGAGTTTATGCAGTACTCAGTATTATGTCAATCTTCGATATGAAGTATCATTTTCAAAACAAAGTTCTTAGGTGCTGACCTTCAGGTCGGCCCGAATTGAACTTAGATAAGATCAATCCCTAATACATAGATTGGAACCTGTATTGCACTTTTAAAGTGTGGGAGGTATCGTATTATTTTTTCGTAAGTAAGACTTCCTCCCCAATTTTGGTTAAAGTCTTTACCCATTCGTTTCTGAAAGTCCTTTGTAGTCGCAACGTAAATCCCTACGTCGATTTTATCAAGACCGGAGTATGAAGCAACTTGAAATTTGAGGAGGTCTATTCCAAGAAAAGAAGAATGTCCAAAGCCTACTTCTATACCAACTCGTTGTTTTAAGAAATCCATTTTCGCTGCAGGGTCCCCTGGTTCATCGAATACAGGACTTTCAGACTCCCATCCTTTCTCGGTGAAAAGCTTCAGGAGAATCTCATTGAAATTCGGTCGGGACAGTGATGGAATATTGATCTCGGGGTTGGTCAAAATCTGTTCGACTTCTTGTTTGATTGCCAGCTTACTGTTTAGAACCTGCTCAGCAAAACGGTAAGAAAAATGACATAAGCTTAACTTCATAATACCTCCTGAATCAATTTATTCATAACGGTGCCTTTGTCAAGCCAACGCTCATCTTTTTGGATCCAAGTCCGAGCAATACAGACCAGCTTGACGCGTAACACTCAAACCTGCCGTGTTCTTCCCTTTCCACCCCGAATCTCGACTTCGTCGAGCTTTTAGAAGTTCGCTTTGCGAACTTCATCAAAGTTGCCGTCAGCCGGTAGCTGTTAGCCGTAGGCTGTAAGGAATGTCCCTCTTTTGTCCTACTTCTCTCAGAATTTGTCCCATTTTTGGGGTACTTTTGGGGGTCTTTTGTCCCCCTTTTGTCCCGCTTTTGTCCCACTTATTTTTGACGTGTTGGATATAACCCTGACGGCATCGCGCATACGCTTCGTTCAAATCGTGCCACGCAGCGCGTTAAAAATTGTGAACAACCAAATGTGGACATGTGGATAAAGTTTAACTACCCACGCGGGCGGAAAACCCAAAGCCCTGCAGGTCTTGTCAGGCTTAGGCTAGCGCGGGCAAACCCTTCAACCCCAAATCTCATAATATGCGGCTAAGCACGGTGTCTTAAGTTCAGCCCTTCTGGGGCTTGACAAATTCCCAGGATTATTGTAAAATATTATAGTAAAAACTGAGAAATTAACGTATTGTGGATAACTTTGTAAGGAGGCTTACATTATGAGAAAAGTCTTGCTTATAGCAGTTATAGCGGTCAGCGCGGCGTTCGCATACAATGCCATGCTCGGAACTAAAGGTACTTTCGAGACTTACGCAGCTGACTGTGAAAACATGGGGATGCTCAACCTGCTGAGTCCCCATCTTTACTTCATGATCGATGATATCCTAGGTGTCGGAGTTACAGGACTTGGCCCATCGGCAACAATCTCGTTTACTCCCTGGCACTATCTGGAGTTCAGCGTCTTCGCCAATACCGTTATAGCAATGGTCGAGCCTTTGTCAGGTATGGCTTACGCGGACGGCAACGGAGGCGGAATCGTCAAAGGAGGCGTCCCGATCTATCTCGGGTCCGAAAGGCGCTCGTTCATCGCACCCGGTGTTGCAGGCTTCATATACTACAAGCCCAGCCTCATGCATCTGGATCTTTCGAGCTGGGGCTACGGTAGCCTTGGCGCCGATATCGCCGGCTTAGGGTTCGGCGGTATGGGTCTCGTAACGGTCGATGTCAATTCCTGGTTCCGGCTTCACATTAACGGCGGCTACAGGAGCCTTTCAATTCAAAGCGGTTTTCTCTCGCTCAGCTCCATAGCCGGTATGGACATCATAAACAACTACCTTACCTCGAAGCCAACTATTTTCGATCCCCTGACCTTGAATAACCCGATTGCTACCGAGGCCGTGATGGCAGGCGTAAGCCTCGAGTTCTGGCCTGCCGAGTTTCTGGGGATTATCGTGGACGGCGTCGCCGAGGTGCCGCAAATCGATATGCGTAATTTCCTGAACTACGTGTATGTGGTTCCCGGTCTGCGACTGGGTCTGGGCGGTACGAGGACCAGGTTTAACATCGATCTCGGCGGCAAGTTCGACCTTCCGGACAACACCTCTGATCCCTTCGGATGGGCAGTTATGGGAGGTGTCGGGGTGGCTTTCGATCTCATGCCTGACCAGGGTATGCGTATCAAAGGGATAGTTGTGGACAGGGAGACCGCGGAACCTGTTGTAGGAGCAAAGGTGTACGTGAGCGGTCATCCCGGCACCATGGAGCCTTATATCACCGATACAGACGGCAGATTTACGCTCAAGGTTCCTGAAGGCGGATATACACTGGCTGCAGAACACCCAGACTACATTCCGCTTTATCTGGAATCGGATCTCATCGACCTGGAAGAAGGCATGGTGATGCTGGAACTTGTCCCCAAGACCGCAGGCGCCGTGGTTATGGGAACGGTCTCAGATGAAGAGTCGAAGGTGCCGGTTTCCGCACAGATCGAATTCCAGAGATTGGATGCCGAGGTGGAAAGCATCAATGTGACCACGGATCCCGTAACCGGTTACTATAGGGCCGCAGTTCCTGACGGCTCCTACCGCTTGAACGTTACCGCTTACGGTTACAAGAAAACCCACAAGAGCATGATGCTTGTGACAGGTGACGAGATAATCGTCGATTTCGCGCTCAAGCCTACGTTTGAGAAGGGCGTAGAGCCTGGGGAGATCGTCAGTTTACCTTCCATCTACTTTGAGAAAGGCGGTGACTGGATCAGTCAGTACGATTATTCTGTGCTCGAGGATGCGTTGCGGATGCTTAAGACGAATCCCGGAGCCAGGGTGGAACTGCACGGTCATACCGACAGTGTGGGTGAAGCTGAAATGAACTATCACCTCTCTGTGAAACGCGCCGAAGCGGTCCGTCAATACCTGGTTCAACACGGTGTATCCGGTGATCGAATCAGGGTCATCGGATTCGGTGAATTCGAGCCCAAGGGCGATAACCGGACACGCAGCGGTCGCAAGGAAAACCGCCGTGTAGATATCGTTACTCTCTAGGGTAATCGGAGGCTATAGTGAAAACGAAGATTACAGCGGGGGTCTTACTGGTTGCGGCGCTGGTTCAGATAGGAATTTCTGAAACTGAGATACTCGAAGTATCCGGTATTGGATTCGCGCTGAGCCGCGGCGAAGCCGATGCCCGAATCCAGGCGCAGCCGTTCATGCTTAGCATAATTGCTCATGCCGAAGAGGAGGGTGAAGAGACCGACTCTACCGATGTTTCCAGTTGGATAATCGATATGGCCGCAATGAGATTCGGATTCACGACCTTTTTTCTCGACGTACTTACTTTGGATGCCGGAAGCCTTGCGGCAGATATCCAGCCTGTCTCGGTTAACGAATACAATCAGACCATTCTTGGGGATCGGATAGGCGAACTCGATCTCGGTATGTCTTTGATTTCCGGTCTTCCAGGTGGGGAAGGGAATCTGGTGCTCGAAGGAAAATCCTACGAGGTGATTTTTTACAAAAAAGAGGTTACTAATACCTTTACTCGCTGGACTCAGATGTTGAAGTAAGGTGTAAGCCTTGGTTCAGCTCTTACTTATATTATGCGGGGCGTTCTGGGGCGACGTACAGATTCGCACCTGGGGGTCAATAAACATGAGTTACGGGCTGGGTCTGCCTGTATCTAATCGCCTTGAACTGGTTGAATTCGACCTGGGATACTCCCATATAGGCGGGGGTTTGGCGATTGCAGAATCGTACGGATTCAGGAAAGATGACCAGTTCATCGGCACCGTTATACCTCTGCATCTCACAATTCCCCTTTACCAGAAGATCCGTTTCGGGAAAACCGAAGCCTATTTCGAGCAGGAGATGCTGCTAAAGGTGAGAGGTTCCCCATGGGCGCAGCTGTGGGAAACGAGTAGTAATATAGGGTATCTTTCAGGAGCCAGTTGGATATCAAAGGCTCCTTATCTCGGACTGGAACTAACCGGGCGCTGGGTTCCGGTTAAAATCGCAGGAGTATACGTAACCTTGGGTGCTTTATTCGTAAGAAATGCACCTGATCATCTCTACTTGAATATCGGTGTTTCCACAGGTACTGCGGGGCCTGTTTCAGAACACAAGATCGGGCCTCGTCTCAAGATTGTCGGTGTTGTTTACGATGACGCCGAAACCGGTAACAGCAACGGCGTGATTGAACCCGGAGAAAAGGGCCGGCTTTTAGTGCTCCTCGTAAACAGTGGATTGCAGGATTCCAGGCCGATTACCTTGCAAGGGATTCTGCGCGACATAAAACTGGCACAGTGTCTGAGCATATCATCTGTCAGCATTCCGTCCCTTGGAGCCAATCATTCGACTGAAGTAGCATTGCCTGTAACCGCGGCTTCCCAATTACCCGCTCTTCCTTTAAGGGTAAGGGTTTGGGGCAAGGATGAAGGGGGCAATCTGGTTGCGCCTGCCTATTTAGAAATTCCTACCACTAACCTGTGAGTGTTGTAGCGAATTTCCTACTCGACTATCGCTTCATTCATATTGAGGTATAAGGGATACGCTACTAAGCTTGAACCTCTCTTGACTCTTGAAAGATGGATAGTATACTGCAACTGTGCGTGAGGGCATTCGAGTTGCAGTTTTCGTTTTTCCGGACTCGAAAGCCCGAGATATTGCAAACTTAGTCAAACGTAAAAGGAGACTGTGAATCCAGTGCTTGCCATGATCCTTATTTTCGCACCTTATAGACCGTTGATATTTGATGGTCTCTTGGTTATGCTTTTTCCTGTAACTATCCTGGGAATCTTCATATGAAGACTCTTGAGATAGTGATAAAGAACGAGATAGGACTTCACGCCAGGCCAGCTGCCCAGTTCGTAAAGATAGCCGAAGGCTTTACCTCAGAGATATGGGTAACCAAGGACGGTATGCGGGTTAACGGAAAAAGCATTCTATCACTTTTGACCCTGGCTGCTGAGGAAGGCTCGATGCTTTTATTGGAGGCCGATGGTCCGGATGAGCATGAGGCCTTGGAAGCCCTGAAAAAGATACTTGAAGGGGATGGTGGATGAAGATCCTGCGCGGCATAGCCGTTTCTTCAGGTATAGGAATAGGTAAAGCATTTCTTTTTACTTCCAAGCCGCCTGAACTTCGTCGGGTACGTATTCCTGAAAAGGGTATCGAAGGTGAAAAAGAACGACTTGCTGCCGTGATTTCTTCCACCAGGAAAGAGCTTGTGGAGTTACAGGAAAAGATTAGTGCATCTTTGGGTTCTGAGTTTGCAGATTTCCTTGAGGTTCAGATACAGATCCTTACCGATCCGGCCCTACTTTCCGTTTGTTCCCGGAATATCGGCGAGGCTCAGAGTGCGGAGTACGCGTTTAGTAAAGCGGTCGCCGAGATAGCCCGTCCTCTGTTGGATGCTTCAGGTGGTTTGTTTAAGGAACGGCTGGCCGACATAGAGGACGTAACGAACCGTGTCCTTCGCAATCTGCTTTCCATGCCGTCGGTATCCATAATCGATGTCGAGAAAAATTCGGTAGTCCTGGCACACAATATACCTCCATCGGAGATCGTATTACTGGACCCCAGGAAGGTCCAAGGGGTTGCAACAGAGATAGGGGGAAGGACATCGCATATTGCTATTATTGCCAAGGCATTCGAGATCCCGGCTGTTTTAGGTGTGGAGAATTTGTGTGATAACCTGGAACTCCTTGAAGATGTGGTAGTGGATGGACAAAGGGGTCAGGTCCTTCTTTCGCCTACCAAACGCCGAATATCCACCTACAAAGAAGAATTAAAAGAGCTTAGGGCTTTTCGTAAATCTCTATATTCCAAGCAACCACCAAGGGTAGTGATTACCCTTGATGAAAGAAAGATCGATGTATCTGCCAACATTGAGTTGACCAGTGAGATTTACGCATTGAAAAGGTACGGTGCTCATGGGGTAGGGCTTTTTCGTACCGAGTACATCTTCCTGACTAAACGCAGGTTCCCTACCGAAGAGGAGCAGTACCGTATCTACAGCGAGGCTGCCTCCGAGCTGAAACCTCACCCGGTGATTATTCGAACCCTTGATATTGGCGGCGATAAAGTTCTGCCGGGTTATGAGGAAGCGAATCCTTTTCTTGGTTGGCGTGCCGTACGATTTCTTTTTGACCATGAAGAGATATTTCTAGAGCAGCTTCGCGCAATACTGCGTTCGTCCGCACACGGCAACGTTAAGATAATGTTCCCGATGATTTCTGCAATATCTGAGATAAGGTTTGCCAAAAGACTGTTGGAATCCGCCAAGGAACAACTCAAGGAAGCGGGACAAAAGTTCGATCCAGAGATGGAAGTAGGGATTATGGTGGAGATTCCGTCTGCGGCCCTTCTTGCAGATAAGTTCGCCAAGCACGTAGATTTCTTCAGCATAGGGACAAACGATCTTACTCAATACACCCTGGCCGTTGATCGCGGCAATGAAAAGATTTCAGAACTTTTCAATCACTATCATCCTGCGGTTCTTCAACTCATCAGACGGGTCATAGGTGCAGGGCACAAAGCTCATATCTGGGTTGGTGTCTGCGGCGAGATGGCTGCCGAGCCTTTGGGCATTGCATTACTGGCAGGATTGGGTGTAGATGAACTTTCAATGACACCTTGTGCGGTTCCTGTTGCTTGCAGGATTATACGAAATTCGCGAGTGGACGAACTCAGAAAGATTGCCTCGAAAGCCCTGGAATACTCGACTCCAACCGAAGTGATTCGTTATCTGAGAAGACAATTGAGCCGGACATACCCTGATTTGGCAAAGGTGTTCCTTGCCAGGAAGAGTGTATGTTACCTTTAGTTCGTCAGATACCGGATCAGCTTGAGGACGGATGGGAAAGGGCAGGTGCAGCTATTCAAACACTTTCAGGGGATGTTCCGCGCAGCCTTCTGGTGTGCGGCATGGGAGGGTCAGGGATATCAGGAGACCTTATTCGAGGATTGCTGTTACACACCTCCCCTGTTCCGGTTGATGTGGTCAAGGATTATACCTTGCCCGGCTGGGTAGGAGAGGGGACCTTTGCAGCAGTAATCAGTTACTCGGGTAATACAGAGGAGGTTCTTGTCCTTTGGGATGCTCTCCGGCAACATAAGGTCAGGCGAATAGCAATCAGTTCAGGAGGCAAGCTTACCGAACTGGCTCGATCCGATGATGTAGCTGTGATTGAAGTCCCGACAGGTTACCCTCCTAGGGCCTCGATAGGCTATCTCTTTTCAGGGCTATTGAGACTCGTTCACTACTGGGGGCTTTATCCTCGAGCGGAACGAGAGCTTTTTGCCGCCACGGCACTCATCCGTTCCAGGATCGCTAAGTGGGAAGCGCAGGCTCAGAGCCTTGCCGAATCTTTGAAAGATACATTCCCTGTCATACACTGTCTTGGACAGCGTTTCAGCGCTTTGGGCTACAGGCTTGCCTGTGAAATAAACGAGAATGCCAAGATGCTGGCTCATGTCCACACCTTTCCTGAGATGAATCACAACGAGATCAACGGTTTCGAGAAAGGCGTTGATGACAGGATAGTGCTTGTAATCCTTGATCCTGGCCACGATTTTTGCCATCCACGCAACCGCAGACGGGCGGAGATCATCGATAAGATGCTTCCCCGGTCCGTACCCAGATTCAGTATCCAAGCCGAGGGCGCAAGCCTGCTCGAACGTTTCATCTCTTTACTAGTTATCGGCGATCTCCTGAGTGTGTATCTTGCCCAGGCTCGCGGAGTTGATCCTGTGCCTGTAAACTTCATCGAGCGATTGAAAAAGGAACTGGGGTGAAGGTCATTATCCCGGCAGGCGGAAAGGGAAACAGGCTGCGTCCCCATACCCTTTTCACGCCGAAGCCGCTCCTTTTTGTTGCAGGCGATACGATAATCGGGCATATCTTTTCTACAATCGAGGATTTAGAGATCGACGAGTACAGGGTTGTTTACTCGCCCGAGGGTTCCCTGCCCAGAATGCTAAAGGAGAGTTTTCCTGATAAGAATTTCACCTTCTGGGAGCAGGCAGAGCCTTTAGGACTCGGACACGCGGTGCTTCAGGGATTGGGAGGATTGAAAGATGAACCTGTACTCGTGCTTCTTTCCGATACCATCATTCCCTTCGATGTAGGCAAGGCCTTTGAAGGAGTGGTTGAGGGTGAAGGTTTCCTGGTTGCCAAGGAAGTCGATGATCCGGAAAGATTCGGTGTGATAGAGCTTCGAGGGGATTACGTTTCGAATATGATAGAGAAACCTTCCGAACCTGAATCCAACCTTGCCATATGCGGTGTCTACTACCTGCCGTCTGCAAAAAGACTCAGAGAGTCCTTGGAAGAGCTTGTTGTGAGAAACCAGAGAACCCGTGGAGAATACCAGTTGACCGATGCCCTGGCGATACTCGTACGAAACGGAGAGAAGCTTAAGGCGGTAAAAGTCGATAAATGGATAGACTGCGGTACTTCCGAGGCATTGCTTGACGCAAACCGTGAACTGCTCAAGCTCAGGACCCGAATAGTTCCATTTGATGACTCTCTTATCAAGCCGCCTTGCTGGATCGGAGATCACGTACGAATCTGCAACTCAATCATAGGACCCAACGTTTCTGTTGCGAAAGAAGCATCTATCAAGAACTCAATAGTATCCGATGCGATTATTAACAGAGAAGCGAAGGTTGAAGGGATGGTGATAGATCGAGCTATAGTAGGGGAGAAGGCGGTTGTTAAACGTTCCAGCTCTTCACCTGATCTCGGTTCTTTTTCCCGACTCCAGGACCTCTAGGGCCTCGCCAGCCACGTACACAGAACCAGAGACGACCAGCAGGTCGTCAGTGCTCAATCCCGGAATAATCGTTTCGAGACCTTGTTTCACACTGGGGGTTTGGATGCATCGCGGATGGTATCTCGTGCATACCTTGAGCAGCTTTGCTCGCGGCTCGGCTCGCGCAAATCCAGCATCGGTTACGTAAATCTCAGTAAAGAATGGAGCAATGGTCTTAAGGATAGCTGATTTGTTTTTGTGCCTTGTTATCCCGATCAAAAGAAGGCGCCTCGAATGATTGGAGAAGTGAATACTCAAAGTTTTGGCAAGCGTGGCTGCTGACTCGGGGTTATGGCTCATATCCACTATTATCGTAGGTCGCTTTCTTATTACCTCGATCCGGGAAGGCAGCTTAATACTTCTGAATGCTTGTTTAACCGTGTTCGTACTCAAGTCCATGCAAAGAACTAGAGAAGCGGCGATCGCCGCGGCTGCATTCTCGATCTGATGTGTACCCAGAACAGGAAGCATGAATTCGGTTTCAAAACCGAGGCCCTTGTAGTATCCTTCCAGGCGTTCATGTGATTCGGAAACAAGCTCCGCAGAATAGTCCTTTCCCCAACGTATCCCCTTCGCCTTGATCTTGTGTATGATCCTCGATATTTCCGAGGCTACCCTCGGGCGCTGCGGTCCTACGATCACGTGTCTACCCGCTCTCAGTACACCGCACTTTTCAGCGGTAATCTTAGTAAGTGTGGAGCCAAGGGTCTGGGTGTGATCGTATCCTATCCTCGTGATCACCGATAACTCTGGATCAGTTACGTTCGTGGCGTCAAGCCTTCCGCCAAGGCCTATCTCGATCACGTTAACGGTGGTTTCTTCTTCAAGGAAGTAATAAAAGGCAGCAGTTGTTATCGCCTCGAAAAACGTTATCCTTGGTTCGTGAGATAGGATCGCAGGTTTGAGTTGTTTTACTATCTCTGCAAACTTTTTTTCAGGTATTTTCCTTCCGGAAACATCGATCCTTTCTGTATAATCCCTGAGATGGGGTGAGGTGTAAAGCCCGACCCGTTCGCCGTGCCCTTGTAGTATCCTTGAAAGCATCGTTGCGGTGGAGCCTTTCCCTTTGGTGCCCGCTACCAGCACGACGCGCTTAAGCCTTTCGTTAGGTTCGCCCAGTTTCCGTAAGAAGTCAATGTAGTTGTCGAGCTTGAATTCGTAGTTGCGGTATATCCAGCGCTCGAAGTCGATGAGGCTTGAAAGGAATTCGATGCTCTCCTTATAGGTCATGGGTGAGTATAACCACAGAGGGCGTAGAGTACACAGAGCAATAATCTGTCTTTCTTTGAATATTTAGAAGAATCACCGAGGCTTAGAAGTTCTAAAATTCGATTGCGCGGCATTGCCGCGCCTCTGTGATCTTTGAGATCTCTGTGTTTTATTCATGATTGCCAGGCGGTCTTCCTTTTTGGATCAGCCCGAAGTAATCGATACGCCTCCGATAACCATATAAGGCAGCAGGCTTGATTCGACCTTCACGAGCTTTTTCGATAAGCCCTTGATGTTTGTCATGGCCTCGAAAACGTTCCCGGCAATCATCGTGTTTGTCAAGGGATGCACGATTTTTCCGTTGCGGATGTAAAAACCGCCTTTGACCGTACCTGAAAAAACACCTGAAACCGGGTTTACGTTTCCTGAGAATCTCGTGACGAGTATACCTTCTTTTATGGACTTTATCAGTTCACCCTTGGTGGTCGCGCCTGGAGAGAATACGATGTTTGTCGCCGAAATCCCCGGGATAGAACGGTATGAACCGGCTGCGTTACCTGTCGTATTAACACCGTCGCGGGCGGCAGCGTAAGAATTGTAAAGGTAAGTTTTTAATCTGCCCTTATCTATTATCTTTAAGGTCTTGTGGGGCTGTCCTTCACGATCGAATGCCGAGGACGCGAGTCCGTCTCGAAGAAGCCCGTCATCCAAGATCGTTAATTTGCTCGAGGCAATCTTTGCGCCGAGCTTTCCGGCCAGGGCGCTCACACCTTTCTGCACGTTTTGAGCGTTGACGGAGTAGATCAAAGGGTACAGGAATATCCCTTCCAGGGCATAAGGAGAAAGCATGACAGTCCCTTTGAAGCTTCTTGCAGGTTTTGCGCCCAGGGAGCGGACTACGTTCTGAGCCAGCCTTTTACCTGTTTGATCGATCCTGATTCCTGACAGTTTTCTCGAAGCGTCGGACTGATAGTCGAAACAGGAAACTTCCTTCTTATCTCGCGCCATTCCGAAGATCATTGCGTAGACACCGGTGCTTTTCTCCTGTGCACTTATCCCTAAAGAATTGTATACTGCCTTTTGACCTGCGGAAACAGCAACTGTACCTGAATCGACCGTGACCCTTTTATCGAAATCTTTTGCAGACCTTAAAAGCGTCTTGGCCATGTTAATGGTTTCTTTTAATGGAAGGGCTTCGAGCCTGGGATCGTAAAGTCCGTTCAACGGGATTATATCGGCTGGTTCTGGAATCAAAAGATAGCGGTCGGTAAGGTTGGCCTTGGCAAAGGCAAGGGCATTTTGGATCAGATCATCAAAGGACGCCTCGTCAAGATTATTAATAGAGGCAAAACCTTGTGATTTCCCTTTTATTATGCGCAGACCCATCCCAAGCCCTGGTGTGGATTTCACTGTTTTTATTGAGTTATTTCCCAGCCAGACCTCCTGTGACAGGGACTGGATGGCAAAGGTCTCAGCCTGGTCAGCTCCTTTTTTGAGCGCTCTTTTCACGAGCGCTTCTAGTATCTCTAAAAGGTTTACCTCAGCCATGATGACCTCCAATGATTGCTTTGCAGCGAAGATAAGCACCTCCTGCGTCTACCTTTGCCATCTGGAATTTCCCGCAGTATCCTGAACCCAGAGCCCAGCGAAACTCCTTGGTTATCGCATCCACGGACTTCAATACCTCGAACGCGTTGCCTGAAATTGTAGCCTCCCTGAAGGTCTTCGTTTTTTGTCCCTTTTCGATAAGGGTAGCTTCCTGCACACCGAACATGAACTCGGCGTTTGCGTCGGCCTGTCCGCTTCCGGCGCCTTCAAGCAGAATAGCCCTGTCTGTTGAATCGATGAGTTCTTCCAGACTCATCTTCCCGGGCTCGATATAGGTATTTCTCATCCTGATTATCGGCTCGTCCACGTACTCGTAAGCGCGGGCGTTTCCTGTAGGTTCGACACCGAACTCCGCCGCCGATTGGCGGTTATGCAGATACGATTTCAAGATGCCGTTTTTGATTACCTCGGTGCGCTCAGTAACTACCCCTTCGTCATCGACCAGGAGGGTTCCGGCGGCCCCGGGAATGTGTATAGAAGGCCCGGAATCGGCTAGGGTAACGAGTTCTGATGCGACGCGTTTTCCAATCATCCCCTTCGTTACAGCGCCTGAGAGCACGAAATCGGCTTCGACCGTATGTCCGATGGCTTCATGAGAGATAAGGCCGACAAGTTCAGGATTGAGAATGACCTCCATTCGAGCTCCTTCGGGTAATTCCGCCTCTAGCAGACGTTCAGCTCGCTTGACCGCCTTTTCTACCAGGTCTTCCCAGGTTCCGTAACGCCAAAGATCGTCCCAGCCTCCGGTTGCTCCGTACGATTCATATGCAGTAACCATGTTGGTTCCGTCCTGGGCTACCACGCTGATCCTGAATTCCGGTTTGGCGTCGGTGATTAGAGCCGCGGCGCCGTCTGAGGTTACTATTACTTTTTTATCCAAATGTTCATTGTAAGCTGATGAAGCCGAAGGGATTTTTTTCGACCTGCGCGCCTTGGCCTCTGCTTTCTTTACCAGTTCCAGTTTTTCCTCGAACGAATGATTTTCCACAGAATCAGAGATCGGCGGTCTGAATTCCCCTTTTCCTAATTTGGCTTTAGCCAAGGTTTTCCTGGTCTTGGCAAGGGCTTTGGCAGCGGTGCAGGCGTCTTGTGCGGCCTTGAGTATGTCAGCCCTTTCTGAACCTGTGGTGGAAGCAAAACCCCAGCGACCTGTATCCATGATGCGAACTCCTACACCTTCAAAGCAGTTGGACTGGGCTGTTTCCGGTTCACCCTTTCTCACACCCACCGCATTCGTACAACGGTGATGGTAACGCAGCTCGGCATAGTCCGCCGGGATGTGCGATAGAATCTCCTTGAAATAAGATATCATAATTCCTCCTGATCTCGAAGCTTGAAAAAAATCCTTACCTGTAGTTGATTCACGTATTCTACGGTCGATTATGAACTATGTCAAACACAAAGGATTCAAAGATTAGAGCTCCCTTTGGTCGCTCTCCTTACGGTAAAAGATTTGCAGATGGAACACACCACAATCGCCTGTATATTCTCAGCGGGCCTCTGCCAAAAGCCGAAAGCCGTTAGCTGTCAGCGGTCAGCGGCGAGCGTTTGTTCATAAGATGTAGGCGCATCTTACAATCAGGTTATATGCACGCGATCAAAGCATGGGTCCTACGGTTGTCCCAGCTTCTTTAAGAGTTTCTCCAACTGACCTTCGTCATCCAAAAGGACCTTGCGTGATTTGCTTCCTTCGTAAGGACCGACTATACCTGCCTGCTCCAACTGGTCGATGATGCGTCCGGCGCGCGCCCAGCCCACGTTCAAGCGTCTCTGCAGCATCGATACGGATGCTTCCTTGTGCCGCATTACTAGCCTGGCAGCCTCGCTGAAGAACTCGTCGGTTTCTCCAAGGGTCGCCTGATGTTCCATCTGCTCCTTGATCGGTTGGAGTTCCTCCATGGGCGGGTAATATTGACCTTCAAGGGCTTGCACGATCTCGGGTGAGATCATCTCGGACAATCGTTTACGCTTGATGTCGAACAACGGTTCTTCAGGATCGAGCAGCGGATCTAAGAGGTCTGCCGAGAGTATCTCCTGGGTATATTCCTCTGCCCTTGAAACCTCGGCCTGGGTCGAGAGCAAGGCTTGTAGTCGGGTTCTGGCCAGTCTTTGAACGATTCGGTTGACTTCACCCGTAGAAACGAACGAGCCGTGAAGTCTTTCCGGCTCACCCTTGCCCGGTGGCAGGAACAGCATGTCACCCTGACCAAGGAGCGCCTCTGCTCCGTTCATGTCCAGGATGGTTCGGGAGTCGGTCTTAGATGCTACCTGGAACGCAATACGGCCAGGGAAGTTCGCCTTGATAAGACCGGTTATCACGTCCACTGAAGGACGCTGGGTGGCCAGCACGAGATGAATACCGACCGCACGGGCCATCTGGGCAAGCCGGATGATTCGCTGCTCTATCTCTCCTGGTGCGGTAAGCATGAGGTCGGCCAGCTCGTCCACGATGACGACGATGTAAGGCTTGCGAATCTTTGCCTTCTGGTTATAGCCGGAGATGTCCCGGACGCCTATCCGGGAAAAGGCCTTGTAGCGTTCCTCCATAATACGGACGATCAGTTCGAGGCTCTGGGTGGCCTTGCGCGGGTCGACGATGGTCGGTTGAATCATGTGGGGGATAGGGTTGTAGACAGGAAGCTCCAGGCGCTTGGGGTCGATGTTCAGGATCCTCACCTGTTCCGGGGTCGCCTTGACGAGCATGCTCGTCAGGATGCTGTGGATGCAGACCGATTTTCCTGATCCCGTGGTTCCGGCAATAAGAAGATGGGGTATGGATGCAAGATCAGCCGTTTCCGGAGTGCCGGTGATCGTCGTTCCGAGGGCTATGGTCAGGGGACTGGGAGAGTCGCGAAAATCCGGAGAATCCACGATGAGTTTGATGCCCACGGTTTTGCGGTTCCGGTTAGGTATCTCAATACCCACGGCTGACTTGCCAGGTATGGGCAGGATGCGGATGCGGTCCGCTTTAAGTGAAAGTGACAGGTCGTCGGCAAGGTTGGTAATCTTAGATATCTTGACTCCTGGTGCGGGAATGAACTCGTAACGGGTAATCACAGGTCCTGGGATGATGTATGCTACGTGGCCTGTAACCCCGAACTCCTCTAGCTTCTGGATAAGGAGTTTCGCCCCTTGTTTCGTATCCCTGTCAAGGGGTTGGGTCAATTCCCCGGAAACCGGATCGAGCAATTCGGCAAGATGAGAGTCCTGGAACGTCGGCGCCACGATTGGAGAAATCTTCTGTTCGGGTTCACGAGGTTCCGGTTTCAA
>JAFGSK010000072.1 GCA_016934635.1 Caldifarciminota bacterium
GAACCAGCGATTCATTTGGTTAGAGTGCGGACGCTTGCGGCGATTCCGAAGGAAACGCCATCATAATCCGCGTGTCGGGGGTTCGACATATGATGCAAAGCACTGTACTCCACACGCCATTTTGAAAATTAAGGAGAAGGAGCAGGTTGAATGAATATCGCCATCGGCTCCGATCATCGGGGTTTCGTAATTAAAAATTTTCTCAAGAAGTGGCTTCACGAAAGTGGTCATAAAGTAGTGGACGTCGGGACGGACGATCCTGGAAGCGCGGATTATACCGACTATGCTCTTGAGGTTGGAAAGCTTGTAGCTCTGGAGAAAACCGGGTTAGGCATACTAATCTGCGGCACCGGAATAGGGATGTCCATGGCGGCCAACAAGGTTAAGGGAGTAAGGGCAGCGCGAGTGTGTACCGTAAAAGACGTTGAAATGACTAAAAGGCACAACAACGCCAACGTATTGTGTTTCGGCGCTGATACCGGTGTAGATGAGGGCCTGGCCAAGGCTATGGTTACCGCATGGATGGAAGCTGAGTTTGAAGGCGGACGTCATCAGCGTAGGGTTGCAAAGATCTCTAAGTTTGAGGATGAAAGGTGATTTGGAAATGAGGGGGATTTAATGAGCCGGGGACGAATTCGCTCAACAAGCAATACGAGTCAAATACTAGGATATGAGGATAAACCCGTAATAGAATCTCAGTCGTTTCTCCAAGTTACATCAATGCGTAATCAGTCATTAAAACCCGATGTGCATAACTTTCAGAAATCGGTGGAAAACATCGTAACACCTTAAGGAGCGTAACTTGAATAAATCCCGAGAAGAAAAGAAGGTGAATTTATCCACATCTAAAAGCTCAGACGGCACGCTCTTGCGTCGGTTACGGGAAGCAAGGGAAAAGTTGGAAAAAGAGATGGGGAAAGTTATCGTTGGGCAGAGAGAGGTTATCGAAAAGATTCTTATCTCCCTGCTTTGCGAGGGGCACAGCCTTTTGATCGGGGTTCCTGGTTTGGCGAAGACCCTGATGGTAAACACCCTGTCTCAGGTGCTGGGTTTGAAATTCAATCGAGTCCAGTTTACGCCTGACCTGATGCCTGCTGACATCACAGGAACCGAGATTCTTGAGGAAGACAAACGTTCAGGGAAACGGGTAATGAAATTCCTCAAAGGGCCTGTCTTTGCAAACATCATCCTGGCCGATGAGATCAATAGGACACCTCCCAAGACCCAGGCCGCTCTGCTCCAGGCGATGCAGGAGCGCAAGGTGACTGTTGGCGGAATAACGTACGAGCTTGATTTACCCTTTACCGTTCTGGCAACCCAGAACCCGATCGAGCAGGAAGGGACATATCCTTTACCTGAAGCCCAGCTGGACCGTTTCATGTTTTCGATTCCAGTGGACTACCCGTCTCCCGGGGAGGAGGAGGAGATAGTGAAGGAAACAACCTCGGCTTACCTGCCGGAATTGAATCAGGTGGTATCCGGCAATGAGATACTTGAGTTTCAGATGCTTCTGCGTCGCGTGCCCGTATCCGACGCACTGATAAAACAGGCCGTCGGCCTGGTTGCCAAGACCAGGCCCAACAAAGGCAACAAGCTCGATTACGTTAATACCTATGTTAGCTGGGGTGCAGGACCAAGGGCCTCGCAGTATCTGATACTGGGTTCAAAGGCTAGGGCCATCCTGAGGGGAGAGTTGACCCCAGGTAAAGAGGACCTTAAGTCAATGGCACATCCTGTACTTCGCCACCGTATCGTTACCTCGTTTGCTGCCGAGGCTGAGGGTGTGTCAACCGACGACCTCGTTGACAGATTACTTGCCGAAAAGTAACGAGGTTACATCCTGCGTTCGTCCGCCGCACCGGGCGACTGTTTTCCTTCGCCGACCCAGGTGGCTAGTTGCCTACCCAAGCTGAAAACGTCGGCAGATGATTAGATCTCAAAATTCCTTAAGGGGTGACAGTGATGCCAATCGTCTGACCTGAGGCTATCACCTTAAGTGCCTTGGGGTAAACAAGACCGACACTAGAATCAGGAACGATGAAGTAGAGCCCTGGAGAACACTGGCAGGATAAGATCCCCGATCGATATTGCGTTCTTAACTCGTGTACGATCCGATTTGAAGGATCTTTAACTCTTGCATTTAACCCACCAGGCCAATCCTTGTAGTGTATTTCGATTTCGTATTGATTCCTTGTAGGGTGTGCTTCCCAGGTTGGCAGTTGTCTGGTGGATGGTGCACATTTTTCCAACGCCTCTGCTTTCCTTTTGGTGGCTTCATCCAATCTCTTCTCTGCTTCCTTCATTCTTTCAGTTTTCCAGGGGTGCGTGCGAAGTGGTACATCCTGCCATGCATCAATCGCTTCCATCCAGGCCTTTTCAACCTTTTCCCAGTATTCGGCTTCTCTTTTAGGATCTATAATTATCGTAATCATCGTTTCATCATGCCTGGCTTCGTTTTCAAACTTATGAGCCACGGCTTCAAGAGCATCGAAAGCGGGATTACTTTTATCTTCTTCGATGTTTAGAATCAAGATAGGAGTAAACAATCCGTTATCGTATAGTTCATCTTGATTCTCCATTACAGCCATGTGTGAGAAATTATCGTCAACGTCCTCCTGCATATTGCTCCTTAACTCGTTAGGCCAGTACAATGCTTCGACGGCTATGGCAATTCCGGCGGCCTCCATAACTTCGTGCCAAATGGCCATTCTCAAGTAAGCAAAATCATGACGGTTTGCTATCTCGTCACTTCTGTATTTTTTCTTTATTTGAAACTCCCCGGAAAAAATTACATTCATTGGACCTGCAATTGAGTTGCACGTGTTGCATTTGAACTCACCCTTTTTAATATCCAAAATTCTTCCACCAAAGTCAAGAATTGCAGCTCCACCTCTTGGAAGGCCTTCATATTTCGAGTGGTTTTCTTCGCCTTTCTTCGGAGGGAACATGAGAAAATCAACTACTTCGCCTTGTACATTAACATACTTTGAATACGCCTTGAAAGTCATGTTTAAACCATAATGCTGCAACAATGCAAAGGCCTGCGGAAAGCTCAACCCGTAAGAAACCGTTTACTCTCTTCTTCCATCATCAAGTATCCTCTCATTAAGATCGATGAATTTAACTCGTGACTGAAGATCGGCAAGCTTGCCGTGGTCTTTTTCCAGTTTCTTAATTTCGGATACAAGACCAGGTGTTCTAATTATTCGAATCGGATTCCTTGCTTTATCGAGAAAGGTGAATTCAAACACCCTGTTCCATTTCTTCATTATCTCTACCTGGTCATTAATGCCTGCTGTCAAATCGTTAACTTCTGATTCTGGAACCGGGCCTACATACCCAGAGTTCTTCCTTCCAGGATCCATAATACCTCCCTTATAGCTGTATCAATTATCGCTGTAAACCTGACGAAGTCAAGAGAAGATTGACGCTTAGAGTGGGGGTAGTGGAAAAGAATCAATAGATCGGAGTTTTGGGAAATGGGTTGAATCGAATCCGACGAAAGGGATAGGATATAAGCTGACGAGGTATCTTAGATCTTTTAACCTCCAAAGATGTTTAACACCCGAGTAAGAAATCGAATCCCAACGAGCCTTTACTTCCAGGACTCTGATATTATTATACCTTGACATTTTTTCAAAAGCCTCTTCGGTTACACGGTTACACGTCACGTAAATACGAAGATGCGAAGGGATGGAATCAAGTTTTTTAAAATCTTCTACGGAATCAATCCTTACACTAACACCTATCAGATTTGGCAGATACATTAAAGACTCAAGGTTGTATTTTTCTGGAGGAGGAGAAGAACCCAGATCGTAGACGACAGTCAGTATCTTTTTACAATCCTGGACGTTCCAAAGCATATCAATAATCGATCCTGTAACTGTTCCGTTAACCTCTAACAAATGATAAGGGTGTTCTTCGACATATTTTTTAAATCCGTGGAAATAACAACCTCTGTAGTCTATTGAATCCTCTCCTTGCCACGGGTAGTAGAACATGCCAAGCTCAATCACGTCCTCGTTGACCTCCCAGCCTGTGACGTCAACCTCACGCTCGAATTCGCCGTTGCGATAGATACGAAGAGTACGAGGTTCTTCTTTCTTACAGCTCAGTGCCGCAATGACAAGTATCGCAAATGTAATGTGTCTTTTCATCATCTCACTCTCCCACTTGTTAATCATAAACATTCCTCTGACGTACACAATACAAACCTGACTACTCGCAACAAGGTCAGTTAGTTTACCTTCTCACCTAAACAATTGTAGTCAAGATATAACGAGTGTCAAGAACTTGTTTGAAGGCTTTATTCAGAACCGAGAACGAAACGGAAGGCTGCCTTACCCTTGCGGACGTCGTTGGAAGTATTGAATCGCCACTTTTTCATTGTTTTCATTACATCGGTATTTCACTTCTGATACCCGCTGCTTTTTGCAAGGGTCATCTCTGTTACAGAACCATCAGTACTGACTGAAAACCAGATTTCAACCACTACGTTGCTCAACCCTAACTCCCGGGCCCAGTCCGGGTACCGAGGAAGCGAGTACTGCAGCGTGTCTTGCTCGGAAAACTCACCTGACAGATAAACCCTGCACGCGCTGTCCCCGAACCAGTGTAAGTCCTTCCATCGGTCTTCTTCAACGCTTTCTCCAGGTTCATATCCGGTGATCTTCTCAAATGAGTATCGAGTTGTATCAACGATCAGGCTTTCGCAGAAATCAAGCACGATCGTCGCTTTGGGTTGGCACGATGTCAGGAAGAGGCTTACCAAGAACATATCCAGAATGGACTCAACCCCTAAAAGAACCTGAACGTAACAGTTGCCGCCCGCCTTCCCTGATAGGGTAAGGCCTTACAGAACATCCAAGCGTGAAGGGCCTCCATAATTGAGCGATCGAGAACTGTACTACCACTTGAGGTTACAATATGCGTTCCAGGAAGGATGTCGCCGTTTTCGTTAACGGAAAATCTTACCGACACCACAGGAGCCCCATTGTTTATTTTGTACAAATCAGGGGAAAGAGACAGAACAGCATGCCGTATGTCTTCTGGGGAAAGCTCACCAGTGATTGAAAATATAATAAACCAAACAGGTTCACTCCCCGACTGCAATGTATCTTCAGATTTTATCGGTCTCAACTCATTTCCGTCAATCGTGTAGTACACCACTTGTTTTCTGAAGATCTCCGATCCGGGGTTCCTGAATATGATAAAGCCCTTGCGATTCCCCTTATTTGAGTCTGCCTTCTTGAATCTCCAATTCGTGAGTGTTTGAACAACTGTTGAGTCGTAAGTCGTCGATCCGGAGCTTCGGGAGATAACGAGATTGGACTCTACAACTCCTTCGGGATTCACAAGGAATTTTAAAGACAAGTACGAATCAGAGTTCTCCGCTTCTCTCCATGAATCTGGATAGGCAGGAAGTTTCGCAGTTAAGATATCTTTTGCTTGAAGTTCCCCTGCCAACAGAAACTCAAGGATTGTATCGTCAGCCGAAGGTGTATCTGATTCCAAGGATCTAACCACTGCTTCATCCTTGATGGTATAAGCTTCGTAGGTGAATTCAGGCTTCCGGTTAAAAGGAAGGCTTGGATCTGCATAAGCCTGATAGACTTCATATCCTCCGGGAAGGTGACTTTCATTCAGCACAGAATCAACCCAGCACTCCAGATTACCATACTTCAAGAAGGTTGAATCCTTGGAATCTTTCTCATTTGTCGAATCTTCGTTCCCTTGATGATGATCCGGTAATTTCCCATAGTTAGCGGAAACAGCTAAAAGGATTGTCAGCAGGGCTGACTTAAGTATTCTTTCCATACTCACGACCTCACGTAAACAATCGTAACTAAAGATAGGTAAATGTCAAGTCTTGACTGTTGGACCAACTTCTACTTCGTAATTCGAAACTCCTTCACATTAGGTTCCAGGTTTCTGTCCCTGGAATCGATAAGTTTTGCGAAATATAGCCCTGCAGGCTTGCCCTTTCCCCAGTCTATCTGGTTGTTTCCCGAGGCACCCTCGATTGAAGAGACGGTATTATTTCCGGAATCGTAAACCTTTGCCGAAAAACAGTGCGGCCAGTTCCGATACTTGATTGTAATCCATGAACCGTGCTGAATGATTTCCCAGTCCCGATTCGGCTGCGAGGACGCCTTCTTGCTTCGGGCTGAAGCCTCTTCGGCATTTCGGTTGCATTCTGTTACTCTTTGTTCCCAGAATGGAGCTTTAGGAAAAGCAAGGCCGAATTCTTCCTTTTCCAGTATCTGGACAGCCTCAACCGGCATAGCTCTTTCCCACCAATAAGCCGCTTGCCTCCAATAGTCGGCCGCTTCGTTCCAGCGGCGGGCGGCTTCCTGCCATACCACTTCCCTTTCAGAGATCAGGGCGTGTTCTTCGTAGCCTTTGGCAGCGTCTTCCGCTTTCCTCGCCCTTTTTGCCATCTCGTTGAACGGTGGGTCGCCCGGCCAGAAACTGAAATTACCTGCCTTAAGATGTTGCCACTGCTGATCGTGAACCTGTTCGTCAATGTAGTTCTCTCCGTAAGTTTTGAACTGGATGATCTCAAATTCTCTAAGTAGTCCATGCTCTAAGACCTGTATCTGGATGCCTGCAGCTTCCATTAGCTCATGCCAGATAGAGCTTCGCATAACGGCAAGGTCAAGGGGATTGCTTTCCATATACCTATTTTTGTTGCTCGGATCGTAAACCTCGTGGTCACCAGGTATGATTATGTTGATACTTCCAGGTCTACAGTAAACTCCATCACTGACCGTTAGAGGCAGGTCAGCTTCTGCTCCGTGCCAAGAGCGTTTAATCAACGGTGGCTTGTGTGCTTCATTTTTCTTTCTATAGAAGGTATCACCTTTCTCTTTCTCTTCTGGGAAAATGGACTGGTAGCTTATTTCCTTTTTGTACTTTGAGTCATCGGACTTGAGTTTAACTTTTGTATCACTTGAACTAATGATCCTCCAGGCAAATTTGGGATCTAATTTGTACGGGATATAGGGTTTTTTCTTTTCCTCATCCACCCAAACTTTGCCTTCTTTAATTAATTTCTTCGTCTTTTCGCTCATTAAAGAGTCAGGATCGTCAATGTTAATGTGAATCTTTAATTCTACTGACGGCCCATATTTTAGCAGTAAATCCAACTGCGCCTGAACCGCTCTGTTTGTTAACTTAGCCATGTATTAAGAATAGCACGGATACTGACGGACGCAATTGAAAGCTGACTATTCGGCCTCGATTAGAATTATCTCAATTCAGGAAAAAGAAAACTTGTATATCTGCCATACCGTCTCCACTGCTTCCATCATCTGAGCTGTCTTTTCCCTCGAATCTCCAATGTGAGATAGTAGACAAGGTCATTGAATCCCACTCCCTATTTCCGGTTCCTTCATATATGTAACAGCGACTTGTATCCAATAATCCCTTTTCATCAAGCCAGAATGTAAACTGTATTTCTTTGCAATCGTCTTCCGTTGTCTTGAAACTTTCGTGGAAAAGAAGGGGATAATTCTTTATATCTTCAGGCCGTGGTGATTTTAGGAAAGTCACTGCCAATTCAATATTGGGATATTGCGCTATAAATGTATCTACGGTGTCTGCGCTGTAAAGTTCCCCGTCCATTATATAATAGATATCGGCGTAAATTATTGGCCCCATTACCGAATCAAGGTCGTATAGTTTTGAATCGGAAGGTTCACTATGTCCATACTGGATATCTTTAGGTTTACACGAAAGCCCGAGGGATGCAACCCAGATGAGAAGTACTAATGATTGTCGAATTTTGAGCCACTGCATGTAATCAATTGTAGGCAAGGGTAGGGTTTTGTCAAGTTTGGTTAGCCTCAGGTCCTTCTCTCTTGACCATCTCTACCTGCTGCCACAAGGCTTTTTCACTGAGTTTTCCCATGTATAAAATGTATGGGGTCTGGTGAAGGTGTCAATAGAAAATTGACGAAGAACGCGGTAGTTTCTCTAATAAAGAACTACTTTTCCTCAAGCGCCGCTTTCTTTTGTTCAAGTTCAGCCAGTATATCCTTAACGTCCCAGGTCTTAAGGGTCATGTCGTCGCCGCCTGTGTAGAGGTATGAACCGTCCGCTGAAAAGCTCACTGTACGGATTGCTCCTGCGTGTCCTGTGAATCTGCCCACCTCCAGGAGATTGACACTGAATATACCACCGGCATGCCAGCCTTTCTTTGTAGGTTCCTGGGGTTCTTCGTATCGACGTAGGAAAACGATCTGTCCTGCCTGATCGACCGCCGCTATCAATGACCCGTCAGGTGAGAACGAGATGTCCCGCACCCGGTCCAGATCACTCTGATACCAGCCTACCGAGGTTAGGGAGTCGTTACCTGGGGTCTTCCATACCCTCCATACCTTGACCAGTTGATCTACACCCCCGGTAGCGCAGTACTGTCCGTCTGGTGAGAAGGCGATGGCGGAAAGCGAACCGTACATCTGCTTCATTCGGGAAGAGGAGTCACCGCCCTCCACATTGGTGATGTAAAGGAAACTGTCCGAAGCAATACTGTACATGAGGTGACTTCCGGGTCTGAATTTGACTCCGGTGACGACACCCTTGTGTTCCTCGAACTTGGCGTGGCGATGGCGTTTTTCAAGATCCCAGATCTGTATCGCACCTTCGCCATAGCCCACGGCCAGGAACGCACCGTCTGTTGAAAAATCAAGAGTCATGGCAGGTCCGCTGAGCATGTAGACGGAATCTATCAGCTTACCGGTGCTCAATTCGTTCACTGTAAAGATCTTGTCAGCGCTGGCAATAGCTAATAATTTTCCATCCGCTGATACGGCGACTTCGTTTATGATGTGGCTGTGTCTGTGTAACTCGCGTACCAGATTGTGATCATCAGGATTCCATATCATTACAACACTGTCCGAGAATCCCAGGACAATCTCAGTGCTTCCTGGAATGGTTGCAAGGGTGGTTACTCGTGTCTGGAAGGAATCAATAGCAACCGGAGATCCTTCGTAGACGAGATGTACTGGTTTACGCCCACATCCCAGAAATGCCAGCCCCAAAACGAGCCATAGGACTTTTTTTCTCATGTTTTGCCTCCGTCAACTTTTTACTTTAACTATCAAAGCTATCAATGCACCGGTGAACAGGAAGTTGGGGAGCCAGGCTGCAAGCCAAGGCGGTAGTGCGCCTGCGTACCCGAAGGCTCGTGATGCCTGAAGGGCACCCCAAAAAAGAAAACTCAAAAGAAGCCCCAATCCTATCCCCAGGGTGATGTTACCTTTGCGTAGGAGAGAAGCCGCGCCCAGTGCTATCATCGTAACTATTATCACAATCACCGGAGATGAGAACCGGAAGTGATACTCAACAAGTTCTTCAGTTACGTTGCTACCCGCGAGTTCCATCCGGCGGATGTATCTTCTCAACTCCCCAATTTGCATCTCGGCGATCTCCTTGGAACGTACACCTAGCTCTTGCGGGGTTTCATGAATCTCCTCCATTACCCGTCTATTATCTCTCGTGAATTCAACGTCTGGTTTTGAAAAATCGTGAATCTCTACACCTTCACCCATCCATTCTCCGTCAAGTGTATAGCGTGCAAACGGAACCTTGATGGTTCGATTTATCTCATGTTCCTCACCAAGCTCCCATATCATCCAATCCCTGGCCGTACTGTCACTTATCCGTAGCTGTCGAATGAAGTAGATCCGCCCTTTCTCAGAAATATAATAAATCCTGCTTCGTACCCTGTCGCTTGAGGCTTTACGTCCTTCAATAACCTCTGTTTTATGATTTACGAACTTCGTTCTCGCTAGGGTGGAGACGTATTCTACCTCAAAAAAAGAAAGTGCGGCAACTGTCACAGATACGGTAAAGAATACAGCAAAGATTCGATATATGTTTACCCCCGAGGCCAGGAGGGGTATGAGTTCATTTGAGCGGATCAGTCGTCCCATTACCAGAAACACCCCTAGGGCAAAACCAACCGGCAGCAGCAACCCCATGGTGGCAGGAAGATCGTACCAGTAGTAAAGAAGGATTTGAAAAAACTTGGCGTTGTCGTTGAGAAAATAATTCATCTTTTCAATGAGGTTGATTAGATCGTATATGATGATTACCGTAAGAAGCCCCAATAGTGAAAAGCCGATAAATCCAATAACAAGGAATCTATCAAAGCGTTTCATCGCCGCAACTTCCTCAAAAGCAACGAGCTTTCGAAAAAAACCTCGGCGAAAACCTCGATCGTGAACGGCAGGAAAACGAGATTAGGCAGCCACATTGCCAATTCTACTCCTATCTTGCCTGACTTGGCAAACTTCTCTCCTCCGATTACCATGATGTAGTAGAAGGCAAAGAAAACAAGTGAAAGAACGATTGCCAGCCCGATTTCTCCCCGACGCAGCTTCCCACCCAGGGCGGCGCCAAAACATACAAAAAGTATCCCGGCTACAGCCATGGCGATGGCCTTGTGTATCTCGACTTTAAAATTTGCGATGAGATTCTCTTGAGACTGGATTCGACGTTCCGTCTCCTTTCGCTTCACTTCGTCTAACCCATGGCTGGATAATTCTTGTCGATATCCATCCAGTAACTCCTTGTTTACGCGAATGTCTTCAAGGAGCATTGGAAGTGTCCTTTCACGCTCTGATCGATAGGAGCGTTCCCGTCGTATTAACTCAGTATTAATTTCAAGATTAATAATCTGAGTATCCGACATAATCCGACGATAACTGCCTCCTACCTGTTGGTGGGTTTCACTGTCATACAAGATCATCTGCATGTAACGCTCGTCCGGTGTAATCTCTATCTTACCTACCGGTGCCGTAATGATCGAAGGCACCCGCGGATCATCTTCCGTGATCATTATGTCATAGATCAATGATTTGCGTTCATTCTTGTCGCCTATATATATGGTGTAGCCTCGAAAGTCTGTATTGAATCGACCTGGTTCGAGCCTGACCGTGGGTTTCTTGGTTGCTACGTCCGACATCATGGCTCGGCGACGGTGATTCGCCTCGGGTACGACATAGAGATTGAATCCTATCATGAGGACGGAAAAAAGGATGGTTACGTAGAGGATAGGCTGGAACACAGAAAACAACCGCACCCCTCCGGAGCGTAAGGCAACGATTTCGTTATCCTGGGCAAGCCTGCCGAAAGCCATCATGGCTCCGGCCATCGCCGCTAATGGAACAGACATGGCCATTACAAACGGCAATACGTAAAGCAGGGTTTCTGCCACATGCTTGAGTGCAACCCCCTTGGAGATGAGGAGGTTGAATAAAAGAAAAAGCTGATCCATGAGGAAGATACCGGTAAGCACTGCCCAGGAAAGCGCCAGGAGTGCAAGATACCTGCCTACCAGATAGCGAGAATATCGCCGCATGATTAATAATATTCAGTTTATACGGTTATGTCAACGCGCCGTTGACATGATTGAAAAACTCACTACCATTCAGTTGTGCGAAAGAGAATCCTTGTGTTGGCTGCACCATTTCCCCAATTTTATCTTACTGGTTTCCGAGATTGGTTACTTGAGGGGAAATCCCCTAGTGGTATGCCAGCGGTTGTAAATTTTCTGAAAGAGACATCCAAGTGCGGATACGATGTTCATATTACCCTCCCAATTTTCGGAACCAAAACCAAGTGCAAAGCTTTTATGCGTGAAGATCATATAATTGTGCATCCTTATCGATTACCCTCTCTTCTCTTACCACTGATTTATATACTTCGAAAAAAAGGGCATTTTTTGCTTAATTATATCTTTGTATTACTGACGCTCATTCTCTCTTTTGAATTCCATAGAAAGTTGATTTTCCGATTGTATCCTCATTTTATCTATCAGATGGGGTATAATATGTTTTTGGGCAATTTTTTACATAAATTGACAAACTATCCTCTCGTTTATCGGCTTTTCGGAACAGTTATTTGGGAGAGAATGGGGCGATCAATAAGGAAATTGAGTCCATGGCAAAAGATACGTTGTTTTTCTGAATTCTACATTTACCGTCACCCTGGTAGTCTGATTGTTATGAGTAATGATGGAACCCGAGGAGACAAGGTAATGGAGTTTTTTGGTGTACCAAAGTCCAAGATCCTTTTCCTGTTAAATGGAATAGATATAGAAACAAATTCATCCTCCATAGATATTCGAAAAGGAACCTCACAGGAGGCCTTTTTGGCGGTAGCAATGGCCAGACTGGTAGGGTGGAAGGGTATTGACCGTATTTTACGAGCGTTGCCTGAAAGCGTAAAACTTGTTCCGGAATTAAATCTTGTTGTAATCGGGGATGGTTCTCAACGCAAGTTGCTTGAGAGGTTGACAGTGTCGCTTGGAATTTCAAACATAGTCCGATTCTTAGGATCCATACCCCACAACAAGATTATCGATACTTTGAAGCAAGGGGATTTATTCATATCAACTCAGTATTTCTCAAATCTCTCCAATTGTTTATTTGAAGCTATTCTTGCAGGACTTCCGATTATTTCGTTGGCGGACGGTTCATTGGTAGGTTTTCTTGAGAATGGTGTGAACTCGATTCTTCTAGATCCTCAAAATATTAAGAGGGATTTGCCGCAAGCTATCGAGAAGATAGCCAGAGACCGTGCTTTCTACCGTCGCTTAAAAAAAGGAATAATTGAGAAAAGTAATGAGATATGGACATGGCAGGAACGGATCGCTTTCGAGTTGAAAACAATTGAGAACATTATAAGCAAGCGTAGAACGTGAAGATCATATCGGTTGTCGGTGCACGTCCGCAGTTCATTAAAGCGGCTATGCTTTCAATGACTCTTGCCAAACACCCTGAGATAACTCACCTGCATCTTGATACCGGTCAGCATTACAGTCCTGAGATGGCCGAACTGTTTTTCGAGGAACTTGACTATCGTCCGGATTTCGATTTGAAGGTGGGGTCAGGTACGCATGGCTGCCAGACCGGTAAGGCGATGATGGGAATTGAGGAAATCCTTCTTAAAGAAACCCCTCATCTGGTAATCGTCTACGGGGATACTAATGCCACGTTGGCTGGAGCGCTTTCAGCGGTTAAGCTGCACATTCCGGTCGCGCACGTCGAAGCAGGGCTGCGCAGTTTCAATCGTCGAATGCCTGAGGAGATAAACCGGATCGTTACCGATTCAGTCTCGGACCTTTTATTTTGTCCTACCCCTACCGCAGTGACCAATCTCAAGAATGAAGGAAGAAAAGAGGGGGTAATACACACCGGAGACATACTGCTCGATACACTCCAGTACTTCCTGCCAAAAGCCCGTGAGCGATCTGATGTCCTCAATCGACTCAAAATCAATAATGAAAGCTTCTGGCTTTTAACCATGCATCGACCCCATAATGTGGACGAAGTGGGGAAGCTAAAAAGAGTTCTTACTGCATTAGGTAGTCAAGATCACCCCCGAATCATATTTCCTTGCCACCCTCGTACTACTGCAACCATCAAGAATATCCCCGATAAGGCACTTGACCATATAGAAATAATACTCCCAGTTTCTTATCTTGATTTTCTTATTCTTGAGAATAATGCCGAGTTAATACTTACCGATTCGGGTGGAGTACAGCGTGAGGCTTATTTCCTGGCTCGTCCGTGTCTGACACTCCGCGAAGAAACGGAGTGGCCGGAGACATTGGAGAATGGGTGGAATCGATTGGTAGGGACAGATCCCGAGCAAATAACAGAAGGTGTTAGACAAAAGAAGTCGCCAATGATTGAACCTGACCTTACACTCTTTGGCGATGGTTATGCGCAGGAAAAAATACTTCAAGCATTACTTAGCCTCTGATGAAGTTAAGCGAGTTCAAGGGCCTTTCTAAAGATACTCTCGTTTATGGAATAGGTAACGCCAGCGATCGTATAATAAGATTTGTCTTACTACCATTATACTCTGCCTATCTCCCGATTGAGAGCTACGGGATTCGAAATCTGACCATCCCGCTTTACGAAGTTTTGAAGATCATTATTTTACTCTCAATCGAAGAGGCGGTCATAGCCGATTATTACAAAGCGAAAACCCTTGAGGAGCGCCGCAGTGTCATATCTACCGGTTTTACCTTTAGTGTGATTACTTCATTATTGATTGGCGGATTGACTTATATCTTTGCAGCACCTTTAGCTCAACTCATGGGTATCAGTATCCCCGATGCCCCTGCTATTCTACGTTTGTTCGCTGTGCTTACGGCATTATCTCCGCCGAGTTTCGTTTTCCTTTCATTCCTGCGCTGCGAAAAACGAGCAGGCATTTATACCGTGTTCAGCGTTACGAAATCCCTCATTAAAGTAGGATTGATGGTCGTTTTCCTTATGATCTTGAAAAGGGGGCTTATCGGGACCTACGAAGTTGACGCTATCCTGACCATAGTGTTTTTTGTACCCGTTATAATCATCATCTATGTCTATTCGAGGGGAATTCAATTCTCATTTAAGAAGATGAAAAGCATGTTTAAATACGCATTACCCTTGGTTCCCAACAGGGCTTTTTTGTGGATACATAACATGCTTGACAGATGGCTCATAAAGCCGGTTTTAGGCGAGGCTGGCGTAGGGGTTTATGGTTTTGTAGTAAATTTTTCAAATCTTGTTTCATTTTTGCTGGTGGCGACTGTTAATCTCGCGTGGCTACCCTACGCGTTTTCGATCAGAGAGAGACCTGATTTCCCAAAGACAATTTCACGTATTCTTACCTATGTTCTTTTAATAGGAGGCTGGTCTTTGCTTGTTTTGGGAGGATCAGCCAGGGAACTTGTTCAGTTGATCGCCAAGAAACCGGAATACTGGGAGGGTTATTTTTTAGCCCCTATTCTCGTCTTGGGTGTGTGTCTTTACGGGGCATACGTAATTATCTCAACACCTTGTCACACTGAAAGGAAAACCGGGGCATTTATGTCAACTTCATTGGTTGGAGCAGCAGTTATTGTGTTAATCAATGTGATATTCTTGCCAAGGATAGGGATTTTTGCGTCGGCACTGGCTTCGTTTTTTTCCTACCTTGTTATGTTTGTGATGATGTTTTTCCTTAGCCGTCGGTTGATGAAAATTCCGCATGAAATAAAACGCATTATAATTATAGGATTGACAAGTGTAGTAATAACCGGAGCTTGTTTTCTTTGGCATCCGTTTTACCCACCAGTTGAAATATCAGCTTTTACTGTAACTCCGGCATATTTCTATTGGCATCCTCTGGCTCCTCTTTTAGGTTTTTTACTTAAATTATCCAGTGCCACAATTGCGTATTTCCTAACCCTAGCGATCTTGGGTTTTTTATGTCCGGAGGAAGTAAGTGTAATTAAAAGATTCCTTCTAAAGAAAAAAGAAAGTAGAAATACTCAGTAATCACAAGGAGGATAGAAGATGACAATATCGCTCATTATCTGCACCAAAGATAGACCCATACAACTGAAAGGTTGTTTGGAAACAGTCTTTGCTCAGACAGTACTTCCCAATGAGATTATTATCGTTGACGCTTCCAACAATGACCTTACTCGAGAGTTGATTGAAGCTCTTAAGAAAGAAACATCTGCGCCTATTTTACGTTATGTTCATACACCACCTAGTACTGCCATGCAACGTAATGTGGGTATGAGTTACGTAAAAACAGATATTTTCGGATTTATTGATGATGATATTGAAATGGACGTTAATACTTTAAAAAAAATAAGAGACGTTTTCATGGATGCTAAAAGAAAACCAGTAGGAGGCGTTGCGACTCGAATAATAGATTATATGCACTCAAAACGTACTCAGTGGTCTATCTCCACTTTATACAAACGTATCTTTTTGTTAAGTCACGGTTTTGATACACGTATCAGGATTTTACGTTCAGGATTCGTAAGCTTTCCTTATAGATGTAAAGATCTAATTACTATTCTAGATGTCGATACTTTCCCTACCACATGTTGTTTTTTTACTCGTGAAATCGCGAAGCATTATAGATTTTACGAAGGTTTTTGTGGATACTCATTCATGGAGGATGTTGAATTTACGTACCGTGTATCTCGAGATCATCGATTACTGTATGTCCCAAATGCTCATGTGTTACATTTACAAGCTCCAGAAGGTCGATCAAGTTATTTTGCGTTGTACAAACAAGTTGTTGAGAATCATCATTACTTCTTTACGGAAGCAGTCAGACAGGACTTTATTAATAAACTTGCTTTCTATTGGTCTCACGTGGGATTGTTAATTTCCGCGTTATTAAAAAAACCAAAGTGGGGAAGAAATGGTTCAGTTTCTGGTTTTTTTGCCGGTTTTCAATCGATACTAAGACGTCAGCGACAGTTGCTTTCTGTAAATAAAACCGAATAAAGCTCCGATTAGTTATTCAGTAATACTCTCAAAGCTTAATTGAGACAACTCAGCTTATGTTTCGATCATCAAATATGATCCAAGTATGTTATTATGGATTGAATTTTGACGATCCGTTCCTTCGACGTTATTAGTACTGACGATTACCCTAACTGGTCTTTCAGTGTTATCTCTGAGGTGCAGGTATAGTATTTTATAGTCCCATAACCTCTTTCTGGATTCCGACTAAATCGGTGAGCATCAGTATATGTAAGTAATACGTACTGGCTAAAAGCGGTAGTCTCGAAAGTTATCTCATCTTAAGTCTGTACTCTCTTTAGCCAACCTATAGAGTCGTGGAATGCGAATAAGAGTTTTGGCTACTATTAATACACCTATGCCTATATAATAGAAAATTGTCACCCCCCAAGGATGTAATAAACCTGGGAAGAACAGATCAAATCCGAGGGTTAAGATCAATACAGAATAAACAGAGTCAGAACGAGAGAAAAAACCTATTATTTTAAAAAAGGTATTTTTAAATCTCCCTTCTGTTCTGACCTTTTTAAACAAGATGTTCTTTTTGGCTCCATATAGTAGGTAAAGAGTCGCAATTGAGGTTCTGTGGAAGAGTTGGAATATAGTCACCATGAGCATCACGTAAAGTATGAAATTCTGTTCGGTTCTGAAGTAAAGCCCTATCCCTGTTCCTACGTAAAGAGCGGTTTCTGTGACGTAGTGGCACAGAAGATCTAGAGGCTCCCCTAAGGGAGAAAATGTGCGTGTAATTTTTGCTAGCTCCCCATCAACGCAATCAAGCAAATATAGTAGCTGAAAACAAAATGGACCCAGGAAAGCCATAAGTGAAGATTTCATCGATAGAAGTACACCGCCTGCTATCCCGAATACAAACATCGACCATGTGACCATATTTGGGGTTACAAGTGTACGAGCCAAAACCCATGTTACGAAGGGAGAAACTCTTCGATACAAATACCACGCCATGATTGATTCTTGATCTTTGGGTTTTTGAGCTTCGGTTCGGATTTCTTTTAAGGTCACCTGTTGGCGTTTGTGTTTCACCTTTTTTTCTTAGCGTCAATAGTTTGAACCATTAGAGGAGTTTAGGAAATATGAAAGCCTTGTCAAGCAGAGTTAGGGAGAGAAATGGATAACTTGTGATCTTAAGCAAGGCGTTATGGTTGAAACGAATACCCAGATTAATCTCAATTCAAGCTTGACATATTTCTAAATTTTCCTATTATAACCTATAACCTTATGAAAGGGGGAGCAATGATTAGAAGAGCGCTCAAAGGAGGAACGGCGTTTATCATGTGTGTCATTTTAGGGTCAGGGTGTCTTTCCTCTGATTTGACCCTGAAAACGAGCGGCAACTTCAACGGCGCTTACATCAGTGTAGAAGGAACCTACAGCGGACCGTTACTTTTTCATTTCACTCAGGAAGACGAGTTAATTGAAGTAGAGGGTGAGATTACTGTCGAAAAGGAAGTCATAGATTTCGAGGGCTCAGGCACATTAACGAAGAATCCATCCGAACTGGACCTCGATGTAACGGGTACAGATTTTACCATGCATATATGGGGAAAGCTTGAGAATGGTCATCTTGCGGGTAATTACACCTTTATTTCGTCCAGATGGGGCAACCATTCGGGCAGTGTCGATTTAGATCAGTCCTAGGTTTTGTACCTAAGTTGCACGGGTGTGGAAAGGGATTAGTACGAGCGAATAGACTTCGCAAAAGATTTCCTCAATATTGCCATGTCTTGTTTCATGTGTAGACTCAATAGAAATGGAGAACTGCGATGAGTAGCAAATCACCTGAAGCCAGACCGATTGCTTTTATTACCGGTGCTTCGAGCGGAATCGGTGCCGCCTACGCGCGCAAATTTGCCCAGTTGGGTTACGATCTAATCCTAACCGGACGCAGGGAGAAGCTGCTTGAGACCCTTTGCGCTTCACTTGAGCAAAGGTTCGGTATTCGTGCAGGCTACATCCTTGCCGAGTTTGCCGATCCGGATCAGTTGAATGACATGGTCGATACGATCAAGCGAACGCCCAATCTTCGCTTACTCGTAAATAACGCCGGCTACACGCGGCTTGAGTTTTTTCACGAAGACGACATCGACGCACAGGTGGATATGATACGCGTGCATTGTGAGGCGGCAGTACGCATTACACACGCAGCGATTCCGATACTCGCAAAACATCGATGGGCTGCAATCATTAATGTTTCTTCTATCGCTGCTTTTACGATCGGCGCACGTAATCTTATGTACGATGCCACGAAGGGGTTTCTATTGAATCTCTCGGAGTCGCTTCACATTTTACTTAAGAACACGAACATTTGTGTCCAGGCGGTTTGTCCGGGTTTTACACGAACCGACTTTCATGCCAAGCTGGGTATGAACGACGATCACGAGATTTTTAAAAAACACAGGTTCATGAGCCCAGAAGAGGTGGTTGATAAATCCTTAAGATGCCTTGAGCAAGACAAGGTAGTATGTATCCCTGGTTGGCGTAACAGTTTGATTGCCTTCGTATCTCGATTTACGCCTCGCAGGATTTTATATCGGTTTTACTTGCGAAGGAGAGGTTGGAGAAGAGTCAAGAATTAAAAAAAGCCATGAACGAATCTTGCTTGCGCTATTGTTCCAGAAACCCTGGTGGAAAGTTTAGGGAGTTCCTGAGTCCTGAGGTTGACTCGAGATTAAATCGAACGCTTTTCTTATGTTTTCAAAAAAATGAATCAAAGGGCTTGACAGGAGTCGATTTTTGATTAGGGTTAAAACTGACATCGGGATAAACCGGATGTCAGGAAGACTTCAGCCTAAGGAGGCACAATGGCTAAAAGATACCTGAGCTTGTTCTTGCTGGCGGTGGTAGCTGTTGCGATGCTGCCCGGATGCGGTAAGAAAATGGCAGAAGAAATGGAGAAGACGCTCGAGGAGGATCTCCTTGAGGCCTTAGAAGAGGCAGTAGATACCTTGGAAGGAGCAATTGAAGAGGTATCTGACAGCTTAGGAGAAGCAGTCGAGGAGGTGGAAGAAGCGCTACCAGGCGGAGGTAAGTGAGGCAGTGAGGACTGCCTGCCCCTGGTCTTGAATAATTTTCACAAAAAGAAGGTGCCTGCTCCTGAGTGGATACTAAAGTGTATATTGATAAAGGCACCAAGATTACTTAAGCCAAAGGAGGCACGATGGCTAAAAAAATCCTTAGCTTTTTCCTGCTTGGCGTAGTTGCGATAGCTTTACTACCCAGCTGCGGTAAGAAGATGGCAGAAGCGCTCGAGGAAGAGATGCTTGAGACAATGGAGGAAATGGCCGATAGCCTAGAAGGTGCGGTGGAAGAAGTCGCCGACAGTCTGGGCGAAGCGGCCGAAGACGTAGAAGAAGCCGTTGAAGAAGTCACACCGCCCAAAACCGGTGGCGGAGGAGGCGGAGCCAAACCGCCGACAACCAAGTAGCCTTCAGTCTGTAAATTAAAAACCATACTCCCCGGTTGACACAAGCCGGGGAGTATTTCTTTAAAACAGGAGGAAAGAAGCCCAGGGGAGCTTACCAGACTTGGAGGATAGGCTTGTGAGTTTGGTATCAGGATAAATCACGATCGGTGAAAGTAATTTTGTAGGAAACGGGAGGCAGACTGGGTCGATGTCCCTATTTTCCGTAGATTGAGTTCGTAGCAAGCGTAGGCAGGTTAACGCAGATTTGAATTTACCGCTAATACAATCAAGTCGTATGTGATTGTAGGTTATAAGCATAACTGAACATTACCTGTCTGTGAGTAGTAAGTAAAAAAACCTCGGATCAATTTTTTTTTGTACAAACCCTATGCCTTACCACTAGGGAACTTGAGTACCTTAGGGAGATTTCAATCACTTCCAAAAATGCTAAATGCAACGTATCTGTGGTTTCCGCTTGACACTTGCTAAATCCACCGTATGCTTGTGGATGCGTATTCTTTGGATAGACGATGAGATAGAGCTCCTGAAGCCTCATATTTACAGCTTAAAGGAGCGAGGCTACCAGGTCGATACGGCAAACAACGGTCCGGACGGCTTGGAACTCGTAAAAAAACGTGATTACGATCTGGTACTTTTAGACGAAATCATGCCAGGGATGGACGGCATCGAGACCTTGACTGAGATCCGTGCCGAGAGTGAGGATGTTTTGGTGGCCATTGTTACCAAGAGTGAGGAAGAGGAACTGGTTGACTCCGCATTCGGCAAGCTGGCCGACGACTTTATCATCAAACCCATTACACCAACACAGTTGGGTTCGGCTATCAAGCGTCTGCTTGAGCGCAAGAAGCTTGTTCGTGATAATCTGAGCCGTGAGTACAGCCAGGAGCTGATGCGTTCAGGGATTCCTTCCGATTGGAACGGTTGGGTTCAAGCCTATCGTCAGGACGTGCGCTGGGAGCTTCGGTTCAAGCGTTTCGGTGACGAGGGTCTGAGGGTTTTAGGCGATGAACGCAGGGAGGAAATGAGGCGTGAATTCAGTCACTTCATAGAAGAAAACTATCCCGTATGGTTGAAGCAAAGTTCAGGTCCAGCCCTTTCTCCCGATGTTCTTCCAAGATATGTTTTTCCTATCCTGGGTGAGAAGAAGGAAGTCGTGTTTTTGTTATTCGATTCCATGCGGCTCGATCAGTTCCTGGTGATTCTGCCATTCTTCAAGGAATTCTTCGATACTCAGGTAGAGCATTATTGTGCAATTCTTCCGACAGCTACTCCCTACGCACGCAACGCTATCTTTGCAGGTCTTTTCCCTCAGGAGATAGCTGAACACTATCCCCGATACTGGGTTTGGGATCAACAGGGGCAGAATCGCTACGAGCAAGAGCTTCTGATAGAACAGCTAAGACGCAGGAACGTCAAAGCCAATGCGCTTTACCTAAAGACCAAACGAGTACAGGATGCGGAACGTGATTTAGAGAAACTTATCTCCCGCGGCGAAGGACTACGGATATTCGTGATGAATTTCCTGGACGTTCTCATACATTCTGTGAAACCTCGTACCCTGCTTGAAGAAATAGCGCCCTCCGATTATGCATTGGTCGATGTAACCAGGGCCTGGTTTGCGAACTCCCCCTTTCCTCAGTTGATCGAGACCCTGGCCGAGCGCGGAGTCACTGTAGTCCTCACATCAGATCACGGCTTCCTGCGGGTAAGGCAGCCGACTATAATCAAGGGGGGCAGGGAGATATCCTTGAACCTACGATACAAGTACGGTCCCGCCCTCACTGTCAATAGCAAGGATGCAATTTCTCTGTCCGACCCAAGGTCCTACAAACTACCAAAGTTTCCGCGACAGGCTAATTTTGTGATAGCCAAGCGCGACTGCTACTTTATCTACCCGACAAAGCCAAAGGAGTACGAGGCACAGTACAAGAACACCCTTCAGCACGGAGGTATCTCCCCTGAGGAGATGATCATACCCTTTGGGATTTTTACTCCGCACTAGGAAGTAGGAAGTGTTCGATAAATCAGGGATACTCTTCAGACGCAACCCTCTAGATGCTGCGCATCGTCGGGAAGGAGTTTTGAGCCTCTTAGAGACGACTCTAATACTAATTCCTGATACCAGCAGTTCCCGGTTCATAACGTATGATCGAGGTTGGTTTAAACCCAGGGATGTAAGATAATGCCAAGGATCGCGATCCGGTCTTTAAAGGATTACACCATAAAGGTATTCGAGAAACTCGGGATGCTGTGCGAGAACGCGGAGATTACTACAGATGTGCTTTTAGCATCCGACCGCAGGGGCATCGCATCTCACGGCGTAGCCCGCCTCGCTCGTTACGTTAACGGTATCCGCTCAGGAATCATGAAGGCAGAAGCAGAACCAACAATCGTCAAGGAAACGCCTACTACGCTGTTGGTGGACGGCAACGCAGGAATGGGCCAGGTAATATCGGTGAAAATCATGCGCAGGGTGATAGAAAAAGCCAAGACCAACGGGATGGCTGCGGCCGTAATACGCAACTCAAATCACTACGGGATAGCCGGGTACTGCGCGATGATAGCGCTGGAACACGACCTCATCGGCTTCTCCTCAACCAACTCCGCCCCGCTGGTCGTTCCGACCTTTGGCAAGGATGCAATCCTTGGAACCAACCCGATAGCCGTCGCCGTACCCGCAGATAAAGAGCGACCTTTCATCTTGGATATGGCCACCTCGACGGTGCCTCGCGGGAAGCTCGAGGTTTACGAAAGGCTGAATAAAGAAACGCCTCCAACCTGGGCTACCGACGAGAAAGGCAGCCCGGCTACTGATCCGGGGCGCGTACTCAAAAACCTTCTGGAACGCGCAGGCGGTGGGCTGCTACCCCTGGGAGGCGCCGGTGAGGATGGAAGAGGTTACAAGGGCTTTGACCTTGCCGCGGTCGTAGAGATACTATCCGGCGGGCTGGGCCTTGCGTCGATGGGGCCCCAGGTCTACGGGAAGAAAGGTCAGCCGCCCGACGTGTCTCACTTCCTTGCAGCAATCGATCCCGCAGCGTTCTGTGACATAGATGAATTCAAGAGAAGGATGGATTCGTTCATCCGGATGCTCAAACAGACCCCGAGGGCTGAAGGGGCACAACGCATCTGGGTGGCAGGCGAGAAGGAGTGGGAAGCTCAAGACCGCAACAAGGAGGAAGTTGACATAGACGAGCCAACCCTTGCCATGCTTGCCGAGATAGGAGAGGAACTGGGTATCGAAGTGGCGTTTTAGAGGGATTAGAAGAAATAAAAGGAGGAGTAATGAAAAGGTTTGTTGTAGTGATTGCTTTGGGGTGCGTGCTGCTCTTAACGTGAAATCCGGCCATCGACGGCGATTTAACGATGCCGGTTGATCGTTTAGACCACGAATCCTGGTTCACTCATTCGCCGTGCTGGTCTAATCATGGTTTAAAAGTGTATTACCTTTCTCAAGGAAATGATGATTCGTACTCAGATGTTATTCAAATCTGGAGTATTGATCTTTCGAGTATGACGCCAAAGAAGATGATAGATAATAGCGAGGATTTCTTATGGATGGATGTTTCACACGAGAGAGAAATATGTGTAGTCTATTCACTCGATAATAATGATGAGTTGTGGCTGTTCGATCTCGAAGATTCAGCCTCTCTAGGAGAGATAAAAACAAGCGAACACCAACCCAAATTCTCATCGGTATCAGATAGCATAGTATACTTCGGAGGAGGAAATGGTATCGGAAAATATAATCTGGCGGATTCTTCAGTTGAGAAGATACTTAGCGCAGAGTCAGGTTATATTCACGATTTCGCACCGGGACCGGGAGATACCCTCTTCGCGATTGGAGACACTATCTACAATATCAATACCGGAGAAGTCATTCCCATAGATATTCCGAGCGATGAGATTAACAGAATCAACTGGAACCCGGCTAATCCCCAGGAAGTCGTCATAGCTACGCACGCCGAAGGGGGACTTCTTCTATTCAATCTGGAGGAGGGGATATAAAAGCGACTTGATATACGTACTACAGGGACACGCTCAGTGTCAGATGCCAGGTTTTCACCAGATGGTAAGAGGATTGTATTTTCCGTGGTGTGCGCTGGCGCTCTTGCGATAGATGAAATCTGGATGTTTGAGTTTGCTGAGTAGGTGAGATCAGCCTGTTTTCTTCCTCGACCGGCAGCTCATCCACAGCACCACGGCCACTATACCTGCCAGGGCCAGGGTGCCGATGAGGGTGGAGCCTGGATACTCTACGTGATGAGCAGGGCCTCCGGGCATGAGTTCGCCGATAACTGTCGTGATCAACACAAGCAGGAAAGAGGTTGCAAGATTTCTTGTGAATCTGGCAAGTCCTGCAAGGAATACCCCTATCGTCAGGAACCAGTAGAATCGGCTTGACCAGTAATAGGTCAGGGAAAGATAGGCAGCCGGGGTGTTAGGATCAGTGCCCCATAAGAACAACGGCGAGAGCGCATAGAGTAGGCCTGAGACAAGGATTGCAGGTAACGTTCCGAAAGATTGCTCGAACCTTGCCGCAACCCAACCCCGGTAAAACAACTCCACCGCGGCAACGTGAAAGATCACCCGAACCAGGTATGCCGACATCTCAAAGAATTCAGGCAAGGATGGAGGATTTCCTGAGAAGAACGCGGTAACCAGGGTTATACCCCCGATTATTATTCCTAACCCCCCTCCCACGATCAGCCCCAGCCACAGGCGTTTGCGGCTCACCCCGAGAAAGGCAAGACTTTCTTTTTCCACCCGGTAGCAGAAGAGGATGGGGACAACGAGATAGACGAGATCGGCAATAGGGTTGAGCCACTCCAAAAGGGAAGGTGCGGCAGTACCTCCAAGCCGGGCCAGCTGTAAAATACCTCCGACTGCAAGCCAGCAAACGATCGGTGCAAGGTTTCCCCAGCGTGGATTCCATTTGAAAGCCTGAAAGGTGGATTGGGGGGGGTGTTCAATCATCGGGTATTCTCTTCAGACTCGGCTCAAAGTCAAGCAGATACGATACATGGTTAAGGGGTTGACAAGCGCAAATTCTTTTCTACAATTGTTTACGTGGGAATTGAAGCGATTAATAAAAGCTTGATTAAACAAGTTGCATTGTTAATCTTCGCATCGGCTCTTGCATTTGGGCTATCCTGCAAGAAAGAGCTGGCTTTACCCGAAAAGGAACCCGAGTACCAAGAGCTTGTGCTCATAGGGGAGGAGGTCCCCGGCATCTGGAAGGAATACGGAAGTAGCAGGTGCTCAATCACAAAGATTGACGTTACCGATTGGGAGGAGGGCAGGGATGCGGTTCCCTTTATGTCCTGCTCAGTAGGTGATGTAGATATGGTCTGCTATCCATGGCAAGGGGAGGATACAATCATCTATTCCTTTGACGGAGACAGCTTGTGGATCAATCAGAAACTTGTCGGCCTTTACATCTCAACTCCCGAGGACCTTAAATCGTACGATCCTGGAGGCATCGTTTGCATAGGTGACTCCTGGGCGTTTAACCTCAGGCGTTATCTCAGGCATTTTTCTCAGGCAAGGACTGCAGGGATATACTACTCCTATTATATGAAGTCAGGGATTTGGTTTTACATATGGATGCTTGGAATCAGGAAGGTTCCCAAAGACGTAGATATGTACGTCTTTTTTACGTTAATGGATAGAATTGATCTGCGGGTTCTATCCCGTGTAAGGAATATAAGATGGCTTTTGGCCAGTACCTCTGAACCGTGCAGGTTTCCGAGAGGTTTCAGGGGCTTGAGAAGGCTTGCCCTTGCCGTTCACCCGGAGTCAGACCTCAGGAACCTGGCTCGACTGGATAAACAAACTACCTTCAGGTATGGGGTTCAGGCATTACGGTCGAACAACTCCAATACATTAAAGAGATAGACAGCTTAAAAATCCTCAACCTGTCTTGCATAGAGGTTGAGGACTCAGTCTATGCACATCTTACCGAGCTTCCATTGCGTACGTTAATCATCGATAATACTGAAGTAACCGATGCTGGTTATGCTTATCTTGCCGGTTTTAGAAGTCTCGAAGCTCTTATCCTTAACGGAATAAAGGTTACGGATGATGACTTGAAGTACGTGAGTCAAATCTCAAGCCTCAGGCGTCTTCGCGTGGATGGTCCCGGGATTACGGATGAAGGTTTGCGTTGTCTTGAGGCGTTAAAGGACCTCAGGCTTCTCGAGATCGCCTCCGACAGTATAACCGAGGAAGGTATAAGAAGGTTCAGCGAGGCCTTACCTGAATGCCGTGTCGAAGTGATAGAGGGTCTGATTTCTCGTGAACCGTCAGGCTTCTATTGACAACGTCAGCAGGCCGGGGAAACTTAAGTAAAACAAGATCAGGAAGGGAGTCATTATGCCGCTTACTCAGACTGAGTTGGACAAGCAGGTTGTGTTGACCAGATGCATAGACAGGGAGGCAAGTTATCAATTGAGGGAAGTCGGTAATGGGCGATTCAAGATTGACGAGGAGTATTGCACGAGGCTTTCCAATCTGGGAGTTGTCACCCGAACAGGGCGGATCTACCTTGCCGATCCTGATCAGGCGTTGAGGGTGCTGGATATCTTGGGAACGAGGATGTATTTTTAAATTGATAGTGAAGTTAAGGATGAAGAAGGAGCGAAATCGAAAGATATCGAGCGTGGTGGAATTCCTAAGAAGACGGTGAACGTTCGCGTATCAAACAAGCTGAGCATTGAAACAAAAACCAAACTTATCATATTAATGGAGAAGGTGGTTATTACCAAATGAGTCCGAATTTCAATCAAAAAAAAGTAGGGGCCGCGTTCACGCGGCCCCTCCCGAGTTTCGTTATTTATTTCAAAAAGCTCTGTTGGACTCTCTTCTATTGAGTTGTTTCTTCCGGTGCCTCTGGGGCATCCTCGGCAGGCATTGAATCCATTGCCGCGGAATCTATGACCTCTTCCGGAGTCTCAATAGTAGTGGTGTCCTCATCAGGAGGAGTCTCTACGGGCTTTTTGCACGCGATTGCCCCAAAGCCGACTAATGCCACGCAAAGGGCTATAGCGAGTAGCTTCTTCATTGTTTCTCCTTTCTCTGGTCCACTATTGGACTCAATTGCCTATTATATATAATCTCCAGGGACTGTCAAGTTGATTGGGGCCTCTTTTTTTGATAAGTTACAGGTAAAATGTTGATTATAATCATTCTACCCTTGAGAAGTCTGTTCCCGAACCAACAAGAAGGTCGTCTAAGCTGGATAAGTCTAGAAAAAGTCGTGCAGACCTTTATTGGTACCCAGGAAGGTAAAGACCATCAATGCAAAGCCTGCGATTACGAGCCAAGGGAAGCCCTTACGACCTTGCCCTTTACCGTGTCGAAGCAGCAGCGCCAGGAGAAAAATAACCCACGTAACTAGTGAGAAAGTAAACTTAAGATCGGGAATCCACCATTGGCCCCAAGCCAATCTTGAGTAGGCTGAACCAAGACCCAGGGATACGGTGAATAAAATCATACCCGGCCAGAGATAGAACTCGGCTAAAGAGCGGCGTTTTGCCTTTAACTCGACCTCGGTGCCCAGCGAGGTGATGGCTGCGAAAAATCCCATGGTAAAACAACCGTAGGCGAGAAAGGCGGGAATCACGTGCAAGACAAAATAGATTGAGTTTAAGACCGGGGGCAAATATCGCGGTGCGGTGAGTGTGTGAGGCGCAAAGATTCGCAGCATGAATGCAGAGAATATTACGACCCAGGATGCGAATGCTGCACCACGACCAAATCCGAAAGCCCCGTTACGCCAAAAAGAAGCCAGAAAGACAAAGGTTATGGAAACCGAAAGGAAGATCAGAGATTCATAGACGCCCGTGAAGGGCGCCCTGCCCGTGCTGACGACACGAATGTACAGGAGGAAGAGATGCGCCAGAAAAGCCAAAAGGTGCAAGGCGAAGCCCACGAGCTTCAACTTCTGTTTGAATTTAACCTTCGGCGGGCAGTAAAACAGGATTGCCAGACCGTAGAATGTGCACAGGATGGTCAAGAGAAGCTTTTCAAGATTGTAGGCGGTTAAAGGGGAAATCATTCTTTTTCTCCAAATCTTTTCCTGATTCTTACCGCGAATCCGGCGACCAGACCGACGAGAAGCGCAGCGCATCCCACTGCCGCCAATTTCCAACTCTCGTCCTGCACGCATAATAGGGTAACCGTTTGCCTCATTCGCACGTAGGGGAAATAGATGGTGTGTCCTTCAACGATTATGGAGTCCGGAGCCCTCATGACCTCAGACGCAAGGAGCTTGCCTGGAAGAAGAACATTGAGTTTGACCTCGGGGATATCTTCCAGGTGGGATTTATCTATGCGAAAGTAGTCGAAGGAAAAAACGAATGGGAGTAGTACGTCGGGTTCCATGATCTTTGTCGTTACCGGTGGGAATTCGTAAGGGATGGTATAGCCCCCCGGGTACTTTACATCGAAATGGAGGTAGAAGGAATCCGGATTCACCCCGTGGGAGAGGTAGTAGTAACGTTTCTTACCGTTACGCAAAGGGTTGTTTACCCTGATCTCGACCGTATCCCATTCGAATTGACCTTCAACCGATGTAACCAGTATTGTCTGGTAGTCGTTTATCGCTTTCCCTTTTGAGTCCGGGTATATGAGTTCCTGGAAAAAAACCAGCTCAAGCGAATCGTCATCCAATGGAGATAGACCCCTTCCTCCTTCGGTAAGGGTTACGGTATCCTCTCTTGCAAAGAAGTGATGCCAGGCTGCAGCCGCGCATACGGTAAAGAGTCCTAGCAGAACCAGCGATCCGGCAGCGTAGCCCAGGATTCCGTGCCACTTGGGTCGTTTTATCCAGAAAGAGGCTTCCGCTACGCCCCAACCTGCTTGTCTGCGAGGTCCAATGATAATTCGCCTCAGAAGTACAAAAAGGAGGGCTGCCGCGGCCAAGCCCAGGGCGGAAAGCAGTAGCGGGGTTGCCACTTTTTCTTTGAGGAAACCAGAAATACCCAACAAGATTGTAACTACCAATGATGCGATAACGAAGATAACCAGTACGAAGTTCGGTTTGTTTTTCCTTATTGGTTTATCTTCTTGGCGCTTCACAATAGCATTTAACTCACAAGACGGGGTTTGTCAAGGGAATTGAAACATAACAGGTCTACAAACATTCGTGCATGGTCCCCAAACCGTCTGACTGTACAAGAGTCACACGAGCTGCGGGAGTAGTGGCAGCGAGTGAAGACGACGCAGTTGTCTCCATAGAGCTTCGGGAGTAGTCGCAGCGAGTGAAGACGACCCAGTTGTCTCCATAGAGCTGCGGGAGTAGTGGCAGCGAGTGAAGACGACGCAGTTGTCTCCATAGAGCTGCGGGAGTGGTCGCAGCGAGTGAAGACGACGCAGTTGTCTCCGTGGAACATAAAGATACGGCTGACGGCCTACAGCTTGCAGCAATCGGTTACTGACTGACAGCTATTGGCATTCTTACATCCAACCCAAGGATGACATTAGTGTAATCATCTTACAATCTTTTACCGAAGGAGAGCGACCGAAGGGATCTCTAATCTTTGAATCTTATAATCTTGACCGGAATTCTCCGTGTGCCCCTGCGATGACGTCGGCTTCGGCCGTAAGCCGGCAGCCGTCAGCAGAGTGCGGTGAGCGGTCATCGGGCTTGACATTGCAAAGAACTTGGGTATACCTATTAGGACAAGTGCAAGGAGAGCAGATGACCAAGAAGAAAAAGAAAGCAGGGGAAAAGAAGGAAGTGAGGAAGGTCTCGGTTTTCAAAAAGACGTCTGCCAGGACGCATGACGCAAAGGTTGATGCGGTCTTAGACGAGTTAAAACGTCTGTTAACCAAGGGACACCGAGCATACAGACGACATGAGGTCGGCGAGGCTAAAAGGCTTTTCAGTGAAGGAAAAGGGATAGCCGAGGAACAAGGTTGGGAGCGTGATACGGCAATGTTCAATGCGGTGATGCTCATCATCGAGGCAAGATTTGATGAGGCTTCAAGGATACTTGAGTTTCTACTCGAAGAACCGTTACTTAATCTTCTTGGCTATGCCTACTACTATCTGGGCATTGCCCGGAAAGGTATGGGAGAAGATGAAGCCGCAATCACCTCTTTCAGGGATTCATTCTGTGATCCTGACTACGACGCTGTGGGTGAAAGTTGGGAAAACATGGGGATCATCTTCTTTGAGAGGGGTGAGTACGATAAGGCGATCAGGTGTTTTGAGGAAGCCTTGGAGGTAACAAATTACGACAATCCCGGTTTCTCCTGGTATCTGAAAGGAAATGCATATCTTGAAAAGAACGAATACGATGAGGCGCTCGCCTCTTACCAGAAGGCCCTGGATTCCGCCAATTACGATACACCGGGTGTGGCCTGGGACAGCATGGGTCTGGCTTACTTCAAGAAAGGTGAGTACGAGAAAGCGATAGATTACTACAGCAAGGCCCTGGCTACTCCAAATTACGAAACACCTGGTTACGCATGGTTCAACATGGGGATTGTTTATCAGCGCAAGGAACTCCTGGAGGATGCACTGGAGTACATGATTAAGGCTCGTGACTGGTACAAGGATCATGAGTCTGCTAAGGTGGAACGAGTGGAATACTTTATAAGGGACATCAAACAACAGAAGGCTTTGAGAAGCAAGGGACTCAAGGAAGCAGCCGAGGAAGTCGGAAAGATTGCGAGTCTTCGCGTCACCGAGCCGGACGATCCACTGAACCTGATTATGGATATACTGGTGGAAAACAGGAACAAGGTACCGAAATACGCGGCCAAAAGGGGCACCGGGTACCGCGATGTACTTGCCGTTCTTAAAGGATGGTCTTCGTTCATCCCGGTGGAGTTCTTTGTTGAACCTCGGGGATTCGGGAACCAGTTGAGTCAGGGCGGTGGATACTTCATCAAGGCCATGGACAAAGGGATAGTGATCGATCCTGGGGTGGATTTCCTGGTGTATTTCACGAAGGAAGGATTTCATATAAAGGAAGTAAATCACGTGTTCGTTTCTCGTAACCACATGGAACATTCAGCCAACCTTACTGGGATTGCAGATCTATACCACCAATGGCTTATCTACGATCCCAAGGCGGAAAAAAGTGCACCGATACAGTTCCATCTCAATCCCGGTACAAAGAGGGAGTACCTTGAAACCCTGAGCAGGATGGGGATTAGATCGGAGAATGTCCACAGGATCGCAGGTAGAAAGACGCCCTACGCCTTGAAAGACCTGGGCGCTTTCGATGTTTTCGGTACGACCTACGACCCCAAAGGGGCGTCCAAGTCCCTAGGTTTCGTCCTGAACGTTCGCCTGGAGAGCGGCGAGAAACGCCGGATCGGGTACACCTCAGATACAGATTTCTTCAAGGAACTGCCCGCAAGATTAAAGGACTCCGACATTATCCTCACTCATTTTTCAATAGCCGGACCTGAGGGATTCGAGGACTCAAAACCCAACAATAACCGCTTGAACTACCAGGGTCTGCGCAGGCTGATAGAAGGCACGAGGGCAAAGCTGTACGTTATCAGTAAATTCTGGGGTGCCAGGGGAGATTACCGTATAGAGTTCGTCGATAAGCTCCTGTATGATTTCAAGAAGCGTAAGCGAAACGTGAAGATTATTCCAGGCGACGTTGGCTGCCTAGTAAATCTTTCGGATTTGACTATCCGGTGCTCGAACTGCGGGGCGTTCGTCCCGTACGAAGAGATCAAGATTACTAAGCCGGAGGGTGATTTCGGTCAACTGGCTTACCTGTGCGGTAAGTGCAGCTGAGACAACACTGGATATTGAAACCGGTCGTTCCAATGGTCCAAACGACCTCATGGGCGAAAACCACGGAGAACACAGAGAAACGGCTTACGGCCGACAGCCTCGTGCTACCGGCTCGCTGACTGATAGCTTATAACAGTTGCACCACATCCAATCTTTTAACGAAGGAGAGCGACCGAAGGGATCTCTAATCTTGTTATCTTCTAGTCTTGGATCGGAAATCCTCCGTATGCACATTCAATGCCGTCAGCGGTAGGCGGCGAGCGGTAAGCCGTTGACAATCACCTTTCAGTCCATATCCTACAATGTAATGGAATCCTCAAAGGTTCGTTCGTGCGTTTATTAGAGATCTTCAAACCCAAGGAGACCGCATCGCCCGAGCGTATAGTAGAATTTGCGGTGTTCTCGCTGGGTTCGGAAGCCGACCTTTATGCGCTTTCTACTCGCTTAGTCCAAAGCTTAGGTACCCCTGCATGGGAGCGGTTTGCAGGAAGACGTTCATTAGAGTTCGTTCTCGACGAAGGCCAGGTAGCAGACCAGATACCCTACAGACTAACGGCCAGGCTTTTCGAGGACGGCACAGGATTCGTAAGGCTTGACCTTAATCTCCTAAATCACAAGTTGGACCTCGAGGCGGGTATCCTGTGGCGGCGTCGTGAGTTTTCGTCCGCTTTAACACGGTTCCTAGAAGCAGTTCTTGGTACAAATGACCCCGAAAAGATCAGACATGCCCCAGGCTCCGATGAGGGGTTGAGAAGATCAGGTATCCAACCCGAACGCATAGGGGTCAGACTTGATTTCGGCTTCTCGAAGGGTTCAATACTCATAAAGATCGGCCCTCCGCCCAAAGACGACGGGATACTAAGGCTTTCCAAAGAGGTCAGTTACAAGGACGGTGTCTTCTTCCTCAAGTCCGCCGACGAAACCTTACTGCGCGAATTAGACAGGTGGTGTTTTCGAGAAGAGGCGTCTTCGTGGTTTTTTAAATCGTTGCGACGTTGGCTTGAGATAATAGACGATAGCTGCATTAACAAAAGCGCCATCTTCGGCTTTTCTCGGTTCCTGCGCAAGGTGAATCGGTTTATACTCAGGGAACGAAGGTTTATCTCCAAGAGACTCGACACAACTCAGCTGGAACATTACTCGGAGTTCGCCGCGCTTGCCTCGAACTTCGATATAACGAGCAGGCGTCTATCCGAGATTCTCTTGATACGTAAGGAGGAAGCTACGACCAATACCCTTGACGCCTTGGAGAAGCTTTCGGCAAGAAAAGAGAGGCTGTTTGCCGCGCTGGTGGTACTTGTAGGGTTTGCTGGATTGCTATTCGGCGCCTTAATGCTGATCTTTCCCGCGAAACCATGGCTCTGGACCGTCGGAGCCTGCGGATTAGTCACTTTACCTTCCTTAGCTTACCTGCTCTGGACAAGGTTCAGGAGCATGCCGAAGAAAAGAAGGGAACCACATGATCTTCTACAAGAATTCGAAAAACGGGAATCGATGTTGACGGAATCCATTAGTCAACTGGAGGGCGACGAAGGTGTACCTGAGCGGTTTCGCGAAGAGCTTCTCGACCGGTATCGAAGCGAAAAGGTACGTCTGGAACATATGACAGAAAAGATAAGGAAATAACAAGCAACTTTCCCGCATCACCTAAAAACCTTTTTTGTTATGTAGCGAAATTATTGATGGAAAGGTCATGCTCATCAATACTCAATCACTTAACTTTACATTCAGGCTATCTTAGTTAAACTTCGACCATGTCCAATTCGAAATTCACCGACCGCTGCGGGGTTCAGGTACTTGCAGGTTTCTCATCTATCAGCCAGGCCCTCAAGGAACTTGCGGAACGTGAAGTGAGGATTGTTGAGATAAATCTCAACAATCCCTCATATCTGAATCAGCTCAACGATTCTAAGGTACGAGGTGTGATTGCCAGGATCACGAAAGATGAAGGGATTCGGTGGACGGCGCATCTGCCTGAGAACCTCGGATTCTTTGAGATCGACGAAGAGGTTTTCATGAGCTATCTCGAAAGGCAGTTGGATATACAGAAGAAGGCCCAAGAAGCAGGCTGTTCGGCCTTAACCGTACACATGGGTGCAGCGCCTCACTTCGCATGGTCCGGACAGCGCAGGCAAGGGGTAACGCTCTTCGACGAGTACTACCGGAAGGTACTGGCTGAACGCTTAAAACGGGCGCATGAATTATTAGCAAAAGGCCCTCATTTCTGCTTCGAGAACGTTGGCGGGTTCCATCTTGAATTCGTACGCGAGATTCTCGACAATGTCGGATGGGATGCATACAACATGGATATCGGTCACCTCAAGGTTGCCCACCGGCGTATCGCAGATGCAGAGTTCGAATTCTATACAAGGCACGTTGAAGATATCCGTGTAGTTCACGTACACGACAACGACGGCGAGTGGGACCAGCATTTATCCGCCACCGACCCTGAAGCCCTTGAACCGTACTGGGGTTTAGCCCTTTCCTCAGACGCTTACTTGATTGTTGAGGTGAGACCTCTCGAAGCTGCACTCACCTCTTTAAAGGCTCTGACCGGAATCCAAAGGCACCTTTGATGAGATAAAATCGAGAACCTTTTTCCTCTTCTCTTTATCAGTAGGGAGTAAAAGCTGCACGCCACGGAAGTTATCCAGGAATTTCTTTCGAGTAGCAAAAGTGGAAAGCACTACACCTGAACGGGTCAGGAAGAAGCGACGGAACATCTTCCATGGCCGGTGGTCTTTGAAGTAGAACTTCTTGATTACTATCTCTTCACGGTCCATGTGATAGCTTATGGGTATGAAATAGTTGTTGAACGAGCCGAAAAATAATAAAAAAGTCAAGAAACCAGCCAGGATCGAGGGCAAGATTCTCAAGCTGGAGTCGGATTTTGGCAAGAGATCGTACACGAAATACCCCACCATGAATACTACCCCTGCAAGAACGATTGCGATAATCGACGTTTTCCATGGGTGCTCAGGTGCAAGAAAAACCCGCCAGTCAATCTCTTTGGGAACCTTGGTAGGTGCAGGTTTTCTCGCTGGTTTCTTCTTCACCGCGCTGTTTTTTTTCTTTATCTCAGTATTAAGAGTTTCTTTTCTAGATTCAGCGCTATTCATACCCTTGCATCAAAAATGGGCCCGGTAGGACTTGAACCTACAACCAACTGATTATGAGTCAGCTGCTCTGCCAACTGAGCTACGGGCCCGATCATCCCGGCTAATCCAGGAGTTTCAGATTTAACTCTTCCTTGTATTTCCGGACGAGTCTTGTTTTCACCGGTTGCACCGAGACCTCCACCGTTCCGGAAACGCGCGCCGAGTATAGGTGACCGCCGAAGGCCAGGAAGTTGGGACCTGAGAGTACTGCGTGGATGTGTACCATTGGGTCTCCTGTCTCTTGATCCCAGGCCAAGTTCCCGGCGAGAGACGCTATTTCGTACTCACCTTCGAAGTCCTTATTGATATAGCTCTTCTTCACCGCATCGAAGTAACCGAGCCTGGGTTCCTCAACAGCACCCAGACCGGTCAACGCGGCACCGTCCGGCTTTCGCTCCGATGCCCACTTGAGAAGGGCTCCAATAACCTCTTCGCCGCGGTCGAACCGAAGAAGATAACGCTCGCCGTCCGAATACTCTTTCACTGGTCAATTTTAATCAAGATAAGAGGTTTGTAAAGGGCGGTTTTTTTTACACGCAGGGCACGAAGGATTTCCGACCCAAGATTAGAAGATTACATGATTAGATCTCCCTTCGGTCGCTCTCCTTCGGTAACGCAGATTATATAAGGTCGTGTGGGCGACTCACGAGTCTCCCGATTGATTATCTGGGGATAGGAGAGGGCGATGCAGGCATCACTCCTACGGCCTTCTGTATTTTTTATCCCTGTGCCTCTGTGTTGTATCAAAAGGGAGTTGACCCGGCAACTATCTCCACGCGCACAGACTAAATCGCGTTGACATCTACTATCTGTGACCTATAATCACCGTTAATGCTTAGGAAATTAGTGGGGATACTTCTGGGGGTGTTGCTTTTTTCCTCTCTAACCGCCCAGGAGTTTTCGATTTTCTACTTGGCTTCCCCAAACGGGACGCTTACCTGGTGCCGCTGTCCTGAAGATCCCTACGGCGGTCTTCCGCGAAGAGCCTCCGCGATAAAAGAAGCGCAGACTAATGAATCATCCTTGCTCATACTCGATGCAGGCGACCTGCTTGCCCCCTTTCCTTCAAGGCTCAAGGATTCCGTGTTCGTGGAGGCATACTCGAGAATACCTCTGGATGCGGTTGCCTTCGGGGATCAGGAACTCATCGACGGCTACGATTTCTTCTCGCAAATGCTAAAGCCAAGAATCCCCTTGATCTCAGCGAACGCCTTTAAGGACGGGAAGAGGCTCTTGCCTGCCTACAAAGTGGTCCAAAAGGGAGGGGTGAGGATCGTGGTTACGTCCCTAATCACCCCTGAAGCCTTTATCTTCTACGATCCTGAGGATTTGGGTGGTGTCGAAGCCTCAGATCCGGTACGCGAACTCGAAGCCCTGATGCCTGAGTTGCGCTCGAAGGGTGACGTGATAGTTCTTCTGTCCCACCTCGGTTTGGATACCGAACGAAAGATCGCGGCTCAGTTCCCGGATATAGACATAATAGTATCCGGACACATCCCGGGGCGTCTTGATACACCCGAGCAGGTAGGTTCAACCTTCATCCTCGGAGCAGGGCTAGACGCCAAGTACTTCGGTCTGGCCAGATTCAACCTTGAGGACGGCTCACTCGGGCTTTTAGACAACGAGATTACCGCGCTTTCAGATAGATACGAAGAAGAACCTTCGATACAGAGGATAGTTGCACCTTACATCGAGATGGATGACGGCCAGATCGACTCGGTCTTAGTTGATCCTGATACAGTAAGGGCTGAGCACAAGCCGGTTCTCGTCCACGCGTTCTACGCACCTGACTGTCCGCACTGCATGCGGATACTCAAGGTCTTCCTGCCCAGGTTAGCCGAGCGCTACCCCGGGCTTTTTGCGCTGGAGCCGCACAACATAGATGTCGCAGAGGAATACAACCTACTCGTCGAGTGGGAGAAGAGGTACGGTGTTGAAGAACAGGATATACCGGTGCTCTTCTTTGAAGGTAACGTACTGGGTGAGGAAGAGAATATAAAGCGTGATTTGGAAAAACTTCTTTTAAGTGTACGTCCCCGATACTCGGCTCAGGATTCGTCGAGCCACGCAGGCGAGGAACTGGTTGTTGCGTTAGATACCTTGTTATCGACAGATACCTCAGATACCTTGATAGGGGAAGGCGATGTGGAGGTCGTTTTCTTCGAGACGTTCGGGTGCGAAGAGTGCGACCGGGCACGCTACTGGCTGAAGGCCGTTTCCGCCGAAGATTCGAGCCTCGTGATTCGGGTCTTAGATGCAAACGACCCTTCCTCGAAGATCCTTCTGTCAGCGTTCGGGATAGTCTACGGCATCGACAAGAAGGAAGTCTTGATTACGCCCATCGTGTTCGTAGGCAAGGGGTATCTTACCAAAAAGGATGTTTCTTCCGAAAACATCAGCTGTCTCATTGGTGAACATCGATTCGAGAAGATCCCCTGGGATGAGGTAGAGAAAGCAAAAGAGCAAGGTCACGAGGAGATAATCACCCAGTTCGAGACATTCGGAATCCTTCCTATTATTGGCGCAGGCCTGCTTGACGGAATAAATCCGTGCGCGTTCGCGACCCTCATTTTTTTTATCACCTACCTGTCGGTACTGGGTGTAGAACGCAAGAGAGTAATATGGGTTGCAATTCCCTTTATCCTGTCGGTCTTTCTTACCTATCTGATTTTAGGCTTTGCAGCTTACCAGATCCTCGAATTCCTTGAGGTCATCCAGATCGTTTCACAGATTATCTTCGGCCTCACCGTTTTATTCCTTCTGTTCCTTGCCGGGATGACCTTCTACGATTACTCCCTGCTCAAACGAGGTAAGGCTGAGAAGATGACCCTAAAGCTGCCTGACCGTATACGCAAAGCTATGAACAAGATGATCCGAAAGCGGACCGCATTCGGCGGTTTCATCGTCGGTGCCGTCATCACAGGCTTCCTGGTTTCCCTGTTCGAGCTTGTCTGTACTGGTCAGGTATACCTGCCTACCCTAGTGTATGTGGTCCAGACTACGGAGAAGTGGAGTAAGGCGTTAGTATATCTCGTGATATACAACATTGCATTCATCGTTCCCCTGGTTGTAGTGTTTATCCTTGTTCGCTTCGGCCTGACCGAAAAGCATTTACAGCATTTCCTTACCCGTAATGCCGCCTTGACAAAGATACTCACCGGCATACTATTTCTTGTGTTGGCTGGAGTAATGGCGTACTTGTTGATAAGAGGAGTCCTATGAGCGGGCATTACGATGTGATAGTGGTGGGCGGAGGACATGCGGGAATTGAGGCATCTCACGCCGCTGCACGAATGGGGTGCAGGACCTTGCTCATAACCTTAAGTGTCGAACGTATAGGGGAGATGTCATGTAATCCGGCTATCGGCGGCCTGGGCAAGAGCCAGCTAGTTCGCGAGATCGACGCCATCGGAGGGCTTCAGGGTCGTCTTGCAGACCGCTGCGGTATCCATTTCCGTCGCCTGAACCGCAGCAAAGGCCCAGCAGTCCAGTCCACACGTATCCAGTGCGATAAGGCGCTTTATCGTGAGTTCGCGAGAAGGGTACTAGAAGAAACCCCTGAACTGGCCATCTGGCAGGATACGGTTGAAGGCCTCTATACAGAGGGTGAACGGGTAGCCGGGGTTGATACCCGTATTGCCGGGCGTATACGCGGCAACACAGTCGTTTTGACTCCGGGAACCTTCCTTTCAGGATTACTGCACATCGGTTCGAGGAGCCTCGACGGCGGTCGCCTGGCAGATCCCTCCTCCCAGAGCCTTGCAAAGACCCTGCGAGTGCTGGGCTTCAAGCTCGGACGTTTCAAGACCGGCACACCGCCGCGTATCGACGGACGGACGATCAATTACGAGAGGATGGAACCTCAACCGGGCGAGGAACCGCCTCCTGGGATATCCTTCTTTACTAAAAGGAAGCTCCGTAACCAGGGAATGTGTTACCTTACCCACACGAACGCCACGGTTCACGAGATAGTCAGGGAGAACCTGGACCGTTCCCCGCTTTACTCGGGCAAAATAACAGGGACCGGTGTCAGGTATTGCCCTTCCATTGAGGACAAGATAGTCAAATTCGCAGACAAGGATTCACACCGTGTATTCATCGAACCTGAAGGGCTTTCCACGCGTGAGGTCTACCCGAACGGGCTTTCTACCAGCTTGCCTTTGGACGCCCAGATCGAGATGATTCATGCCGTACCCGGACTCGAGAACGCGGAGTTTACCCGGCCAGGTTATGCGGTAGAGCACGACTTCGTGCAGCCTACCCAGCTTTTTGCCTGGCTTGAGACCAAGACGGTGCGAGACCTTTTCCTTGCCGGACAGATAAACGGTACAACCGGCTACGAGGAGGCGGCAGCCCAGGGATTGATTGCAGGAATAAACGCTGCGCGCAGGGTAAAAGGTATAGATCCATTCACCCTGGGCAGGGATTCTGCCTACATCGGTGTGTTGATCGACGACCTTGTAACCAAGGGAACCAACGAGCCTTACCGCATGTTCACCTCGAGGGTGGAGTATCGGCTGCTTTTGAGAGAAGACAACGCCCATGCCAGATTGTCAGGCATAGGCCATCGTATCGGTCTTCTTCGCTCGAAAGACTTTCACAAGGTGGAGGCGGTGGAGACTGCGTGTTCGGCAACCATAGACAGGTTATCGAGGATGCGGCCTGCGGCGGCGAAGACGAACCAGGTTCTCATGTCGCACGAGCTTGCGACAACTACAGAGAAGCTCAGTCTTGCCGATCTCGTGCGAAGACCCCAGCTGAAACTCGATGACCTGGAAACCTTGGATAAGGCGTTGGGGGAACTGGCTCCAGTGGTAAAGGAAAGGGTTGAGATTGAGATTAAGTATTCGGGTTACATCACGAGAACACTTGAGGAGATTAAGAAATTTCACCGCATCGAGAAGGTTATGATACCTGAGGATATAGGTTTCAAGGAGATCCCCGGTCTTTCAAACGAGGTGATAGAAAAGCTTGAGACGATACGCCCGGCAACATTAGGTCAGGCATCACGTATCTCCGGAGTAACACCTGTCGCCCTTCTCGCTCTGTTCAGATATCTCAAAGGCAGTCATCCGGATGAAGCAAAACCTGTGGACTGACCTTTCAGGGTTTGCAAAGAGCCAGGGCGCCGATCTGGTCGGGGCCGCAGAGGTGGGGAAGGTATATCGGGAACGGAACCTGATAGCCGAGGAACTAAAGAACCGACTCAAGTATGGCATCGTCTGTGGCATACGGCTTTCAAGCGCGGTCCTTTCAGATATCTCCGATCAACCCACCAAAACCTACTACCACCACTATCGTACAGTCAACATGGCTCTTGATCAGTTGGCTCTCAAGATAACCGGGTTTCTCCAGGAGCGCTCGTTTTCCGCTTTCCCGGTTCCGGCCTCGCAGCTTATAGACTGGGAGAATCAGCTCGGGATGCTCTCTCACAAACACGTTGCAGTAGAGGCAGGCCTCGGATGGATCGGACGCAACAACCTTCTGGTAACCCCACAGTACGGTTCGCAAATAAGGCTCGTCACCGTACTCACCGACGCCCCTTTCGAGGTCGGCGCTCCTCTTAAAGAAGACTGCGGTTCGTGCCGAGCATGCCTGGATGTATGTCCTTGCAATGCTATCAAAGACGATCCTGCAGCCTTCGACCACAAGCGCTGCTACGCCCAGCTCGATAAGTTCGTACGCAGCCGTGTGGTAGGGCAGCATATCTGCGGGATATGCGTTAGGGTATGCAGTCCGGATCAGGTCACCAGGAGATAGTTTAACCGCAGATATCCATTGAGTCGTCGCAGGCACTTGCGATCTTTCGGCCCTCCGTGCAGTAAACGTGACCCACCAGGTCGCAAGCGTGGTCATTCAGACCGCAAGCGTGAACCTTCGGTTCCCAAGCGTTCCTTTAGCAAAAAACGAGCATTAAGACGTAGTTACCTCCAGATAACACGGCGCGGACAAGCAATGGAGGGTGTATTCTTCAACTCGCTGAAATATCCGAATGTAGGGGCGACGAATGCGTCGCCTTAAGGGTTTCTAAACGATAGAGGCCAAATCACCGCACTTCCGCCTGTGCCATCGGTTGCGGGGGACACCCTGGTGTTCGGACAGGCTTCGGAGGTAGGGTCGTATAGAAACTGGATCCAACCTTGACAATCGCCTATATCTGAATAGATTACATTTACCGGCATTGTTTGGCGTTTTCCAGCCGGCCAATCCAGGAAAACCCCAGTAACACACCTCTCGTTAGGTGTAACTATTTTGGAGGTTTTCAAAGATGATAAAAAAACGCATGATAAACAGTAAAGGTCTTACCAAAAAACTCGGTTGGCTTACCTCCTGGATGGTGCTCGTAATATTGAGCCTGGATTTCTTTAACTGGGACAGGTTACCCAGACTCCTGCTCGGTCTTCCCGGTTGGCTGTGGTGGGAGGTATTGTTGGTACTCCTTACGGCATTGGTCTTCGGTCTTCTTTCTCGTTTTGCCTGGGGCGAGGAATGAACTGGGTGATTCTTGCAGGTTACGTTGCAGTACTCGCGGCGCTTTCCATCCTCGCCCGAAAAAAAGCATCCAGCTCTCCGGAGGAGTTCTTCCTGGCAGGACGGTCCTTCGGCCCGGTTGTACTCTTTCTTACCCTTGCGGCAACCAACTTCTCGGCGTTCTTCTTCCTCGGCTTTGCCGGTGCAGCCTGGAAATACGGCTTTGGTCAGTACGCAATCATGGGATTGGGCACCGCTTTAGTGCCGGTGTCTTTCTACTTCATCGGGCGAAAGGTCTGGAAGCTGGGCAAGGAAAAGGGCTACCTTACGGCTCCGGAGCTGATCGGCGGCGAATTGGGGAGTCCTTTTCTGCGGCGGCTGGTACTTGTCGTGATGGTGGTGTTTACCGTTCCTTACCTTTTGACCCAGGCTTTGGGTGCAGGGATGATCCTGTCCAGCCTTGCAGGAATCGACCTGACCAGGATCGGTGCGATAGTAATTATCCTCCTCATCGGTGGGGTTGTAGTACTGGGGGGTATGCGCGGTTCTGCCTGGACCGATGTCCTTCAGGGCGGGTTGATGATTTTGGCTATGCTGGCTGCGGTGTTCTTCGTGGCAAAAGGCCTTGGCGGATTCCAGACAGCATCTCAGAAGGCATATGCGGCATCACCCGCACTTTTCATGCGTCCCGGGCCTGATGGTTTCTTCACGCCCCAGAAGTGGTTCTCCTTCATAATCCTGTGGAGTTTCGTTAACCCTTTATTTCCCCAGCTCTTTACACGCTTCTATACCGCTAGGTCTTTGCGTTCTTTGAGGGTCTCAACGTGGCTGTACCCTTTGCTCGTGAGTTTCCTGTTTCTTGCCCCAGTGCTCATCGGGGTCTGGGCTAACGGAACACCCGTTGATCCTGGGAAGCCCGATATGATACTTCCTGCAATGGTAGCGGGATACGCTCCGGGCTGGGTTCACGCCCTGGTCATGACCGGTGCATTGGCCGCCCTCATGTCTACGGCCGATTCCCAGCTCCTGGCTCTTTCCACCATGCTTGCCCGTGACGCCGGAATCGACAGAAAACAAATGTTCTGGGGAAGAGTTCTAACTCTCGGCTTATGCCTTCTGGTCGTTATCCTTGTTCTTCTGGGCGTCGATGCCAAAGGCGGTATCTTCACTTTCCTTACACAGACAACCTTTGCCGGCCTTGTTGTCCTCACGCCTGCAACCGTAGCCGCGCTTTACTTCAAGAAAATCCCAAAATGGGCTGCAATAGCTTCCATAATCGCAGGTGAGGCTTCAGTGGTAGGAATCTGGCTCGGGTGGCTGCCGACATTCGGCCTTGTCGACGGAATCGTTGCATTGATTGTTGCGGTCATCGTTCTTACAGGAACGTGGTTATTTTACTTCCTTTTTTCTCGAAGGAAAAGATAACCTCTCATTCACCGTTTGTCACTTCCGGTTTCGGTGTAGCCGAAAACAGAAGTGAAAGAGTGCGGGGGGTTGACAGAAATTTAGAGCAGACTAAAATAACGGCTGTATGTTAAATATCCATGTCCCAGAGACAGGTTTGACGCAGAGATCAAGGGAGGCTCTGCTGAGGTCGGGCTTGACAAATCCTACTAAAACCCTATAATTACTTGATGGCAGCTCAGTTAAACATCCGGAAGGTTCGTGATGGCTCAGACAGGTGAATACGGGGAGGTCTTGAGTGTCGAAGGCCCATTAGTCAAGGTTAAGATGAAACAGCACGTAAGCTGCGCATCGTGCGCTCAGCACAGGATTTGTTTTCCTACTGGAAGATACAGGGTTCTAATCGCCCAGGCAGGTAAAGGGATCAATGAAGGCGATACCGTATTTGTCCTTTTTCGTTCAGGTCCGGCCATCATCTCATCCCTTTTGATCTTCGTGGGTTCTGTTGTAGTTCCTCTTACGGCATGGCTTGCAGCCGATCTCGCAGATGCCCCGAAGTGGGTTGCGTTCACCGCTGCAGGTGCAGCACTTATAGTATACTGGGCGTTCTTGTACCTCTTGAATCGCAGGTTAAAAAGGTCCGGATGGTTTTTACCGTGCGCCGTAAAGGGAACCGAACCTGTCGAAGAAAAGGAAAAAGAAAAGTGAACGAGATATATCTGGATAACGCGACCACGACCCGGCTCGATCCATGGGTGCTTGAAGAGATGAAGCCTTTATTCACAGAGGAATTTGCAGCGCCGACAGGTCACTTCGGGCACCAGGCTTCGCTGGATGCCAAGGATAGGCTTGAGCAAGCTCGTGTCACGGTTGCCGGTTCCATCAATGCAGAACCTGACGAGATTGTATTTACCTCAGGGGGTACCGAGGCAAACAACCTGGCTCTACAGGGTTTGATCAAGACAAGGAAGGAAAAGACCCATGTTGTTACCACAGCGATTGAGCAGGAGTCTGTCCTCAATACTTTGAAGGTTTTGGAAAAGGAAGGTAGGATTGAGTTTACACTTGTTGGCGTGGATCCAGACGGTCTCCTCAAGCTCGAGGAACTTACCTCGGCCTTGCGTTCAGATACCGTGCTTTGCTCGGTTCACCTGGTCAACCACGAGGTCGGGACGGTTCAGCCGATCGAAGAGGTAGGTAAGATTTGCGCGGATAGAAAGATACCTTTGCACGTCGATGCCATTTCAGGCTGGGGGTACGTACCGTTTGACGTTAAGAAGATGAATGTAGCGCTGGCCTCGCTTACCGCACACAGGATTCACGGACCCAAGGGGGTCGGGACTCTTTACCGGCGCAAAGACGTGAAGCTTGCACCCTTGATGTACGGAGGTTACAACGAATTTGAATTAAGGCCCGGGATGGAAAACCTGCCTGGTATCGTCGGGATGGCCAAGGCGATCTCGATGATCAAACCAGCCCACATCAAATACCTGGCCGGCCTAAGAAAGATGATGTGGGACGCAATAACCAAAGATATTCCTTGGGTTCATCTGAACGGCTCAAAAGAGAACGGTGCGCCTTATATCCTCAACGTAACCTTCGATTTCATCGAGGGTGAGTCTATCCTTCTGCATCTGGATATGCAGGGGATTGCAGCAGCTACAGGCTCTGCCTGCTTTTCCAAGGCGCTTGAGGCTTCCTACGTACTCTTGGCAATGGGCAGGCCTCACGAACAGGCCCACGGCTCGATGCGTTTCAGCTTTTCACGGTTCAATACCGAAACCGAGATTGAGAAGACCCTCGTGGTAATAAAAAAGGTGGTTACTGATTTGAGAAAACTTTCACCCCTCACCCCGGATAAGGCCAAGGAGGTATAGATGGGGCTTCCCTATTCCAAGAAAGTGATCGAACATTTCAAGCATCCCCGCAACGTAGGAGAGATTACCGATGCGGACGCGACCGCCCTGGAAGGCAGCCCGGCATGCGGCGACATGCTCAAACTAACCATCAAGGTTGACGAGGAAACCCACGTTATTACCGACATTAAATTCGAGAGCTTCGGATGTGCCTCGAACATCGCTACAGGTTCTATACTTACCGAGATGGTAAAGGGGCGAACAATCGAGGAGGCTGAGAAGGTTACCTGGAAGCAGGCAGCAGATGAACTGGACGGGTTGCCTCCGGTTAAGATGCACTGCGCGGTACTAGCGATCGATGCCTTGAAATCAGCCATCGAGCAGTGGAAAGAGAGGCACGGGTTGACCGAGAAGGAGCTGACCACGCCGGATAGGGTTCTGCGCAAGCTTCGTAATGTGCTCAATCCGTTGACCGGCGCTTCAATCGTTCGTATGCAGCTTCTGCAGGATTTCGACGTGAAGGACGGTGTAATTACCATCGACCTTGATCTTACAAGGGAGCACAAATTTGCAGCACACATAGAGGAGGAGATTCACGAAAAATTAGACCACTTGTGGGACGTGAAAGAAGTAAAAATCAACTTTGTAGGCAAACCTGATTCCTGATTCGTTGCTGAAATTCAACAGGAGGCTTTATGTTTGAGGTGGTTGTACGAAGAAAAGGTCATATAGAATATATTGATGAATCCTGCTTGGGGGTGGAAGAAAGATACTTGGCTCTTGGCAGGTTCATGTACTTATGGTCCGGGGAATTGGAGATAGACTACCGGGTTGAGGAAGGATTACTGATCATAAACGACAAGTTAGCGGGTATTGATTTTATAGAGCGTAAGGATTTAGCTTCCATCGACTGCGGTCAAGTCGTTACCGTTTCCTGCAAGGCTTCAGAACCTTTCCAGGATCTCTCGGATTTTCCAGGACTGAATGCGGTGAGAATTACCGGAGACCTGGATAGAGTCTATCCGTTTGTAGAGAACCTTCAGAGAATCAAGAACCTCAAGCTGCTGTGGCTAGACGGGAGCGGACTAGACGACGCGGGTTTAAGATACATCGCCAAATGCAAATCTTTGAAGGTGTTGGGCCTGGTTAACGCCGGGATAACCGATAAAGTGCTTGCTAATCTTTCCAGATGCAGACAGTTGAGGGTGCTCGACCTCTCACGGGTGAAGACCGTGAAAGGCTTCGGATTGAAAGGCCTCAGGAAACTCGAGCTTCTCAAGCGACTCGTACTTTCTTCAAGTGGAATCAACGACTACAGCCTGCGGTATCTTGCGCCGTTGTATCGTGTCCAGGAATTGTTCCTGGATAATATAGAAATCACAGATCAAGGTGCTCTTATCCTTGGAGCCTACAAGAACCTGAGATATCTCGACTTGAGAGGAACTATCATCGATTCAGAGCAGTTGACAAGCCTAGTCGAAAGGCTGCCTGAATGCACGATAATAACTGACGATACTCGTGAGGCCTGACCTGATGCCCGAGCCGCGAATACTGCTTTTATTCTCAGGAGGGCTGGACAGTCTTCTGGTCGCGCGTGTTTTAATCGAGGCTGGTGCAAAGGTAGAAGCCCTGCATATCGTAACACCTTTTACCGGAAATATGCAAAGGCTTGCAGGTGAGCAATACCTTACCAAGTGGGGGATTTCTTTAAGGCGTATCAGGATCGATGTCAATGAATTCCGCCCGCTTCTTGAGTCACCTCCTCACGGCTTCGGCAGGGCTTCAAACCCCTGTATCGACTGTAAGATTCTATTCCTGAGAAAGGCCAGGGAAATCATGGAAGATGAGGGCTTTGATGCTGTAGCCTCAGGCGAGGTGCTTGGTGAGCGTCCCATGAGCCAGAATAGAGTGGCTCTGAATAAGATCGAACAAGAATCAGGATTACAGGGATACTTGTTGCGTCCTTTGTCTGCACGGCTTCTCGAAGAGACCGTAATAGAAGAGAAACGTCTGATTAAACGAGAAAAACTCTTGGCAATTGAGGGCCGAAGCCGAAAGCCTCAAATGGAACTTGCCAAGAGATGGGGTATAGAAGAGTATGCAACACCCAGCGGAGGCTGCCTTCTTACCGAGTCTCAGTACTGCCGCAAGCTCAAAGACCTCATGGTGCACGGCGAGGATACGGAAGAGTCAGTTGCGCTATTGAAGACAGGCAGGCACTTCCGTCATGATGAGGGGGCAAAGTGTATCGTTGGCCGTAACGAGGATGAAAACGCAGAACTTGGCAAACATACAGGAGACGATCGAATCTTCCTCGAGGTCAAGGGAATCGGCAGTCCCCTAGGTTTGCTTGTAGCTAAGGCGTCATCGTCTCGGATGATCGACTGGGCTGCAGGAATCCTAGCCCGTTACTCGGATGCAAAGAACGAAAAAAGAGTAAACGTAACCTGGTGGGGCAGGGGTGGCGAAGAGACCGTATCGGTAATACCCTTAACCGATTCCGAGATCAAGGGCTCGAGGATCTGAAGATATAGGGCTTGTATTCATGTTCTTATTCCTTCCAAATTCAGTTTTACCGTTAGCCTTACTTTAATGTTGCCGCAGGCAGTGTCTTTTTTTCTAAGCACGCGGTTTTTCGATAAAAGGGAAGAAGGATTAGAAAAACTATCTTTCGACTGACCTCTATACTGAATCCCTTCTAGGGCTTCAGTAATTGCGAGGAAGGATGTTTCGAGGTGAATTAGTCCAGATGTCCCACAACCTTCTCAACCGCATTCAGAATCTCACCCGTCCGGATAACCTCGGCCATGCGGTTGTGGTCAGTGAACAGTGGACGGTCCTCATCCAGATGCTTAACATGGGAGCGGATAACCTCGTAGGCTGCTTTAGAGACAGGAGAAGACTCCGCATTTCGAAAATCGAACGCCTGGGCCGCTGCTATTAGCTCGATACCCAGTACGCCGTAGGCAAAATCTAAAATCTTGCTAGTCTTTATCGCCGTGGTCATCCCCATGGACACGAAGTCCTCCTGGTCCGCTGCGGCCGGGATGGAGCCGTTGGCCGCCGGATTGGTAAGTACCCGCTGTTCGTTCACGAGCTGGCAGCAAGTGTATTGGGAGATCATGAGTCCGGTAAACATGCCCCCGCCCTTGGTAAGAAACGCGGGGAGTCCCTGGGAAAGGGCCGGGTTCATCAGCCGGTTAAGGCGACGCTCTGAAAGCACGCACACCGTCGATATCGCCAATCCCAGGGCCTCCAGTGCGAACGCCAGGGGTGTACCCTGGAAGTTTGCACCGGTCAACACCTCCTCGGAATCCGGGAAGAATAAAGGGTTGTCGCCCACACCGTTGAGTTCTATTTCAAACATCCTGCGTGCATAGGCCCAGCTGTCCCTCGCCGCACCTGCAACCTGGGGTGCGGATCGCAGGGAGTATGCGTCCTGAACACGCTTCCCCGCTCGTTCCAGAAGCCTTGAATCCTTCACAATCTTCCGCAGATTCGATGCGACCGCTATCGCTCCGGGATACCCCCTGGCCTGATGCAGCCTTTCGTCTAAACACTTTGTGTTTACGTTCAACGCCTCCATGGTCATCGCACATGCGATGTCGTGGTGTTTTAACCAGCGTATCGCCTCGGGAAGCATCAGCGAACCCCATCCGGATATTACATTGGCCCCGTTAAGGATTGCCAGGCCGTCACGCGCCTCGTAGCTGATTACCGGTATTTGAGCTTTCCTCATGGCTTCGGCTCCGGGCAGGCGTTCATCCTTGTAAAACGCCTCGCCTTTGCCCATGAGTACGAGCCCTGCCTGGGCCATTGGGGCAAGATCCCCGCATGCACCCACCGATCCCCGTTTGCACATCACCGGGTTCACGCCTCGATTGAGCATGGCGGCTAGCGTCTCTACGATAACCGGTCTGCATCCGGAAAGCCCGTTGCATAGAACGTTAATGCGGGTGGCCAATGCGGCACGCGCCACCTCCTGGGGCAAGGGTTCCCCGAAGCCTGCGGCGTGCGCGTAGATGAAGTAGCGCTGAAACTCGCGGGTTTGCTCGGGCGTCAGTACCACCTCGGAGAAGTCGCCCACGCCTGTCGTAACGCCGTACATCACCTCACCGGCCTCGATCTTGCGCTCGCACATGGCGCGGCAGCGCGCGATCCTGTCCCACGCTTCCTGGGCAATCTCTATACTCTCATTATGACGCGCGACGCGCTCAATATCCTCGACAGTCAAATTCTTTCCGGTAAAAGTGACAGCCATCGAACTCCTTTTGGGCTAAAGGGATTTTCGTTTTCCGGAGAGCTTACCCGAAAGACAGGCAATGTCAAGCGTGCGCAACGCTCCTCTTATCGGCAACAGAAAAGGTCGCGGGTGAATTCTTAGGCTTGAAGAATGAATGCCAGTCGTAAAGAACTAATCGTTGACTTCAGGATGTTTCTCCTTATCCTTATCCCATGATTACGAGAGATGAAGCGTTCGAGCTCGTTGAAGAGAAGGTGTCCAACGTCAACCTTCGCAAGCACATGTGGTCGACAGAGGCGTGCCTTCGGGCACTCGCTTCCCGGTTCTCAGGTGATGCAGACCTCTGGGGTCTTGCAGGTCTGCTTCACGACGTTTCCTACGAGGACGCCGAATCTGCGGGCGACATGATGCTCCACGCGGAATGGGGTGCAAAGATCACAGAAGAGAAAGGATTGCCCAAAGAGGCGGTTCATGCAATCCGTGCACATGCAGGAGGCGTAGCGCTCGAATCCGATCTTGACAAGGTGCTTTTCGCTGTAGATCCGTTGACCGGACTTATAGTTGCTGCGGCTCTCATGCATCCGGACAAGCTCGCAGGTCTTCAGACCAAAAGCGTTCTCAAGCGGTTCAAGGACAAGCGTTTTGCAGCTGGAGCCGACCGGGACCAGATTCGCACCTGCTCGGAATTCGGGATGGAATTGGAAGAGTTCGTGTCAATTTGCCTTGAGGCAATGCGCGGTATACGCGATGAGTTGGGTCTTTAGTATACTCGCCTATGCCGCACCTTTATTGTCCTGGGGTGATTCGTTGTATCTGGACCAGGCACGTTTAGGTTCGGTAAGCCGGGACGAAGGCAAGGTATCCTGGTGTCAGTGCATATTCACGGACATTACCGTCGCGGTGCTCGAAGATGAATCCGGATACTCCCTGGGCTTGCGGCCCGTACCTCTGGCTGAGCAGAGACCCATAGAGACTTTCCTGGAAGGAGCAGCCGTTCAGGAAAGACCCAATACAACTGCGCAGGGGACTTCAGGGTACTGGCTTCGTGGCCTGCTTTACGACGCTTCGCTTTACGCCGGTCCTTGGGATGAGATAGACGTGATTCTGGGCAGGCTTTCGCCCACTAATTACGTTAAGGTTACAGAGACTTCCTCGGGTGGAACCGAAGCCGTGTACGGTACCTTGTATCTAGGCTCAGCTCCTGCTTTCCGAAGTGAAGCGGGAACCTATCAACTCAGTGCGCCTTCCTTGACAGATGGGGCAAATGAACTCCTGTTAGATATATCAGGAAACGATACCACCGTTTTGGAGACCCAGGGCGTAAAAGGCATCCTGTACCTGCAGGCCGGATTTCCCCTTTTCTTTTTCTTTTTCGATTGCGGCTGATGAGTTGGGTACTGGGCATAATCCTTTTTTCAGGTCCTATCTTTACCTGGGGAGACTCGCTTTACCTTGATTTGCCCAGATTGGGTAAGGTTGCTGATTTCTCATCAAACGGGCGCAGTTATCACTGGGTGTATAACGATGTGGTTATATACGAACTCAACAGCGAGTGGCGCTGGTGCATTGGTATAAAGCAGATACAGCCGGATATGCAATCGAAGATAGCCGAAATCACCGACAGTTTATACGTCGATTCTGTAGAGTCGGCGGAGCTTGAGGAATTGACGCGTTACTGGATCGACGAACATTTTTTCGAAACCCGGTACTATCAAGGACCGTGGAAGTCGATCGATAACCTGCTTTCGAGGCTTACGCCATCCTACACGTTTGACGTGAGGGACGAGCCGATGGGCACAGGGATGGTTGCGGTTCACGGCATGTTATGCGGCGAGGGCATGAGTTTTCGTTCTGTGTCGGGAACTTACGAGACACAAACGCCATCACTCTCAGCTGATGTTACAGAATACCTGGAGACCTTGGCTCAAAAGCGATCTGTATTGATGGATGATCTCGATGTGGATGGCATCCTGTGTATAAAGGATAATGTCCCCATGCTTTTCTACGTTCTAGAGGGTAGTTGATGGGCAACAAGTTTAGTTTCCAGGACATAATCCGCAGGCTGCAGGACTACTGGATTTCAAAAGGCTGTGTGCTTATGCAGCCCTACTCATCAGAGGTAGGGGCAGGGACATTCAATCCAGCCACTTTTCTTCGGGTACTCGACGAGCGGCCCTGGCGGTGCGTGTACGTTGAACCCTCGAAGCGTCCCCGTGACGGGCGTTACGGCGAGAATCCGTTGCGGGTTTACCAGCACTGGCAGCTTCAAGTGATCCTCAAGCCTGCTCCGGATAATGCACAGGAGCTTTATCTGGACAGCCTCAGATCGTTGGGAATACCTCTTGAGCGCCACGATGTTCGCTTTACCGAGGACGACTGGGAATCACCCACCCTGGGTGCGTGGGGTCTTGGTTGGCAGGTGGAGATGGACGGCATCGAGATAACCCAGTTTACTTATTTCCAGCAGGTGGGCGGGCTCGATCTTCCCGTTATACCGGTAGAGTATACCTACGGTCTTGCGCGCATCGCCATGTTTCTTCAAGGAGTGGAAGCGATTCCTGACATCAAGTGGGGAGAGGTGGACGGTGAGGATTTGACTTGGGGCGACGTTTTCCTGCAAAACGAACGCGACTTCTCGGCCTACTCGCTAAAGGAAGCGGACACGGGTTTCTTAAGACAGGCGTTCGAGCACTACGAGAAAGACTGTCTCCGGCTGGTGAAGAAAGGTTTGGTGATGCCCGCCTACGATGCGGTGATAAAGTGCTCGCATTACTTCAATCTACTCGACGCTCGCGGTGCGATTTCCGTAACCGAACGTGCCGCTACTATCCTGCGGGTGCGCAAGCTTGCGATGGCGGTAGCAAAGCTCTATCGGTTCGGGCCTGACGCCGATGAAGGAGGCGCGAAGGATGAGTGAAACTCGCACCTTTCTACTTGAGATAGGCACCGAGGAGATTCCGGCGGCGTATTTGGAACCGGGAGTCGATGGACTATCCCTGGGGATTAAAGGTATCCTCAAATCGCAAGGTGTTGTGTTTGATGAAGTAAGGTCGTGTTTCACTCCGCGCCGTTTGACTCTTTTTATTTCGGAAGTTGCTGTTAGAAGCGAGGAGAAGCTAGGGGAACGTCAGGGTCCTCCGACCAAGGTCGCAAAAGATGACAAGGGTAGCTGGACGGTTCAGGCTAAGAGATTCGCAGAAAGCCAGGGAGTAGGAGAGTCAGACTTGTTCATCAAAGAAAATGACAAGGGTAGCTACGTGGCTGTTAAGGTTAAAACCGGCGGTGAGGAGACCCGTAACATCTTCGTCCTGAGATTACCTGAGTTATTAGTTAAGATACCGTTTACCAGGAACATGAAGTGGCCTCAATCAAATAAAACAGACTTCGCTCGCCCTATTCGCTGGATTTGCTGTTTGTTTGGAGATGAGGTTGTGGAGTTCGAGTACGCGGGCCTTAAATCCTCAAATCTCTCCTATGGACACCGATTCGCACATCCGGAAGCTATCACTGTCAATAACCCTAAGGAGTACGTCGATAAGCTCCGGAAAGTCATGGTGATCGTTGATCCGGCAGAGCGCCGTAAGCTCATCGTTGCCGAATTAAGAAAATCGGCAAAGTCTCTCGGAGGCATCCTTGTTGAAGACGGCGATCTAGTAGATGAAGTCACCAACCTCGTGGAATACCCGAACGTCCTTTGCTGCGATCTTGGCGGGTTCATGGATTTGCCGCGAGAGGTTCTTCAGACCGCCTTGGCCAAACACCAGCGAGCGTTCGTAGTCGAGAAAGGCGGCAAGCTCGTCCCGCACTTCCTGGTGGTAACCAACTCACCGAAACTCGACCCCGACCTTGCAAAACCATGGTTCGAACGGATGGCCATATCACGGCTCGAGGACGCCGACTTCTTCATCAAAGAGGATTTAGACAAGGGGCTTAAGCCCCTTATCCGGGAAGAGGCGCGGGTGGAGTGGATAAAGGGCATCGGCACCCTGGCGGATAAGACTACATGGTTGACCGAGCTGGGTCTTTTTCTCGGTAAGGGTATCAAAGGTTTCGATACAAAGACCTGCGAGCGAGCCGCGCATCTGGCCAAGGCCGACCTCTTAACGAACCTCGTGCGCGAGAAGGAGTTCACTTCACTTCAAGGTATAGCAGGCGGTATATATTCCCAAAAGTTAGGCGAATCAGAGGCTATCTGCTCCGCAATTGCCGACCAGTACTCCGATACCCCTCGATCAGTTGAGGGAGCTGTACTCGGAATAGCAGACAGGTTCCTAAATATCTCCGCCACCTTCGTCGCGGGTAAGCCGCCCAAGGGTTCCTCCGACCCATTTGCCCTGCGCAGACAGGCGACGGCAATCATGAAGATACTTACCGACCAGAGGATTCACATCACTATAACTTCGGCGGTTGAGAAGGTGCTGGGGTTGTTCGGGAAAGAAGAAAAGGGGCAGATTGCCGATTTCCTGCGCGATCGGGAAGTACTTTTCTTCAAGGATAAAGGCTTTTCATTTGATTGGGTTGATGCGGTTGCAGCCGTTGCCGCAGACGATCCTTACGATGCATACTTGCGCCTTTCCGCCTTTGCCGAACTTGACAAGGGCGAGGAGTTCAGGCTGGTTGCGGTCGGTCAGAAACGAGTGGCGAATATCACCACCCGTAACACACATACTTCACAACCGGATACATCCTTGTTTCAACAGCTTGAAGAGAAGGTTCTTTGGAGAGAGGCAGAGCGCATCAAGCCTGAAGTCCAGTCCGCAGTAAAATCTAAGAACTACAAGAGAGCTTTGGAATGTCTCTTGTCCATACGTCCGGCAATTGATAAGTTTTTTGATGAGGTTTTCGTTATGGTTGAGGATGAAAGGATCAGAGAAAATCGGCTAAATCTTCTCTCGTCAGTTAAAGAGGAATTCCTCAAGGTGGCCGATTTCTCGCAAATTCTGGTCGAGGGCGGTCCCTGAATCCGAATCATCCCTTTGAAAAAATCTGTTACGTAGCCGACACTCAACCCCCTTCACTCATATCACAGGCTACTCTTTAGCCTGATTACCCGCCTTTACGTAAGTTTATCCTAAATTCCGGTAGGTTGCTTCCAGGGACCGTTACGGTTGAAGAATTTGTTCTTGACCAGTGTATAGGCCTTAGTATCCTCTCCTTCAAAGGCGCGCAGCATTATGTTCTCACCCTTGGGCCAATCCGTGTCAACTTCCGAATAGGTCAACCACTTGCCGTCCGGGGATATGTGTGGGGAGTTGTAGGAATTTACATTGTCAATAAGTATGGTTTTGACATCTGAACCGTCCTCAGCATTCATAACATAGATACTGTTACGCCGTTTGTCGCCTGCATTTTCGGTATCCCCGCGGTTTGATGAGAATATTATACGTTGGGCATCAGGAGTCCACTTAGGAAACCGGCTGTTAGAGAACTGTACATCAGTCAATTGCTTGGTTTCCTTGCTTTCTATGTAATAGACGAAGATCTGGTAAAAACCAGAAACGGATTTTGCGAAAGCGATTCTCGTACCGTCCGGTGACCAACTTAGATCGAGTTCGGATTCCGGGGTTTTGGTCAGGCGCTCTTCACTCCCGGTCGCCAAATCGATGAAGTAGATTTCCCGTTGAGGTCTGTCGTCTGGGTCTTTTGTCGGACGTTCAGAGGAGAAGGCTACGAACCTGCCGTTTGGACTGAAGGTCGGGTAACCGTCGAAGTAATCGTTGTTGGTCAACCTTGTTTCTTTCCTCTCGACGAAATCATAGATGTAGACTTCGTAGTCACGAGCTGCTTCACGGTTACTGGCGTACGCGATCATGTCTTCGGTAGACCAGTCTATCCAGACGTTTTCCACGTTGTTGCCGGATGTATTTGTGATTCTGACCGTATCTTTAGAGGGTAGTTTGAGTACAAAAATGTCATGGGCACCGTCGTTATCAACAGGAGATATGAAGGCAATTTCACCGGTAAGGCCTTCTGGTAAACCTGGACCGCATCCTGCGATGAATGCCGTCATCACGATTAATAGTACAGGTGTAAGGATTCGTTTCATCTCGCCTCCATTCTATTTTATTGACTATATACCATACTTCGGGTTTGTCAAGTCCCTATTCAATTAACTGAAGTCCTTTTTCAAGGAAAGCATGTACGGTGGCCGTAACTTCATCAACTGTTTGGTTGATCTTTTCAAGTAATTTGGTTGATTCCTTCAGAATTGCTTTAGCTTTCTTCTTATCGCTAAGACCGGGAATGTTTATCATTACGTTATCAGCAGCGCCCTCGGCAGCGGCCCGGGCCTGCGCAGCCGCAGTTGATATGTCCGATATAGAATTCTTGTTTCCCTTTACCGCAGTTATCCTGGCAAGTTCGAGAACCTTCACCATATTTTTAACAACCGATAAAGGTACCTCGATCGCGTTCAAGGTTGCTATCTCCAGGGCTTCTGCTTTGGCAGCTTTCTCCTCGTCTGTCTTGGCCTTGATTCGGTTGGCTTCCATGAGAGTGTTGAATGCGTCTGTGTCGCGGTCAATAGTCCTTTTGAGTTCGTCCTTCAGCACCTGTGCTTCTATGGCTACCCTCTCCATCTCCTTCCATGCATCTTCGTAACCCTTTTTACCGTGTGTCAGATTAGCTACCATTGATACAAGGGCAGCCGCCTGCGCTCCTGAGACAGCAGCTGCAGACCCGCCTCCAGGGGCAGGCGAATCCGTTGACAACTCGTCGAAGTAATCGGCAAGCTTCATACCCTCCAGCCATCCTTCCTTTGCCACGAACGACTCGACTATCTTCTCTTCCGGTTTGAACTGGTATAGATCGTCCAGACCAAGGGAAAGCACCGCGATGTGGATCAACTCCGATTCAGGGACTCCGGTGGAGCGTCCCATCTTCGCAAGATAATATCTACCTGCATCGAGCATAGCCTGTTTTGGTATAAGTCCTACCAGTTCTGAGCCTGTAACCCTTGCACCTCGCTTCTCCGCTTGCTTTACACACTCGTCGAAAACCACATGGACGGGTGTAATCTTATAGTTCGTGAAGTTTATGGATATCTGTGCACGTCCGTACTCTTCTATTACCCAACCCACGGCCTTGACGTGTTCGAACAAGCCGGGTTCCTTTAACGGCTTTCCGTTCTCGTCCCTGACGATATCTCCATTCTCATCCCGCTTCGCGCGGCCCGAATCGCGGATGTCGAGCGCTATGTCGTGTGCTATCTTGCGATCGCGAGTATTCAAGTTGATGTTGTATGCTATCAAAAACTCCCTCGCACCCACAGCCACAGCTCCGGATTTGGCGTTGAACTCGGCCGGACCGAAATCCGGTTTCCAGTAATCTTTATCTTTTCCCTTGAACCTGTCCGCAAGACCTTCGTATTCCCCCTTGCGTGCATTGGCAAGGTTGCGGAAATCCGGCTTGGAGGCCGCTTCTTCGTATAAATATACGGGAATCCCCAATGCATCCCCGATCCTTGCCCCAACCCTCCGTGCTATCTCGGAACAGTCATCCATAGTTACACCTGACACCGGAACGAACGGACACACGTCGGCGGCTCCCATTCGCGGGTGCGCGCCTTTGTGAGTCCGCATGTCTATCACCTCGGCCGCCTTTTTTACAAGCTGGAACGCTGCCTCGGCAACGCCTTCAGGATCGCCGATGAAGGTAATAACCGTCCTGTTGGTCGCCTCACCCGGGTCCACGTCGAGGAGTTTTACTCCCTTAACCTTCTCGATTACTGAAGTAACTGCATCAATCTTGGTCTTATCCCTTCCTTCAGAGATATTAGGAACGCATTCGACAATCTTCATCAAGCCTCCTTGGGGATTTTGAATTGATTCTACTGAGGGGATTAATGAAGTCAACCGAAAAGGAATGAAAAACCACAGATTTCACAGATTAACACAGATTGCGAGCATTTTTTGTTCCGGTAAGCTTCGAAATTAAATAGCTTATCTCTATGGACCTATGTAGACATTCTATCTCGTTGAATCTTTGAATATTAATCAACATCCTCTCCTGGTGGGTGAAATCGCCAAGAAGCGACGTGTGAAGTGAAGTCAACCGGTTTAGCTATCCACACATGAGAACTCCTACAGTCGTTCTCGCAAGCGTCGCAGATTAGCGCGGATTCTTACCCCTTTCTCTCGACTCCTTCGGCGTAGTGCAGGTCTACTTCTTTGCGTAGTAGCCGAGGAGGGTTGCGGAGTCCAGAATATGCCCATCGATTGCCTTTAAGAGCCTCTTTTTGCTGATCCTGGGATTAGCCACAAGCACCGTATCCAGTGCAAAGATAGTAAACCGGTAACGGTGCCTTCCACCGATTGGGCAAGGCCCCATATATCCGTTTTCATGCCTCCAGTTCTTGCCCTGGCAGGTCCCATCCTGTAGGACTTCTTGAACAGGTATAGCTTCAGGCAGTTCGCGGCAGTCTTCGGGGATATTGTAGACCACCCAATGGGTGATTATTATCCATTTGACGAGGTCTTCTGTGATTAAAGCAAAACTCGCCGTACCCTTGGGTGGATTTTCCCATCTCAAAGGTGGTGAAACCTCTTCACCTTGACAGGTATATTTGGCCGGTATGTCCCCTTCATTTTCAAAAGCAGGGCTGCGTAACTGAAAATCCATAACTTGAGACTCCTTGTCTTGAACAGTGTTCCTATCCGTCCCCTCAGGGTTCTTTGAGTCGCAGGAAGATGCACAAATAATCAGGAAGATGCACAGTAATACCAATTGCGGTTTCATCAAGCCTCCTTGGGGTTGGAGTCATTCTATTGAGGAGGAGGGGGAAGTCAACAAGGATTGAATAAGACGAATAATGAAGGGGGCACGGTACTAAGTATTCCTTGATTTTCCTTATACTTACAGGGTATTCCGTGCCCCTAAGTGATTACACCTTTTTTCTACTTACCTTTCTTTGTTGTCGGTCGTGGGTGAAATTCAGGATCGGTGGGGATAAGTTCTTCCTCAACTTCCACTTCTGTATATAGAGTAGGTTTTATTAAGGGGAATCCGGCAAACCAGGGATCAAGCGTGCCGAAGATTTCTACATGGAATCTGGGTATCAGTTTTCTACTCACTGGATCACTGCCTTTTTGAAGAACCCTAATGTTCCTTATCTTGAACTCCTCTCCGGGATGCAATGTTTTTTGACAACTGGTAAGCGGCGGTTTACACCTGACCATAGGAAAAACGTATATTTCCTCGTAGGTTTTAGTATTATCATTAGGAAGCTCGAAATCTATGCAAGGTGAAGGTGCACTGTAGAAGTGTATGAGATCGGTGTTCGAAACGAAAAACGAACATGAGTTGTGACCAGGATATCTTGGGTCAGGTGACAACCCTTTGAGGTGAAAGAAGATATCTTTGAAAGGCAATAGGTAGTTGTATAGGTTGTTGTTCTGTGTGTTGACGTTGTTAGTGTTAATATTGAATATGTAGTTGCCTTCAATGGTAGGATGCGGCGAAGGCCCGTCTATCCACAAACCAATATTAGCCGCTATATACGACTTTACGCTATTGTGGATAGAATCGAGTGTAAGACCTTGTGTTTGTTGATCAGGAAACATCTTTACTCCTCCTATTTTAGCTGTTATTAAGAGAGACCTATCTGGTAAAAGTATAGCCAAGAAGTCTTATTTGTCAATATATGGATTAATTGTCCTTAAGTAATTTTGGAATGTAAAAAAATGACTTGCTTAGGTACGTGTATGTTTTCTGCTTTAGGATTGCTGATACCTCGCCACTCAAGGTAAATAAGACGTACTCAACCCAGTCGTCAGTAACCGTATCCTGGGGTATGCATTTGGGATAAGGCATCTAGTTAACAAGCCTGGAATGGATGGAGCAGAAGCATACAAGGTCATCATATTAAGACAGCGCGATTTTCACGGAAGGGTTCGTAGAACATGCACTCGGGCTGTTCTGGACAAATAAGAGTGTTTGTTCTACAAGCTTGTTCAAAACACAGAGCATTCAGTATTTGCCCTTCTTCTTTCCGACACCCTGAGAGGGTGTCCTCCGCCCTCGAAATGACAGCCATGGGTTTGGTACAAGCCTAAGCACATACATCATTGGAAGCGACCATAAGCAAATTAAGAACGCACAGGGGTGTGATTCTCCAAATCGCGTGTGGCACAGGTTCTCCAACCTGTGCATTGAGCGTTTCGCCGTCAGCTGTCAGCGGAATGAACTATTAGTGTTGAGCTGTAAGCGGTATCAGCCTGAAAGCTGTTAGCGGTGAGCGGTAAGCGATGGGTAGGGTACTACTTCAAATCCTTGAGTCTTTGGGCTGCGTTCTTGCCGGTTTCGCCGTCAGGATCAAGGTCTGCCGCTGCCTTGAAACTGGAGCGTGCAAGCTTGATGTCTCCATGGCGATTCTCAGGTGATGTCTGGGAGCGCTGGAAATAGGCTAACCCCATGTTGAACCGGATATCGGCCAGGTAACCGTCCGGAACCTCATAATCTTCGAGGAAAGCGACAACCTTTTCGTAGTGCTTAATGGAGCGATCCCATTCCCCGTTAGCCAGGGAGGTGTAGGCAAGTCCAAGATGGGCGCGGATTTCGGTGGCAGGGTCAGGATAATAGCGTAAAGATAGCCTGTAAAAACTGTCCGCATCGTCAACCCGTCGTTCACTCATGTATCGTTCGGCAATCTCGCAGTCAATCTTCGCAATTGCCAAAGGGTTGTAAGCGGAAAGGTCAATACTTTGCAGGCAAGATATGATGCTGTCGGCAGCCGGAATGAGTCTTGAGTGTTCCAGGAGCGAGGTTACCATGCCCGAGTGTGAAAGCACGCGCAAGGTGTCGCCCACCGGAAGCTGGCGGGAAAGCGCGGCGAATGAGGCCGCAGCCGAGTCGAACGCACCTTCACGAGCAAGAACTGAAGCAAGTAGGAGTTTTCCTTCCAATGCCCGGTGGGTATCCCGGGTACGGTCAAACAGTAAATCGACCGCGACCTTTACCGAGTCAGTCATACTTCTCAACATCTGAAGGGAGGCATAACGGATCGCGGCATCATCCCAGAATGGAACATCAGGATAGGAATAAAGTATCTTCTCTGAAGAGGCAAGCGCTGTCCAGCCGTCTGCACGGTGAGTGGCAGCTATCCCTGACCAGTACAGACTGTAAGGAATCAGACGCCCGAGCAGGGGAAGAAGATCGGGGTAATCTATCGGATACTCCTTGAGCACCACGTCGAAGTAGGCGCTGGATGTATCGTCGCACTCCGAGATCCCGGCTGCATAGTAACAAAGGCCCAGCCCGTGAAATGACAGCATCAGGCTCATCGGATCGTAGGTACGTTCGATCTGGCGCTCGAATAGGGAGCGGATTTCAACAAGAGAATCACGATCGTTTATTCCCTGGAGTATCCAATATATCTTCAAGGTTTGAGCCACGTCAGTAAGTTGGTGATCTTCAGGAATCTTCGAGAGCATAGTCTCGGACCAGTCTCTGCGGTTGAGTCGGGCATAGGCCTCAGCTGCCAGTAAGTTTTGTTCGGATGTCCAGTCGGTTTCCAGCTCTCTCGAGATGTAAAATAAGGCCAGAAGTGCACGTGCAGGGTCCTCCCTGCGGTTGTAAAGCGCGGCAAGGATGGTTGCGGCCTCCATCCGTTCGTCATCGGCGTAAAGGGAATCCTCCACGAACCTTGTGAGTCCCCATTCAGGATCACCCTTCTTTAGAAGTGAATCCAGGAGCCGCTCCACGCGTTCAGGCTCCACAGAAGGGCGCATCTGGTAGGTCTGCCAGGCGCTCATGAGATTGGTTGCTGAAAGTCCAAGAAGCAGGAACACACTCCCGAACTTTCCCAAAGAAAAAACTCCTTTCACCACTAGGACTTTATTCAAACATCCGGATTTGTCAAGCGAACTTGGCTCGAATACATCGCGTCAATCTTATATTGCGTCCTTCAGGAAGGGGACTAAAATTAAGGGCAAACTTGAAAGGGGGAAATATGCCTAACGTTAACATCAACTTTGGTGTAACACTTTACGGCAAATACGTTAGAGAAACGCACATCGATCTGGCAAAGGGATGGCTTGAGAAACAAACCTGGAGGAAGTATCAATATCTCGATTTTCCGTCAGGATGGGTGAAAGCTATTGGCCTTAAAAAGCCGATTATTGCCAACAAAACCGATGAAGGCGCTTGCACCACATTTACTGCAAATTGGGGATCAGAAACGGATAAAGCAAAATTGAAGGAATCCCAAGATCCGCCCTATTTTCCCAACTCCAGCTCATCAACTATAACCTTTTCCAAGTGGCTGACTACACTGGCTATGGTTCGACAATTGTTCATGCACGAACAGATTGAGGTTTACAATCTGATTGCGTACGCGATGTTCGACGAACCTGTAAGCAGATACGATGGGACACAACTAAGAGCTCACAATATGGCAAATGAGTTTACCTCGCAGTATCGATTTGAAACAGACAGCGAGAGGAGGATCCGACAGGATAATATTGATTCCTGCAAGGATGATTTGCGCAGAATACTCAAAGTCTCCGCATTCATTAGCCTGGTTTCCCTGGGCTTTTGTGCAACTGTTCTTGCTGCGGTTTCTGGTATTTTATACGTAATCAACAGTCAGAATTATATACCTGGCTATTGCGAAGCTTACGTTCCTTACGGCTACGAAAACAAAGACCTTTCATCCATCGCCTACATATTCGATCTTGCAAAGAGAGCGGGACTCAAGTTAAATCGGTAAACAGGGGTTGACAAGACCATTTATTTACTTATCATCAGATAAGATGAGAAAGTGGTTCTGGCCTGGGGTGGCCTTGATGGCAAGCCTGGTCATGTTGTCAACCGGCTGCGACGAAAAGAAATTGCCTCTCGTGGTTTCTGTCCCTCTTCCGTCTGATTACTCCCCCTTAAGTGGAACCTCGAACTACTTCTATTTCATGCTTACCGATAGCCTTTTGTGTATAACGGAATATGTTCCCGATAACGACTCGATGGGAACAATAATACTCTCAAGGATACAACTGGAAGACCCGCATGAAGTCGATACCTTGATATACCTTGAAAAGCCTTTCCTGGACGTATACTTGACCAAAAAGATAACGCCGCACGGCAATAAGTTGAGTACAAGTGATTGGTACAGCTACTGTTTCATTCCCCCCGAGCCGGGTTACGCACTTTACCCGCTTCCTCTGGGCGATACGTCCGGTATGATTCATTTCGGTCACGTGGAGGCAAGCTACTGTGACACATTCAGTCGTCAAACCCTTGTTAGCGAACTCCATTCACAGGGCCAGCTTTTTTATTTAATCGACATGCACTCATCACATCCGCGCACCAAAGCCGCATTCGAAGGGTTGGTGCTCGATTTGCACTATCCTTATCTACTGCTCTATTCAGGATTCAGATATCTAGAATACGGAGTGATGATTCACCCGGACAACATGGATTTGAACATTGCGAGGTTCATTGTTGTGGATCTGCGAGACCTCAACTCAGCGCTGGATTTACCAGACGAGGGTGGAGAAGGCATGCTTACTCCGGACGGAAGATTCTTGTATATGGAGGGGGAACCTGTAGAAGACTGGGATGAAGAGAAATTACCTGCTATGTACCTGCATCAGATTCAAGAGTTTGACCTTGAAACGAGTGTAATAGAAAAAAAGACAATTCGAATTCCATCCTCGTCCTTTGGTTCACACGAAAGTCATCCATTTTTTGGACCTGACAATCAGCTCCTTTACGCTGGTGAACGGATGGGATGGGGTGGATGGCCTGACATGCCGTTTCAGACGCCTCCTGTAGCCAACTTCGAGGACTCCGTTTACGAAGCATCCTGGTTCCGCCAGCTTCTTAAAGATGAAAGGAGTTGGCTTGACTGGCAGCTCTCCCCGTGGGGGCGCTGGCTTGTACTCCATTTCTACAATCGCTCTGAGGCTTTTTTCCCCCAGTACTCTGTAATTACTCCCTCGGAAGCGCTATTTGATCCTAATTTAATGGGTCAAGTAGATAATCTCCGCCGGTTCCCTCACGGTTGGTTAAGAAAGATACTTTATCATGCCAGTTTCGAATTCCTGCCTGAAGAGGAGTGGGTCATAATCAGGCATGAGCCAAAGACTTTCATATCGTTGTTGTTCCAGTGGTTGGGCATCGGCAGTACTCCTCATTTATACCACTGCGAAGAAAACTCCCGACCTGTTAATCTGGGTACTTTTTTTGAGCATTTTGAGCTTTTAACCTCTGAGATTTTCTTTTCCCCGAATGGATATTATATAGGCTATGTAACCAAAGTCGCAGGTAAATACAAGCTGCAGGTGCGGGAGCTGCCTCGGTAGAATTGAGCAGCAAAATGAATTATAGAGCCTAGGCATTTCTGCGGGTTTCCATCTCGTTTCCATCTCGTCAATCTTATATTGCGTCCTTCAGGAAGGGAACTAGAATCAATAGTAAACTTGAAAGGGGGAATTTTTGAAAAAAATGATTGATGCACAGACCAATACAGGAGCACAAAGAATACCTGGGTAAAGAGGGAATTCGATGGATGGTCTTAGGACATACGGTGAGTGCACATTCCCAAGGCATTACGATCAAGCATGGAGATGGGTTAATCAACAATCATGGAGGTCTTGTTATGCCAATGAACACAGGTTGGATTTAGAAGGCGGCTTGAAAGGCGTTTTACAGTTCATTGGTTTGAGTGGGATTCGTCTGGTGGGTGATACTACAAATCAGTGGGCGTATAATACATTCAATGCAACCTATCCTCCGGGATCGAGATATCCACATACTCCGATAAGTGCGTCATCTAAGATATCTATTTCCAAATGGTGCACTTCAGTAGGCGTCTTGCGTGCGGCTATCCTCCACGAGATAGTAGAAGTATATGCAGCCATCAGGTGTTACAAGAGAACTATATCTAACGCAAATGATCCAGGGCCTCATTATACGGCTTGTAGTTATTTGGAGAGGATTGAGTGCGAAAAAAAGGGCTCCGAAGATAAGATTAGGGACTCAAATGTCGAAAGCTGCTTGTCTGATTTAAGAGCCATCCTTTTTGTGATTGAGAAAGCTAAGGGCAAGAATGACTCGCTGTACAGAAAGGTTGATACTTTACGTAACCACATAGCAATGTATTCGTATATTCCTGGATACTGTGAACCCTACATTAAGAGGGCATACAGAGATTCCCAGTATTCGTCATTCGCAAAGACCCTTAAGGATTGGGAGTCGAAGCTATGTATATACCCTTGTTACATTGATCGCCCAAAGAGTTAGTTTGACTTGACAACACCCGTTTCCTAAGTAAAATAAACATGATGCACAGGATAAGAGGACTTTCCTTGGTTGCCCTTTTTATGCTTTCGGGATGTAATAAACAAGAGTCAGCGGTTGAACTCCCCCTCGTTCTGTCCGTTCCATACGAGGAGGGCTGGTATTCCAGAATGGATCTAACCAGGGGCTACCTGTTAATGTCTAAGGTAGTTAAACCTGATACCAAGAGAAATGTCCTTAAACTTATTCGTATCCCCTTAAAAGAGCCTGCGCATCGTGACAGCTTTTCCTGTGAGATTGATGAAGTATCATCTTTGCGATGCGGTCTATACCCCAGTTTAGATTACATCCAAGAAGACAAGTTTCTCTTTTCTGTCCCGGTAGGAGATACATCAGAAATGCTTCGATTCGGACACATTTACGGGTCAATCTCCGATACTTTCACTGGTTCAGATTTTGGATTTGAGCTTCGCAATAGAGGTCAACTAATTTATATTGTTGACTTTAATTCACCAAAACCTCAAACAATTGCTTTGATTTCCGGACAAGTGCACGATTTTGAATTTCCCTATCTCTTGGTTGGAACGGGATTCAAGTACGGACGTTTAGGTGTGGTCAATGTGCCCGACAGTATCGATTTCTGTAAAAGTGAATTTTTTGTTGTCGATGTTTCTTCTCTGGAGATTGTAACACGTATATCTGTCCCTGAATATAGATTCGATCCCTGGTCATATTGGGGTAACAATCATATCGAGCTTACATGCGATGGAAGACTAATTATCAATCTTGATACAACTACAAGGACTCCGTATTCAGACGTATATATATTCGAGAAAGACATGATGATGCGAGAGATTGATTATGATTCAATTATTCACTCAGTCATCGGGTCCAGAGGTGATTTGATCGATAAACTCAAGATACCCAGGTATTCGGCGCTGGAGGCTCTTCTCTTACAGCCGCTCATTCACACGCGAGCCCTGGCAGTCGGCAGACGTGAACTTACTGTTCAGGATTTAAAATCCGGTGAGGTTTCAAGGATGAAAAGCCTGATGCCTTACGGTGTCTTCAAAAGAGATGTCGGCACGTATCTGGATAATGAGGGTGACGCCATTTTTCTTCTCAGGGATTTTCCGTATCTTACTTATCTGCCTGTGAGTTTTGTACAGGTTCCGATTGTTACCGATCTTGCCAGTCCACCTCAAGAAATTCTGGGGTTTAGTCGTATTAATCCAAGATACCCTTTTCGTGAGTGGACGCTTTCGCCGCAGAAGCGATGGCTTCTTGTGTATTTCAGAGACAGGAAATATGAGTTGAGAGAGGCTATCCTCTTTCCAACACAAGTATTATCAGATGAATCACTTCTTGCAGAGTACAAGTCGTTTCTTACGTTTCCCTTCGATGACTGGTTCTTTGAATTTGAATTCGTCCCTGGGGAAGAGTGGGCGCTCGTAACGAGCGCCCATCCCGGTCGTATCCCGACGCTTTACCACTGCGCCAATCAAAAAAATCCGATTCCCCTGCTAGCTTCAGATGAGAACGAACTCAAAGAGGCGTTTTTCTCGCCTGACGGTCGATACGTAGGCTACGTTTGCAGAATCAAAGACAAGGAAGGCTACTGGGTGCAGGTGCGGGAGCTGCCGAGCATCCACTAACAGAATAAGTAACGGAGATCAAGCGAGCCAGCAGGTTTCCATCTCGTCAATCTTGTATTGCGTTCGTCAAGAAAGAGGTTAGAATTTAGAGTAATTAAAACTGGATTAAGGGGGAAAAATGTCCGGTACCCAAATGATAAAAGACTATGAATCTTCACATGTAGACGCTAGTCGCTTTAGTGGTGATACGAACTTCATTAACAAAGATACCCTTGATAAAGCACTATACTGGCTTGATGGGAGATCGTTTTCGCATGGCGTAACGTATGGCGACCAGCCGGTAGATACTGGTAGTCCGGGCTGGGTGGGACGTATGTTGGGAAGAATGGCTGAAAGAATAACACTCAAGATAGAGAATGGGAGTAAGAAGGATTGGAAGAGCTATGATGGAAAATCATACGCATGGGATATAAAGAACGAAAAGGACAAGGATAAGCTTGGAGGGGTTTCATTTAATCCATCTAAGGATCTCAAACCAATCATATCAATATCGAAACGCTGTACCTCAAAGGCAGTAATTAGAGCGCTTATCTTCCATGAACTTATCGAAGTTTTTACCAGCGTCACTTATGGTCTTGGATACACGTATGGTACAAATACCAGCTCACACAACACCGCCTACAGTATTGTGAAGATGTTCAACATGGAGGAACAATACGAAAAGGCAATACGGCTTGTAAATCTTGTAAAATGTTATCATGAATTGAAATATATTGCAGAGAAGCTCATCGAAAAGCAGAAAGGGACTGGGGTAGGCAATTACGGTTTGTTCACGAACATCATGGATGTTATAAATTGTTTGAAGAAAGACTTAATCATACCTGGTTACTTTGAGGGTTATGCAATAAATGGATAAAAGGATACAAATAAATCTAACATAGCCAAATACTTTCAGCAGGCCAAAGAAAAAGGGATTTCTCTGGATAGGATCACCTTAAAAGGTACCTATATCCTGAAGTGGGATCGCGGGACATTAAGCATTAATCTGCCTTGACAACACCCGTTTCCTCACTATCATTATCTGTTGTGATAAAGCAAGGTTTCAGGGCGCTAAGCGTATTGGTAATCCTCAGCTTTACGGCTTGCAATGAGCCGGAAGGAGCGGTCTTTGATGTAAATGATACCTTGCCGCTTGTGATGTCTATACCCACCGATACGGGAAGTGAAATAAGATTCAAGTACGTTAAACTTACGGACAGCCTGGTAGTAACAATCGAGCTGGTTCCAACCCAATCCGGCAGTTTCGATTTGATGCTCTGCCGTTACCCCTACCTGGACCCTGATGACTGTGATACTGTTATATTCCCTTTTCCTGCTCCAGATACGATGATATGGAACTCCTTTACTTGGCCTCTTCCAGAGGGGTACGGATTTAACGTGGGTGGATTTGGAGGGGGGTATTCAATCATCGGAGATTGTGCAAGGTTTCCTAATCACTCGTGGATACTCCTGCCGTTTTCTGTTGGTGATTCATCCGCGATGATCCAGTTAGGCAGTATCAAATGGGAAAACGAGAATCTTCTCGGAGAACGAGCCCTGTGCAGCTATTACAGGGAATGTCATTACCTGGTTGATGCTCATTCCCGGTATCCTAGAACGGTTGCAAAGCTAAAAGGAATACCTGTTGATTACAAGTCTCCATACCTACTTCTCTTGACCAGGTATACTAACCAGTTGTCTACTTCGTTTCCTAACTCGATGGTTTACAAGTCAAGTTATGATAATTCGGAGCTTTTGGTTATCGATATGCAAGAAGCGAGTATAATATCACGGTTTCCTGTAGACCAGAAGGATTCTAAGTGGGAATTACGGAAACGAAGTTCTTTAACGGCAGATAACAAGTTGTATTACACGGATGAGGAGTGGGTTTCAAGCAACCGCAGATACTACCTTCCCGGATTAAAAGCTTTGGTTCCGCGGGAAAGGTTACAAAATTGCTCATTGTGCTCGGGTATTTTCTGGTTTTTGAACGAGCGCATTCGGTTTCTGCGAACGTACGAGATGGAAAAGAAGAAGGTGAAGATTTGGGATTTGGTTTCCGGTGATACGATTCAAATGGAACTACTGATACCGGATGAAGCACTGTCCTCGTGGCCGAGCAACTTCCACGGAGCGGAAGGCGAAATCGTATTTATCTCAGATCCACCTGGTGAAATGTACGGGTCTTTCTTCATCGAGGTGCCGACCATCTTCAATCTCGAAGGCCCGCCGCTCGAGCTTCGCTGGTTCCGCAGGACGCTGCCCCTCTCCTTTCCCTGGCGCTGGGAGGTTCAATGGACGATGTCAAAGGAAGGGCGCTGGCTCGTAGCCGACACGCATCTTGAGAAAGGCGATGAGTATAAAGGGACACTGAAGACGAAACCGGGATATACCTACCTTATTCCCACTGAAGAGCTCTCCTATCCTGAGAGCGAACGCAAGGAACCCAATTTGGTTAAGCTTCCACAGGATATTTACCCTCGTGACTTCCTTCCAGGTGAGGATTGGATTGTCGTAGGCGGCAGGAATTTCCCTTTCTTCAGATTGCTTCATATCCCCGATGGCAGGCTCTTTCCCTTAAAAACAGAAGGAGAGGTTTCTTGTCACGATTACTACTTTTCCCCTGACGGTCGTTATGTTGCCTACACATGTAAGATTGAAGGTAAGGAAGGGTTTTACCTGCAGGTGCGGAAGTTGCCTTAGTTTTTCTACCTCTTACATGATGGGAGTGGACGTCCCCCGGTAATTTTCCACGGGTCAAGTCCGACTTTCGGTGATCGTACTTCAGGTGCGTTACGTGTTATATCCTAGTTTGTCGTGCGCAAGCACCGAGTAATCCTAAGAATGCCCCGCAGGGGTACGGGTCCCGGTGAAATTACTTCGTAATCCCATGTGGTGATTTACACTTCCCCCAAAGACCGATGCCTAACCTGCACATTACGATGTATGTCCAGATTGCAGATATGATGAACGAACCGATGTCGGCAATCGGGGCGGCAAACCATATCGCCTCTTTACCGACCAGGAAAGCAAGAAGCAGCAAGGCCGGGATCAGGAGTACGAGTTGTCTTAATATCCCGATGATTGCGGCAGGCAGGGCCTTGCCTATCCCCTGGAAGAAGGTGGCAAAGATTACCTGGCTTCCGACAAAGGCAACTCCGATGCACGCTATGCGAACTGCATAGGTAGCCAGTTTGACAAAATCCTTGATTTGCTCAGGCGAGGTTGACGCTGCGGCTTTGCCCGCCCCGAAAACTTCCTGGAAAAGCACGAACAACTTAACCACCGCTTGAGGGAACAGGAGTCCTATCAGGCCCACCCCAAGGGTGATAGCTGTGGATACAACCGCAGCCCTGATTACCGTTTTTCGTACGCGCAAGGGCTTTCCTGCCCCGTAGTTGTATCCGATGATGGGCAAGGCCCCTTGAGAGATGCCGACGCAGGGCATGAAGCCGTACTGCATCACCCTGAAAAGTATGCCGTAGGTAGCTATGTATTCGTCGCCGAACATGGAAGCGATCCTGATTGATACCCCCATGCTTACGCTTCCCACGATACTCATGAGCATGTGCGGTCCGCCTACCGCGTAAATCTGGGCCCACACCTTGAAACGGGGAATGAACTGGGACAACTTGATCTTGTATTCGGTGCGTCCGCTGAAAAGGTAACTGAAAACAATAATCGAAGCCAGGCCTCGCGCGGTGATTGTGGCGATTGCCGCGCCCTGTACGCCCAGCTTTAAGACGTAGATGAACACCGGATCGAGCGCTATATTGATTACGGCCCCTGTGATCATGGCAATCATGGGCAGGACCGGATTGCCTTCGGCGCGAATCAGGTTGTTTCCCGTTATGTTGGCAAACATCACCACAGACCCCGATGTGATGACGATCATGTACGAAAATGCGTTACCAATAATATTATCCGAAGCCCCCATCAGTCTGAGTATCGGATAGCCGAGTGTATTGCCTAAGGCGGCGCCCAATATCCCGAGCAAGACGACGATACCGAGGGTTTGTCCCACAGCGATGTTGGCCTCATCAACCTTACCTTCGCCCAGCCGGCGCGAGATAAGCGAAGCCGCGCCTATACCTGTTCCCGCTCCGATAGCTATCATTATCATCTGTATGGGGAAAACCACCGTAACAGAAGCTATTGCATCCGGTCCCAGGCCTCCCACAAATATGGTATCCACCAGGTTGTAGGTTGCATTGACCAGCATCCCGATTACCCCGGGCATTGAAAACCTCCACAGGAGTTTCCCTATCGACTGGGTGCCCATCAACTCCGAACGTCTGGGGGATGAGTTTGAATTTCTCACTTGGAACGATTATAAGTGAGATAGATAGGGTGTCAATGTGAGAGAAGAAGGGCATAGAGACCTTGCCCCGACGCTTGACTTGAATACGACGCATCCGTATATTTACTCAGATTAATAAACTGCAAAAGAAAGGAGGAGTCATGAAAAGGTGGATGATAGGTATCCTATGCATCGTGCTACTGCTCCCTGCAACAATTCAAGCGGCTCACGGTGATGAAGATGAAACCCAGGCAGAGTGCGAGCGCCGAACCATCGCCGCAGCATACCGGCTCAAGTTTGCCATGTACGACGGAGATATCTTCAACTGGGAAGATTACGTTCGTGTTGCATCGAAGATGTTCAACAACTCACTTGAGAAGTATCCCGAGTCCATGGAACTCAACGAGCGACTACAGGACCTGACCTTTGACAGGGTGAAAGACGAGGATATCTCGGAGAGAGAAAGGAAGTCGTTACAAGATTCATTGGATAATCACTACAAAAACCTTTACGAGGAGAATCCGAAATCAATACTCCACATATACCTTTACTCGAGGACAATCTATGATGGTAAGGAAAATCTCAGATTGGCAGACCAGATGTTAAAGATCGACAAGAACTCATACTGGGCAAACGAAGCTGCAGGCTGGTCATACGACAGATTGAGGCAGTGCGACAAGGCGGAGAAGTACCTTAAGAGGGCGATCGCGATTGATTCGACCAAGTTTGATGCCTACTCAGCTCTTGCAAGGAGTTACTTGGAAAATAAGCGCTACGAAGAAGCCTTTCCCTTAGCTCTAAAAGCATACCGGCTTGCCTTGCATCCTCGTTTAGGGTCAAATGATTATGGCAACGCCAAGGTTTCAGCAATGGAGCTGAGAGATAAAGAGCTGGATATCCAGATCGAACGAGCCGCACTTCAAAAAATAACCCCTGAAGAGGAAGATGCTTTATGGTATTTTCGCTACCGCGCAGAGGAAATTAGCAAGGCTTACCGTATTATAGAGGAACCTGACAGCGTCTACCGATACATTGCCTTGATGGAAACTTGTTGTGAACTTTTAGACCAACCTTGGTCGAAAGCCAGATTGCTTTGCGATAAGGCTTGTTTTGAAGCCTGGCAGGGCAATAACGAAGAGGCTCTTGAACTCCTGGAACAAGCAGCTGAACAGGGTTTCAGAGACTATACGTATATAGAAACGAATTCCGATTTGGCTGGTCTTCAAGAAGAAGGGCGACTTAAGGAGTTGATTATACCAATGAAGGAAACCGCAAAGAAACACGCCCTGTCGAATCCAATTAACGAAACGGCGCCCGACTTCACCCTGGTATCCACTGATGGGGATACGGTTACTTTATCAGACCTGAAGGGCCGTATCGTTATACTCGATTTCTGGAGTATGTGCTGCGGCAGCGTGGGAGCCTATACGATGATGATAGTTGAAAAATACCTAGAAGGGCACCCGGACGAGTTCTATTTCTTCGGGGTCGGTAACGGGATTACCGATCTTGAGGCGTTCAAGGAATTATTCAGAGAAGAGTGGAAGATTGAGGCGCCAGTTCTTATCGCTAACCAGGAAGTTTTCGATGAATACGGTATCGAAGGTACACCTTACATACTACTGATCGATAAACAGGGCAACAAGACCTACTGCAATATCGGATACGGCAAAAACAAGGTGGGTTATACAAAAAAAATCCACGACATGCTCGACTGGTGGCTCGAGGAGTTAAAAAAAGAATGACAGGAGGAATAATGATTAGATGGTTTGGTTTAACCCTTTTCCTCTCAATTTCGGTTATACCTTTGAATGGGCAAGAAACCCAGGAAGAAGTTGAGGCAGAAGTAATAGAAGCTGTATACCATCTACAACAGCTGTTGCGGGCAAGTGTTTTCTTTTCCTGGGATGATTTCATACCAACCGCTGCGGAAATTGTGAACGAAGCCCTTGAAAAATATCCAGAGTCGGTAAGGCTTCACGAACAATTGCAGGATTTGACGATGCGTATGCTCGCAGATCCCCGGCTGTATATAGATAAGAAACCTATCCAGGATTCGTTGGTTTCTCATTACGAGGCTCTCTACGAAGAGAATCCAAACAACGCTTCTTACACCTACCTTTTTGGTCGTGTACTCGACGATACGACCAAGAAACTTGAGCTTGCCGAGATAGCTATCAAGAAGGACAAGAAGTCATACTGGGGTTATATCTTGAAAGGCGATGCCTTAATCGATCTAAAGCGATACGACGAGGCCGAGGTGACTTTCGAGAAAGCAATAATAATAGACAGCACAAGGTCAGATGCTTACGAGGGTCTGGTTTCAGTTTACTTTTGTACCCAGAGAAATGAGGAGTCGGTTAAGAATGCTATCAAGGTCTGCGAACTAGCACCTCACCAATACTTGTCACAATACGCCCACTACTTTGCTCAAAAAGCAGGTGAAAATATTGAAGATAAGAATCTTTTGGTTGAACTTGAGCAAGCTTACTTCCTCAAGCAAGTTACCCAAAAATCGAACGAACTCTACACTATTTATAAGGCAGCCAGGGATGTTTACCAGGCGTACCGTGAAATAGATCAGATAGATAGCGTCCGTCTCTATCTTAATTACATGGAGGCCTATGCTTCACCTTTAGGTTTTGGAGAAATGGTAGATCTTAATCGGGCGGTTCTTGAGGCATCGCTCGGGAACAACGATAAGGCGCTCGGTCTACTTGGGAAGGTCGCCGAAGCTGGTTATCCGTATTATGGTGCAGTAACCGACTTTCCTGAATTTGATATACTCAAAGACGATCCTCGGATGAAAGAACTCCTGGAACGTATGAAGGATAACGCCAGGGAAGATTTCCTTGCAGAGCTTACTTCCAAGCCTGCACCAGATTTCACACTTACAACTATCGACGGCGAGGAGGTTAGGCTGTCTGACCTTCAGGGCAAAGTAGTGATTCTCGATTTCTGGGGTATCGGTTGCGGGCCCTGCTACCAGATTATGCCAGTACTCGAGCGTTTCTTCAACGACCACAAGGATGAACTCTTTATCTACGGTATTGAAAGCTGGAACAATCCAGCTGATAAGATCAAAGAGACACTTGACCAGTTCGGCTGGACATATCCCAACCTCGTAGGCTCAGATGATGTAAATAAGGCTTACGGTATAACCGGAGTACCCCACATGTTCGTAATCGATCCCGAAGGAAACGTCAGATACGAACACAGAGGCTTTGCTCCGGGCGAGGGTTTTGCACAGCAGATGTACGACCAGCTCGAATGGCTGCTCGATGATCTGAAGTAAAGTCCTACGCCGGACGACAGATATTTTGGGTGTCTTTTGAGGGTCTTTTGGGTGTCTTTTGGGGGACTTTTGGGTTACTTTTGGGGAGCTTTTAGATGGGCTTAACGCAGATGAACGTCCGGTAGCTCTGGCCTTCGTATACCTCATCGCGTTCATGGATTTCGAAACCCGCGGCTTTTAACTTCTTCCTCCAGGTTTCGATAGGAAAGATTCCGCATGTATGTAAGTCGTGTTCAATTCTCAGCTTACCCGCTTCACGTATCAGGTAGACGAAGGTTGTTTCGTAAGTAGTATCCAGTGGGTCAGGGTCGAAATTGTTCTCGATGTAGGTTATCAAGGGTTCTTCGCTGATGGAGTTAAAGACCTTTGTTTCGTTTTGTTTGAAGTTGCCCTTGTAATTCTCCGCGATCGTAATCATCACTCCGCCCGGCCTGAGATGCTTGCAGGCATTAAGAAAAGTCCTGCCGAGATCCGCCTCAGTTGTAATGTACGCGATACCGTCGTTTATGTAAACGGCATCGAATTCTCTCCCAAGATCGAAGTCGCGCATGTCGCCCTGGATGTAGGTGCACTCAGGGTTCAGTTTCCTCGCGTTGTCAAGCATTTCCTCACTCAAATCGAGCCCTGTCACCTCGAAGTGTTTCTTGAGCGTGAAGTCGTTCTTGCCTCCGCCGCAGGTGATGTCAAGAAGGATTTTGGGCTCTATCTTCGAGAATTCACGGAAATATCTTGCCGCGTCCTCGCTTTCTGGTCTGTATTCCTCAACACTGCCCCAAATGGGCCATATCCAGGCGAGGTCGTTGTACAAACGGTTGGTTCTATCCATGCTTTATCCTGACTCTCAAGATGTTTTTTATAACGGCTTCACGCAGATAAAGGTTCTGTAGCTTTCACCTTCGTAAACCCCGTCGCGTTCTTGAATCTCGAATCCCGCTTTCTTCAATTTTTCCCTCCACGTTTCAATCGTAAACAGACCGAAGGTGTGAAAATCGTGCTCAATCCTCAGTTTTCCTCGCTCGCGTATGAGATACACGAATGTCGTTTCCGAGGTCGTGTCAGCGGGGTCAGGGTCGAAATTGTTTTCGATGTAGGTTATCAAGGGTTCGTCGCCAGTCGAATGAAAAATCTTAGTTTGATTCTGTTTGAAGTTACCTTTATATTTTTCCGCGATTGTAAGCATTACCCCTCCCGGTTTCAGGTGTCTTGCAGCGCAGGCAAACGTTTTTTCAAGGTCATCCCCGGTCGTGATATAGGCGATGCCATCGTTTACATAGACTGCATCAAACTCTTTCCCAAGATCGAAATCCCTCATGTCGCCTTGGATGTACGTGCACTCTGGATTAAGCTTTCTGGCGTTTTCCAGCATCGCTTCACTTGCATCCAGTCCAGTGACGTCGAAGTATTTCTTGAGCGTGAAGTCGTTCTTGCCTGCACCGCAGGTAATGTCAAGGAGCGTTCTTGCATCCATCTTCGAGAACTCCTTGAATAGTTTAACCGCATCCTCGCTTTCAGGTCTATACTGTTCCACCCCTTCCCATAGAGGCCAAATCCAGGCAAGATCGCTGTACAAACGATTGGTTTTATCTTTCATCTTTTATTCTATGATAGATACCGGTCACTGTCAACTCGAAGATCCATCTGCCTAATCCTTGGATTATACTTGCCGTTCAGCCCGCCACTATTAGCTTGCCATCCAGCGTTTCTTCACTATAGTTTAGCTCGTGGACGAATCCAGTCAGGAATCCCGCAAGCGCGACTACATCATACTCATAGGAGCCTTCATTTTCATCGCAGGGATGACCGCCTTGATCATATGGCAGTGGCCCTTGATCCGTGAACTCTTCTCCAATCCCGAAGGATTCCGCGATTACGTAGCCTCATACGGTATGTGGGCGCCTGTCGTATTCGTGATAATCTACGTAATCCTCGTAATTTCCGCATTCGGACCAGCCTACGTGCTCAACTATCTTTCAGGAGCCATGTTCGGTTTCTGGAAGGGTTTTCTTCTTTCCTGGGCCGGCAACGTCGTAGGAGCCGCACTTGCCATCTGGTTGGGGAGAGGGGTAACCAAATCGATAGCCCATATTTTCTTCCCGGCGAAGAAGTACCAGAAATACGTGGGCTACGTAAGAACTAGGGGTTGGGCCTATCTACTCATCCTTTACGCAATACCCAATCCTTTGGGCGATACCCTCAACTACGTGGGTGCGGCTTCTGATATAGAATACTGGAAATTAATCCTGATGCTGTCTATTGCTCGCATACCGCTGGTAATCGTGCGAACCGCAATAGGTTCAACTATGGTTAACTTCAAGACAATCCACTGGATAGTCATGATCGGTATATTCATCGTCATAGGCTTGACCGTTTTCTTGTTGCGCAGATACATAGACCGTCTTGCAGAACGCCTCGCCGCGAAAATCTTCCCAACCCGCCCGTAACACGCACCCGAAACACACACCCGTAACACACCCAAAGCACCTTGATAGTAAACTGATTCTGTTGTTTGGAACCTGTCCTAAGATGACTAGTATTCAACGGATTATACAGATTTCCCTTGACCTGTATCGTCCTTCTTCGGATTCAGAGATAACCTCTGATTCTATAATATTGTAGGACTTACCATAAGTCGATTAATTCTTCCTTTGTCTCCTTTGTGGTTCCCTTGATTCGGCAACCTGGCCAACCTTCTGACCGTCTAATATAATAAACCAGGGGATAATATGAAAGATTGCTCAAGCGTTACGGGAAGCGCAGCCGGTGCCCGGATACTTGCTCTCCTTTTCCATCTGGATTTTCCCAATTATCCTGTAACTGCGCATGTTTCTGTTCAAGTGGACCAAATCGAAAGAGAATTCAGAGACTTGTTTCCTTGCAATAGAGATAGTGCGTTATCAGGCAAGGTCAGGCTCTGGATCAAGGAAAGGGTCTGGTAGCAACAGGTGGATTTTCGTGGGGAATGCGGGCGGTTGACAGGTGTCCATCCATGCCTAATATAGCGAGTATGACCGATGAAAAATCCTTATCCAACGAAGAGATGACTGCCGAGATCAAGTGTCTCACTCGTGAGAAAGACGCTTTCATCCTTGTTCATAACTATCAACTACCTGAGATACAGGCTCTGGCCGACATCCTGGGCGATTCACTGGATTTGGCCAGGCGATCGGCTGAGACCATGCACAAGATTATCGTGTTCTGCGGGGTCAGATTCATGGCCGAAACCGCCCATATCCTGGCTCCGGACAAGCTCGTGCTTCACCCACGTCCGGACGCAGGTTGCCCCATGGCTGATATGGTTGACGTAGAAGGTTTGCGCAATCTCAAAGCCGAACACCCTAGGGCCAAGACCGTGGCATACGTGAATACAAATGCCGAGGTCAAGGCCGAGGTTGACGTATGCTGTACCTCGTCGAATGCGGTAAAGGTTGTTGAAGGTATAGATGCAGCCGAGATCATCTTCGTGCCCGACTGCAATCTGGCAGATTATGTCCAGCGTTTTACCAAGAAGAAGATTATACCGTGGGCAGGTTTCTGTTATGTGCACCGGCGCTTCAAGGTAGAAGAAGTTGAGGCCTCCCGTAACCAATTCCCGGATGCATTGTTGATGGTTCATCCGGAGTGTGACCCTGAAGTAGTTGCTCTGGCCGATGTTGTTGCCTCAACCAACGGTATGGTCAAAGAGGCCAAGACCTCAAAACACAAGCGCTTCATCGTTGGGACAGAGGAAGGCCTGATACACCGGTTAAAACAAGAGAATCCTGGAAAGGAATTTTATTCGCTGGGTTCCCCCAAGATCTGTGAGAATATGAAGAAGATCCGTCTGGAACATGTGCTGGATTCGTTACGGATGGATCAATACAAGGTAACAGTCGAACCCGATGTAGCGGCACGGGCAAAAAAGGCCTTGAACGAAATGTTACGATACGTCTAATGCGTGTCCGCGTTTCTAAGGATGGGTTAGGCGACCCCTTGACATTTAAAGGGAAATGGTGTAAAATACTAACATAACTGGAACTTAAGGAAATAAGGAGGCACCTTATGAAGAAAAGTGCACTTGGCATGCTAGTTGTTGTTTTACTGGCGGCCATATTTGTTTCTGGTTGCGATCGAATCAAACGAACCGTTGAACTACCTGATCTTACTAAATCAACCATTGAAAACGCAAAGATTTCTCTCGATAAGAGAGGGCTGAACCTTGTGGTGGAAGACTCGATTTTCTCCGATGATATTCAGCTCGGACTCATTGCCAAGCAGTATCCTCTTGCGCTTTCAGACGTATACCGCGGAACCGACGTCAAGATTTGGGTATCAAAAGGCTCGGATAAGGTTGAGATACCTGCTTTGGAGAACGCCGATCTGAACGACGTTCTGCGAACTCTCGCTGGAATAGGTCTTTACTCCAAGACGGTTTTCGTTTATTCCGATGTGGTGGATAAGGACGACGTAATATCTCTCGATCCTGCTCCCGGTACAAAGGTTGAGAAGGATAGCTACGTAGAGGTGAAGGTTAGTATGGGACCCGAGGCGGTGAAGACGGTCGTTGTGCCAAAAGCGACTGGTATGAGCAAGAGCAGCGCCAAGAAAAAGATTGAGGATGTCGGTTTGGTTGCCAATTTCGTTTACCGTGTACACACCGAGTACTACGAAGGTACCCTTTACTACCAGACTCCTAAGGCCGGAAGTGTCGTACCGACCGGTTCCACCGTGACCGTCTATATCGCAACAGTTCTCGACTAAAGGTGAAAAAAGGGAAATTGAAAGGCCGGCTTTGACCGGCCTTTTCTCTTATTTTCTACCGGAACAGGAGAAGGTAACGGCGTTCTTCCCCTAAAGGTAGAATCAACTTCCTTTCTTTTTTCATTAGTCCATGCCAGTCTATCAACCGTCGGGCTTCATCGAACTCAGCTGGGAGTCCCGGGCCTTTGTAGAAGAGAACTCCGCCTTCTTCACTGAGGTGAACGAGCGCTTTTGGCAGCACCTCCTTGATCTTTCCTATGGCCCGAATGGTTATAAAATCAAAATGCACTGTAAGTTTTTCCGCCCGATCCGGGAATAGACTCAGATTTGGGATTTTCAACTCATTGATTACCCTTAGAAGAAACGACGCTTTCTTTTGTCGTGATTCTACAAGGGTAACGTGTATGTCCGGCCTGGCGATTGCCAGAGGAATTCCGGGCAATCCTCCACCTGACCCCCAGTCTGCGAGCTTGATTCCGTTAGGTATCAAATCAATCGGAGCAAAAGAATCGGCGAAATGAACTTCTTCAAGGAGATTGCGGTCAGCTGCAGAAATCAGATTGATTTTCTCCGATACTTCAAGGAAAATCGCCCTGTATCTATCCAGCAAAGCCTTTTGTTCTACTGAAAGCTCTATCCCATGCTCTAACAAAAAGCGTTCAAGTTTTAGATTCACTCTTCTCGTTGGAGGTAGACATCGCGTTCAAGGTAGGGATGGTATTCACTCCACCGTGCTCCTTTGTCGCTGCGCGCCTCCAGTTCCCGGTACATGGCCCGCTTGGCATCCAGATTATCCAGATGGTGAAGTATCTCAGCTTCAAGGAATATCGGTTTCCTCGGTGAACCGAACTCCATAAACCCGTGGTGGCTTATGACCATATGTATTAGCTTCCACCCCAACCGTTCCGGGAATTCGGGCATCCTTGCCAGTTCCCGTTCTATCATTCGGACACCTATGGTTATATGACCCAGCATCTTACCCTCGTCGGTGTTGTCAATAGTTCGGGTGTATTCGTATTCGCGAATCTTACCTATATCGTGTAAGAGAATCCCGGCATAGAGGAGATCTCTATCAATCTTGGGGTCACCTTCGCAGATTCCTTGACCTGCAATGAGCATGTCATATGTGTGGATACATAATCCACCCAGATAAGGGTGGTGGGCACGTACTCCTGCTGGGGCAAGCTTAAACTGGCTCTCGAACGCCTTATTGTCGTAGAATGAGGTCAGAAGGGCTGCAATTGGTTCTCGCAAAGACCTGGCGGTCTCCTGTAGTTTTCGATAACAGCCCTCAACGTCACGGTCGGATTGAGGTAGATAGTCATGGTAGTCCACTTCGGATTCCTTAGCCAGCCATATCTCGTCAATCTTTAGGTTGAGACGACCGTTGTATTCGGAGATTCGACCGTGTACGTGAGCGAATGCTCCCTTAGGTACCCCACCGGTAGGTCCAACATCGAATTGAAGTCCCTTGATTACTCCGGTGCGATCCCGAAGCTGAAATACGAAGAAATCCTTACCTTCACGTGTTTTGCGGGTTTCCTTATCCACTATATAGAATATACCCGCAACATCGTCACCTGCACGCAGGGAGTTGATAAATTGTTTCTTCACCGACTCCTTTCTTTAGAAGGTGTAGGACACTGAAATACGGTGGAATATTCCCAGATCAAGCCCCGGAGTAATAGCATAGTCTACGCTCACACCTACAAGATCATGGATCCCTAAACCGAAGGAGAATCCTGCAAGAACATCTGCACCTGAGTCTGTCTTCCAGGCCGATCCGCGACTGCTGTAACCTCCCCGCAGCGCCAGGATATTCACAGGTAAGAATTCGATACCGCCCTCTACTACGAGTGGAGCATCCAACGGCTTGCTAACATCCAATGCAAGAAGCAGATTCTTCACACCGTAACTTATTCCCCCGCCTATCTCTAATGGGATTGCACCCGGCTTTTCTACGAAAGGCATTATCTCCAGCGCTACGTTCCTGGCGGCCAGGCCTACTGCCAGACCCGGAACTATGTCGGTAAGCATTATGCCGATGTCTGCCGCAGCGGCTACCTGCAAGTTACTGTCCGCCGAGGCAAGATGAATGCGTAAGTTGGTTCCTACATCCAGATACTCTGCAAGCGCAAAGGTTACATTGCCGCCCAGGTTGATCACGTGGTAGCTGAAGGTTCCCAGTTCCTCGTTGGTCGGGCTCGTAAGCGTCATTTTGCCTGAGTTCAAGTAAAGTGCGCCCGCTGAAAATCGAAAGGGAGCCGGTGTTTTATGGGCAGGTTTGAATAGAAAAGAACCGATATGGATTCCGGCAGGATAGGGAAGATAGTTTGCTGCTAGTAGGTAGGTTTCCGAATCCGATAGGCCGGCAGGATTGCCGAAGAAGGCTTGCGGATTGTCCGCTAATCCCAGAGAGACTCCTCCCATTCCCTGGCTGCGTGCAGAAGGCTGGATACGCAGATGATTGAGACTTGTCTCTCCGACATCGAGGGCGAGCGTCGCCCCCGCCATTAAAAGAATCGATGCAATTGTACGTCTCATCAGCTTAGTTTAGCTTAAACTCGACGTGTGTCAAGCCGTTGTCGGCTCCTATCCGTAGATGAGGTAGATTTACTTCGTAACATTCGGGAAATGTAGGGGCACGGCATGCCGTGCCCCTACTGTGCAAATTCACTGCAGTTCGTAGGTGATGTAGATTGTATAGGTCAGCTTTATATCTCCGGGTTCGATTGTCACGGAACCTGAGGCATCTGCTGATATAGTTATATCAGGTATGATTCCTACTGGAGAGCGATCATTAACTTCTTTAAGTTCGCTTATTATTAGGGGTTTTCCAAGTTTCATTCCTGCAAGTCCTGCGATGTGTCGAGCTTTTTCTTCTGCTTTTTTCATTGCCTTTGTTCTAACCTCAACAATATAAGGTGTTGGATCTTCAATCCTAAATGCGATACCCTTTATTCTGGTTGCTCCTGCTTCAAGGATTTCATCTGCGATTTGCATTATCTTATCTAAGTCACGGGTCTCAACCTGCATTTCATGGTAGACACAGTATCCGTCGAAGATCCGATTCTGATTCTTATCGTATCGGTAGGTTCGTTCAACCAGAAATTTGTTGCTCTTCATGTCATCCGATTCAATGCCGTAGGTTTTAAGTACTTCCTTTACCCTTAACATTGCTTCTTCGTTTATCTGGTAAGCCTTGTTTCTATCCTTATCTCTTGCTTCGACCACGAACTCAATTGCGCCAAGGTCAGGTTTGACGTGTATCTCGGCCGATTCAAGGATCGATAAGGTTCTTATCTCTGGTTGGGCAGCAATTGAGCTCCCCGCCATTACTATAAGAATGATTGTGGCTTGGGTCTTGGACATGTTTCCTCCTTTTCTGTCTTATACCCCGATTAGATACTTCAACTCACACTGATTAAAGACAGAAAAGGTTGTTTTGGCCCCCTAAATAGTTAAAGAGATTGATAAGTTAGATAAACTCATCTTCTTAGTTTAGTTTGAAGTTAAGTAATGTCAAGCTACAAGAATAGTAAGTTCGATTAGAGAAGAGTAATCTTACTGGCTTTGAGTATACTCCAGGATGACGAATCCTTTACTTTCATCGGCAAGATAGATATACTGGCCGTCGTAATATACAGAATGTGGTGAGTATCTCGAGTCACTGGTGATCAAGCGAGGTTGATCTGGATCGGTTATGTCGTATAACCAGACTCCTCTCTGAAGATCGGCTGCGCAAAGGTGAGTACTGTCCCCAAAAACACCGTACGTTTCCCCAACATCGGCGATGGAGCTAATTAAAACTGGAGAGGTTGGATCGGAGATGTCCAGTATCCTGATTCCATTCTGATGGCACCCCAGAAACAACAACTCTCCGTTCACCTGGACGTTCCATGCACCAATGGTTTCATCGACAGTTTTTAATTTTAAAGGGTCTGCAGGGTCTGTGACATCTATCACTACAAGTCCACTGTCAGCATTAGCCAGGTAAACAACATTTTGACTCAAAGCTATTCCGACTAATCTGCCGCCTTCGTCGAATTGACTTATGAACGAGGGGGATGATGGATCCCTGGTGTCTATACCCCTTAATTCGCCTTGGAAATAAATACCATACATGGTTGAATCATTGGCACATACGTCATAAGGTGAAATGTTTTCGAAGCATGTTCCCAGAATCTTAGGATCTTGTGGATTCTTAATATTAACAATGGTAAAACCAGTTGACCAACCACACACACAGGCATAGTCACCTACAACCGTTATTCCAAACGCACCATCTGTATCGATTAACGCCACTTTCCTGGGTTTGGTCCGATCACTGATATCGATTACGACGACGCCATCGTTGTTTGATACGTAAGCGTAATCGTCATGAACGAAGACATCATAAGCGACACCAATCTTGACGCGGCCTATTCGGCACAACTGGTCTTCTTGGGTTAGACAATTCAGGAGAAACAGCCCGACGACCGAAGAAATAATTAAACAACCACGACGTTTTCCTGACATCCATACTTCCTATTTCAGATGACGAAGTTCACGAGTTTCCAGGCACGTATACCGTCTTTTCACCCCACACATCCACTTCGCGTCTGTGCGGGGACCCCGATTATATAACGAAGTTGACGAGCTTATCTGGAACATATATGGTTTTCTTTGGTTCCGCTACCAAGTACCCCTTAACCGCCTCAATCTCTTTGGCCCGAGCAATCACCTCGTCCCCGGGTGTGTCCTTGTGAACCTCAAGCCTACCCCTTAACCTGCCGTTAACCTGCACGATAACTGTCACCATGTCCTCAACCACAGCATCGGCATCGTAATCCGGCCATGATGAACGGAACACACTCTCGGTATGCCCGAAAGCCTCCCACAATTCCTCTGCGATGAACGGGGCAAAAGGAGCAAGTAGCTGAGTAAGACGCTCCATCGCGAAACGGGCAACAGAACTATTCTTGGCTTCTGAGTTGGCGTAAAGGTTCATGAACTCCATCATCCTGGCAACGGCGGTGTTGTAGCTCATTTGCTCTGCGTCTAGTGAGACCTGCTTGATGGTCTTGTGGATTGCCTTGTAGATTTCGTAGGGGCCGATTTTTAAGTCGGCCCGTCCCTTAACAGGGCTGACCTGAAGGTCAGCCCCTACGTCACCCGCCTCAATCTTGGTCGCAGCCATGCCCTCTGCGTAGACCCGCTCAAGGAACCTGGTCGAACCCTTGACGTTTTCCTCGGACCACAGAACCTCGCGGTCAGGCGGAGCAAAGAAGAACATTGCCACCCGGGCGGCGTCGATCCCGATGCGCTCCATCAGATCCCGAGGCGAAACGACGTTGCCCTTGGACTTGCTCATCACATCGCCCGCTTCATCGAACACCATTCCGTGATTGAAGAGCTTTGTGACCGGCTCCTCGACCGGTGATACCCCTATGTCATACAAGAACATGGTGATGAAGCGGAAGTAGATCAGGTGCCCTGTGGCGTGTTCGTCACCGCCGATGTAAAGGTCGATGGGCAGCCACTTGCGAGCCTCTGATTTTCGGAATATCTCACCCGAGTTTTTGTTATCCACGTAGCGAAGATGATACCAGGCTGAGTCCACGAAGGTATCCATCGTATCGGCGTCTCTCTGGGCGTCTTCGCCGCACTTAGGGCATTTTGTGTTCATGAATTCCGGAACCGAACTCAAAGGAGACCGACCCTTGGGAACGAAATCGACCCTGCTCTCATCAGGCAGGAGAACCGGCAACTCATCGGCGGGTACAGGGACCATCCCGCACCTGGGGCAGTGGATCATGGGTATCGGCGCGCCCCAGTAACGCTGTCTGGAGATCAACCAGTCCCTGAGTCTGAAGGATACCGCAGGCTTGCCGAAGCCCTTCTGAGCCGCATATTCGGCAACGTTCTTGATACCTACCTCTGAGTCGGTGCCGTCGAATGGGCCGGATTCCGTCATCACACCGGGGTCTACATAAGCCTCGTCCATCTTCCGTACATCGAGTTCAGCGCCAGGCGGATTGATTACAACCTTTACAGGTATGTCGTACTTTTGTGCAAACTCGAAATCCCGCTGGTCGTGCGCCGGTACGGCCATTACTATTCCGGTTCCGTACGATGCCAGGACGTAATCCGCAACCCAGAGTGCAACTTTATCTCCGGAGAAAGGATTGCGCACCCGTAAGCCTGTATCCACACCGTCCTTTTCCCGGTCCTCAGTCAATCTCTCAATCTCAGATTTTGCAAGGGCCTTATTACGGTAGGCAATCACTGTATCCTTGTTGGGCATACGATCTATGAGCTTGGAAACCAGCTTGTGTTCCGGTGCTATGGCCATGTAAGTTACACCGTATACGGTGTCCGGCCTTGTGGTGAAGATGGGGAGTTTCACTTCCGCATCGTCTTCTAACTCGAATACCAGCTCCGCCCCCTCAGACCGACCGATCCAGTTCCGCTGCATTATCTTTATAGGTTCAGGCCACTCAGGCAGTTTATCCAGGTTGTCGAGTAATCTCTGGGCGTAATCGGTGATCTTGAAGTACCACTGAACCAGTTCCCTCTTCTCGACCTCTGAATCACATCTCCAGCACTTACCTGAAATAACCTGTTCATTTGCCAGTACTGTATTGCATGAAGGACACCAGTTCACCAGGCCTGTATCACGGTAAGCAAGATCTTTCTCGTAGAGTTTAAGGAAAAGCCATTGGGTCCAGCGGTAGTAGTCCGGATTGCATGTCCTGACCTCTCTCGACCAGTCGTAGCTGATACCCAGTTTCTTGATAGTCTCGGTTGCTTTTTGTATATTAGCTTCAGTCCATTTCCGTGGAGATTCCTTACGTTTAATCGCAGCCTCTTCAGCCGGTAAACCGAAGGCGTCGAATCCGAATGGATGAATGAGGTCGTAACCATGCATCCTTTTATAACGCCACACAAAGTCCCCTATGATGTAGTTTCGAAAATGACCGATGTGGATGTCACCAGAGGTGTAAAGAAACATTTCCAATTGGTAAAACTTGCGTTTAGGATTCGCCTGCGTATCGTACAAGTTCCAATCATCCCAGCGCTTGAGCCAACGCGCCTCGATTTCCTTATGCGAATATTTCATCAAACTCCTCTACACTTGTAGGTGCAAGATTTCCGATCACTACTTGTTCCAGCATCGCCTCGGCATCCCGACCTGTAATCTTGACTGCAAGATCGACCTCCGCCAATGCTTTGAGCAGGCGATGAAGCTTCTTGCTGGGCCATTTCCGTGCCCTATCCGGATACTCTTTCTGTAATAACCACTTCCTTGAACCTAACCTTAAGGCCTTTGCGATTTCTTCTCGTGATGCCTTACCCGCTATTAATTCGTTGTATTTAAGCAAACGAAACGCTTCATTTGTCAAGATGCGTACTATTTGAAGTATACCATCATTTTTGTTAAAACTCAACACACGCCGCATTTCACTCGAGGCAAGGTCTCTATTGCGGGAAAATACCGCTTTCATGCAATCGTATATACTCTTCTCAAATGAATCGTGCAGCAGATCCTCGACATCTGCAAGCTTAATATTCTTTTTCTCCCCTCGAAAAATATCCAACTTGTCAAGCATCTGGGAGAGCGCTAAAAGATTTGCAGCTGATATGTCTATCATATAATCAAATGTTTCTTTGCTTACGGTGAAATCCCTTTTTGAGATTTCATCTTCCAGCCACTTTTCCAGCTCTTTAGGCCGGGGTGGATTTAGCTGACATACGGCGATCTTATGTTCTTGAGCCCAGGCTACCAGATTATCCACAGATTTTTTCGCTTTATCCACCTGTGCAGTCAGGATCAGGATTCGGTCCTTGCTATTAGTTAAGATTAGTTTCTCGAGTGCATGAAGCTGGCTTTCCGTTAATCTGTGAGCCGAGCGGACCAGGGTCAGCTTGGTTGCACTGTCGAATGAGAGGGAAACAGTCGCAGAGGCAATACAGCGTATATCCAATTCAGAAGCGTCCACAACCTCATACCCCCAGCCGCCGCGGGAGTAGTTCTCCTTCAAAAGTTTAATGATTTCCTCGAAGAAGAACGCCTCTTGACCGAAAATAAGTACGGTCCCGGGTAGATCCCGAGCTTTTATACATTTCGTTAACTCTCCCCGAGTATACCGCATCTTTAATGATATAAAGATTTGTGCTTAATGTCAAGATTCAAGTTATTTACAGAATCCGGATGGTTGAATACTTGACAACTTGAGTGAACATGAGTAAAGTATTCTTCAATATGATCGAGGAGGAGTCTATGAGAAGTAGTGATGTCAGGCGATGGGCGGAAGCTTTCCTGTTTATTCTCTTAGCCGCGGTAGCGGACTGTGGCTATCAGGCAAAAAAAATTGTCATCGTTAATGAAGACGGCGACATTGATGAATCGGACGTGACCGATCTTGAACCGGGCGATGATTTCCTATACCTTTACGGTTATTACTACCCCTGGCAGGGCGAAGATACGCTAAACGTTCGTAGGGACCAAAGATTCCTTTACGTAGAGGAAAAACTGGCAGGGGCCAATCTGAGTAAGGTTCCACTTGAAGAGTTGGCTGACACTGGAAATATAATCGCACTCCTGATGGTTCAAGCATCTAACCTTTCTCATCTTGGACGATTTTCAAATCTCAAGGCCTTATCGTGCTTTATCTTCAGTGATAGTGACTGGGTAAATCTCAAGAGGCTTGACAACCTCTCCGTCCTGGAAGCCTTCGGCCCTGGGATAAACGACACTAGTCTTAAACATCTCGTCGATTTGACCGGACTTAAGGTTCTATGCCTTTCTGAGAATAAGATCACCGATAAAGGGCTGGTCTACCTGGAACCCCTTACCGATCTGAGGTCCCTGGATTTGGAATTCACCCATTGTTCGGATACCGGTTTGATCCATCTTGAGGGACTCGTAAATCTAAGGAAGTTGAATCTGCATCTGGTTTACATCTCGGATGAAGGCCTTATTCACCTTGCCAATCTCAAGAATCTCAGGGAGTTACACCTATGGGGAAAAGGCATCTCCGACAGAGGAATAGCCTATCTTAAGAATCTTCCTTACCTGCGGAAGTTGAGTCTGGAGTATACGTCCATTACGAGTGAGGGTATTGCCTCGCTTAAGGGTTTCGTAGCCTTGAAAGAACTGACCCTGACCTTTACACCTTTGGTTGATGAAAACCTCCAAGCACTCAAGAAGCTGAAGAACCTCGATGTACTCAGGATAGGTGAGATCGACATATCCGCTAACAATCTGGACACACTCGAGAAAGCTTTGCCGAAGTGCGATATCAAACGCAGTCATTATATCCCGCTTCCGCCTTGACATAGTAATCAGTTCCGGTATGATGAGGAAAACAAGACCAGGAGGCGAACGTGAAATCCAGTGATTTCTTCAAGGGGATATTGATTGCGATTATCCTTGCAGCAGTTGGAGGTGCAGCAAACTGTAACAAACCAAAGAACGATGTTCAGGAAGCCGATACCAGCGAGGTTACTCAGCTAGAAAAGGCCTGCCATGCCACGATAACCGGTTCGGGTGTGAACGTGCGGAGAGGCCCCGGGATCGACTACAAGGTCTCCTTTCAACTGGATAAAGGTGATGAAGTCGAGATACTCGAGGAACGCTATCAAGACGCCGATGGCGCCGACATTGAATTCACCAACTACGAATGGGTCGATACCGGCGGCGGGTACTATGCTCCACCTTATAAGTTCGAGGACGGGGTAATGACCGCCTCCCATAAAGTGGACGAGGACTTTACCCTTAACAAGGGTATGGCTGTGAAGGCGTGCTTTTCGGCTGATCCAGGCGGTCACGGCTGGGTGCATGTCGAATACGTAACCGCAGGCCAGAAGGATACACTGAAGCTGATGGAACTCGATATGGTTGCGTTCCGGGACAAGGTCAAGCGCATGGGCGGCACACCATGGTACAAGATTAAGGATAAGATAGGTAACACCGGCTGGGTGTACGGGGACTACGTTTTACCCGAAGAAATCACGGAGTGATTTCTTCGGGACCTGTACGGGTAGTACGGGTAATACAGCCTGTAGGGGCACATGGCTTCGCCGCTTCGCGTCATGATTTGCCCCTACCCTGTAGTGTAACACAATATTCAAAAGGAGGTGGAATGGGTGATGAGGCTGTGGGGAGTATGTTTGAGTGGAAGATTGAACCACACCTTTGGGAAAGTAATAGGGGAGATAGATTCTCAGCAGGTGCAATTAATTTCACTGTAACTGGTGATTCGATTAGAGCTGAGTGCAAGGGCACGGGCGTAGAGTCTGTGATTTTTCTAGACAAGGCTTTTAAGATTGCGGAGATAATAGTTGATTCATACATTCTAGATAGAGGACATTTCTTTCAAGTCGTTGGGCTTATCGAAAAATATCAAAAAGCAAAATCTGCACCTCCTACTGTCATCGAAAAACCTGAAGGTGAAAAAGCCCCTACGAGGCGCTATGTATCCATTGGGGCGACGGATATTGAGGGTGATGTTTATGTTATTGATAGACGTGGAGATTCGGGTTCTATTCAAGATACGTTCCGATATGCACTTTCGGATAAAGGCCTAACTCTTCGTGCAGCGATGGGTTACTACCGTTTAGCGTTGTCAGGTTTAGATCAACTCGCAATCGCGGGCAACCTTTACATGGCGATGGAGGTACTAATTCGTAAATTCGGTGGTGAGGGAGAGACTGCCGAAGCACTCAAGGTCTCTAAGAGGAAGTTCAAGAATATAAAGATGTGGCTTGACAGAGGTCGACATGTTCCCCGCAAAGGGTTGTCTGATTTGACCGTTGAGCGACTTCAGATCTGTAAAAGGGAAGTCCGGGAATACATCCTTGCCTACGTGGAGTGACTGAAAACACGTAGCGCGGGTCTTTAGACCCTTAGCGAAGCTGAAGCTTCGCATTACCTTGGCTACGGCATGGATTCTTAGGACTATTCAGATAAACATCCTGATTTCTTGATTCGTCCAATACAGTATATTGTCAACCATGCAGGATCGAGTTCACTGTAAACATATTGACACAGGCCTGAATTTATTTATAATAGACAAGAAGGTAGCAGTGAAGAAAAAAAATATATTAATTCTCGCGTTTGTTTTGATTATAGTTGTTGTTTTCCCAGGCTTCAAGGTTTATTCAGATTATGGCCCAAGGGTTAACAAGCTCCTCGAGAAAGGCATCGAGCTCTATTACGCCAAGGACTTCCGGGATGCTATCGAGAGGTTTAAGAAAGCCCTTCGAATTGAACTCGAATGCGTGGACGCTCGCATCGGATCAGGTCTATCAATGTACTATCTATTTCGAGACCTTGATACGACTGATTTCTACGAAGACAGCATGGCTCTTGTTAGGAGTGAATTCGAGAAGGCTTTCCAGCAAGACTCCACCCATCCATTGGCGAACTTGTTCTACGGTGAAAAGTGTTTTCCTTGGATGGATCCTTATCCCGAAGACGGAGAAGAGCACATGGAAAACCTTAATAAAGCTATATATTACATGGAAAGATCGATAGAGATAGATCCCTCTCTTGCCTACCCTCACATTATTATATGGGGGGCTTATCTTATGAAAGGCGACGTTCAGAGGGCGAATTACCACATCAAAGAACTTGCCAGAAAGAACTACTACCCGCAGCGGGTGCTCGATTATGCCCATAATCTGCTTGTTTCCGCGGACTCGGGAGGAATAATCTTCACCAACGGGGATAACGATACCTATCCGTTGCTGGTTTTGCAGCAAGGACATGGATTCCGCAAAGACGTCAGGGTCGTTAACACAAGTCTGCTCAATACTTCCTGGTATGCCAAGATCATGAGAGATTCTTTCAACGTACCCATCACCTATCCGGATTCTGTTTTGGATGACTTCGTAATGTACTGGTATAGAGAGAATGGAGAATTTGTTCTCCCTGCACTTATCTACATAGGGCACATTGCTGAGAATGCGGTAAAGTTCGAGAACGGCCCGCCGGTTTACTTTTCAAGGACTCTCACGCAGAGTTTTACAGAGAAATATCGTAAGAATCTTTGCATAGAAGGGACGCTTTCCAGGTACTATCCGGATAGCGTTCCATGGATTGACGCTAATAAGTTAGTTGAAAACCTGACAAGGAAATATGTAATTCGGGATTATGGTAAAGGAGTAGAGTGGGAAGCTAATTTTTCTCCAATAACCAGGACTAATCGTAATATGGAAGCTATATATATACCACTATACGTTGACGCTGCGCGGTGCTTTGCCTATAATGATCTGCAATACTTTGCAGTTGAATACTTTCGTAGGGCATTTGAGATTGCAGAGAAAGCCGATCCCGAGTTGATTGAATACGTGATCAGGATTTGGTTGAAGCTTTATCCCGACGACGCTGAGGCGTTAAGATTAAAGAAGAAGTACAAGGTTCACGATTGACTGAAAATAAAATATAGAGGAGTCGGCTTAAACAAACAAGTATTACCTCTCCCCCCGGTGCAGTGCACCGATTCCTTCCGTCAGGAAGGGGGAGGCTTTGTTCAATGGACAAAATCTCAGGTTAACTTCAAGAGACCTGACCCGTCCAATAAACATCATCCAAGCGAGGAGGATGAATGATAAAACACAAAACCAAAATAGCGGCCCTTTTAGGATTAACCCTGCTTTTAGCAGGATGCAAGTCAAAGGTCGAAGACCCTTACTCTAGCTACACACCTGAGATCAGGAACAAACTCAAAAAAGCCGACGGATTGTTCTATGATGCCAGGTTCGACGAAGCACAGAAGGCCTATTCGGAGATTCTTGAAGCAGATGAGAACTGCGTAGATGCGCGCATCGGGCTGGGCAGGGCATTACGTTACCAGGGGGATATGGAAGCAGCGGCTCAAGAATTTGCAAAAGCTTATGAGGCTGACTCCGAACACGCAAGGGCTTGTCTGTACTACGGTTCCTCACTTATTCCCTGGTACGGAATGGCCCCCGCCGATAAACCGGAGGCGGAACTGGTTAACGAGGCTATAGAGCTGATGGAAAAGGCCCTTGCCAAGGACGCGATGCTTTTCGACGCTCATACAATGCTTTGGCCTGCGTACCTTTTCATAGGTGAAGTAGAGAAAGCCGAGAACCAGCTTAAGGCTATGGTTGAAAAAGGATATTTCCCCAAGGCAGTGCTGGACTACGGTTACAACCTTCTGGCAGACGCAGACGAAGGGGCTATTCTTTTCACCAACGGCGACATGGATACCTACCCTTTGATTGCACTTCAGCTTTCAAAAGGAACCCGCACGGATGTTAAGGTTGTCAACCTTGCACTCCTCAATCTTGGTTGGTACGCCGCATTCGTCAAGAATCGTCTCGGAGTACCCATCTCGTTAACAGACGATGAACTTAAGATCCTCCAGCCTAAGCAATCTGATGAAGGGGTAAAACTCATTTCAGATATCTTGATAGACGACATTATCGAGAACGCAGGCGATGTGTCTGTCTTCTTCGCGATGGTTCCTGAAGATAGAATCTCGATGCACTGCAAGTGCTTCTCCCGCGGCGGACTACTTACCAAGCTGGAGCGCGAACCGGTTGAGAAGCCATTCGACCGCGAGAAGGCGGTCAAGAACATGGATGAGATTTACAGACTCGATCTCCCCGAAAAGATAATCGTGTGGACCTTCAATCCCTCACCTCTTACCAAGCACTACGAAATCCTGTTCGTGAACTACGGTGTGATATATCTAAGAATAGCCGAGGATTTCGCCGAAGAAGGACTCATCGAGGATGCTGTAGCTTACCTCAAAAAAGCCGCCGAACTATTCGATACTTACGAGTTCACTGATTTCCTCGGCAAAACCCTGGAGCTATGGCAAAAAATTAAACCAGACGATCCTGAGGCGAAAGGGTATAAAAAAGCGCTGGGTACCTGACAGCTTCATTCGGTCCCCATACTGAAGGCCCGCGAAAGCGGGCCTTTTGGTTGTGCTTGACAATCCGGGGGCTATGGGTATAATGTAAACATAAAAGGAGGATATCTTGAGATATTTTTTGAAACTAGCATTAGTAGTGGGTTGTTTTATTTCTGCCACCTGCAAAAGGTATTCAGAACAGATCGAACATACATCGAGGCAGTATGTGATTGTTACCGAAGACGGTGAATTTGTCTACAGCGTGGACGTAACCTGGTGGGAGAAGGGTGAAAACATGGTTCAGATCGGTTTGTGGCTCTATCCCTGGCAAGGGGAGGATACACTCGAATACCGCATCGAGGAGAATCTTCTTTGGGTACGAGATACTGCGGTCGGAATCGATCTCACTGGAAAGGCATCGATTTTTCTTCCTGAACCAAACAAAATAACGACAGTCATTGTTGACGGGGCTCATCTTTCTCAGGTTGCGGGATACAAAGATCTCAAGGCCTTAACTGTCTATGATCTTGACAGAGTAGTAGATATTTTTTCAAGTACCAGGTTGTCATCTCACTTGAAAGCCGACTTAACACCTTTGACTGAGTTGGGTGATCTGAAAGCCCTTGTCCTGGAAGACACCAGGATTACTGACGAAGATATGAAATATATCGGCAATCTTGCTGAACTCAGAGAGCTTTGGATGTCGTCAGACTATTTCTTTTTGGTTGAAAAGGATATTACTTCCTCAGGATTGGCTCAACTAAAAGATCTAGACAAGCTGCATACCCTTGACCTCCGCAATATATGGATCGGTGAAGCAGGGTTGGCAGTTCTAGAAGGGCTTTCCAATCTAGAGGTGTTGTTGTTAGAAGACCCCTGCGTTTATGACAGACAGTTAGTGCATCTTGAATCGGTATCCAACCTCCGAAAACTGATGCTGCGAGACGATTGGAACTTAAACGGGTGGGGTTTAAAATACCTGAGAAACTTAACAAAGCTCGAGGAATTGGATCTCAGCGGCTGTTTCTATATGGATCATGAGAATTTATGGGAGGAAGAACCTTTGGAAGTTCGGTATATACCCAAACTTCCGAAGCTCGAAAGGCTGAGTCTCGCAAATACACACCTGAGAGATAGGTCCCTCAAGCACATTTCCAAACTGACCAACCTTATTCAGCTTAATCTCGGCAATAATCCGATTACCGACAAAGGATTGAAGCATCTTCAGAAGCTTACCGAACTCACAAGCCTGGATTTGTCCTCGACTGATGTAACCGACACCGGGTTAGTTTACCTTGAAGGCTTAACGAACCTGAGGGAGTTAAGGCTCAATTCCACTGATGTTACCGAGGAAGGCGTTAACAGGTTGCGCAACGCCCTGCCTGAATGCGAGATTAGATATTAAGCAGGATAAGACGAGACTATATTTGAAGATGATGATAATTGGTATCTTCACGGCTTTGATCGGCTGTAAAAGTAAAGCAACGCAGAACGAACTTCCATCAAGACGGTACATGGATATTACTGCCAACGGTGAGTTTTGGGACAGTATTGACGTTACCGGGTTGGAAAAAGGTGTGGATTTCTATCCAGCAGGAGGACTCTATAGAATCATCTGGCAGGGAGAGGACAGCATTGATTTGGTTCTTAAGGACGGTCTGCTGTGGATTAGGGATACTCTGGTAGCGTTTTACTGGTACAATGTTGATCCAAACAATCTTTTCCGACCTAACCGCATTGTATCCATTGTTGCAGGGGACGAAGTTCTTCCTCAACTTACGAAATTTCCCCACCTGGCTCACCTATACCTCGGTCAAGTTAAAGGCCCGATGGATTGGGTCGAAGAATCGCCTGAAGGGGATGTTTCAATCAAGCCGCCTGTAAAGGACTACAGCTACCTCAAAGAACTGGACAGCTTGCGGTCCCTTGATGTCAGTGGCGCGGTAGTTTCCGATGAGGAGCCAACACACATAAGCCAGATGGCTCAGTTGAGAGAGCTTGTGATTTCTCACTCTCCTTTTCTTTCTTTTGCAGGCAAGGAACTCTCGCCTGCGGGACTGAGCTTATTGGCTGGTTTAGATAGCTTGAGGATTCTAGTCTTATCTGACATGTGGAATCTCAATCGCAGTGATTCGTTCAGATACTTGAGTGTCGTCTCAAACATACATAATCTCCAGACCCTGACCCTGGATGGAACAGGTAATATCACCGATGACGACCTGAAATACCTCGCTAATCTTACCGAGCTTCGTCAGTTAAGAATCAGTACATGCTGGGGGCTGAAGGGAACCGGATTCAGGCATTTACGAAAATGCAGGAAACTTGAATATATTGATCTGGAATTCTGTTATTATATCCGTCCGGGATTTCTCAAGGGGCCAGTACCTTTTAACTTGAAGTCAATTCGCAACCTGGGATTTAGAAATTGCAGCATCGGTGAAAAGGAATTTAAAAACCTCATGGGTATGACACAGCTGGAGAAACTCAATCTCGTAAATAGCGACCTTTCAAGCGAACAAATCTCCGATCTCCGCCAGGCTTTGTCTGAATGCGAGATTACCCATTAAGGAGAAGAGTTTGACGTAAAAAACACTCAATGTCAGGTTATGGATCGTTGTCGTCACGACTATTCTGGTTTCGTGCGGCTCCAGTGATTTTGATACGAAACAAGTTGAAAGGAAATATCTCACAGTAACAAAGAACGGGAGCGAGAACCTGGGAGAAGTAGATGTTACGTGGTTCGAACCCGGCAAAGATATGATAGAAATCTCAGGGTCTGCAGGATATCTTTACCCCTGGCAGGGCCAGGACAGCATAGATTATAGAATCGTTGAAAAAACCTGTGGGTAAACGATACACTGGTCGGTATCTATGTCGATTCCTCACATAATTCAACCGGAATCGATATCGAAAGTCTCCCGCAACCAAACAGCATCCTGGCGGTCAGCTGCAACAGCCTGGCTTTGCCGGTGATAGCAAAGATGACTGAACAGCCTGTGAGTCTTTACATCCATAACCCGTGTAGCATTCCTTTTGAGGATGCTGCCGCGAATCACCATTTCTTATCAGAACTGAAGAGTTTGCGTGGATTGTATTATGGAGGTGAAGGAGTAAACGACTCGTTGTTGGTGTATGCATCAAGTCTTGAGAAATTGACTGAACTCCATGTAATAGCTGATCATTTTATTGATCGAGCTGAAAACGAGAAAATGTCGGCATCCGGTTTTGTTAAGTTGAGTGAATTAAGTGAGTTAAGAACACTGGTGTTGGTGATGGTCAGGATTTGCGATAAGGATTTGGAACTGCTGTGTAGATTGAAAAACTTAAGGTGTTTATTGATAGTGGGATTACGGGCGACTGACATAGGAATGAAAAGCCTGTCAAACCTCACAGAACTCCGATACTTGGAGTTATGGTACTTGATGAACGTCAAAGGCCGGGGCTTGAGGCATCTGACTCGATTAAATAAGCTCGATTACCTGGTATTGATTCATCCATACATAGTTGGATGGAAGCTAAACTACTGGGAAAAAAGGATTTGGGGATGTCCCATAGCCTGTTGAAAATAGGATAGCGGATCCAAAACCTGATAAGTATAATCAGGAAAAAACTACAAAGGAGGA